>JABHBK010000063.1 GCA_018673915.1 Nitrospina sp. | reverse complement strand
GTTACTTTTCTTTTTTGAAAGAAGCCAAGCGCCAAAGCGAGGCGACGGTGGATGCGGTAGCCAAGGCTCTTAATCGGTTCGAGGTCTTTATGAAATATCGAGACTTTAAGAAGTTTCACTACGAACAGGCAGTTACGTTCAAGAATCATCTTGCCGAACAGAAGAACCAACAGACTGGAAAAAAGTTGAGCAAGGCAACCCTGCACTCGACTCTCGCAAACCTCAAGAAATTCTTTCAATGGCTTTCTGGTCAGTCGGGATATAAATCCCGCTTTCACTACTACGATGCTGAGTATTTCAATATATCCGATAAAGACATGCGCATCGCGACCGCCCACCGGGAACAGAAAGCTCCAACCTTAGAACAGGTGAAACATGTTATTTCAACAATGCCCGTAGATACAGAGATTGAAAGAAGGAACCGCGCTCTCATAGCATTCACGCTTCTCACTGGTGCAAGGGATAGTGCCATTGCTTCGATGAAGTTGAAACATATAGATTTAATTGCAGGAAAGGTTGAACAGGATGCTCGTGAGGTGAAGACTAAATTTAGCAAAACCTTCACGACCTTCTTTTTTCCGGTAGGGAATGATATTCGCAAAATCGTTGTAGACTGGGTGAGTTATCTGCTAGAAGAGGAGCATTGGGGGAACGATGACCCGCTTTTCCCAGCAACGCAAGTAGGGCTGAGTACCAAGCATCAATTTGAGGTGGTCGGACTGAAACGAAACCATTGGAGCAATGCCACGCCGATACGCACAATTTTCCGTAACGCATTTGAGTTGGGAGGTCTTTCTTATTTTAACCCGCACAGCTTCAGAAATACGCTGGTACGCCTGGGCGAAACCGTCTGTCAGACCCCCGAGCAGTTCAAAGCATGGAGTCAGAATCTTGGCCATGAAAAGGTGCTGACAACTTTCTATAGCTATGGTAACGTGGGGAACCATCGGCAAGGAGAAATAATCAAGGGCTTGTCTACGCCGCAACAAAAAACTATAAATCAGGACGCGATCCAACTTGCCAAGGCTGTGCTAGGCCAGTCAGAATGAATATTTGGGGGCAACTTTGGGGGCATCTCACAAATCACCAACCACGATAATCATTTAAAAACATGAAGTTACAGAGATAATTCGGTAGTCCCCGCCCCACCAAAATCCCCTAGCAGGGATTTCTTCTTACCTCCATCATATGTTTCATGCCCCGAGGCGACCTGGGTTTCCGGGTTAGTTTCATTATTTCACGGCAAGACTCATTGCCTCAAGCCTACCCGCTTCTTGATTAAATATAAGGTCTTAACTGGAAGCTACTGTCACCTATGGAGCATTTAAAGGAGAGCTGATAAAGAAAGGAATAATCCCGCCGCAAATGGCGGGACCCTGACTACATCTTTCTACAAGCTATTTTTCTTGTCCTGAATTTCCGCTCTTCTGACTTTCGCCAGCTTTCCAAGTTCACCCAATGCTTTACGAGCACGAGCTGCAGCGGCTTTTATATTTTTGGCCTCAAAACTTTCGCTTTCAGCCAGATAGGTTTCATAAGCAGAAACAATTTGTTCATGCGTTGCCATATTCTACTCCCACTATTTAAGGTTGATATATCTAAAACTAATAAAGAATTACCACACTACCTCTAATCGATCAAATTTATATATAAAAAATTTCTTGATTTACCTATCTGGATATTATGATCAACGGGTGCTTTTTACTTGGAGTAATTTGTTGCTAATTTATTAAAATACCATTTTTTCACTTAGGGTCTTTCAAAATATCGATACAGGTTCATAACAAAATATCTTTCAATAGTATCGGAAAATCAAAACAAAACGCCTTTCCAATTACCTAAACAGTTTTTCTTAAAAACCTTTTTTTATTTAAAACCGTTCACTCTTTAAAAATTGAAATTTTTTAAATTACTCACATTAAATCAAACATTTTTACCATTTATTAGGTTTTATGTTATATTTCAGATTCACTGCACACATTACATTGAAAGTAGGGATTTTATAGAATGTCAGAAATAGGAAGGCGTTTTTCTTTAGATAAAGTAGCGATTGACCCTGAACTCCTGAATAAGATCTTTTCAGCAGATGGAGATGATCATATTGGTGATTGGGATGGGGAATGTATTGATGATTTGGTAAAAGAAATAGACCGCATTGAAGAGCGAAGAGACCCGAATTATTCTAGCCTGCCCCATTCGTACAACATCCCTGAAGATTTTAAACCGGAAGTTGGAAAGGATTATCCTATTTGGACCTGTGACAAAAAGGGACGTTGCCTGGTAGGTGATACAGGATCAGAAATTATGACTATCGATGAAATTAGAGATCACTATATAAAAGAATATGGAAGTATTGAACAGTTTAAAGAAAAATTGAAAATTGAAAGAGAAAAATTTGTTCAGGATATTAAGAACAAATCCAAATAAATAGTGTTGTATATGTTTTCTAAATCCATTGAGCTTTACTAGAAAGCACAAATAGTAAATTAGATGAGCAACCTATATAAACATTTAAATATTGTGATCGCTGAGGATGATGAAGACGATTATCTGTTAATCGTTGAGACCTTAAAAAAAGTAGATAATATTGGTTTTATCCATTGGGCAAAAGATGGTGAAGAACTTTTAAACTTTTTGGATTCTTGTGAAGATGCCGGTAACTCCCCCGAGAAAAAACCAAGTCTCATTATTTTAGACCTCAATATGCCTAAAAAAGATGGCCGTGAAACCCTTAGTGAAATTAAAAATCACCCTACCCGTAAAAGCATTCCCGTCATCATTCTGACAACTTCTCAGGCCGAAACTGATATTAGCCAGGCTTATAAATTAGGCGCCAATTCATTTATTCAAAAGCCTTTTAAATATCAGGATTTTAAAGTTACAATGCAGGTCTTGCAAAACTATTGGCTAAATATCGTAAAACTACCTACCTAAAGTGCCATACCGTGAACCAAAAATCTCTCAAAATTCTTATAATTGAGGACGATGAAGATGATGCTTTTTATATCAAGGATATTCTGAAAGAAGGCTTGGGAGAACCGGTCCCCCTTATCGACCATTATTCGTCCATTGGCAGTAGTCTCAAACAGCTGAACCCTTTCAATTATGATTTGGCTATGTTTGATTACCGGTTGGGAGAAATAAACGGCATCCAGCTTTTACGAAATATTCGAGAGCAGGGGTGCGATATTCCAATTATCCTTTTTACTGGACAAGGAGATCAGGAAGTTGCCGTTGAGGCCATGAAGGCTGGAGCAACGGACTATCTTACTAAGGGAAAATTATCTACTGAATCAGTAACACAGTCCATCCGCTACGCTTTGGGGCTTCAAAAAGAAGCTGAACTTAGAAAGCAAGCGGAAGAAAAATTAAAAAAGTCACATGTGGACTTGACGCTTGCCCACCGCGAACTTCAAACATCCATGGACAAACTTAAAACAGCTCAAAATCAAATTCTTCGTTCAGAAAAATTGGCGGGAATTGGAAGAATGGTTGCTGGAGTGTGTCACGAAATTTTAAACCCTCTAAATATCATTTCCGGTCACAGTCAATCTTTACGGATGGAAAGAAATAAAGATGGAGAACTGTGCGATGACCTAGACTCCATTATGGAGGAAATTCAGCGGATTACTAAAATCATAAGTAGCCTTTTAAAGTTCTCCCGAAAAGGAAATATGGAATTAGTCAAATCAGATATTAGAATAGAGCTTGATTCCGTTCTTTCTCTGGTTGAAAAAGAAATGCAAATGGATGGCATTCAAATTGTTAAAAGTTTTCATTCTGACATATTGCCCGTTTATATCGATACAGATGGAATACGCCAGGTGCTTCTCAACATTATTAATAACGCTAAATTCGCAATGCACGGTGGGGGAATTTTTACTGTTTCAGCAGAAACATTAACTCCGGATGCAAGTTGGTCTTTTTATCAAGATAAAAATTTTTCAAAACCTAGTCCCAAAAATATAATACGCTTGAAATTTTCAGATACCGGCATGGGAATCCGCGCAGAGGATATAGAAAAAATATTTGAACCTTTTTTCACTACAAAACCCGAAGAAAAGGGGACTGGACTGGGGTTATCCGTTTCTTATTCCATTATAGAAAAACATGGCGGAAGGCTTGAGGTAGAAAGTCAGCTTGGCGTGGGAACTACCATAATTGTAGACCTGCCCTGCAATGAGTTGCTTAATTAGAGTTTGCTTGGCCTTTAATCTATATCCTGCTTAAAACTAATTATCTTAGGAAGTCTAATAGGGTTGGTTGCAAAATTTGCGCTGTGGCAGACAAAGTTGCCTGGAGTGCAAACTGCAAATTTGCGAGATCAGAAGCACTTTTCACGACATCTGCTTCCTCAAGCTCTGCTAGTTGTTCAGATTCATCCACAATACTCTGCTCAAGGGTAAAGTCTGATAACTCTATCCGTCTCAAAGAAGCACCAACGACCGCACGATTATTGTTAACAGATGCCAAAGTTGAATCCAGGTTTTCTAAGGATGCCAGAATTGCCAGAGAGTCATCCGCTCTTAGAGCATCCCTCATTTTAAATAAAGTGGTGAATACATTCTTTCCACCGCCTAAACCCAGGTTCTCAGCCGTTTCATCCGTTCCCACATTTTTTACGATAGCAACCGTTGAGGAGCTATTGGAATTTACCAACAGGGAATTTCCTGAACTATTAATTGAAGCCGTGACGTTAAGTGAAGAGCTATCGATCAGACTGATAACATCACCTATAGTTGTAGCCGAACTTAAAGTAACTGTTCCTGAAGCAGAACCATTTACAATATCGATTTGATTTAGAGTTAACCCGTCTCCACCATTTAAATCAGAAATTAAGGTCCCCGATGTGATTCCCGGGTTTAAGTCTGAACCCGATAGGCTTCCATCTCTTTGCCCCAGAATTCCTAGGTCTAATGCTGTACTTCCTCCTGAAACTTCCGCTACCGTTAAAGCCTGTGAGATGACTGAACTTCCATCCGTTAACTGGAGACCGGATCCGTTTGAGTTTATGGAAGCGGTAACATTTCCCCCCAAGGCGTTTATTTTAGAAATTAAACTGTCGATCGTATCCGATGAGCTTACTGATACCGTTCCTGAATTACCCGAACGATCCGTGATGGTAATAGAGCCAGGGGTAATCCCTGAACCTCCATTTAATGATGAAATGGATGTAGAGCCTGTCAGTTTGGGGTTTAAGTCATTTGCTAATACTTCTGATCCTGGGATCGTGAAGTCAGCATTGGTGTTTTGCCCCACCGCGATTTGAAACCTCTCTGAATTTCCAAAATAGACTGCTCCAGACGCGCTTTGTTCAAAAGGCTGGGTTCGCAAAGCAGTTCCCGAAAAAACAAATTGATTTTTTATTTTTACATTAGCTGATTCAAAAATCTGAGAAATAATTTGGTCAAATTCATTGGCGGCAAACCCTCTAGTTTCTGAAGAGGCTAACCCTCCCAACTCGCTCACCGCTAATTCTTTTGCTCGAATCAGGTTTACACCCACCGACTCCAAAGCAGAGTCACTTGCCTGAATATAAAGCCGGTTGTTATCAATGTTTCTAACAAATTGGTTCGATTGAGAAATGCTGGAGCGGAATAACAGAGCATCTCTAATGGCAGCAGGATCATCAGAAGGTTTATTAATCCTTCTTCCCGAAGCAATTTCCTGTTGTGCTTTAAAAAGATCTTCCGTAATTCGGAAAATATTTTGTAGTGAATTGGCTTGCTGCGCCTGGCTAGTAACGCGTGTAACCATTCCTGTTCCCCTTTTTATGAAGCATTAGCGCCTTAGACTTGAGAAATCACGGTATCCAGAAGCTCATCGACCACGCCGATAAGGCGAGCTGCGGCATTGTAAGCTTGCTGAAACTTAATCATATTGATCATTTCCTCATCAATGGATACACCCGATATACTCTCCCGTCTTGTATTCAATTGAAGAAGAATTCCTTCCTGCTGTGAATAGGTAGACTGAGATGAGAATGATTCAATACCAATCGTACTAACTATAGAACCATAAAATTCATCAAACGTAAAAGACCCAGATCCTGCTGAATCCACCGAAATACTGTTGAAAACTAGTTTCGATTGTAGCTCCACTAATTCCAAAGCATTCGCCCCATCAGCACTGGAATTTAATCCCGCTGCAATTTTATTAGAATTTGATGAAACTCCACTGGCAACAGAAAAATTTCTGGCAGCGCTTTCTGAAACAGAAAGTTTAATTTTATCTCCCACAGCAGCAGTTCCTGAAATGGTAACTGCAAATCCATTTGCCAGGTTAAAAGTAGTACCTGTCGTAAAATTAAACGTTCCTTCGTTCACACCAGTGGTCAAATTCGATAATGAAAATGAATTGGAACCTGTAAAAGTAATTTCAAATTTATCAACAGAAATATTCGCGGGATCTCCATTTGTTGCCGCCAAGGTAGCCGAGCCCGTATTACTTGTATTGGTCACCACAGTTGGTGTCAGGGCACTAAAAAAGTCATTCCCTGTTGATCCATCAATCCCAAATCCTTGCTGGTGAATGTTGTTAAACTCTTGCACAAATCCTGCGCCCAGCCGGTCCAGCTTATCTCTCAAAACCTCCACTTCTGTGTCCCGCATTTCCAGATATCCCTTGAGTGATCCTCCGCTTATCGATGATGTGATATTTGTGCTATTGCCAGCGGGATCCTGAATAACAATATCTTTGAAAGATTTATTATTGCCATTTATGGAAGTATCAAGAGTAAAAACTGTAGACTGCAAAACCAGCGGGGTCCCATCACTAAGAGTTAGACTGATTTGTCCATCCTGCTCATCAACAAAATTCAAGTCAATTAGCTCTGAAAGTTCTTTGACCTTTAAATCCCGTTTATCACGCAAATCATTTGCGCTAAATGCTGTGGGTTCATTGGCATGGATGGCTTTATTTAAAGAAGCAATTTCTTCAGTGAGGCTATTTATTCTTGTCACTTCTACTTCTATTGTTGCATCAAGATTCTGTTGAATTTGAAATAATGATTCTCCCAGGTTGTTAAAAACAGAAGCCAGGTTTTTCGCCTCGGATACCAGGTTGGAACGCTCCGGCAAACCGGTTGGGTTGGCTGAAACATCTTGCACCCCTGAAAAAAATTTACTTAGGGATTGATTAAGACTTTGCCCACCGTTTTCGCTCAGTAATATTTCTAGTTGGTCAAATACATCTTTTCTAACCTCAAACCTGCCCAGAGCATCGCCCTCACCTAAAATTTGCGAAAACAAAAATTCATCATGGGAGCGTTCAATACCCGCCACCCGGACTCCCGTTCCGAGTTGACCCAGGCTAAAACTTCTAGGGTTCGTAGCTTCAAAATTTATTTCCTGGCGAGAATACCCTTCGGTTTGAACATTAGAAATGTTCTGACCGGTAACCTCAATGGCTAACTGTTGCGACAACAGTCCCAATTTGGCGGTATTCAAAATGCTGAAAATATTTGAAGTCATTAAATCAAACCCTAATTAAATAAAATTAATTACGTTTCCTGCTATGCATCCATGCTTACCATTCGGCCTTCAACACGCCCTTCCATTACCTGGCCGTTTGCTGAATATGGAGAATTTGCCTTTTCATCGGTAGAATGGATAAAAGCCAATGATTTTTTTAATGATAGTGCTGAATGATCCATCAAGTTTTTGACTTTTGCACTCCATTCATTTACTTCCTTAATTTGAGAAAGTAACTTCTTCCTACAACGAGCTAAATTATTTCTGCAAGGATTATCTTTGTATTGAATAAGCTTTTTTAACGTCAAACTCGATTGCCGGACTTTTAATTTTTCTGCTATTTTAATCATTAAACAGGAGCGGCTGTTTTCGAGTGCCTGCATTTGCATTACCTGGTCTTCCTTTTTTGCCGTGATTTCTTTCAAGGAGTCATAGGAATATTTTGATACACATATCCACTCCTCTTTCAGCAGCTGCACAAAATTGTCGTATAACTTGATTTTTTGATTTAACAAATCCTCTAGATTTTTATATAACCGGTTCATTTTTTATTCTCCCAGTTCTATTCCACTTTTTTGGCTCGAAGGAAACTCAGGAGTAATGCTTTCTCCTTTGAGAATTTTGTTCATTCGACTTAAATCGTTATAAACCATTTCACCCATTCCTAATCCCTTTTGCTTTGAAAGCTCTTTTGCCATTTCCTGGTCCATCATAGATTGATACATATCCATAGAGCTGCTATCCAAAAGTCCAGATTTTGGAATGCCTTTTCGCATGGATTCAAATAATTTATTTATAAATACGGATTCAAAATCACGTGCCACTTTTTCCATTTCTGTCTCAGAACGCGCCTTGCCAAAATCCGATTGCCTTTTTAAACCATCCACATTCCTTTCAGACATTTGACTGAACAGAGAGTTTTGAATTTGAGTCGAGCTTATAGAATCCATATTGTCCTCATTAAAAATCCATTAATTTAAATAAATGCAAACACTGTACCAAAACCCACCCTAAATTTTCCAATCACACGAAATCCATATAACCCTTTAAAATATATAGGTTTATAAGAAATTTTATTAAGTTAAAATTGTTCGAACTAGGAAATTTCAAATGGAAATGCGGAAAAATTTTCCTGACTTCCATACAAATATTAGATGAGTTCCAGGCGAGCGTGGAGGGCTCCCGAAGCTTTGATTGCCTGAAGAATAGCAATCAAATCCCTTGGAGTGACGCCTATGGAGTTTAAACCTTTTACAACATCTCCCAGAGATATACTGTCAGGAATGACAAGGAGTTTGTCGATTCCTTCTCCCACTGCTATCCGAGTACGTGGGAGAATGGCTGTTTTAGCACCTTCTGGTGCCAATGGAGGCGGCTGGGAAACTACAGGTTCTTCTTTTATATTTATGAATAAGGCTCCATGAGCAACAGCAACACTTGAGATTTTAACATTCTCACCCATCACTATTGTTCCCGTGCGTTCATCCATAATTACTTTTGCTTCCGAGTCTGGAATGACATCCAGTTTCTCAATTCTTGTCACAAAATCGGAAGTATTTTTTAGATATAGTTCCGGAACCCTTACTCGCACTGTTCCGCCGTTCATCATTGATGCCAGGGAATCTTTCATGTCATCATTGATCGCTTTGCTAATCCTACTTGCAGTTGTAAAATCCGTTGTCTTTAGCGCCAGAATAATTTCTTCTTTGGAATTAAAATCATATTTGATTTCCTTTTCGACTTGAGCTCCGTTGGAAATTCTTCCCACCGTTAAATGATTTTTCTGAACGCCACGCGCGGATCCTGAAACGGAAAAACCACCGATTGATAGAGGACCTTGTGCCACTGCATAGGTATTTCCGTCAGGACCTTTTAGCGGAGTCATTAATAACGTTCCGCCCTGAAGGCTTTTGGAGTCACCCAAAGAAGACACCGTAACGTCAATATGATCTCCCTGCTTTGCAAATGGCGGAAGGTCAGCTGTTACGATAACGGTTGCGATATTTTTGAATTTTAACTGGCTAACTTCTGCGGTAGGTACAGTAACCCCCAGCCTTTTAAGCATGCTGACAATTGTCTGAATGGAGAAAAATACGTTGGTGGCACTATCACCTGTTCCGGTCAAGCCTATTACCAGCCCAAAACCGATGAGTTGATTGCTTCGGACTCCTTTTATGTTGGATAAATCTTTTATCCGGGCAGAATCTGCCGGACTTGCAAGGAAAAATACTAATATAAATATTGTCAAAAGTTTTTGGCTTAGCAAATTCTTAAACATATTTTCCTCAATTCGATTTATCAGCTACCATCATTAAGTATAGTTAGTTTTGCAGTTCCGACATCTCCATTTTCCGAATCGGTAATAGTCACGGTTAAAGTCTGATCACCCTGGGTTCCGTTCGGAAGGGTGAAAGTAACCGTCACAACACCTGCCGCGACAGCAAGGGTCGGAATTGTGAACGTACTACTTGTAGCATCGTTTGCGATAGAAGCCTGCGCCAAACCTGACGGACCTGTCAACGTTGCCGTAAAGACTTCATCACCCGCAACACTCAAAGTAGATGAACCCGGTACTATTACCAAATTATTTGGAAGTACCGTTACTGAAGCCGTTGCCGTGTCACCTACTGCATCGGTAACCGTAACGGTGGCAGTACCAGCAATCGCCAACGCCGTGAAAACACCTGTGTCCGCAACAATATTCCCGATACCTGTAGTCGATATATTCCAGGAAAACGGAGTTGTTCCTCCAAGCGTGGTGAAAGTTAAATTTCCCGCCTTCGCCACATTTACTGTGCTTGGTATTATCCTTACTGTCGATGTTGAAGGACCAAATGGATTACCCTCTTCCAGAGCTCCCTGACAGGCAACAAAAACTCCAACAATTAATAAAAGAAAAAGAAGTCCCTCCTTCCCTTTATTCTTAAATCGTTTTAGATAATTTTTGTTGAATTGATTCATATAGAATTAATTTAATTAAATTATTGGGACCGCAGTTGTTGCGCTGACATTGTCAACAGTGGCAGTAATATAAGCTGTTCCCACTATTGCTCCAGAAGTTAATGTTGTTGTAGCCGTCCCAGATGCATCTGTTGTTAAGGCAGCAGCTCCCAAAGTTCCCAGGGTAGTCGTTAATGTAACTGCCGCCCCGAGTACTGGAACCAAGTCAACCGTAAATACTTCAACACGTATCGTTGCCTGACTAACACCATCATTTTGAATTCCAGCACCACCAAAAAGGCCCTGGATTCCCAGAACATTTCCTAAGCTACTTGGGCCTGTTAAATCCTCCACAACAGCCTGGCAGCCAATAAATATTCCACTGGCTATCAAAATCCCAATTAAAAATCTTTTAATGTTCATTTTTTGTTTCATATCGTTTAGTTAAAAAGGCCATACTTTGCTAAAAACTTTTGCAAGCCAACCTTTTCTTTGTTCGTCGGCCACTACGCCTTCACCTGTTAAGCTTATCGACGCATCAGCAATCCATATTGAGGAAATTGTATTATCAAAGTTAATATCCTGAGGACGAATGACACCTCGCAAGACCATTATTTGCTCCTCACTGTTAACAGTTACGGAGCGTCGACCTTCAATTCTAAAATTTCCGCTTGGTATAATTTCCGTTATGAGCGCCGAGATAGTACCCGTTAAAGTTCCATTTCGAGTTACTGTACCGTTACCCTGATTCGAGTTCGCTACGCTTGCACTTACCGTCGGGTCAAATTGTGTTCCCAGGCCTAGAAAATTTTGAACTCCCAAGCTGCTTGGCAAACCCAAAATACTTGGAGCTTGCATATTTACCGAGGTATTTTTGGCCGTATTAGTGGTTGCCGATTGACTTGACGTTGCCGTTTCGTTAATCGTCACGGTAACAATATCGCCAACTTTTCTTGCTTTACTATCTTCAAATAACAGGTTCCCTGAAGTGTCCCCTGGCCAAATGGCTCCCTCTTGCAACTCAGGTTTCATCTCTTTTGCATATAAGTGCTTAGGAATCACCGTGGAGGTGCTGTCGATCGCCCGGTGAGAAGTTGAGCATGCCGGAAGAAAAAACAATAAACTTATTGCGGAGAATCCAATCCATTTAAATTTTTTAAGTATAATTTTCATTAAAAGGTTACCTTCACCGTATTAGCATCCATGATTCTTCCGTAAATTACTTTTTTGGATTCAATGTTTAATACCTGAACCATTGCTCCTTCAAAGCCATCTTCTTTTAAAATCCCAGGAGCCGTTATTTTCATAGAACCCTTTTCTGCCAATATAAGTATTTTGTCCCCCCTGCTTACGAGGGCCGGTTTTTTTATAAATTTTGCGGTCAATATTTTTCCAACTGGTAAATTTCTTCCCGCTTCAAAGCCTATGGCCAGATCAGTACTTGTTAGCGCATTTTTCCAAGGGCGCTCTGTTTGTATAGTTTCCAATTGAATATTGTCACTTGAAATCATTTCCCCTTTTCTGACCGAACGGATTGTCTTTACTACATCCTGGGTTACCAGGACCCGGCTGTTTATCCTGATTCTTTTATAAAAATTTCCGTTTATTTTTATTTGAAGGGTTAAAGGTATTCTTCCAGCTCTCTGATTATTTCCTCCTGTTTTGTAGAACAGTTCTTTCTTTCCCGGAGGGAGAATTATGTCTTCCCCTTTGTAATACACATTTATTTCAAGTAAATCTTTTTCCCACGGTAAAATGCTTACCAGTTTTTCTATCGCACCCTTTTCAATTTCTTCCACCGTTAAAACCTGGGTTTCTGAAGCGGTTGCTATATTTCCCATAAGGAAAAATGTAGATAAACATACGCAAAAAAAATGTTTTAAAAATATAATGTTATTACGGATTTTCATTTATCATTACCGTTTCATATTGTTAGCGATTTGTAACATTTCGTCCGCCGTTTGAACCGTTCTGGAGTTCACCTCATATGCTCTTTGTGCAGAAATCAGGTTTACCAATTCTTCAACTACACTTACGTTGGATAGCTCAATAAAACCCTGCTGCGTTGCACCTCGGTCATCACTTTGCGGGTTCCCAACAGTGGGTGTTCCCGATGCATCTGTTTCCTCAAATAAATTGAATCCCGATGCCTGGAGTCCCGCTTCATTTTGGAAGGTTGCTAATTGAATTGTTCCGACTGTAGTAGGCGCTGTTGCACCGGGTTGAGTTACCGCCACACTTCCCTGCGCATCAATTGATATGTCCAAGGCATCTGCTGGTATCGTGATTGCAGGCTCCAATACCAAACCGTCAGAAGTTACTAGCTGTCCCGTATTATCTAGCTTGAATGAACCTGCACGGGTATACCCGATGGTTCCGTCTGGTTGTGAAATTTGGAAAAATCCTTTTCCCTGAATTGCGATATCTAGAGGATTCTGTGTTTGGGTAAAGTCTCCCTGTATGAAAATTTTCTCAATTGCTGATGTCTTGGTTCCTAAACCCAGTTGCGCGCCTGTCGGAACCTGTTGACCATTGGGTGAAAGAGTTCCTACCAATCTTAAATTTTGATACAGGAGATCCTGGAATTCTGGACGACTTCTTTTAAACCCAGCTGTATTTACGTTTGCCAGGTTATTGGCAATTACGCTTACATTTAAATCCTGGGCGTTCATTCCTGTAGCTGCTGTATATAAGGATCGAATCATTTTTTAAATACCTTTTAATTATAAATATTAGGTCCTGTTAAGCCTTAACCGACCCTTCCTATATCATTTACCGATTGGTCGTCCATGCTATCTATGGATTGAATCATTTTTTGATAAGTTTCAAATAACCTTAAGGTTGCCAACATATCTGTCATTTCTTCCACAGTAGATACATTTGAGTTTTCTAGAAAGCCCTGTCGTACCCCTGTTCCTTTTGCCGGCTTTATTTTTGCTTCTGGGTCTGTTTGATGGAATAAACCATCTCCGATTTTTTCTAAACTTTTTGTGTTTTCAAAATCAACGACTTTTATTTTGCCTATAACTAGATTGTTTAAACCCGTTCCCGCTGATATATTTCCCTCTTGATCTATTGATATATCTGCACCCGGAGCATCTATTACTATTGGATTTCCCTGTTCATTTTGAATCTGCTGACCTTTTTGATTCACCAGTTGACTTTTCGTGTTTAACCTTAAATTTCCGTTGCGCGTGTAGCGAACCCCTTCTTCTGTAGAAACACTTATATATCCCGGGCCATTTAAAGCTACATCTAAAACTCCATCAGTTCTTTTAAAGGCTCCCGGGGAATAATCAGTGTATTGATCTGAAATTCCTACATAAGACACATTTGAGTTTGAATTTTCAGGGGGCAATAAAGCATTTCTTCCTGCCTCAAGACCTTGGTCAGGTGGAAAGGGAGGCATAAATTCTTTAAAAACCAGGCTATCCTTTTTGAATCCTGTATTATTTACATTAGCCAGGTTGTTCGCTATAACTTCTAATTTTTTCCCCTGCTTTAAACCTGCAGAGGCCGCTATGAAAATTCCTTCATGCATTTTCTTTTCCTTGTTACATTTCTTTATTGGCTTAATAAGCAAAAGGTGTACCAAACTTTAAATATTTTCCAACGTCACCTTCCAGGGTTTTTATAAGCCTTTAAATTGTTGAGGTTAGGGAAATTCCTTTTATAATTTTAGAAAATATTTATTTGGGATCGTCAAAATATTTGCTGGCATTTAATTCCCCCAATAGTCAAAAATTCCCTTTCTGTCAATATTCTGATTTTGCTCCTTTTGACTTTGAATCTTTTTCTTCGTGATATAATCCAACACATTGGGAAGATACTTTTAACTCAGAAACATTTTTAAATTGAGGCAGTGATGGATATTATTTCTATTGATGAATTGCATGATCTGGTTCAGGACATGGGCGAGAACAGTTTGATTCTTGATGTCAGGTCGCCAGAGGAGTATTCGGCTGGGCATATTGAGGGATCTCAAAATACTCCCCATGAAGAGGTTCGCGGTATTTCCGAAGATTTAAAATCTTACGATAAAGTTTATGTCCACTGCAAAATGGGCGGGAGGGCAAAAATGGCATCTGAAGCTTTGACCAATGCCGGTTTAGACAATATTGTTTGTGTGGGAAATGGGGGAATGGAACGTTGGGGGCAAATGGGCTGGCCGGTCAAACAGTAAAGTTTTGTAATTCCTAAAAGTTTAGTTTTTCCTCAAAAAAAAACCCAGGAAGAGGAACCGCGTAAGCGGAACCTCCCCTGGGTTTATTCTTTGGTCTTGCGGATTACTCCGCGTTAAGGCTTAGTATTGCAGTTCATTCCACTGCGTTACACCCTTCTGACCATTTCTTTCTTTGTTCTGACCATTCCATACAGCAATCGCCATCGGAGTTTTTCCGCCGGAGAACTGTGTGTCATTAGAATCAGAATTAGTCAAAGAACGTTTGAAAACAACTGACCAACGGTTGTTAGACCAGTTGCCATTACCTTGTACATCCTGATGAGCCTGAGTGGTCAGAGTACTAAACCCTTCCGCATTCAAGTCTTCAACAGGAGATATGCGCATGGACGCATCGGAAAGCATATTACCGGTAGCACGACCCGGGTTGAATACGCCTTCGTTTTTACCCATACCAAAGTCAACATAAGATCCACGCTTGCTGATATCACCAGCGCCGCCACTTTTGCTTCCATCTTCTTTGGAACCAGAAGCGTGAGCAGGCTCTTTACCAGTCAGCTTGCCAGAAGGCTCATACATGTAGTAACTACCAGAACCCATAGCCATGAACTTATATTGATCTTCCATATCCGACATGCCAGCATTTCCAGTTGTTCCAGCACCCTCTTTGTCCCAGGTTGCTTTCCACTGCCAAATGTTAACACGCTCACCATCACCACCCATTGTGAAAGGAGGCTCTTCGCCGCCCTGATTCACAGGGAACATGATAGCTGCTTGATCTTTATACTGCTGTGAACGAACCATAATGTCATTACGGGTCGGATCCGTCCAGCTCAAACGAACTGCGATTTCCTTACCGTTTGTAGCGGCTCGTACATTTACCCATTTGGTCGCAGGTGCCGGCCACATGGGATTGGTGATCATTTGAGGATCCAAGTCAACCACAACATGCTTGTGGAATGTTGGACCATAACGTGTCCAGAAAGGATCATCCGCATTAATCGGAATATTCCCCTGAACCTTTACAGCTTTGATGGTAGCCGCATTCGCACTGGTCAGACCAAGAACGAAAGCAAACAACATCATAAATACTACAGTCTTTTTACTCACAGGTGTCCCTCCTCGTTAGCATACCGTTTACGGGAATTAAAGTTTACGCTCCCAAACAACCCAAACCTACCGATCCCGGGCGGGG
>JABHBK010000035.1 GCA_018673915.1 Nitrospina sp. | reverse complement strand
TGCTATTGCCTCTTTTACCTTTTTTCAGTACTTTCTTCATGACATGGCCTCCTTAGGTTGGTTTGGGCTTTTATCGCTAAAAACCATTCAAACTTACGTGAGGTCATGTTCTAATTTCAACTAACTTTGGGGCAAACCCCCAAAAAACAATGGATAGTGTTCAAAGTACTCTAGCCAGTCCCGTTTCAGAAAATGGTGCCAAACTCAAGTCCATCCTGGCCCAGGCTCAAACAACCCATGATATCGCCGCAGTGGTTCCAGATGTGATCCATGAGCTCAAGGAAGCTTGGCAGTGTGAAGCAATCACCCTTTTTGCTCTGGACAGGGAAAACCGGCAACTATTTTCTCGTAACGCGATAGAAAACCTTGAATCAGAAATCAGGGTAGATATTTCAACGAGTAGTCTTGCAGGGTATGTTGCGGGGGTGGGCAAGCCCATAAACCTGGCCGATGCTTATGCAGAAGAAGACCTGTCCAACCTTCACCCTCAACTATCAAAAGGCTCCACTCTGGACACCCCTCTGGGTATCAAGACCCAGGCAATTATGGTGCTTCCTGTGCCCCACAACAAAAAATTAATCGGCGTGATGGAAGTAATCCGCGAAAAGAGTGGAGAAGCTTTTACCGAGTCAGATTTTAGATTGGCCCGGGAAATTTCACCCATAATAGGAAAAGTTTTAGCAAAAATAGAAGAAGAGTATGACAAGGAACCGCTTCCTGTCATTGAGATTCTTTCGCCGGAGGAAAACCTCCACCGTATTTCCCAAGCTATCCATTCGGCAAAAAACATTGATGAAATACTTATCGAACTCAAGGAATCCATTTTAAAGCTGTTTGAGGCGCAAGCCATCACCATCTATGCCGTTGATGGACCAAAAAATGAAATTTTTTCCAAGATCAAGTCGGGTGAAGAAATAAACGAAATCCGGGTTCCTCTTTCCCCCGTAAGCATCGCCGGCTGGGTTGGCATGCATCAAAAAAGCGTAAATATCACCGATGTCTATAACGAGCAGGCCCTGCAAAGTTACCATCCCGACCTCAAATTCGACAGCTCGTGGGACAAAAAATCCGGAAGCGTTACTAAATCTGTTTTGGGGTATCCCATGCTTCATGCAGGAAAACTCATGGGAGTCCTGCAACTGGTTAACAAATTAAATGGCGAGAAGTTTACGGCTCAGGATGAAAAGAGCGCTACCATTATTTCCGAAACCCTGGCCTTGGCTTTTCATAATCAGGAAAAATACGTTCCATCCAAGCCAACCAAATTTAGTTTTTTAATACAAAATGGGATTATCACCGAAGAAGAATTGACTCAGGCCACAGCCAAAGCAAGAAAAACCCAGATTGACGTAGAAGCAATATTAATGGTCGATTTTAAACTACAAAGAAAGGACCTGGGAAAATCCCTGGAAACTTTTTACGGGCTCCCCTATTTCCCTTACAGTGATACGGTGATCCTGCCAGCAGAAATGATGGTTGGATTAAACCGGAATTTTTTAACTAAAAATTACTGGATTCCCATTCAAAAAGAGGGCGACAAAGTTACCTTACTGATCAATGACCCTTTGAACCCGGATCGAAACCAGAACATCCGCCAAATCTTCCCCAAAAAGGAGATCGAATATAAGATCGGATTGAAAGTCGATATCATAGACTTTTTAAATTCCTCTTTGGGAGAAGATTTCTCTGCCGCAGATTCATCGGAAACCACGATTGAAGGAATGTCTACCCTGTTAAGCACACTCAAAGATGAACAGGGTGATGTGGAGGTAGACCAGGAGGAAGATGACGGGGCCAATGCCATCAGCGAAACAGACAGTACCATTGTGCGATTGGTCAACAAAGTTTTGATCGATGCTTATGACCAGGGCGTTTCAGATATTCATATTGAGCCAGGCATTGGCAAAGAAACTATAGTGGTCCGTTATCGAAAAGATGGTACCTGTACCGTTTATGAGGAAATTCCTTCCATTTACAAGCAAGCTTTCATCTCCAGAATCAAAATCATGTCCAAGTTGGATATTGCCGAAAGACGTTTGCCCCAGGATGGAAAAATCAAAATGAAATACGGCAAAAAGGAAATTGAATATCGGGTCGCGACCTGTCCTACAGTGGGGGGCAACGAAGACGCCGTTCTGCGTATTCTGGCCGCAAGCAAACCCATCCCGCTGGACAAAATGAACTTTAATGATCACAATTTAGAGCTAATTCAGGGCTGTGCCAGCAAACCCTACGGTGATGCGCCCCTGATTTTCTAGACACTTCGTAGTTTCATGTTTTGCTGTCGTTCGAAGTCTATGGGTGACAGCATCCCATTCTTGCCATGCTTTCGTTTTGGATTATAGAACATCTCGATATAGTTGAAAACG
>JABHBK010000014.1 GCA_018673915.1 Nitrospina sp. | reverse complement strand
TCTACGCAAACTGCGGCATCCCAGCCGGAGCAAAAAATTACGCAGTTTTATTGAAAGCTGATTGCGTGGGCCTATAGCTCAGTTGGTAGAGCCCCCGGCTCATAACCGGTAGGTCACAGGTTCGAATCCTGTTGGGCCCACTCCTCCGCAGAGAGCGAACTTTTCTAAGGTGATTAACACTACTTGGTTTTTGTTCGAACTTTTTTGTCAAACTTCCACTCTTTGCCAGACCGGCAAGTAGCAGGATGTTTTTACCTGCAGAAATTCTCTGCCCACTCCTAATTTAAGGACTTTCGGGTTTAACCCTCAGTCCACTTTTTAATCATGAGATGAAAAACGGGCATCGCCCCGCTTTCACAGGAAACCTGTCATGGCCCATAAAATTGAACAACTGTTAGAAAAATTTATATTCAATAGCAGATGGTTACTGGCCCCTTTTTTCATTGGTCTGGTCATTAGCATCGCCCTGCTTTTTGTGAAATTTGCTCAGGAACTGAGCCATTTGACCACCCACGTGATTGACACTCCCGAAAGTGAGGTAATAATTGGTGTTCTGGCTCTGATAGATATCACCCTAATCGGGTCTTTACTTCTCATGATCATCTTTTCGGGTTACGAAATCTTTGTCTCAAAAATTGATGTGGGTGAACATTCAGACCGGCCTGACTGGATGGGGAAAGTTGACTTTAGTGGGCTCAAACTAAAAGTCATTGGGGCTATTGTTGCAATTTCTGCTATTCACCTTTTGAAAACTTTTATGGAGATTCCTGACGAACCTTCCGCGGCCAACGTGGAAATGTTCACGTGGAAAGTTGTCATCCACATGGCCTTTGTGTTGAGCGGTGTCTTTTTTGCTCTAATGGATCGTATAGCCTCCGGCACCGCCGACCACTGAAACAACTTAAATACTCCGAAACAGCGGTAACAATATAAGCCGCCTTCAACATTGGTTGCTTTATTCTCTAGAGTGCTTAGGTGAAATACAGGACTTCCGCTTGAAGGGATAGAATATTGTAAGAAAATGCGAAAAGGAATATAATGGAGGCATGAAAAATTTCTCCGATATTTACAGGAAACCTTTTTTTGCCTGCATCTTCTGCGTGATTTATGCCGCCTTCTCTTTCGGCATCGCACTTTTTAGCAATTGATGTGATACAGGTAGAGAGAAACTCTAGAATTTCAATAGAGTTTTAACCTTGCTCTCAAAACTATCCTTGGACAAGGGCTTGACGATGTAGTCGCGTATTCCCAACTTCAACGCTTCGACTACTTTTTCTTTTGAATCTTCCACGGTCACCATTAGGAACGGCGTATCTTGAAATGCCTTTTCCTTTTTAACAGCCCGGAAAAATTCCAGACCATCCATCACCGGCATATGCCAGTCAGAAATAATCAAATCGGCTTTTTGAGTCTGAAGTTTTTCCAGAGCGATCTGACCATTTGTTGACGCAATTATTCTAGTAATTCCCATTTTTTTCAGTAATTCTATAATCATTGTCCGGGAAACTCTTTCATCTTCAACTACACAAATCGTATAATCCATTTAAACCTCCATCTCCCCTTAGAGTTTAATGAATCCAGCGGTTTGCCTTCAATTTATCCACATAAATTATAGCATTATTTTTGTAGAATTTATTTTTCTGCCTAGCTTGACACTCGCTACAAGGGATTTTATTTATATAACAGGATAAGGAATATCCTCTCGGCCGAGAGACGTGATAATTGCAACGTTAACCTCTTTCAAAAGGAGAGCATCATGAATCTCGTTACATTTAATCCAGAGCAAACTTTAGACAGGTTTTTCGATACGGACCGGTTTTTTGATTTTCCCCGGGCAAACCTGGACCATCCAACGGTCCTGCCTAAAGTCAATGTTACAGAAAAAGACGAAGCATTTTATCTTGAGGCAGAAACTCCCGGCTTTACAGAAAAGGATGTTTCTATTGAGTTCCACAATGGATTCTTGACCCTGAAGGGCAGTCGAGAACAGGGTTCAGAGGCCGATAAAAATGACTACAGCATCCAGGAGTTTAGCAGGCAAAGTTTTGAGAGAAGCTTCCGGCTTAGTGATCAGATTAATCCCGAAACTGTATCAGCGGAATTGGATCAGGGAATATTGAAAGTTACTTTGCCAAAAAAAGAGCAGGCAAAACCGAAAAAAATCGAGGTTAAACCTGCCTCTTGAGATAAACAATTGGTCGGCTTGTACTGGGCACCACCCGTTATGAGCCGGCTTAGTTTTTATGACCTCTGTAATAATTAACGGCCCATCCATTAATTTTTCATGCGACCGGGGGCAGACTTATGGTAAAACATCAGAAGTCCCAGTTCTGGTAAAATCGGGACTGCATATTGACCCAACCAGCAACCTTAATTTTGAATATAGGAACGCATGAAATCACTCGCATCCATTACAGAAAAAGAAATTGAAATTATAAAAATGGCCCTGAACGATTCAATCTCGGACATGAACACAGAACTCAAGCAGGAGTTATCGCCTGAACAAAAGAACAGGCTTGTGGACTTTAAGGCGAAATATACTCGAGTGTTCGACAAGCTCAAACAAAGCGGTTCCATTTATGCATTGACCGAAACAGATTTGGATATTGTTGCCGGCGGGTTGAATGATGCTATTGATTTAATCGAGGATAATTTAACCGATGACTTGAGTGAGGAGGATGTCGAGGAATTTCTGGCATATAAAAATGATTGCCAAAACCTGATTGACCTTCTGTCCCTTTAAAAAAAAAGTTATCTTAGAAAATTCGCGTAGTATCCATAATAGAACATCCATCCCGTAATGCCGGTCCCTGCGACCATGCTCAAAATCCATCCATTCCTACTGTCTTTTCCTATATTATTTTTGTCTTCATACATTAAGGAGGAATGGACCAGCATCCCCATAAAGTATGAGATGGTGATAAAAGACAGGATCAGGATAAAGATCATAAATCCTGATAAGTCTGAGGGTTGAGTGCTCACAAAAAGAATCCAGATTGGGCCACGCCCCAATAAGCAAGGAGTTGAGCAAAACCAAAAACTCCCCCAACGATTACAGCCAAAGTTAAGATCACTTTCACCATAACCCCAAAAATTTCGCGCTTGGTTTGTTTTTGCTTCCATACACTGATGACCAGCGTAAGAACAGCAACCAGTATCGCGGTACCCAAATAATATCTGGGAGACATAATGAATTTATTATGAAAAAGTTAAAGAAAAAAGATTTCCACCAACCTCAATCAATGGACCTCTTCTACTCTGATCACATTAGTCCAATTGGGGATGCCGACCGGAATTCCTGTGGTGATCACTACACGATCCCCTTTTTTCAGCAGCCTTTTATTTTTCAACATGGTGATCATTTGCTCAATATGTAACAAAAGATGCCGGTCTTCCTCTACCAAAAAGGGTACGGTTCCGCGCACCAGATTCAGCAAACGCGCTCGCTGCAACGTGGAGGTCAAGGCGAATATAGGAACCATCGGTTTAGGGCTCGCCATCATTTTTGCCGTTCCACCACTTAGCGTAAATACTACCATTGCATTTGCCTTTAACAACTCCACCATTCGATTAGCCGAATAGGTAATGCCTGCGTTAATACTCGGGTCTTCTCCGAAAGACTGGCTCAAAGGTTCGATCACTCTGGTTTCTGCCATATAGGCTTCTGTAGTCAACGCCGTTTCGACCATCACTCCTACTGCCAAGACTGCATGCTTGCCTACTGCCGTTTCTCCCGAAAGCATGATCGCATCGGCACAATCCATAACAGCACTGGCCACATCAGAAACTTCCGCACGAGTCGGGCGTGGATTATCAATCATCGATTCCAGCATCTGAGTGGCAACAATCACCGGTTTCGAACGCTTGGCCCCTTCCCGCAAAATTTTCTGCTGAACCACCGGAACCTCAGTCAGAGGAATTTCAATTCCCAAATCGCCCCGGGCAACCATGATGCCATCTGCGGCTTCGACAATTTCTTCTAAATTTTTCACCGCCTGCTTCCGCTCAATTTTAGCGATGACTTCTACTCCTTTTCCGCCTCCTTTGCGAATCAATTGGCGTAACCGCGTTATATCTTTTGCCGCACCCACAAAAGACAAGGCCACCAGATCCACCCCTTCCTGAAGACCAAATTTGAGATCCACCTTATCTTTAGCCGTTATGGGGTCGGTAGTAAGTTGGGCATCGGGCAGGTTCAACCCTTTATGGTTCGACAATGTCCCCCCTACCAGGACTTCTACCTTTACCTGTGGGCCGGATATTTCCTTCACCACACCACTTAGTTTTCCATCATCCAGATAAATCCGGTTACCGACACCCACTTCTTTATGAAAACGGGCATATTGAACGGGTATCAGAGAAGAATTGCCCATCTTTTTTTCTGTGGTAAATGTCACTTTTTGACCACGCTTTAATTGAATGGAACCCTGCTCAAACTTTCCCACACGAATCTTTGGACCCTGCAAGTCCAAAAGAACTCCTATATAAGTGTGGCGTTCCTTTTCCACTTCGCGGATCCAATGAATCCATTGTCGGACAGTTTCATGATCTCCATGCGAAAGGTTGAGCCTGAATATATTGACCCCCTTAGCCACCAGATTACGGATAACCGCTTTACTGCCACTGGCAGGCCCCAGCGTAGCTATAATTTTCGTCAACCTTGTAACCATAACTGCTCCTTATTTTTTCTCAGGGGAAAGCGAGTAGTTTTCGGGAATTTCCCTGAAAGGCATCATCAATAAATTTTTTAAAGACACTTCCTCACTGGTACGAAACTTGTTGACCCCAATTATAATCCGGGGTTGTGGTTTCAATGCATCATGAATATAGGTACCCAAAAGCCGGTCCCAAATAGACAGGTTGAAGCCAAAATTGGAGTTCGTTTCCCTTTTCTCTACCGAATGATGAATCCGATGCATATCGGGCGTAACGATCACATAACGTAGCACGCGGTCAAGACTCTCCGGCAAAGTAATATTGGAATGAGAGAACTGAGCCATTCCATTTAGAATCGCTTCAAATATTATAACCGTCATGGGTGAAGGACCGAGGGCAAAGACAAGTCCTATTTTAAAAATCATGGAGCCCATAATCTCTATGGGATGAAACCGCAATCCGGACGAAACATCCAGATCGAGATCCGAATGATGCACAATATGAAAACGCCAGAAAAAAGGAATCATATGTACCACCACATGCTGGATATAAACCATCAAGTCCAGAAGGACCACGCAAAGCAAGGTTTCCAAGCCCTCCGGCCATTGAAGGTAATTGAACAACCCCCATCCTCTTTCCCCAGCAAATTGGGCGGCTCCAACCGCTGCCGCACCAAAAAACAGGCGCACCAACACAATGTTGATACCCGTTAAAGCAAAATTGATCTTTAGTCGAGAGGTTTTGGAGTCAACGGTAGGATGACGCTGAATGACAGACTCCAGCCCCAGCATCACTAAAAACACAGCTAAAAAAATCGCAAACCGAATCTGATTGGCATCCATAAATTTTTATGGGGACCTAAAAGCAGGTATAGATTAAATTTGCATTTAGATCCAATACTGCGTGGGCAGCATGATGAACATAAGTTTTAGAAGTGATCTTATATTACTCTAAACCAGGCAAGTTTGCATGGGGCAAAAATTGTATGCTAACTTTCATCACTTAAATTTTAATTCCTGCCAAAAGCTGACTCGTTTATTGGCATTTTTTTCCTTTAAAGTCCCGTCCCACAAAGCTACGGCCATCAGCTTTTTTCTAACTTTCACAAAACGCGCATCGAAAGAACTCCCCGTATCAAGTTCGCGGACAAAAACTACCGCCCACCGCCCATCCTGCCATACCCCTTTTCCCTCAACCTGCTGGTCCTCCAGCGACTGTACCGTGAGGGTGCCAAATCCGGAAGCATTGAGCTCTTCTACAGCCTGCTCTCGAAATGGATCAAGCGCTTTAGGTTGAGGAATGATATCCTTTCCAACAATCTTCTGATTGGAATCCGCCCTCCAATGCCAAATATTCACAGACTTATTTTGCTCACCCATTCCGTAGTAGGTCGAATGGATTGCTGGGCCTGGCGCAAATTGAAGAGCCACCCCGTCTAAAAACCGGGAAACCCCTGGCTCCGCCCGATTCGGGCTGGAATCTGACCACTGCAAGCGAAACGCAATCTTCTGGTCATTATGTAAAGACTGCACAGAAAGCCTGCTGAATCCGCTACTAACGGATTGTAAGGCTCTCAATTTGACCTGGGTCTTGGGAGCCTTTTTCCAAATATCAGCCTCAGGGGAAGCGACCAGGTCTTCGGAAACATGCAGCGAAATAATTGTCTCAGACATTTTCACCCTGTCCGGAATCTGTTGATCATAATTGGACTGCAGATAATGAACCAAATGCCACAACTCATCGCCGGAAACATAATCATAGGCATTCATCGGGGTCCCATCCATTCCGGTGACCAGCGTCTGAAACACCTCATCGGAAGTAGCTCCTCCCTTGTAGAGTTCTGTCCGCCTCAGGTCATAGACTTTGGAAGGGTTGCCCCAGGCATCGTTGAGATCCTGTTCCAGTGAACCTTCCCGGCCCCCTTCTTCCCCGTGGCAACGTCCACACCGCAATTCCTGATAAAGTATTTTCCCTCTTTTAACCGACAACCTGTCGAAAGCCGGTTCCAGTCCAATGGGCATAATAAAATCTGGAGACTCCAACTGGAACCGGTTGGAAAATGTTTTAATAAACTCCACTAATGCCCTTAGTGTCAGCTCATTAAGTACGTCTCCCCAGGCAGGCATGGCAGTACCCGGAACACCATCTCGAAGGGTCTGATACAAATCTTCATCCCTGGGCAGAGCATTACCGGGAGTCGAGCGGAGTTTAAAAATCCCCAACGTCACATCCCGGGGAAGGGGATACAGGTAAGGGGAAGTACGTCCCTTTCCTTGCCCTCGTTCTCCGTGACAATGAACACAAAATTGCCGATACGTTTTTTTTCCTCTTTGCAAAAGGCTCGCTTTTTCCCGAGCCTCTCCGCCTTTCGGCTCGGTCATTTCAATGAGTTCTTCAATAGTTTTGGATTGAATGCCCGGCAAGTGGCCCTGGCTTTCAGCATGTACTTGAGAAGGCCAGAAAAAAATTAGGAAAGAAAAACTAATTACCGTGAATTTGGAAACAAAGCCCATCGAAGTTCACCTTTTGTTAAGAGAAGGCAATAATATAGGGGCCGAATTCCTGCTAGAAGAAATTATTCTTCAGGAGACTTTTTTTCACCCGATTCCAAGCGTAGCTCTTTTTCTTTTTGGTAGGTTTTTATGCGCGCTTCAGAATTGCGCCGCATGAGCACAATACAGGCCTCTGCCATTAAGCCAATGAACCAAAAAGTTGTAAAAAATATTACCCACATGAAAAAGAGATTGAACCAATATTGGTTAGGCGTGTAATCCGTTGAAATATGAATGAGGGAACGAATTTTTTCCTGCTCTACCGTTGAAGCCTTGACATAATTCTTAAAGAAGGGGTGCTTATTTTTATAGGCAAATGCGATTCGTTCATTCAGATTCATCTTTATAAACGTCATCACTTGCTGGTTTCTTTCTTTAAAAAAGACCCTCATCTTAACCACCTCAGGCGAATCCGGGGGAGTATCCTGGTAATACCAGAACACCACGGCGGTTGTCAGCAATATAGAAACCCAAAGAGAAATCCTGCTAATCCATTTCTCCTTGGAATCTTCAATTTCCTCCATTATCGGTTTTTCTTCTTCCATGGAACCCCTTTAACCTGAGACCTGTTTTTTTCTAATAAAGATACCAGACCCCGAAAACGAATTCCAGTTGCAGATTCGAACAGGGGTCTTTAGTATAGATTCAGCATTATGCACTTCCCACCCTCAGCTTTTCCCAGGAATTTTGCATGCAAACCCGAAAAACAATCGGATATTTTCGCCTGCTACAACAAAATCCTTCGTTTCGCAACCTGTGGTACGGCCAAGTGGTGTCTGAGCTGGGAGACTGGCTAAACAGTATCGCCATTTATGCCCTGATCCTTAAACTCAGCGATTCCGGAATGGCAATGGCTGGTGCAATGATGGCAAAACTCCTGCCCATTGTTCTGGTCAGCCCCATTGCCGGAGTAGTAGTGGACCGTGTCAGCCGGAAGAACGTAATGATTATCAGCGACCTTTTGCGCTGCGTAGTAGTGCTAGGGTTTCTTCTGGTGGAAGATCAGGATGCTTTATGGCTAGTCTATGCATTAGTCATTGTTGAGATTTCTCTATCAGGATTTTTTGAACCCGCCCGAAGCGCAATCATTCCCTCACTCGTTCCGAAAAGTGATCTGGTCACCGCCAACGCTTTAAGCGGTTCGACATGGTCAGTCATGTTGGCTTTTGGTGCCGCATTAGGTGGAGGGGTCGTCTATTTGTTCGGAATAAAAATTGCCTTCATACTGGATGCGAGCACCTTTCTGCTTTCAGCCTGGTTTATCTCAAAAATCGCCCCTCAGGAAAAATCCGAAAAAAGGGATTCCCCAAAACTAACCGGAGAGTTATCAGAGGCTATTCGTTATTTAATCGCCGAACCAATGGTTCTGGTGTTGTCATTACTAAAAGCCGGGCTGGCCGTGGCAGGGGGCATCATGACCCTCATTCCCTTGATGGCCAGTCAGTTGTTGTCCGTCTCCCCTTCTTTAGGAATCGGTATTCTTTATTCTGCGCGGGGTTTGGGCGCTGCCCTGGGACCGGTTCTGGTCAGACGAATCTTCGGAGAATCCGCATCGGTTTTGCAATGGGCCATTGCCAGCGCATTCTTTCTGAAAGCCCTGTCGTATATTTTTATCGCCTACTCCCATAACCTATGGACGCTTTCCCTGGGAGTTGGCTTAGCCACACTGTTCGGTTCCATCATCTGGGTATTCAGTTCCGCCTTGATTCACCTTTCCGCACCGGACCATTATCTGGGTAGGGTTTTTAGCTTTGAACTTGCTCTGTTAACTTTGGTGATGGGCTTCAGCAATTTTGGCGTGGGATATGCTGTAGACGGATGGGACATGAATATCAAACAGATCGCATTGTGGATGGGGGGACTGGTACTCATTCCAGGACTTTTATGGTCGGGGTTCCTGGTCTTTCTTCGGAATAGACTGGAACAGGGGGCATGCGTTGGCTCTGTATGCCCTGTAGACCCAAGTGGATTCAACCCAAATCCTATTGCGGGGGATCAACCTGCCAAAAATCAGGCTGAAGTAAAATAATCTGCCACCGACTTTCCGATATCGAAATGGCTAATGATTCGGGCCGAATCTTCCTGGGTTTCAGCCCAGCTATAAGCTTTTTGAACGTACTCATTTTTTCCCAAAGCATGAAGAACTCCCACCGAAATGAAACAAGTCGCCAGATCTGTAGACTGGGAAAAACGAATTAGAATTTCCAACATCTTCCCCGGTTCATTGAGGCTGCGATACTTCCCAACCAGGTTCTGGATATTCTCTTCCCCGTAGGTATTAGTGTAGGTAGCACCAATCATCGGTTCCTCGTATAGATGGAGGATCTCTTCTTCCAAGGAGTTGTCCATGTCAATCCTTCTTCATTTATGGGGCTGGATCTTTTTTCAGCCAGAATTCTTCGAACTCTTCCTGATAGGATAATTGGGTCAAGTCTTCCATACGATCCAGAAATACCTTCCCATTTAGGTGATCAATTTCATGTTGTAAAACCACCGCCTCAAAACCTGAGGCCCGTTTTTCTATCTTATTCCCTTGCCGGTCATAGGCATTGAGCATTAACGACGTGAAACGTGGAACTAGCCCTCTAAAATCAACGAGGCTCAAACAGCTTTCCCATCCCAGAACCTTTTCATCGTTAAACTCTGACAATACCGGATTGACAAGAACTGTCACGGGAATGGGAGGCTCCCCAGGGTATCTCTCATTATTTTCATATTCCAGGACCACGACTTGTATGGAACGATTGACCTGCGGAGCCGCCAAGCCAACACCTCCCTCTTCACGCATCGTGTCGATCATATCATCTATAAAATTTTGGAGCTCACCTTTCGGGTCTTTCAATTCATTCAAATTCACCTTCTCGGCAACCTGCCTCAAAACGGGGTTGCCTAATTTCGCGACCTTTAGCACGGCCATATCAATCCTCAAAAAATTAAAGTTATCTATTTAAAATCAAATATAAGTACCCCAAAACACCCTGAAAAACTTTTCTAAACACAGGTTTTTTTACTCTTAACTGGAATAAATATCACAGTCAAAATCCTTATATTTTTCAATTTTATTTTATCACATTCAATTCCGAAGGGTCGATTTCGCCCCCTCAATAAAGGCCAGAAATGAAAATTGATATTTTTTTTGTTTGACTTTTGAGGAAGGTTTCATAATAATGCACGAGCCTAATAACGCTGATTTGAGAGGAGGGGATAAACCTTGACTAAAGACGAATTAATTAACGCGGTGATTAAAAGTTGTAAAGATGATGGCCTAACCAAGAGATTGGCTGGAGATGTTATTGATGGTGCCTTCGAAGCAATCTCCAAAGCAATCAAAAAAGAAAAACGGTTTGCCTACCCCAGTTTTGGAACATTTACGGTTAGAAGCCGTAAAGCAAGAAAAGGTCGGAATCCTCAAACAGGTGAGGAAATCAAAATTAAAGCCAGTAAAACTGTTGGCTTTAAACCAGCTCCTACTTTGAAAAATTCCCTATAGTTTTTTGGTTACAAATTAAAGCCGCTCACTTTACAGTGAGCGGCTTTTTTTGTTTCCTTCTTATGCTTCTTTTAGATTTTTTTTAAACCCTACTACGGGGAGATTAATTTGCTGACAAAATCCGACTGCTTAAGCTGTTGGAGCATCCAAGTCGCATTCCCTGTCTTTTTATAAGCACCTATCACCACTCGGAAAAGGATTCCATTCGAATCTTTATGGGATACCAGCAGCAAACCCGAAAAACCGGATTTCCGCAAAGACTCCAATAACATTCTGGCCTCTGTTAAAGAACCCGCTTCCCCAACTTGTAACGCAAAAGGATAAGGGATAGCCGTTGCATGGCCTCCAAAAGGTTTCTTTCTCAATATTCGAACGATTCTGTGGGCTTGGTTCCAATCTGAGAATCGCCCCACATATACCCGATAAATCTGGATTTCCTTGGAAATTCTTACCGGAACCCAATAAGCGTCAAACCCGTTGGTTCGCAATCGATTGGATAAAGTAACTGCCAAAGATTCATTAGCATGACTGGAAACATGAATGACGAAAGAAAGTTTAGTAGTCTTTTCCTCCTTTTCAGGTGTACTCGAATTCTTTAGATTTGCCAATGGTTCCTGGCCTGAGTGAGACGGGTTTTTGTAAAATTTTTCTCCACTTATTTTCCAAACTGATTGGGATCGAGTCCATTCCAATTCCTTCAGACCTAGACTGTTCAGAGTTTCTGAAGAAAATTTCTGTTCAAAAAACACGAGAGGAATTCCTTCCTTCATCACCAGCATTTTGGACGAAGTTTCCAGGTGAGGCTTAGGATGCCTGGATAGAAACCTTTTCTTCCTAACTTGAAATGGGTTTTCAATTTTCAAATCATGGTAATAAGCGAGGTGACCCTCAATGTCCATATTTTCCCAAGTAGTCTGCCAGCCTATAACCCGTTCAAACAGGTCTGCATAATCCTCTAATCTTTCTGAAGGAAGTGGCACTTCAGGGACGCTTTTTTCTGGAGTTTCGGCCTCAACCTGAGTCGCATTTCTTGCAAGATCCCATTCCACATTTTGACTTTTTAAAATTCCTCTTGCTGCACCCAGGTCTATTTCTGCAAGAACACTATCCAAGTTTTGCAAGTCCAGTTGCACCCCTTCTCGGATGCCATTGATATTGCCAAAAATGAATTTATCAATATTTTGCATCCAGATAGCGACCGCAATTTGCGCGGGATGGTATTTATCTAACTTGAGTTTTCTGGCAATCGAAAACAAGCTTTCCCCTTTCTGCAACACATGCTTCTTAGCAGGGGGTTTGCTGCCCTGAGACGGTATCGCGGCGACCAATTCTGGAATGGGTCTAGGATGGGCCCAAATAACCCCTGAAGCGCGCCTTCGGTGCACCACTTGCTCCTTAGCAGGGACAGGGTCAATGCCTTTCGGCGGGACAATATTGGCCTTCTCAGGAGACACCTTCTGAGAATTATTTGGCTCTCCATTGGACTCCCTGGATGCGGCAGTCCTGGAAGCACTTTCAGGCTGTTTAGCTTCAGCAGATTTTATAGGGGAGCTGGAAACCTGCTTTTTAAGCTGTTGTATCTCTGCAGGTTGTGAGGGTTTTTGCTGATCCACCAGAGGTTCTGGCTTGCCCTCACGGAGTTTGGAGGTATTTTTCTTATTCCGGTGAACATTTAAAGCCAGGCTTTGCTGAAAATCCACCGTTACCAGAAAATTTTCCAGCAATGTTCCCCCATTGTGAGTTGTCCTGACAACAAGGTTGAAAGAAGGAAAAAATAAAGGATTAGTGGAGCGGATTTTAATTGTTTTTTTTAGACCTTTACTGGATTCGATGGGGTCTAAAATTAAAGCGTCTATAATATCCTGTCTATTCAGTCCCAGCTTGTTATAGTCCTCCAAGCCCCCTATATCTACTTCTACAGGCCCGTCAAAATCTAAAGTGATTTCAAGGGAAGCTTTGAACTTTTCTCCAAACTTGCTTTGAACCTGAAATCCTCCAACAGAAAATGCATATACTTCAGGTACCCCGGCGATAATCCAGAGAACCCCTATCAGCATCACCTTAAATTTAGAAAAAATCTTCAACTCAATATCCCACTCTTTCTTGCTGGAAAATCCCCAGGAAAGTAAATAAACATGCGTTCAGGATTATTTCCAGGCATTCTCTAAAAGCACTGCCTGCCTGTTACATATTAATCGGATTATTCTGATTTTCAAAAAGGGAATATTGAAATTATTTTGCAGGAGAGGGCTCAACCTTTACGTTTACGACTCAATTCCTCTTTTTCAAACTTCCTGAATTTTCCTCGATTCGCATCTTCCGGCATCCTGGTCTTACGTTCATGCTGGTTATGCATCCAGTTTTTTTCAATATAGTGGCAGGATCGGCATTCCCGTGCTCTTTTAAAAACCGGGCGGTTATAAAGAGACCTGACCTTGGAAACGTGCAGGGGAGGATCAAAATCCTTGTGAATATGGCAACTTTGGCAGTACTCACCAATTATTCTATTAGCTTTTCCCGGACGAAGATCTCCCTCAAAAGCTTTCTCAACCTCAATCGTAGAGCATCCAGAAAAAGATGCAAAAATTAAGATCCCCAGGAAACAGGGTGAAACAAAACCATAGGTTTTATTGGTAAATACTTTTTTAAAAGAGTTCATGAATTACTTAATTTATTCATGGGGTCACGCTAATTAAGAGAAAGGTCTTAAAGGAAAAACAAATTCGGAGCCGCCCTAGATAGGCTGGAAACGTATTTTTCTGTAGTTTTTTAGAACTTTATTGGAGTAACGTTGAGGAAGATAACCTTTGCGCAGAAACCGGCTCAAGCGCGATGGGCCTTGGTTATAAGCCTCTAAAGCGAGAGTCAGATCCCCAAAGCGAGTAACCATTTTATTCAGGTAATAGGCCCCTAAGGCTATATTCTCCTTGGGGGAATACAACGTATGGGTTCCCTTCCATTTCAAACTGGTTTCAGACGCCAATGCGACCGCCGTAGCCATTTTCAACTGCATCAAACCATGAGCTCCTCGGTTTGATTTCGCCCAGTTGTAAAAGGAGCTTTCGGTAATAATTAAAGCAGTAAGAAAAAGAGGGTCGTACCCGTATTTTTTGCTCTCAGTTAAGATCCATTCAGGGATGAGTACTGCACTGTGTTCATCCAATCCCGTGTTATAATCAGCTATGACAAGCCGTATTTTTTCTCGAATACGGTTGTCGTAGGCCAGTTCATTTCTAAAGCGTGTTTCTTTTGCCTTGTGGAATACACCTTCCTCCAACTGGCCTAATGCAGAAAAGAATGGCGATAATCCACTAACGTATTGAGGGGTTTTACCCGTAAAGAACCCTGTAAACGCCAAAACCAAAAGAAGCGGAATAACAATTTGTTTTGTTTTATAGAAGGTCATATTGCTTTAACGGCTCAAAGCTATTAAACGTAAATAATATAAGCTGGAAACAAAGGCAGTACTATTAGTTTTCGAGGGCAGAATAGCCTCGTTCAGGTAGATAATGCCACCCGGGTCAGTAAACCCTTAAGCGTATTATATTAAAGAGTTTGGGACTTGTCAATTTTGCAAATAAAAAGGCTTTCCGGAAAAATTTCTTGCAAGGGATAAAGCATTTACTTTTTACTTCATAAAAAATATAATATTTACATAAATATTTGATTTTTATCACATTATGAACATATCCTGCCCGGAATGCCAAGCCAGTTTTGATATTGACCTCCCTGATTTGACCGAAGAAGGGGCTCAGGTTAATTGTGCTCAATGCCAATTCAGTTTTTTAGTTACACCAGAGGGAAGCCCGGCAGGCACCTCAGACTCCTCATTTTCTAATAGTTCAGAGGAAGATTCTAAACCTGAAAACCAGGATATGGAAGAAGATGACCTTGACGATATGCTGGACAAGTTGGTAGATGAAGAATATGAGGACAAGAATGATGACCCTTCAGAACCCGACCCCGAACTCGATAATATGCTCGACGATCTCATCGGCGGTGACATGCAGTCCAGTTCCGAAGAGACGCCAGAACCCACTGCCGATAGCGAGGAAGGTCCCGAACTCGATAATATGCTCGACGATCTCATCGGCGGTGACAACCAAACCTCAAACGAGGAGGAACCCGAAGAAACCCCTTTAGTTGCCGGTGATGGGGAGAATTCGGAATTAGACAATATGGCCGAAGACACTACTAATGATGAAACCGAATCCGATTTGTCGGAAGCAGAGGAAGATATTAGTTCCGATAACGATGATGATCTGGACGGACTTCTTGACGATATCCTGGATGACGATGACGAAGCTGAGGAAACTGAGCCCTCCGCACCGACTTCGGAAACCGAAGTTGAGACTCCTGAAACAGAAGCCAGTGTTGACGATATTTTAGGCAACATTCTTCCAGATGCCCAAGAGGAAGAAAGTTCAGAGGGTTTAGAATCCGAAGAAGATGAGCCAGCCGCCGAACCTGCAGCATCGGAAGAACCTGCAGAAGAAGCCGTAGAAACTCAGGAGGCTTCCTCTGACGATCAGCCCTCCCTCGAAGATATGAGTGAAGAGGACATGTGGGCCGAAGCCTTCGCCGATCAGGATTCTACTGAAGAAACTGCTGAAGCCGCCACCACCGAAGAAACCACCGAAGAAACTGCCGAAGCCGCCACCGAAGAAACTGCCGAAGCCGCCACCGACGAAGAAACCGCTGAGAACTCAGAAGAAGATAAAAGTGAAGAGG
>JABHBK010000015.1 GCA_018673915.1 Nitrospina sp. | reverse complement strand
TGTTCAGGGCCAAAAAAATAAGTGTTAAGACCGGGAAGTTTTTTGTGGGATTTTCGTCTTTTAACGGGATCATCGGTGGGGGCTTTAGCGGGCAATATGATAGTATTGAACCAAGACAATAGATAATAACAGGTTTATCATTGCCAAACCTTTTAAAACTTAAGGGGGGTGGGGGATAATTCTGGATGACGCAGTTTTAATTTACCAATAAATGCAAATGACAAAATTTATAATTCATCGATTCTCCGGTGGTAACTCATGACCGGTGAGGAAGAACTGGTACCTGATTTTGAGGGGGAAAAGGTTCCTCTGGCACCTGAGCGACCAGAAGAATCCATAGAATGGGTTGTAGAGACCTATCGCAAGCACCAGTTGAAAAAAGTTTCCCTTTGGTTGGATGAGGCTTTGGGCAAAAGGAAGAGAAGTAAGTCTCTTATTCCAGTGACCTTGCTGGATGTTAATCCCGTCATGCACCGACAAAGCCTGCTTGAACGGGTGTTCCCCGCCCCAAGAAACATTAATGAAGATTTACTTGAGCTTGACCGGTTGAAGGTTATGCTTGATGCCGGGTCGGGAATGGGCAAAACCACCTTCCTAAAATGTTATCAGGAATCGCTCCTCCAGAAATCAGCCCACACAATCTATTCCCTTCCCGTATATTTCCATTTAGGGAACCTTCCGGAAGGAGGCAGGTTTGACCAGTTCCTCAATGGCATGAGTCGTGAAGTTTTGGATGTGGTTCTGCTCGAACAGGAAGAAGATCCTGATCTGATTCTGGATGAAGGGCTCCTTGAGAATACGATCAACTCTATCTTCAGATACAGCAAGTGCATGCTTTTGTTAGATGGGTTTGATCAGCTCCATACTCAGGATCGGTTCCAGTTTTTTATAGAATCGTTTCTGGAAGATAATGCTTTTCGAAGTAATTTTGTTTTGCTTGCTAGCAATGGGTTTAACTTTGGTTCGTTATCCACTGACGCAGTTATTAAACGTGGAGAGGGCGCCGCATTTCAAATGGCATTCCAGGGAATTGATCCGCGCGAGAGCGCTAACTACCTGGGTGAGGCTTCTAAAAATATAAACATCAAAGAACTTGCCCTCTACACGCAGGAACTTACGGCAGTACCTCTTTTATTGGGCTTGATCCGTGAACTTTCAGAAAATGAGATTCTAGAAGGATTGAAAAGCAGGATGGAAATTTATTCCTCCTGGTTCAATTATAAACTGAAATTGGTCAACCCTTCTGCGGATGATAGTTGGGTGGAAAATTGTATCGACCAACTTTCTGAAATTTCCTACCAATTGATGTTGGAAGGGCAGCAGCAGCGTTTTCTTGATGTAGAGCCGGGTTACGAGAAATCCATGTTTGAAGGAAAAGATGTTTTTCTACAGGAAGGCAACTTGACTCCCTGGTGGAAAGGAATTTTACAACAGACGAATCGACGTTGGGAGTATTGCCATCCCTCATTTCAGGAGTTTTTGTCGGCTCGATTTATACAGGATAAGGATTCCTGGAAGGAAATTGTCAGGGATAATTGTGGGGATGAGAAATGGCACGAGGCCATTAAGATTTTGGCGGGAGCAGTTTCCGGAAAAGAGTTGTTCGATATTTTAATTGAAGAAGGTGAAGTGATGTTGGCGGGAAACTCGTTGGCGGAGGTGGGCGAGCTTCCGAAGGGGCAAGGCTTGCTGGTAAGGCAATTGTTGAAATACCAGTGCAAGGAAAAACTACCTCAATTTTCTCAGTTTCGGAAAGTACGTGTCGAAGAGGTGATTCAATTTAATGAAACCGAGTATCTGGAAAACTTGTTAAGCCGTTTACTAAAACGAGAACACCGTGATAGCCGGATATTATTTAGTGTTTTAGAACTGATTCTTACCAAGCATGGGCTGAATTTTCATAAGTTGATGGATATGTTTGATTTCGAACCTCTGAAGAAACTGGATGAACTTCAGGAGTTTTTTAGTGAGGTTACGAAGTTGGACAAAGAGGGAAGAGCCACTCTTAAAAAATTCGGGGAGAGAGTCACAATCCCTGAAGGCCAATTCATTTATCAAGATGAGGTGGATGAAGAGGATCAGGTTATCTTAAAAGAATTTTCGATCATGAAATTTCCGGTAACCAATGCTTTGTATCAACTGTTTGATCCACAACATAAGAATCGGTTCCCTAAATACTCTTTTGATGACGATCAGCCTGTTATTGGCATCAATTATTATGAGGCCGTTATTTTTTCGCTATGGATAGGGTTGCGATTGCCCAGTGAGCAGGAATGGGAAAAGGCGGCTCGAGGTACCGATGGCAAGACTTACCCGTGGGGAGAACCTATGGGCTATGAAAAAGGGTTTGCAAATACCTGCGACTTTATGGCGTGCCAGACCAACTCAGTTCTGGAATTGGACCAGGGCATGTCTCCATATGGTTGTTTTGATATGGCTGGCAACGTCTGGGAGTGGTGTATACAGAAAAATGCTTCGATGCACTCCACTCAGCGGATTGTGCGTGGCGGATCATGGATGAATTATCTTGTGCATGCCAAATGTGTATTCAGGAATTCTTTTGACCCTTCCGAGCGGCATTTAGCTGTAGGACTGCGCTGTGTAGAAGCCCCCCAGTTTACTGAAATTGACAGAGATGATATTGATGACTAGTAGGGCCAATATTTCTTAAAAAATCTGAGTAAAAAAGTAAAGAATTATATATTTGGACGATAAGATAGAAACAAGAGATTTAGACCATAACAAGTTGAATTTGATTAAGTTTTTCTTGACTTTAACCAGTTAAAATCTATTATCAGGTTACAACTAAACAATAAGGTTATTTATGCTTTGGGGCAGGTGTTTTTTAGAACATTGAAACCCCCCAAATAGGGCCGAATATCAATAGATTGAAGGCCATTATCCGGATATTTGAAGTTTTGGGCGAATTTAACCCAAAAAGCTCTGAAAATTTTCAGTATAATTCCCCTTCATGAGGGAGATTATCTGTAAACAAAACTTTTTCGATTTCTTTTTTCCTAATCAGCATGGGAGAGTTGGAACTTGACTATGAACAAACCCCCGAAACGATTTTTAAGTATAGATGATGATCGAACGTTACAGATGATCGTCAAGCAGATTTTGACCAAATCCTTTGGGTCTGAAACCCTTGAGGTTTTTCAAGCCGCGACGGGTGAAGAAGGTCTTAAAATCATGCGTGAAATCAAGCCAGATATTATTCTCTGTGATATCCATATGCCGGGGATGGATGGATTCGAGGTTTGTGAGCGTGTACGGGAATTAAAACTCCGTTCAGCGGTAATACTTATGTCCGCTTATGATGCGGAGCAGGACAATGCGATTAAGGCCAGCGATACGGGTGCGGATGCTTATTTATCCAAGCCTCTCAAGAAGGGCGAACTGCTTTTCGTTGTAAATTTTGTCATGAGAGTGGCACATCTTAATGATGCGGTTTTTGAGAAAAATAAACAGTTAGAAGCGTCTCTCGGTCAATTAAAGCAGTTTCATCAAAAACTTGCTTCCCTGAATGAAGAACTCCGTAACGACAAGAGACGTTTGGGTGCCAGCCTCAAAGAAATGACGGACCTCAACCAGCAGTTGGAAAACAAGAACCAACAGATTTCCTCCATGGTGGAAGAACTTGCGGACCGGTTTGATTCTACAGAAGGTCTTTTGGCTACTATCATAGAACTGCACCAGACGGAACACCGAGGCCACTCTGAACGGGTTGCGGAAGCTTCGATTTATATCTCGGAGAAAATGGGTTTAACCGATTACCAAACTCGGAATGTGAAATCTGCCGCCCGCCTTCACGAATTAGGAATTGTTGCTCTTCCAACTCAGGAAAAGAGGCAAGAAGCTTTGAGTGAAGGGGAACGGAACGAAAGCAAATCCAAGGCTGCCACCAACCACCCTTTGGTTGGGGAAATGCTATTGAAAGAATTCCCAGGCTTCGAACTGATTGCCGAAATCATCCGACACCTCCATGAAAATGTGGATGGCACAGGGTCTCCAGATGGCATGTATGGAGATCGAATTCCTGTTGGTTCCCGAATTGTTTGTGCCGCCAGTTATTTTGACCATATGAGAATGGCATCTCCTGATAAGCCTGGGGCTGAGATATTGGCCAAGATGGATGAAAAAACCGGAATCATATTCGATGAATCCATCATGAGAGTGCTTGGGGAGTTTGTCGAGGGAAAGGGAGATGTCAAAGAAGCACCTACGATGGAATGTTCAGTTTTTGCTTTAGCTGAGGGTATGGAGTTGGCTTCTGACATTTTATCTGAATCAGGGATCAACCTTTTAAGAAAGGGAACGGTTCTGGATCAGGAAACGTTGGATAAAATTTTAAAGTTTCATAATGTGGATCCCATTTCCGGGGTCATTAAAGTTAAACAACCGTCATAAAATATGGATTTAGCTTCTTTAGTTGGTGTTGTTGCCGGAATTGGGCTGGTTTTGGCTTCGATTTTAATGAACAGTGGTTTAGACCTGTTTATTAATATTCCTTCCGCAATGATCGTTCTTGGGGGAACCCTTGCCGCCACTCTTATCGCTTTCCCTATCAACGAAGTAATGAAAGTGATGGGATTGTTTTTGAGAGTTTTCATGGTACAGAAGTCGGACCAGTATCATCTGATTGAAGTTATGGTCGACATCTGTAATGTGGCTCGAAAAGGGGGAGTGTTAGCGATTGAGTCAAAACTAAAAGATATAACTAATGAATTTCTGAAAAAAGGCTTGGAAATGACTGTTGACGGAAAGGATGAGGCCACCGTCAACTCCTTGCTGAAAAGGGAAGTCAAACAACTTCAGAATGCCCATAAAGATGGCTGGGAAATTTTTAATCAAATGGGAGCATTTGCTCCCGCATTTGGCATGGTTGGAACCCTGATTGGATTGATCCAGATGCTTTCAGATCTTTCTGATGTTAGTTCTGTTGGTCCTAAAATGGCTATCGCGCTTATTACAACTTTCTATGGTGCGGTAGTAGCCAACTTATTTTTTATTCCCATGACTGTAAAGCTGAAACGTCGTAGTGCTACAGAGGCACTGGAGATGCAATTAATTCTGGAAGGGTTGGGTTATATTAGAAAAGGTGTCAACCCCAGATTCATGCAGGATGTTTTGGAGAATTACCTTGATACTTATCATGGGAAGAAGGAAAAGAAAGGGGAAGAAAAAGGTAAGAAACCTGCTAAAGGAAAGAAATAAATAGCCATGGCTGAGAAAAAAGACTCTAAAAAAGAGAAGAAAAAAGCTCCTGAAGAGGAAGAAGATGAGGAGGATCACGAGTGTCCTGAGGGTTCACCCGCCTGGGTCATGACCTTTGCGGATCTTGTAACGCTTCTCATGGTGTTTTTCATCCTGCTTTTTGCTATGGGATCTATCGAGGAAGAAAAATGGAAGCAGATTAAATCTTCCATGCGTGATGCCTTGGGGCAGGAAAAAATTCCTGAAGCCGGAATTCGAGAAGGACTGGATGTCATCAAGGAACAAGTTCTGGATGAAACTACCGTTCATGCTGTCGATGAAGTCGGAGCAATGGTGGCTAAAGAGGTGGAAGAAATCGCCTCAGAAGTTGAGGAATTTGTTTTCAAGAATAAATTGTCAGGAAAGGTTGATGTCTCCTCAGATGAGCGGGGTGCGATCATTACCCTCTCAGATACGGTAATGTTTCCGCCAGGAAAGTCCAGGATGACATATACCGGGGATGAGATTATTAAACAAGTCTTCGATATTCTACAGCAATTCAGTTATCAGGTTAAGATTGAAGGACATACTGATAACGCACCCATAAGAACGGAACGGTTCCCGTCGAACTGGGAATTGTCAGCTTCCCGAGCTGCAGAAGTGGCTAGAAAGCTGGTATCTGCAGGGTTCCCGCCAGTACAATTGTCCATCGAAGCTTTTGCGCAATACCGGCCTAAAGTTCCCAATGACAGTCGACAGGGCCGTGCTACCAATCGCAGGATTGAAATTGTGTATCAGCGGGGTAGCATCCGCAAGCATATGGTGGATATACTACGTCGATAGAGCTTTTTCCCTGGAACCAAAGCCATCCGTTGATAGAAGACAAACACATACAATATATGCTAAGGGCAATTGAACTTGCGGCTCGCGGCAGAACTAGTCCCAATCCCATGGTGGGGGCGGTTGTGGTCAAACGCGGGAAAATTGTAGGAGAAGGATATCACTCTCGTGCTGGTAATCCTCACGCTGAAATAGAAGCATTAAAGCGAGCTGGCGGTAAAGCCCGATCTGCCGACCTTTATGTAAACCTGGAGCCATGCTGTCATTTTGGTCGGACTCCTCCCTGCACCGATGCGATCATTCAGGCGGGTATCAAAAGAGTGTTTTTTGGTATGAAAGACCCCAACCCACAGGTCAGCGGAAAAGGTTTGCGCGCACTCAAAGCTCACGGCATTATCGTTGTGTCCGGTGTATTAAAAGAAAAATGCATGAAGCTGAATGAAGCGTTTGTAAAAGTTATCCAAACGGGAATGCCATTCGTGATTTTGAAAACGGCTATGTCATTGGATGGGAAAATTGCCACCCGCTCTAAAGATTCGCGTTGGATTTCGGGAGAACTGGCACGAAAACATGTTCACAAAATCAGAAACTTTGTTGATGCAATCATGGTGGGAACAGAAACGGTTCTAAAAGATAATCCGCGTTTGACTTGCAGGCTCGAAACACGTTCGGTTAAACATCCTGTCCGTATTATTCTGGATCGAAGAAACAGGATTCCCCTTACAGCAAATGTTTTCAAGAATAGCCGGTCCCAGCCTGTCATTTATGTAACAGGACCTGAAATTTCATCTGCGCGCAGGAAAGCTCTGGAGGGCAAAAGGGTAGAGATTTTAAATAGTAAATGCGGTAAAAACGGTTTCCAAATCAAGGCTCTCCTGAAAGAATTGGCAAAAAGAGAAATGAACTCTATACTCATTGAAGGGGGTTCCGTACTGAATGCCAGTGTTTTTAGAGCAGGCGTGGTAGACCGGGTAGTAGCATTCATTAGCCCGATATTAATAGGTGGATCCCAGGCTCCCGGTTTTCTCGGAGGGCCGGGGGTGTTAAAGGTGAGTGACGCAATAAAATTAAAGAATATTGAAGTAATAAAAATTGGAGAAGATTTAATGGTGGAGGCGACCCCATGTTCAGTGGAATAGTTCAAACGGTAGGAACCATTAGTGAATATATTCAGAAAAATGAAGGGGCTGTGTTGGTTGTGGATACAGACCTATCTGCGTTTGAGGAGGGTGAAAGTATTGCTGTGAACGGAGTTTGCCTTACCGTTGTGGACTCGACTGCAACGACTTTCAAGCTGGACCTGAGTACAGAAACCTTGAGCCGAACCAATTTTAAAAACGCAAAAAAGGGTGACAGGGTTAACCTTGAACGATCTCTTACCCCTGCGACAAAAATAAGCGGACATTTTGTCAGTGGGCATATAGATCAGGTCGGTGAAATCGTTAGTATTGAGGAAAAACCGGGTGAGGTCTTGTTCCGATTTTCCTATCCGGCGGAACTCGGTTCTTTCATTATGGAGAAAGGCTCGATCGCTATAGATGGCATCAGCCTGACTGTTTTCGATTGCAAGGATAACCAATTTACCGTTTCTATTATTCCTTTTACTTTGAGTCACACCAACTTAAGCTCAAGGAAAATAGGCGATTTAATCAATATTGAATGTGATATGATTGGTAAATACGTATTTAAAGCCTGCGAAACCTTGTTGAATCCGAATGAGAAGAAACCTTCTCTAGATTTTCTTCGGCAACAGGGATTTGCTTGATTGAGGAAAAAATGGAAAAAGAATTTAGCACGATAGAAGAGGCCGTTGAGGATATTCGGCAAGGTAAAATGATTGTCATTGTGGATGACGAAGATCGTGAAAATGAAGGGGACCTGATGGTCGCCGCCGAGAAAGTCACTCCTGAGAATATAAATTTTATGGCAAAGTTCGGACGCGGATTAATTTGTCTTACTCTGACCGAAAACCGGACCCGTGAGTTGGGGCTGAATATGATGGTCGATGACAACCAGTCTGCTTTTGAAACCCCATTTACAGTATCCATTGATGCGAGGCATGGAATATCGACCGGAATCTCCGCGGCAGACAGAGCTCATACGATTAAAGTTGCGATCGATCCTGATTCCTCCAAAAATGATCTGGTAAAGCCGGGTCATATTTTCCCCTTGCGGGCAAAAAATGGAGGTGTGTTGGTTCGTATGGGGCAGACGGAAGCATCGGTGGATATTGCGCGTATTGCCGGTTTGCAGCCCTATGGTGTGATATGCGAAATCATGAATGATGATGGCACCATGGCCCGGGTTTCTCACCTGACAAAATTTATAAAAGAACATGGATTGAAAATGATCACCACTAAAGACTTGGCTGAATACCGGCTCAAGCAGGAAGCTTTGGTGGAAGAAGTGACCTCCACAATTTTACCGACTCACTCAGGTGAGTTTAGATCTGTTGTCTTTAAAAATACTTTGAATGACCAGACGCATATTGCATTGGTAAAGGGAGAAATTAATAGAGATGAGCCTACATTGGTACGGGTTCACTCGCAATGTTTGACGGGAGATGTTTTTGGCTCATACCGTTGCGATTGCGGAGAGCAATTGAAGAAATCCATGGAAATGATTAATCAGGAAGGAAAAGGCGTCCTGCTTTATTTGTATCAAGAAGGAAGAGGAATTGGCATCGTTAACAAGATGAAAGCATATGCTCTGCAGGACGAGGGCAAAGATACGGTTCAGGCGAATGAAGAATTGGGGTTTAAACCTGATTTGCGGGATTATGGTATCGGTGCCCAGATCCTTCGTAAATTGGGACTCGGAAAAATTAGAATAATGACGAACAACCCCCGCAAGATTGTAGGGTTGGAGGGTTACGGCCTGCATATGGTGGAAAGAGTTCACATTGAAGTGGAGGCTAAAAAAGATAATATCAAATACCTCCGGACCAAGCAGGAAAAAATGGGCCATATGTTTCAAAATATTCGATGAATCGCTTACATGGTTAAATATATAGAAGGGGATCACAACGCAAAAGGGCTTCGTGTTGGCATTGTAGTGAGTCGATTCAATGATTTGGTGACAAGCAAACTCCTTAGCGGTGCATTGTCAGCACTAAAGGAAAACGGGGCCAATGAGGAAAACCTGGAAGTGGTTCGAGTTCCTGGTGCGTTTGAAATTCCGCAAGCCGCGAAAAAACTTTGCTCTTCCCGAGAATTAGATGCCGTTGTTTGCCTGGGGGCGGTAATTAAAGGAGGGACACCACACTTTGATTATATTTGCGCCGAAACCAGCCGTGGCGTTGGCCAGGTGGGGCTTGAATTTAATATCCCTGTTTTATTTGGCGTGTTGACCACGAATGATCTTGAGCAGGCGATTGCAAGGACGGGCTCTTCCAATAAAGGCAGGGAAACGGCGTTGGCGGCAATTGAAATGGTAAATTTATTCAGGAAAATTTGAGGTAACCTTATGGGGAAACGGCGCGGCGCAAGAGAACTGGCGTTAAAGTTCCTGTATCAGACAGAATTTAATCCAGAAAACCGTGAAGATCAAATGGAACTGTTTTGTGAAAGAGCGGATACCCATCCCGAAGTCACAGAGTTCATGAAATTGCTGATCGACAAGGTTTTTGCACAGTCTGAAGAGGTTGATATTAAGCTGAAAAAATTCAGCGACCATTGGGCATTGGAACGCATGTCTATGGTAGATCGAAATATTTTGCGTTTGGGCATTAGCGAATTGTTGTTTCTGACTTCCACTCCTCCAAAAGTAGTTATCAATGAAGCCGTTGAGATTGCTAAAAAATTTGGTTCTGACGATTCCCCTGATTTTATCAATGGAATTCTCGATAAGGTTTTTAAAGAAACTCTTAAGAATGCCTCCGCAAAACTCGTAAAATAAATCGCGCCATGCGTTATATTGTTTTTTCTGATTTGCACAGCAACCTTGAAGCCCTGAATCAATTCCAAAAAGAGATAAAGACTATTGGCTACGATAAGCTAGTTTGTCTGGGGGATATTGTTGGTTATGGCGCCGACCCCAACCCTTGTGTTGACTGGGTGAGAGAAAATGCAGACTTTACTATAGCGGGAAACCACGATTGGGGAGCTGTCGAAAAGACGGATATCAGTAATTTTAATTCCTACGCCTATGATTCGTGCCTGTGGACAAGGGAGCAACTGACAGAGCAAAATAAAAATTTTCTCAGATCACTCCCACTCGATCACGAAGAAGGAGGGGTTTATTGGGTGCATGCATCTCCCTTTGAGCCAGAAGCCTGGCATTATGTGACTTCAAAGATTGGGGCTAAACGCTATTTTAGAAATTTTGAAGCCCCTATCTGCTTTGTGGGCCATTCTCACAAGCCAGTCATACTCGAACAGACAGCAGATGGTGAGGTGAATGACTATGTCTCGGATATCTGGGATATTGAGCCGGGAAAGCGTTATATTTTTAATGATGGCAGCTTGGGACAACCGCGCGACGGAAACCCGGACCCTTCTTTCATGATTTTTGACTCTGAAGAGAATACGGTGAAAATCAGCCGTTTTGAATACGATTTAAATTCTGCTCAAAATAGGATTCGTGATAACGGTTTGCCTGTGTACCTGGCCGAACGCCTGTCACAAGCCAGATGATTTCTCTCTCAGTTGTGTTCTATTGACCCGGTAGGGCGAAAATGTTATGCTTTGTAATAATAACTTCAATAAAATTAATTAGTTAGGGTGACTGGTTGTTTTTAGGACCTTTCCATAATGATGCGTCAACTTGCTAAAAATTTGAAAAACGTGGCGTTTGTTGCGATTTTGGCAACTCTGTGTTTTCCGATAGCTTCTGCTTGGGCCGGGAAATCTTACTCTTCTGGGGACCTGTATTATCTGGCGCAGAAATCCTATTACCAGCTTAAAGGATCCCCGGATAAGCAAAAATTTCGTCACCATTGGGAGAACACCATCCGTAGTTTTTCCAAAGTTGTGGAAAACTATCCCCAAAGTCCACAGGCTTATAAAGCCGTTTTCACCATAGCCCATTTATATGAAGGATTGAGCGGTGTTTCCAAAAATTCCAAGGATTTGGATCGGGCTCTACATTATTACAAAAAGGTTTCCAATGATTTTTCTCCGGGTACATTGACGGATGATGCTTTGTTCGAATCTGCCAAGATATACAGGGCTAAAAAAGATTTTTCTTCTGCCACAGGCATTTTAAAAAAGATTTTTGAGCAGTACCCAAATGGTGATCAGGCGAAAAAGGCCCGCTTGCAGTATAAAAAACTGGCGTCACTTTCTCCCGTTCATAAAACGAAAAAACAGATTGTAGCAACACCTTCTATTAGCAGGAAACCGGTTGTTTTGAAGAAAGAGAAAAGGCGGGACCCGGTAGTCGTTAAGCAGGCAAAGTTAAAACCACCGGTCGATGAGAAACCGGCTGTTTTGAAGAAAAAGAAAAGGTCTGAACCGGCAGTCGTCAAGCAGGCAAAGTTAAAACCACCGGTCGAAAAGAAACCGGCTGTTTTGAGGAAAAAGAAAAGGTCCGAACCGGCAGCCGTTAAGCAGGCTAAGTTAAAACCACGGGTCGAAAAGAAGCCTGTTGTTTTGAAGAAAAAGAAAAGGTCCAAACCGGCAGCTGTTAAGCAGGCTAAGTTAAAATCACCGGTCGAAAAGAGACCCGTTAAAAGAACAATTCTGGGAAAAGGAAAGAAGGGTTATCTTTATGCTCCGTCCTCTGGAAGAGGACGTGGACCATTAATTGTGGTGGATGCGGGACATGGGGGCAAAGACCAGGGAGCAAAAAGTGCTAGTGGAACCCATGAAAAAGATGTCAACCTGACAATTTCCAGACATGTCAAAACCATACTGGTCAATCGATTCAAATATAGAGTGGTGATGACCAGAAAGAATGATAAGTTTATTCCTCTTAAAGAGAGAAGTGAAATTGCTAATAACCGGAACGCAGATCTATTTGTTTCTATACACGCCAATGCCGCCAAAAGAAAATCGGCACATGGTATAGAGACATATTTTCTTGGGACATCCAATAATGACCGGGCTCTGGCAACCGCCGCCAGGGAAAATGGAGAACTGGTACATTCTGTTAAGGATGATCAGGTTCAGGAAATATTGGCAAGTCTCATAACCACTACAAAAATTAATGACTCTTCCCGATTGGCGGGAACGGTACAGGAAAATCTTTTCCAATCCTCCAGAAAGAAATTTCGAGGATTGAAGAACCTGGGTGTCAAAGAGGGTCCTTTCTACGTTCTTCATGGCGCTGATATGCCTAGTATCCTAGTTGAGGTTGGTTTTCTAACCAATCAAAAAGAAGCTCGTATGCTTACCAAACCTGATTACCTTTACAGATTGGCTTCGTCCATTGCGGAAGGTATTCATAAATACCTGCAGGACAAAGGACCATCTATTTAAGGGATGACTACTCCTATCGTTGCTATCGTTGGCAGGGCCAATGTTGGCAAGTCTACCTTATTTAATAAACTCACACAGAGCCGTTCGGCGATTGTCAATGATACGCCAGGAGTGACCCGCGACAGGATGTATGGTGCTGCGGAACTTGGGATACGCCCTGTCTTAATCATAGACACGGGGGGCGTGGATGTTGATACTACAAATAAAATTGAGCTTCAGGTGGTGGAGCAGGCCCAATGGGCTCGGCAAGAAGCGGACAGCATCATCGTCGTTGTAGATAATCAAACTGGGCTAACCGGGCCGGATAGAGAAATGATTTCTCAAGTCCGCAAATCGGGAAAGCCCTTTTTTCTTGCAGTTAATAAGGTGGACTCTCCCTCTCATCACTTTATTCTTCCTGAGTTTTCTGAGTTGGGACTGGAAAATACTTTTCCCGTTTCAGCCGAGCATGGAAATGGTTTATATGAATTGATTGAAGCCGTTTCTAAAGCCCTGCCTGACATTGAGCCAGAATCGAATTCTAATGAGGGTAGCATTCGTATTGCAGTCATCGGAAGACCCAATGTCGGAAAATCATCACTGATTAATAATTTGTTGAAATCTGAACGGTGTATTGTTTCTGATATACCCGGAACTACCCGGGATGCGATTGATACGTTTCTTGAGTCGAACGGACGTGAATTTGTTTTGGTGGACACAGCAGGAATCCGCCGTAAGGGTAAAACCAGTAAGGTTCTGGATAAATTCAGTGTGATTATGGCTCTTAAAGCACTAGACCGTTGTGATGTTGCTGTGCTGGTGCTCGATAGCACTCAACCCGTTTCAGATCAGGACGCCACGGTAGCGGGTTATGCATTGGACCGGGGAAAGGGGTGTCTGATTTTGGGGAATAAGTGGGACTTGTCTCGGGAAAATGAAATTTCATTTGAGGAATTTGAAGATCGGGTTCGTTACAGGCTTAAGTTTTTGGAGTTCGCGCCTATAGTTACGGTGTCGGCGAAAACAGGAATGCGGATTAGCAATATTCTGCCTCAGGTAGAAAAAGTTTATGAAGAATATTCCAGGAGTATACCGACGGCACATCTTAATGCTTGTTTCGAACGTGCCATTCAGAAAAACCCCATGTCTAGCTACAGGGGTAAATTTATGAAGTTGTTTTATGCCACTCAGGTTAAAAAGGGCCCGCCTACATTTAAATGTTTTTTGAATTTCCCGGAAGGAATTCACTTTTCTTATCGTCGTTATTTAATCAATAGCCTTAGAAAAAAGTTTGGGTTTACTGGAACTCCTGTCCGGTTAATATTGTCAGGGAAAAGAAAAGGAATAGATTCCTAGTTCTGGTTTTTCAGTAAAAGCGTCCTGTCTTTTATAATTTGATGGAAAAAAAAAGCCCACAGAAAAATCTGTGGGCTTTTTTATTACATAATAAACTTATTTTTTAATGATGATGCGCTCCACCTTCACCATGAGCGTGGCCGTGGGTTAATTCCTCCTGGGTGGCCTCCCGTATCGCCATGACCTCGACAGAGAAGTGCAAGGTTTCGCCTGCAAGAGGGTGGTTTCCATCAATATTGATTTTATCTCCCTCTATGGATATCACTTCAAAGATGATGCGTCTTTTGTCTTCTGCTTCTGCTTCAAACTGCATGCCTGGTTTTATGTCCACATCCTTGGGAAAGTTTGACCTTTCTACCTGGGTTTTTAGGGTCGGGACAAAATCTCCATACCCTTCCGCGGGAGAGACGGTGACCTCTTTTTTGTCACCGATTGCCAGTCCTTCCAGAGCTTTTTCAAGCCCGGGAACAACTTGACCCATTCCATGCAGGTAGGCAAAAGGCTGGTCCTTGTCAGACCGATCAAGCTCCTCTCCTTTTGAATTTTTGAGGCAATAATTTAGGTTAACCACGTCATTTTTCTTAATCATCATTTATCCTTTCGATATTCAAAGACGGCCGTCTCCCTGTTCTCAGGTGCGGCGAAATCAATGTGAAATTTTGATAACCTTAATCTGAAAAGTTAAAGCCTGGCCAGCTAAGGGATGGTTCATATCAAGCGTAATATATTCGGGTGTGACAGCGGTAATAAATGCCCGCATTTGTTGTTCTCCCGGTGCCCCGACGATGAGCCCCATCCCAACCTTGGGTTCTTGGTCCTGGGGTATCTCTTCTCTGGGAACGTTCTGAATCAGTTTAGGATTGCTCTCGCCGTAAGCTTCGGCGATGGGGATCGTGAATTTCTTCTCTTCGCCTACCACCATTCCCCTGACGGCTTTTTCGAATCCGGGAATCACACGTCCTGCACCCATTTCAAACTCCATGGGGGCATCATGCTTGCTGGAGGAGTCAAATACGGTTCCGTCATTTAACGTTCCGGTATACTCCAGGGTTACCTTGTCTCCCATTTTGGCAGGAGATGGGTCGGCGTCTGAACTCTGAATGTGTATACCAGAAATCAAGACAGCAAGAATAATTGGGAAAAATTTATACCATCTCATAGCACCGCTCTTTTCTTGGGTTGAAGGCAAAAAAAAATGATCATCCTTCAAGATGACCAAATAATCTGATATTAACCAGGGCTTATTCATGATTGTTGCCCTAATTAAGTGAACCGTTTTTTTGAATCTGATAACTTTACTTGAGTATTATCAGATTCTGTCATATTCAAATCGCTCTGTCAAATAATGAAGATTTGGATAAGAAGTCTGTTTCTAAAAGGGTTTCTCGGGAGAAAAATTAAGGTCTGATTATTTATTTCCCGTCAATTTGGATTTTTAAAAGCTTTTTTCATCTATTCGACTTCCATGTTTTCTTGAGCAAGAAACCTGATATTATCCATTTGAAGCTATCTTCTCAATATTTTAGTTGGCGATATGTCGATTTAATTGGGATTTATAGTTTTTTAATAATACATTAAGTTCATATTAAGTTTTGACTTTTGCCTTAAAATTTGGAATGTTTGTAGTTCTCAATTACCAATATTAGAGGCTCATTGACAGCGGCTCTTGTTTCATGATTTGAGGAAGTGAAAACTGCTTCCAGCGTTCTGAGGTGATTTTTTTACCAAGAGAGGTGATATGAAACAATATAAACTTCAAGATATCAGGAATATTGGATTAGTGGGCCATGGAGGATCGGGCAAAACATCATTAGCAGAAGCGATTTTATATTTTTCTGGAGTCTCTGACCGGCTGGGCAAGGTAGGTGATGTTTCATCGGTGATGGATTATGACCCGGATGAAATAAAATGTGGGCATTCCATAGATGCCTCAATTGCGTTTTGTGAAGTGAGCGCAACCAAATTAAACCTCCTGGATACACCAGGAAGCAGTAACTTCATATCTGATACACCCGCCTGTCTCAGGGTGGTCGATGGTTTGGTTTTTGTGATTGGTGCCGATGAAGGAGTTCAGTTTTATACTGAAAAGATATGGAACTGGGCCGATCAACTCAACCTTCCTAGGATTATTTTTCTGAATAAACTGGACCACGACCGCGCCAATGTCAGCCCTATCCTTGAAACCATTAAAAAGAAATTCAAAAAAACCCCTGTTTTTATGCAACTCCCCGAGAGCGTTGGACCAAATTTTTCGGGAATAGTAGACCTTATTGATAATCAATACTACTCCTACGACAAGGGAGGAAAGGGGAATGGAAAGGCTGGTGACGCCCCATCTGCAATTAAAGATGAGGTAGAGGTCAGTCACTCTGAGTTAATGGAGGCTGTAGCAGAAGTAGACGATGAGCTGCTCGAATTATATCTTGAACATGGAGAACTGACTGAGGAAGAATTTTCAAAAGGATTAAAGGAAGGGATTGAAAACGGACAATTGATTCCCGTTGTTTGTGGGTCCGCTCTGAATAATGTGGGGACAGACCTTCTGCTGAAGGCGGCTATTAAATATCTCCCTTCTCCTGACTTATGTGCCCCGGTGAAGGCAAAACGGTTGAAAGATGATGAAGAGGTTTCTCGATCTGCAAGTGGGGGAGAGCCGACTGCGGGTATGGTTTTCAAAACCATTGCCGACCCTTACGCAGGAAAACTGACTTTATTTAGAATGTATTCTGGGTCTCTTAAAGGAGATTCCTCTATTTATAATTCTACTCAGGATGCGAATGAGCGGGTGGGGCAGTTATATATGCTCCAAGGTAAGAATCAGATTCAGGTTTCTGAAATCCCCGCAGGGGATATGGGAACCGTGGCCAAGTTGAAGTCGACGGTAACGGGTGATACGTTTTCCGATGCCCAGGAAAAGGTGGTTTTTCCGCCTATTGCCTTTCCCGTGCCGGTATTTTCGCGAGCATTAGTCCCTAAAACCAGGGCTGATGAAGAAAAAATCAGCAATGCTCTGCATAGACTGTTAGAAGAAGACCCGAGTTTGACAATGGAAAGAAACGCTCAAACCGGACAGTTGTTGATCTCCGGGTTAGGGCAGGTCCACTTTGATGTAACGCTGGAAAGGTTGAAGCGGCGGTTTGGTGTAGAAGTCGATGTCATGACTCCTAAAGTTCCTTACCGCGAAACCATTAAAGGTTCGACCAAGGTTCAGGGAAAATATAAAAAACAAACGGGTGGAAAAGGGCAGTTTGGAGACACCTGGATAGAAATCTCGTCCAGAAAGCGAGGAGAAGGATACCTTTTTGAGGATAAGATTGTTGGGGGTGCTGTTCCGAAAACTTATATTCCAGCGGTCAACAAGGGCATTCAGGAAGCAATGGCCCAAGGCATCATTGCGCATTACCCCATGGTCGATGTTAAAGTGCGCTTGTATGATGGGTCCTATCACAATGTGGACTCCTCTGAAATGGCTTTCAAGATTGCTGGCTCACTGGGGTTCAAAAAAGGAGTCATGGATTGTAAACCGATTCTTATTGAACCGATTATGAATATGGAAATTGTTGTGCCCAGTGATCATGTAGGAGATATAATGGGTGATGTCAACTCCAAGCGCGGTAAGATTCAAGGTGTTGATCCGGCAGATGACACTCAGACCATCCGGGCTTTTGTACCGATGGCGGAAGTCTTAAATTATGCCGCTGACCTGACCTCCTTAACCGGCGGGCGGGGTATGTTTGTCATGGAATTTGATCACTACGAAGATGTCCCGGAACACTTGATGAAAAAAATCATTGAAGAAGCCAACCAGAGTTTCGAAGAAAAGAAATAAGAATGATCGAAAATGCTAATATAGATTGTTATTTATTGAGGAAAAAATTTTGATAAAAGCTGACTTAAATGGAACTCTGGTGAAAGCGGATATCGTTGACCATGTTTACGAAAAGGTCGGGTTCACTCGTCAGGAAGCCGCTCAAGCTGTTGAAATTTTGTTTGATGAAATAAAATCTGAATTGGGCAAGGGAAATAATGTGCGTATCTCAAGGTTTGCCAGTTTTATTTTAAGAGATAAAAAAGCCCGTAATGCCCGCAATCCCAAAACCGGAGAGACGATCCGCATTCGGTCTCGGACGGTTTTGACTTTTAAGCCTAGTAAACAGTTGCTGGATTCCACCAACCAATCTTCTACCGATGACAACTCAGATTCCTGATAAATTATTTTTTAAAATTGGCGAAGTGGCTGATCTTGCCGGTGTAGAGCAGCATGTTTTGCGCTATTGGGAAGATGAAATTGAAGCGCTGAAACCTTCTAAAAATAAGTCCGGGCAAAGACTGTATCAGAAAAAGGATGTAGAGCTAGTCTTGAAAATCAAGCGATTGCTTTACGAAGAAAAATTTACTATTGCTGGTGCCAAGAACAAGCTCAAAAAGATTAAAAGAAAAGAGACCCAAATGGATTTTGCCTACGACCGGGAAGTTTTTCTTGAATGGAAACACGAGCTAAAAAAGGATTTGGAATCGATCTTAAAAACTCTTGACGAACCTGATGTTTGATAAACCCGCTAATTAGCTATTAATTGTTTTGGATATAAAAAAACCTCCCGGGTAAAACCCGGGAGGTTTTTTATTACAGAATACCCTGATTTTTAGGAAAAAGCTTTTTTGGCCACCTCTAAAAGACCATCAACGGTCCGACAACCCAATAGCTCTGCATCTTCACGAGCTACCTCTGCGCCACTTGCATCCACTGCAATGGCTGAGCGATGTAAATAGCGGCTTTTCACCCCTTCCAGGGTCAGCTTGTTGGCATTGCCAAATTCTTGATTTACATCCTGAAGCAAGTTGGGGAGACCTCTTCCGGCATTGCTCAAAATGTCGGTTCCAACCACGACAATGACTTCATCTGCACCTGCGGCTTTAAATTTGTCCATATTATCTTTTACGAGATCAAATTCTTTATTGCAGAAACCGCCAGCACCCGGCAAGGTGATAACGAGTCTCTTACCTTTAAAATCATTGATAGATAGTTCTTGTTCTATTGGAGTTGAGGCGGCTTTTTCTACCGACCATTCCGGGTTTAATCTGATTAGCTTTGCGTCACTGCCTGGCAGTTGTGCCATGGAAAAACTCCTTTTTTTAGGTTGTTAAGAGACATTCTTAAGATGTCTAAGAGTACAGAAGGATGCAAAAATTGCACAAAAAAAATTTCACTGATTTTTTTTCGCTAACATATTGATTTAAAAGGACCCCCTACTGTAGCGAAAACAGTCTTGTTCTGTTAACCTAAAGGTGTTGAAAATTTATGAGGTTTTAAAAATAATGCGTAAATGGGTGGTAATCAGCTGGGTTTTGATTTTTAGTATTTTAGAGACTGGAACCTTATTGAGTGAGGAGTCTAAAAGACCTTTCTATGAGCATCCTGGAGATTATAGACAACTTATTGAGCAAGGAAAAGAGGACTTCAAATCTCGCTTTGGTTATGAATTGCTGGATATGGAAATGGGCTGGAAACCCGATGAAATAAAAGAGTTAACTCTGGCATTTTCCCGACTGCCGGAAACATTTTTACATATACCGGATGTCAAAGGATTCTACCATTTTAGCAAGCTCCGAGCGGCTCCAGAAGGTATGCAGGTAGATGATGTGCCCGCCGCTACATTCCCCAGTTTTCGAACCGTATATCGAAGCTCCCATTTGACCTACCAGATAGAGGTGGATGATCAAGAGCCTCGGATAGAGTTTTTCAATGCGTTATTTTATGAAGACCGGGAGGTGCTTCAGAATATTGTGCAGCATGAGATGGCGCATTTTTTTGATATATTCCAGGGTTACTTATCATTTTCCCCGGAGTGGCTAAAAATCTCTGACTTTAATTTAATTCATCTTCCCGCTCTGGATGGACGACCGGGGGATGATTATTTATTTACGGCCTTAAATAATCCGGATGTGGATCACTATGCTCCGGTTTCTTCCCGGCAACTCCCTACCTATTCAAGGCAGAATCCTCAGGAAGATTTTGCTAACTCAGCCGCCGCTTATATTAATTATCCCTACTTCCGCTATAGCCATCCAGAACGTTATCTGTTTTTAAAAAATAAGGTGTTTGGAGGCAAGGAATATTATCCCGAAACGGGAATGAGCTATCGGGATCAGGTAATGGCTGACTTAGAAAAAGTTTTGACTAATAGGGATTGGGATGGAGTTATCCGTATTGCACGAGATGTCGGCAGAGACTATTCGCCTGAAATTGAGTCTGAACTTGTCGACAGATTGGAAAAAAGTTTGGAGACTTCTCCTGATTCAGTGCGCGATACCCAGTTAGGGATAGCTAGCTGTTATTTATACAATCCTAAAGCATTGAAAGTTCGTAGAAACTTGATTCGGAAAAAAAGGGTTTTGTTGCAATCCCTTCTTGAAACCCGGCGTTGCGGTATCATGTCTCGACGATCTTTTGAAAGAGAATTTTCTCAGTGGCCCATTCGAAACATTTATTTTTTCAAGGATAAAGACCGGTCTCAAATCCAGTTCCTGGATCCGGCCTTGCCTCTAGCAGGGGCTCGGGGATTCGAAACCCGTTATTTATGGAGGATTTATTATGAGGGAAGCAACGTCCATATGGCGGAAGGCAGTTACCTTGTAAAAGGGGTGAAACCCGGATCGATAAAAATCGATCTCGAAAAAAGTGCGGTGGGAGTCCTGAACTTGCCAACCGGGAAACCTCTTATTTTAGAATTGGGAGCCCAGCGTGTACACCCTCAGGAATTTAGCAGGTTGAACAGCAAAATGGCAAAAGTCAGGTTTCTTATTCAACAAGGTTTTAACTATATCCCCCCACATAGTCCAAGAATACAAGTTAAATACCCTGACAGGCCAGAATTCAATGCATTAAAGTGAAATTATGGAATAGATCGTACTATACGATAGGCCATATTAAGATGGGCGTATTTCGAAGGCCATACTTTCATACCATCCTCATATTGGACGACTAGAGCGGAAGAATCGCGCTCTTCCAATGTCCAAGTGGTTCCCGCGCTACCCGCTTCAAAAATGGACGGAAGATAGATTTCATCTCCATACTTGTCGGTATTTTTAAAGTTCAGGTCAAATAGGGACCAGGCCTCCTCCTCGCTCGGGTAACGCCAGTCTTCGCAACCGGCGAACCTTTCCATATTGGTAATTTCCACATAATCCTGACCTTTAAACCAGTTGAGCCATTTTTGGGTGTCTTGGAAAGAGTCAGTTTTCTTCCACATTATTTTCATTTGGTCATCGGTGATGGTGCCATTTTCATTATCAATAAATCGATCATTTGCCATAAGTATTATTCTCTAAGAGTTGCCAGCTACTGGCTGGATTTTTCAATTTGATAAATAAATTATAGAAGGTTTGTGCTGAGAAGAGGGTTTTCAACTAGAAAAATTGTATGAGTATTGTTGCAATCCCGTTACCAACCCTGTCCCTTTATTCCATAAGTTCTGCTTCCTGAAGAGCCTTTTTTTAAATAGTTTTCCAGGTCGTCTTTTTCACTTGGTAATGGGTCTGTCAGTATTTCAGATAGGTGTTTCCGGACGGATTCAATAATAAAATTGTTCAATCCTTGTTCATCATCCCTGAAATGAGCTTCAAGGCGTTGATAAAGTTCTGTTTCAATATTTAAGGTTATGTTTTTTGACATAAAAATTATTTTTTTAGATTACAAACATTTTAGAACAAAAGTTTCTGGAATGAAAGTAATGGATGAAGGCTAAGAGGATGTAATTGGATGTAATTTTCGCCCGGAAGAATTTCCGCCTTCCAGCACAATGGGGAAATAGGGTAAATCGATGACAAACACGGTTCCCTTTGGATGATTATCCCTTACTTGAATAGAACCGTTGTGGTCAACGATGATTCGGTTGACGATAGCCAACCCCAAACCTGTTCCGCGCTTTTTAGTGGTGAAATGAGGAAGAAATAATTTATCTCTATCGGCGGGGCTAATCCCTGCTCCATCGTCTGAGAACTCAATACGAACAATTTTTTCCTTTTGTAGCACTCGGGTTGATATATGAATGCTCCCACCCATTTCAATAGCATCTGTTGCATTTTCAAACAGATTGATAAAGACTCTACGAATCTGTTCTGGATCGATATGCGCGACACCAAGATTAGGATCAAAATTCTTTTTAATTTTTAAATTCTTGTCATGCTCTGAATAGGAAATGAGGATGTCATCAATAATTTTATGCAGAGAGGTGGGCCTGGGGTTTGGAGTTGGCATTCTTGAGAAACGTAAAAACTCATTAAGTAGTTCCTTCATACCCTCAACCTCTTGGGTGATGATATTGATGCTTTCATCAAAAACCCGATCAAAGTCTTCCCGGTTTTCATAATACTTTTTCTTCAATCTTTGAGTATTAAGCTGAATTGGGGTCAGAGGATTTTTAATTTCATGGGCAATTCCCTGGGCCACTTCTTTCCAGGCGGCAATTTTTTGTGTTTTCATCAAATGTGTTAAATCTTCAAAGACGATAACAAGTCCACGGTATTTTCGGGTTGCCCCTCGAAGAATCTGAACGTTGACCAAAAGGGTGAGATTGTTTTCTCCTACCCGCAGTTCTATTTGTTCTTCGATAGATTCTTTATTTTGTGCGTTCATGCTTTTGCTGAGCTTCCGAATAGCCTGGTAGTAAGAAAAATCGAAAGCGTCATGGTAGGAAGAACCAAAAACATTTTCATTTTTAAGGTTTAGAATTTTTTCTGCCGCCTTATTGAAGGTGGTAATAGTGCCCTTCTTATCAACAGAAACTACCCCCGCCCCAATATTATCTAATATCGTTTCAATATAATTCCTTCTTCGATCTAGCTCGACATTTGTTCTTTTAAGATCTTCATGAGCGTGTTGAATATTGAGCCTGCCCTCATTTAGCTCTCGGGTCATTGTGTTGAAGGAGTCAACGAGAATTGCTATTTCATCGGTAGCCCTTGCTCCAATTTTAAAGTCAAGATCCCCTTCAGTGATGCGCCTTACACCTTCTGCTAATTGCTGAATGGGGACGGTGATGCCACGTGCCATATAGAATCCCAGCCATATGGCAGAAAATAGGACGAGTAGAGTAATGAGTAGAAATGTCGTGTAGTAATTTGCACTAACGGGTAATTTTAAGAAGCTTTGCTGCTGGTAGTCCTCAAAGGTGTTTCTAATTGTTTCAATTTTCCTTAATGAACTTTTGAAAACCGGGTTGAGAGTGAGGATATAACCCCATATTGAAATTTTCCCATCAAGTGTTTCTGTAAGGGGCACGACTACGATCATCAGGCTTTCCCCATGGGTCATTTTAATTTCTGTTACGCCTTCACCATCAATACTTTTTTGGATCAATTCGGAATAATTTAAACGGGTTTGCGAAGAAAGTTTGGATGAATCTATTTCAGAAACGATTGGTTTCAATTCGTTGTCATAGATAAGGATACCGGTCAGGTCATATTCAACTACTTTTTCCTGGGCGAGAGCTTTTAAGCGGTCTCGCTTAAGCTTTAAGTACAATTCCTGACTATTGATAAAGCGTTCAATATTTTTGGCTTTGAAAAGTGCTCTCTTTTCAAGGCCGGAATAATAATCCCTTGCGATATCCATGGAATATTGAAGGGTCTGCTCTATCTGTAAATTGAACCAGTTACCGATACTAAAGGTGAACAGCTTACTGGCAACAGTGAAAAGAAGAATCGAAGGAACCAGAGCAAGAATCAGAAAGGCAATGATCAACTTTGTTTGAAATTTGGAGCCAATAATTTTACTTTTTCGTTCGTTATAAACTTTTATCAGATTTCGGGTAATCAGAACGATCAGTAAAAATAACAGGATCAAAATGATATTGAACACGGCAAGGACGGTAATGTTATTTCCGAACGATGAAGCCGATTGAGCCTGAAGAAAATAGTTTTCTAGGAATGTCATGCCAATGAGGGCAATAAAAACCCCCAGTATAGTAAAGGTCGTACGTCTTCGCTTATCTCGCAATTGTTCTTCAGTTGGCGGGATATAAATGGAGGGCTTGGTGATCTGGGGATCGGACGGCATAGTGGCTTCCGAATATTTCAGTGGTTTTAAAAACAATAGTTTAACATACTAACAGGGCAAAAGTGCTGCGGAATTTTTATCCTCTGAGTTTAGATATAAAGCCCTAAACACCCGTGTAATTGAGAGTTAGGGGAGAAAATTTTCTTCGGGATTTTCTTCCACTGTTTTTTATACTGAACAAAAGAATACTATTGAAATTGAAAAATCTTGTCATTATTCCCAAAAAGGGATTAAAATCAATACATTACCTTAAATCGACTTGAACGGCATTACGATGGAAACCTAGATATTGGGTTCCTGTTAATAACCTCTGAGGCTGATTCTATTTTGGAAGATTCAAAGGGGAAAAATTTGAATACGTTAGAAAGCTTTGCCAGCGAGGTGGAGAATTCTCAATTTAGTGAAGACAGTCTCCTTTCTCTTACCAAAAACCTGAAGTCGCTGTTCAATTGTGAAGAAGCCACTCTTTTTGCGTTGGATGCGGGCAAACGCGAGCTTTTCACCAAAAATTTTCATAAAGAGGGTTTTCCTGAAATTCGTTTAAATATATCCGTTAAAAATATAGCGGGTTTTGTTGCGGCCACAGGAAAGCCACTTAACATTAAAAATGTAAAAGACCGTCAGGAACTTGCCCAGTTTCATCATCAGCTTACCTACGACTCCAGTTGGGATAAAAACCTTAATAAAGATACCACTTCAATGATCGCGGTACCGCTCCCCTATAAAAAGAAACTGGTGGGGGTGATGGAGATTATTAATAAGGGAGGTGGACTAGCGTTTGATCAAGAGGATTTATTTAAAGCCAAGGCCATTTCACCGATTATGGGAATGGCTATTGCTAAGCTAACGGAAGGGGAGGGCGGTTCATCAAATGGAGGTAGTTCTGCCCAGAGTCATCAGCTACACATCTTGTCGCAAATGATTCACTCCTCAGAAAACTTTGAAGACCTGTTAAAAAGACTGAAGCAACCTCTCTTGAAATATTTTGATGCCGAAGCAATTACGATATATGGGGTGGATGAAACCCGAAGAGAGATTTATTCCAAAGTCACTTATGGAAACAAACTTGGTAAGATCAGGGTTCCCATCTCTCCCAATAGTGTTGCGGGTTACGTTGCCATGATCAGGAGAACAGTAAATATTTCTGACACAAAGGATCTAGGGAAAATAAAAACCCTGCATCCTAAAATGGCATTTGATGATTCGTGGGAGAAGGTGGCGGGGGTTTCCACTAAGTCGTTATTGACCTTGCCATTGTTGCATGGCAGTCAACTGCAGGGCGTTTTGCAATTGGTTAATAAAAAAGATATGAAGCCCTTCTCAGCACAGGATGAAAGAAACGGGTATCCGATTGCTCAAGCACTGGCTCTCTCTCTTTATAATCATAAAAAGAATGAGTCCTTTGTGTCGGAGAGTGAAGAAAAAATTCGCACTGAACTTTCAGGTTCTACCGGAAGAAGTTTGCCTCAAGGCCCGGGGACGGCTACCAGTGAAAGCCAAAATAAAACGGTAGAAGAGGGTGCTAGTACCGCTAATATTTTGATTCAAAAAGAAGATGACGAAACAACGATTTTAGTTCGTATCTTAAAGGATGGAAGTCGTTTGGTTTATCAGCAAATTGATCCCCCCCGTGAGGTCATCAAATTGATCAAGGAAGTCGCAAATATTGATCTTGATCTTCCTCCCAGTCCTCACAGAAGAAAAGATGATCCCAGCGTTTCCTGATTTAATAATAGAAAATAATTGAGAGGAAGACTATTTATTGAAAGACCGGATAACGTCTCTGGATACAGTGCCCTTCTTTTTATTAGAACTGCTCGCCTGTTTTGACAGCTCCAAGTCAGGGTCAATAGATAGGGGGGAAGTTTGCGCCCATGAGGTTTCAAATTCGCTGAATGGAACAAAAAAGAATATATAGTTGAAAGGAAACCAGAATCGATCTGTTTCCAAGTCTGCTTTGACCCGAACATAATATTTTTCGTCGGGGTCCAGTTTATATATAGGGGCGATAGGAATGTCTTTTAATGTGAGCATTAATTGCTGATATCGGGTTTCTTTCCGGGTGATAATTTTCCTTTTCACATTTTTCCCGAATTCTGAGAATTTGTAAGCTTTTTTGAGAGAATCAAACTGGATTCGATGTCTCACCTTATTAGAACTGACCAAACTATCTACCCACAATGTATTGGCTTTGCGGAGTTCGATTTCAAAGGTGAAACCCATCGGAACTCCATTTTCAATTGCTTCCAATATCTTTTCGGTAAAACCATCTACCAATCTGGCATTGATCACCACATATTTGTCATTGGTGCCTACACCAATATTAACTACATCGGGTGATACTGCAAATACTGGTGATACCAGCCCTGCAGTCAGCATAGAAAAGGTAAAAACCAATATAGAAATCAGGCCAGGCCTTTTATTTTTGGAAAAAATCGTACGTTTCAATTAATCCCTGCTCCAAAGAAACTTTAGGTTCCCATCCGAAACTTTTATTAAACTTTTTATAGTCGATAACACTTCTTCTCTGCTCTCCAGCGCGAGGCGACTCATGTATGGCGGAAACCTTCTTGCCGGATACGCCTAGCAGACATTCGGTCATTGTGTTTACGCTGGTTTCCTTTCCCGTTCCTACATTAAACGTTCCGGTACAGGCTGGGTTCAACGCTATCAAATTCGCCTGCACAACATCCCGGACTGAAATGAAATCGCGGGTTTGCTCCCCATCGCCACAAATAATCGGTTTTTCATCCTTCACAAGTTTTTGGCAGAATATTGCAACCACTCCAGCTTCCCCATGAGGGTTTTGATGTGGGCCATAAACGTTGCTGTAACGAAGTACGGTTGTGCTCATGCCATACTGTTCGTTAAAAAACCTTAGATAGTTCTCCGCGCATAGCTTGGAAATGCCATATGGGCTCAATGGCTGGCACGGATGTTCTTCGCTTGCCGGAAAATTAATCTGCTCTCCATACATGGCTCCTCCGGTCGAAGCAAAAACTAATTTTTCAATATTCGAAGATAGCGCACTTTGGATGAGTTGTAAAGTACCAATAATATTAGAGTTAGCGTCGAAAAGCGGATTAGCAACCGAGTCAGACACAGAAATTTGAGCGGCATGATGATTGATAGCGTTAATTTGTTCGTTTTTCAGAACATCAGCGACCTTGGGGTCCAGAATATCCATTTCATAAAATTTCGCATTCGGATTCAGGAATCGTTTTTCCCCTGATGAAAGATTATCGATAACCGTGACAGAATGTCCCGCCTCAATATAACCATTGACTATATGTGAGCCGATGAATCCTGCTCCACCTGTAACTAAAATGTTCATTTAGGGCCGTCCTTGAGTCGTTCAGTCAGCTCAAATAAAATTTCCAGAGCTTCTCTGGGAGAGAGTTGATTGGGATCGATTTCCTTTATTTTCTGAATCAATGGGTTTTCCGGTTCCGAGAAAAGGGCCAATTGCCCTGCAGAGCTTTTGTTATCAGAGTTTTCTGAATGTGAGATTTTTGGAACGCCCACTTCATCAAACTCGCTTTGTTCCAGGTTGAATAGAACTTCGTGGGCACGATCCAGAACATCTTTAGGCAGTCCAGCCAGCCGCGCTACTTGAATTCCATAACTTTTGTCAGTGCCGCCCGGAACAATTTTGCGAAGGAAGATAATTTCATCATTCCACTCCTTGACCTGGACATTAAAGTTTTTGACTCCGGGAAGAACCCGGGATAAATCCGTCAGTTCATGGTAATGGGTGGCAAAAAGAGTTTTGGGTCCTCCTCCCTGGTCCGCTTTATGAAGGTATTCGACAATTGCCCAGGCAATGCTGATACCATCAAAGGTGCTGGTTCCTCTCCCAATTTCATCCAGGATAATCAGGCTGTCTGGTGTAGCGTTGTTAAGGATGTTGGCGGTTTCGTTCATTTCCACCATGAAAGTGGATTGCCCTTTTAATAAATGATCCTGTGCTCCCACTCGGGAGAAAATGCGGTCAGTGATTCCCAAGCTTGTTTTATCTGCCGGAACAAAACTACCTATTTGCGCCATGAGAACGATTAGGGCAACTTGTCGCAGATAGGTGGATTTTCCTGCCATATTTGGGCCGGTAATGATTATGATCTGTTGCTCTACCGAGTCCAGAAATGTGTCATTGGAAATAAAACGAATTGTGGGATCTATTCTCTCTATAAGAGGGTGCCGACCATTTTCAATAATGAGATTTCGATCCTGGGTGAATTCGGGTTGGCAATAATTATATCGGTGAGCAGTTTCCGCGAAGGAGGATAATGCATCCACTTCACTGATGATCCTTGCCATCATTTGTATTCTGGAACCTGCAAGTGAAACTGTAGAACGAATTTCTTCGAATAGGTTTTGCTCTAAAGCGAATATTTTTTCTTCCGCACCAGTAATTTCTTCTTCATATTCTTTTAGTTTTGGAGAAATATAACGTTCTGCATTGACCAGAGACTGTTTGCGAATGTATTCGGCAGGTACGCGGTCGATATTTTTTTTGGTGACTTCTATATAGTATCCGTAAATTCTATTGAAACCAACTTTTAGCACAGGTATGCCGGTTTTTTCTTTTTCTTCCTGCTCCAGTGCTGCGATCCAGTTTTTGCCTTCCCGAGTTATATTATTGAGGCGATCCAGTTCCTCGTTACAACCTGGTTTAATCAGGTTTCCTTCCTTAAGGCCCAAAGGGGGATCGTCCACAATATTGCGGTCGATCAAATCGTAAATATTTTCAAGGTTATCCCAGTTTTCCAGATAGGTTTGCACAGGGCTGGATTTATAAACTTTAAGAGCGTCCTGTAGGTTTGGGAAAACTTTCAGGGATGACTTCAGCGCTACGAGATCTCTGGCGCTGCAGGCCGAAAGAGTGATTCGCCCCAATAGTCTTTCCAGGTCGAAGATATGCTTCAATAGATCGCGCAGTTCTTTTCGTCTGGTGGGGTTGTCTTTAAAACATTTTACGATGCTCAGTCGTTCCTGAATTTTTTCCGGGTTTATTAGAGGTTTTAAAATCCATTCACGAATACGTCTTGCGCCCATAGGAGTCAGGGAAAGGTCGAGCAGATCCAGTAGTGAGTTCTTTCTGGTTCCTTCGCTGGATTGAACCAGTTCCAAGCTTGTTAGAGTGCATTGGTCCAGGGCCATATAACTGTGGGTAGGAAATGGAGTGAGGGCGGTGATATGTTCCAGAGACGATTTTTGGATCTCTCTCAGATAATGTATCAAAGCCCCGGCGGAAGATATTGCGGCTTTCATGTTTTCGCAGCCGAAGCCCTCTAAAGACTGAGTTTTAAAATGCTCAACCAGATTCCTATACGCTTCACTGAAAGAAAAAGACCAGTCATCCCAGGTGTGGACAAAAACCTCACCCGTCGGCAGCCAGGGTCGAGGTTCATCCTTTAATGTTTCTGGAATAATAATTTCCCGAGGATCCAGTTTCTGCAGTTCATCGCCGAGAACGGAAAGTGCATTGTCTCCTTCAATCTGAGTTACTTTGAAAATTCCAGTTGATAGATCCAGCACCGATAGGCCGATCTCGGATTTCCCAAAATACAGTGAGGCGATAAACTGATCACATTTCGGGTCAAGATTATTGTCATCCAGAGTTGTCCCGGGGGTGATAACTCGAACCACTTCTCTTTTGACCAATCCCTTGGCAAACTTCGGGTCTTCTGTTTGTTCGCAGATGGCGACTTTTTTTCCAGCTTTAAGAAGTTTAGTGATGTATTGGTTTGCTGAATGATGGGGAATGCCGCACATGGGAACCGGGTTGGACTTCTTGTTTCTGGCAGTGAGGGCGATCTGTAAAATGCTTGATGCGGTTTTGGCATCTTCATTGAACATTTCATAGAAATCTCCCATCCTGAAAAACAAAATGGAATCGGAATACTCCTTCTTGATGCCTTGATACTGTTGCATCATGGGAGAGGTGTCTTGAGTGACTTTAATGCTTTTGGCCAAAACGCCCATAGAGTTTTATAGGTTTTTGAAATGAGGAAGAAGCTTGCTATAGGTTGACTTCAGATGCTCAGGATGGACTTTGGTTTCCCCTAAAACGGGCATGAAGTTGGTGTCACCTATCCATCGGGGAACAATGTGGCAATGAATATGCTCATCATAACCTGCTCCCGCAGCTTTCCCAATGTTGTAGCCAACATTAAAACCTTCAGGGTTGATCACAGCCCTCAATATCTCAATACACTTTTTAGTGAGTTGATTCAATTCTGAGTTCTCATCGGAATTCTGTTCGGTCAAACAACCGATATGGCGAAAAGGAGATACCATCAAGTGGGCAGAATTATAAGGAAAAATATTCATGATGATAAAAACGGATTGACCTCGATAAAGGATATAGTTTTTCTCATCTTCATTTTCCTTTGGGAGTGAGCAGAAGATACAATCATCCGATTTATCACTCTTGATATACTCCATTCTCCAGGGGGCCCAGAGTTGCTTCATGGTATTTCCTTAGCAGAAGGCAAATTAGAAATTGCAGGTGTCTGCAAGTTTTTTTCCGGGATAAATTACTTCGAATAATTCCCGGGTTTTTTTCCGCATTCGTTCCTCCTCCTGGGCAGAAATTTCATGGTCATAACCCAGAAGGTGAAGGATGCCGTGAATGAGCAATAACGTTAATTCCTCTTTCAAAGACAGACCGTGGTCTTCAGATTGTTGACGGGCTGTCTCAAGCGAAATGGCAACATCTCCCAAGACAGGTGCCCCTGGAGGCTCCGGTTCGTCATCTGAAATCTGAGGGAACGATAACACATCTGTTGGGCGATCTATACCCCTGAACTGATGGTTCAGATCACGGATGCCCTGATCCCCGATAAATAATATGCTGATTTCATGATCATTGCAATCCAGCGTAGTCAGGATTTTTCCAATTTGCAGCTCTATTTCCCCGATATCTACGTTGATTTTTGGGCATTCATTGGTGATAAGAATTTCCATAAGGGCTTTAAATAGAAATAAATAATATGCGGATATCAGGATGAATAAAAAAAGCTATTCCTGACTCAAGCCGGGTTTAGCATAAGCCTTGATAATTTTTTTCACCAATTCATGGCGGACAACATCCTTGTATGAATAATATACAAAGCGGATGCCTTGAATATTGTCCAGCAGACTTTGAACATGGATGAGCCCCGAATCATCATGATGCGGAAGGTCGATTTGGGTTATGTCACCGGTGACTACCATTTTTGACCGGAAACCTAAACGGGTGAGGAACATTTTCATTTGTTCCCGGGTGGCGTTCTGAGCTTCATCAAGAATGATGAAAGAGTCACTCAATGTTCTTCCGCGCATGTAAGCTAGCGGGACGATTTCTATTGCGCCATCTTCCATGAGGTGCCTGACCTGATTATCTTCCATCATGTCATTCAACGCATCATAGAGGGGCATGAGGTAGGGATTGATTTTGTCGGCAATATCTCCCGGCAAATAACCCAGTTTTTCCCCTGCTTCTACAGCCGGACGCACGAGCACAATTTTTCTGAATTTCTTTTTGAGCAGGCCTTCTACAGCCATTGCCACAGCCAAATAGGTTTTTCCTGTTCCTGCTGGGCCAATGGAAAGGACGATATCGTCTTCTCTGATGGATTGGATGAACTGGTGTTGCGCAGGTCCCTTGGGGGTGATGTATCCCTTTTTCGGAGATACGGCAATACGCTCGGAAAAGATGGCTTTGAGATCGACGTGAGGGTCGTCCGCCACAAGTCGAATGGCAAATTTCACATCTCCATTTTCGACTTTGAGGTTTGCTTCATGGAGTTTTTCCAGTTGCTTGATGAGGCTTTCGACTGTTTCGATTTCTTTAGGATCGCCTTTAATCCGGATGTGGTTTTCGCGGGTAGTAATGCGGACGTTGAATTTTTTTTCAATCAGTTTAAGATTAAGATCCTGACTGCCAAATAGCTCTGGAATAATAGCGTTGTTTTCGAGTACTAATTCTTTGGTGTCAGGTTTCAAGCAGAGGTCTTTCTATCTAAAAGATGAAAAAAATTTTAGTTTTATCGCCGTGTGCCCTGTGGGGGAATCAGGCTTAAAAACTCACTGCGTGTTCGCGCATCTGATTTAAAGGAACCCAGCATGGAACTGGTAGTGGTGTAAGAGTTCTGTTTTGCCACTCCCCGCATGCACATACAAAGGTGGAGGGCTTCAATAACAACCCCCACTCCAATGGGTTGAAGAATCTGGTTCAGGCAATCTGCGATCTGTTTCGTCAGGCGCTCCTGTACTTGCAGGCGGCGGCTGAACGCATCAATAATTCGAGGAACTTTGCTAAGGCCAATTATTTTTCCCTTTGGCAAATAGGCGACATGGCATTTGCCAATGAAGGGAAGCATATGGTGTTCGCACATACTGAACAGGTCAATATCTTTGACGATAACCATTTCATCATATTCTTCCTGGAATAATGCGCCATTGACAAGTTCTTCAATATTGACCCAATAGCCACTGGTTAGAAACTTTAACGATTTCTCCACTCGCTCAGGGGTATTCTGAAGTCCCTCACGGGAAGGATCTTCGCCCACCTCCAGCAAAATTTGTTTAATGAGATCTTTCAAGTTCAACTCCCCGGTAAATGACAAAATTGCGCTCGGACTCAAAAAGTTTGATTTCGTATAAAGTTCCGTTCTCAATTTTTGGTTCAATGATATTCCAGAAATGGATGGCGATATTTTCTGCCGTGGGGATTACATTTTTCAAAAACTCTACGTCCACATTAAGATTCTTATGGTCGACTTTATCAATAATTTCCTCGTTAATAATTTTTTTAAGGACTTTGAGATCCAGTACCATTCCGGTTTCCGGGTTTACTTCACCGTTGACGGTAACCTCCAGTACATAATTGTGCCCATGTCCGTTGGGGTTATTGCATAGACCAAAAGTGGACGCATTTTTCTCATCTGAAAAATCGGGGTTGAACAATCTGTGGCTGGCGCAAAATTCCAACCGGCGGGTGATATAAATCATCAGTGATATAGGAAGATTATTTAAGGTATTTGCGTTTGTTGTCTGTTGAATAAAAGCCAGGTCCGTACAAATGAAAATTCATCTGATTGAACAGCTTGTTCAGTTTTCCGCCACATTTTTCACATTCGCTGAGCGGGTCGTCACTTATTTTTTGCAAGACCTCTGAAACGTCCTTGCACTTTTCGCATTGATACTCATATACAGGCATTTGTTTCTCTGCCTCCTGGCCATTGAACCGATTGTATTTTTGTTATTAAAACTTCTTATATATTATAATCCGGCTTGCACGGAATATTAAAAAAAAATAGGTGATTTCCGGCGGTGTATTCAGGGATTATAGCAAAATATCAGGCACACCGATCAGCTGAAATTATAGGCAAAGCATCCGCTGGAACACCGCACCATATAATGAGGACAGCTTTTGCAGGGCTCGTTGGGTTCTTCCTCAAAAACGTGGCTTAGAAACCGGGTGTGCATTTTGGTGATGGAAAGCTCGTTTATCTGTTTGAAGTCTTTGACATTCCCCAGTTTCTTATTGTGAAAGGGGAAGCAGTTGAAACAATCCCCTTTGGGATCAATATCCATAGGGCTGTCATCGGCACATCCAAAATAGACATCTTTATCTTTCCATTCAGTGATGCTGGGAACCGACTGGCTGCCGTGGTAGAGAAAGCGTTCTACAAGAGGGTACTCATCTTCTTCAATTTCATCTAAAAGACAGGGCGGAAATGAGCAGTCAAAACGAAAGCACATTTGGGGAAACTCTTTTACCATATCCAGTAACATTCGCCCCATTTTGGGATAATCTTTTATGGGCAAAGTTACGTTATTTTCTTCTCCAACAATGGGAAAGGCCGGGCTGACGCGAATTTTGTATTTTTGTCCCGGTGGTAACCCTAAATCCTGATATATTTCATCAATTTCCCAGCACTGGGTCGCTAAATCCTGCTCAATCGAATACAGGTTCAGGCTGAACATGAGGCCGAATCCATTTTTACTGAGAATGGCTTCCGCGACTTCCCGGCAACGAGCATGGTTTTTTTCGGAAATGTTTTCCATCGTTTGCCAGTTGAGAAGTACGGAGAATTGAATCTGGCGTTCGATACTTCCACCACGGCCAACAGTATCCAACATAAGATCAAGGGTTTTGTCTGGCATCAATCCATTGGTGAAAACTCCGAGGTAGGAAAAAGGGTGCATGTTTTCCAGAGTTTGCGACAAAATATCGTTGAAACGGGGATGCAGGGTAGGCTCACCACCCATAAAATTGATGAGGGAGGCACTTTTTACCCTTGGCAGCAAATCATTCTGGAAAAATTCATAATCCATAGAGTTATCAAGGGTTTTAACATTTTCCTCCATATATTCATCTGCAAAGCAATAATTGCACTTCAGATTGCAATAGGTATTAAGAATAATGTTCATGAATCAACTCGAACTGCTGCGTAAATCAAATGATGGTTTTGCAGTCTTGTCTGGCGTTGAGGATTGCCCCCGCGAAATATGTTCAAAGTTTTGGGAATATTTTTCTTGAGGGCATCCATTCTATGCGGGGTGGAAGGCAAAGTCAGCCCCCATTCAGGATCATAGATGCCAATCAACAGTTCATTCCTTCCTAAAACTTGTATGACAATAAATTTTTCGATGGAATGCTTTTTTTGTACTTCCAGCGGCATCATCAGCGATTCATTTTCATTCTTGGAGCCTCTGCGCATCACGGCCTTGCCTGACTCAATCGCCTTAAATGAAATTGAGGCGATATAGTCATCGAGTTCTTTATCGATGTATTTTTTGGGAAAAACAACGATGGCAAAATCTTCGTGGTTCTTGTAAAGCTGATAATCATATCCCCAGGCTTGTAGAGGAATTATGAAAAAGAGGGCTATGCCTGTTGCCAACGAAGTGAGATATTTCATGATAGTAAGATGATACCCCATCTGCCCACTCCCGTGGGAGGGAAATAGAAAAGGCTCTTTAATCAGATAAAAAGCCTTACTAGCAGATAAAATTTAGTACTATTGGCTACCTGTGGTTCACCAGCTAAAGCTAGTTGATCTCCGTCTGGCTGAAGAAAAAGGACATCTCAAATGCCGCAGTTTCTGGCGCATCGGAGCCGTGTGAAGTATTTCTTTCAATATCTTGCGCAAAATCTTTTCGAATGGTTCCTGCCTCGGCATCTGCTGGATTGGTGGCTCCCATCAATTTTCTCCAGTCGGCGATGGCATTTTCCTTTTCCAGGATGAGCAAAACAACGGGTCCTGAACTCATGGTTGTGGTCATGCCATCGAAGAAAGGCCGTTCTTTGTGGACATCATAAAAACCCTCAGCTTCAGCTTTGCTGAGCAGAGTGCGTTTCATGGCGACAATTTTAAAGCCATTAGACTCTATGCGCTCGAGGATTTTCCCGATGAGGTTGCGTTCTACGCCGTCAGGTTTGATGATAGCAAAAGTTCTTTCCATTTTAGCTCTTTCTATTAAGGTTTAAATTGAATAAAAAAAAGGTATTTGAGCGGGTAAGCCCAAATACCTTTTAGTAAAATCTATGAATTATCGTAGAACCACTCCAGATTTTTTAATAACAAAACCCTCGTCCAGTTCTTCGATCCATTTCATTTGAATGGCATCGTTTTTGGCTATATCTGAGCAGATATAGACACAAATTTCGCAAGCTTTGCACCGGTCTACGGAGACATAAGCCGACTTGTCTGCTTCACTATAGTTGATACAGTTTGACTCAGGACAGTATTGCGTACAGAGATGGCAATTTTTTGCCGCGCATATCGCTTTGTCCACTTCAGCAATGTAGTACATATTTTCTCCAGTCTTTAACGTTACGCGGTGGCTTTAGCAGGTTTTTCCGCTTCCGACCAGCCTTGATCAATGGCATATTGGATAGATGCATCGAGCACCTTTTGATTGGCTTCCAATAATTTTTGCTTCTTGGCAAACTTCTTCTCAATCGCACTGTCCAAAGCCGCTGTGCCACCGGATACTACAATGCCTTTTCCAACGAACCGATCTTTAACAGAGGCGGCCAGGGATTCTGGATCGGGGAGACCAAAGATACCGGAAATAGCACCACACATTCCCATATTGGTAGCGAGATCGGTTTTAGCTAGATCATTCGCCATTTCCGTAGCAGGCAGATAGTAAATGCGCGCTTCTTTTTCTTCCAACTCTCTTTGTTCATCCCGGGTAAAAGGAATCGGTTTCTTACTATTAATAAGGATGATCCCTTTTTGCTTCAAGCCGGTATAAAACGGCATGGTGTAGGATTTTCCAAGTGTGATAACCGATGGATGAAAAATCATGAGAACATTCGGAAAAATGATCTCGCCGATCTCATAAATTGTTGAGTTCGAAATGCGAACATAACTCTCAACCGGTGCGTTACGTTTTTCTGATCCGAAGAAAGGAACCAGAGAACTGAAACCACCGGAAATTACCACCCCGTTACTAACAATATGGGATGCGGTGACCACACCCTGACCACCAATACCAGCCATACGAATGTTATAGCGCTTAACTTCTGACATTTTTAGTTTCTCCTCACTGGGTCAGTCTGATTTTTTCTTTTTCGGTTTCTTCTCTACTTCATCCAGATATGCTTTAGCTGCAGGTGAAATGATTTCTTCGAAGCCATAACGTTCTTTTTCAATTTCGAAGGCATCTTTCATTACATCTGGTGTAGGAATGGAGTACTCGATGTTACAAGAGGTATAAGCCTGAATATAACTATGACCGACTTCCCGCGCTACCATGATGGCGCGACGAACGGTTCGGGCAACCCGTGCAGGGTTGGTTGGAGCCAGACGGGCAATATAATCCACGCCTGCTACCTTGGCCAGACCCAAAGCATCGACTTTTTCGCCGAACTTTCCACGAGGGGCCATTTTAAGAACTTTACCTTGATTGGTCATGCCGCTTTCCTGACCACCGGTATTTCCATAAACTTCATTGTCAAGCATGATGGTGGTGAAATTTTCTTTACGGAACCAGCTATGCATCAAGCCTTGAAAGCCAATGTCGATCAGTCCGCCATCTCCTGCCATAACCACAACGTCTTTTTTCTGGTCGGGAAAGCGAACTTCCAAACCGCGTTTCAGTCCGGAAGCCACTGCGTTGGTGTCGCCATAGTTCCCGTAAATAAAAGGCACGGAAGCTTGAGAAATTGCAAGACGGCCACAGCCTGCGGTTCCTACAACGATGGTGTGTTCGGGGTTGGGCATTCCAATATAAACGAGGCGAATGAACAAGGTCATTGCACATCCTGCACACATGGGATGCTCTTCAATCACTTCCTTAAATTTCCCCATATCAGTAACTTTAATTGTTTGCTTACTTTGATCTCCGCCACGGTTGTTGTAAGGGCCATGTTCTACGAGATCTCTGTACTCAATAGGCAAAACATCTGCAAATGCTGGAGAGGGTCTTAAGGTTTCAAGAGACATAGGATTTTATCCTTTATAAATAGTATTTGAATAATTATATTAACAGGTTTCAAGTGAGGCTTACGCCCTATGAAATTATACCTGTAATTAAAAGTCTAAACAACAAAACCAGTTACTTAACTTCTTTGCGAAATTCTGCCAGCCATTCCAGAACCATTTCGGTCGGCATGGTCATGCCACCAAATACTCGAGGACCATCTTTAATGACTGCATTGCAACGGCCATAGAGCACTGCGCATAATTCCTTGTGAAGCCAACCAGCCTGGTTGAATTCAGGAACCAAAATGCGTTTGGCACCTTTAACCGCATCGAGAATTTGCTCGGTGGGGAAAGGTCGAATGGATTTGACTTTAACCAGCCCGACTGTACGTCCCTGTTCGCCTTCTTGCCGAACTGCTTCGCGAGCCTGCGAAACTGCACAACCGGATGCGATGATGAAATCTTCAGCATCAGGGTTAACCACTTCAATCAAGCCGCCAAGATATTTGTCGAAGTATTTTGCAGAACGTTCTACTGCTGCAAAAACTTCCTGCTGCCAGCTGGAATGCATGTGGTAACTGATGAAGTTACTTTTTTGAATTGGGGCATCCCGCGAGATACGTGCCGGCGGATTTTCATTGTCCATTGCAGGGACTGCAGAGCGCCAGCCATCTCGAGGCGGTAATTTGTACTCTTCCGGTGTAACTTCTACGGGGCCGCGTGCATGCGTACAGAAAAACCCATCCACAGAAACAACTGCGGGCAAGGTGACATCAACTTGCTCCGAAGCCATGATTGCAGCAAGCGGATAATCATAAAAATCCTGCTGGTTTTCAGCGTGTAAAAGAAGAATACCTGTATTCAACATGAATGACATTTCAATATTATCCGGTTGAATAGCCAGAGGCGTGTTGATGACTCGACACATGTTCAGCATGATGATTGGGGTTCTTGCACCCGGCCAGGAACTGATCGCTTCCATACCACGCATCAAGCCAGGGCCTGAGGTAGCTGTCAAAGAACGTACACCCGCACGTGAAGCTCCAGAGATTGCAGAGAAGGTTCCGATTTCTTCTTCGGCTCGATAATATTCCTTGATATAGCCTTCATCGTAGAGGTAACCAGCTTGCTGCATGGATTCACTTTGTGGAGTGATTGGATAGGCAATTGCAATATCTATGTTTGCGCGTCTCATGGACTCTCTTGCGGCTTCACTTCCCGTAATAAATAGCTTCTCACGGGGAAGCTCATGAAACATTTTCATAGGATCTACAACCGTTTGCTTTTCTCCCCCTGGTACCCAATCTGCAGGTTTTCCTTCATCGGTAGCGGTTCTGCAAACTGAGCTGCCTTTTACATTTGCCATGGTCTAACTCCTTATTTTTTCAAATATCAGTGCTCAGAATTCATAATAAATTCTGGTGAAAACTATAATGAATTGCAATTTTTTGGGTTAGCTTCTCAGGGTAAAGCACCCTCAACAAAAAAAGCCGACCAACTTTCTTAAAAAGAGTCACATATTAGAAACAAACCGCCTTCCTGTCAAGGCTTAAGCCCAATTTTTACTTACTTTTCTCCTCTTTTTGGGATTCAGGATTGCTGGGATTCATTTGGTAGCATTTTTTCCAAAGAATCCAGCTCCTCAAAGTACTGAAAGGCTTTTTGAATAAACTCATTCAGGGACTTATCTGAATAAAACTTCAAGGTTTTGTCGGCCAATTCGGTGGTATGGGAAATCTCAAATTCTGCAGTTTTTGGATCCTTGAACTTGATGACCTCCACTTCCCAGTGGATCATGGAAATCTCTTCCTGAGGGCCTGATAAAGCGGACAACCCATAGTCCTTGACGCGGTATAAAAATTGGACTCCACCATTACCACTGGGGTTGGAGCGGGTTAAAAATAAATTATCTTGAATAAGCATGTCTGATCTCTTATATTTTGCAGGTTTTATGTCTCAGTTTCTATGAATTGAGTCGGATACAGTTACTAATATACCTCAATCCAATGGGCTAATCCATATTCCTGTTGTGAAAACCTGTATTTTTGGCTCTTTAATAAATCTATTATATTGGACTTGCCATCGTACTAATTATGAAACCCATTGAAATGAATAACCCAGCCGAGATAGAAGCTTTTTTAAGTAAAATAGAGTTGAAAGGCAAAGGATTCACGACGGACTGCCTCCTCATGGAGGTTTTTGATGCGGGTCTGGATTATCCCGATTATTTAAAGGCCGAGGGAGAAGACCCCAATGCCAGTTACGAGGGCAAATCCCCGGCTTGGGCCAAATACCATATGCGCCAGGGAAAACGGGTTTTTATGGTTTACGGAGAACCCGGCAAAGACCGACGCACACATTTTTCCGAAACTCCTTGATCTTGAAAAGCATCTTACTTCCTAAAATTGTAAACCTTCTCCAAACAAAGAATTCCAACTTATGAACTTTGATAAAGAAACACAAGTCCGCATATTAAGAGTTGCCTCTGATCGGCAGCAGGGTAGGGAGATAGAAGAACTCGATGACCGGATATCCCATGTCATGGACCTGCACCCTGAGTTTGAAGAAATTTGGACTATGGGGGAGATGGCGGCCTATCCTCAGGAGATCAATGGTCAGATTGTCAGCCCTTTCGTGCATACGGTTCTGCATACTATCGTTGATAGCCAGATCAGAACCGAGCAACCTGAGTTTGTTGTTGAGACATTCAATAGATTGCGCAAACAGGGAATGGAAGAGCACGAAGTTCTTCATGCCATCATCGCAGCTTTTGCGGACTTGCATTTCGCAAGTTTCCGGCAGGGAAAGCCGTTCGATCAATTAGATTATGAAAGTAGATTGGGTTATCTTTCTTACGAAGATCGGCCTGATGAGGGGTCTAAATAGTAATAAGCTTGCGCAGGGTTACGCAAAGGTTTGTTATAAGGTCGAGAAAAAAGTTTGCTTGCTCAGTAAGGCTGTTGCAAGCTCCCTCCCACGGGAGTGGGCTAAAGGGCTTTTTGGATCGTTTTGCCGAGGTCGGCAGGGCTTTTAACAACTTTAATTCCGCACCGCTTCATGATCTTCATTTTTTCTTCAGCGGTTCCTTGACCTCCTGAGATAATGGCTCCGGCATGTCCCATGCGTCGGCCTGGAGGTGCGGTTTGACCAGCGATGAACCCAACTACAGGCTTGGTCACATTTTTCTTGATGTAGTAGGCCGCTTCATCTTCTGCGGTTCCACCAATTTCACCGATCATGCAAATAGCTTTTGTGCCTCGGTCTTTTTGAAACAATTTCAAGACATCAATGAATCGAGTACCGATGATGGGGTCGCCACCAATTCCCACACAAGTGGATTGACCAATCCCTAGTGCCGTCAACTGCCCCACGGCTTCGTAGGTCAGGGTGCCACTTCTGGAAATGATTCCGACGTTGCCTTTTTTATGGATATGAGCGGGCATGATGCCGATCTTGGCTTTGCCTGGAGAAATGACACCGGGGCAATTGGGCCCGACCAGCCGGCTTTCTGTGCCTTGAAGATATTTATAGACATTTACCATATCGCTGACAGGAATTCCCTCGGTGATGCAGATGATCAGTTCAATGCCTGCATCCGCAGCTTCTAAAATCGCATCCGCGGCAAATGGAGGAGGAACAAATATCATGGTTGCGTTGGCCTTGGTCTTAACGACGGCGTCCCGTACCGTATTGAAGACCGGCACTTTTCCTAATACTACTTGTCCGCCTTTACCGGGGGTCACGCCACCCACTACACGGGTTCCATAATTCATCGACTGTTCTGTATGGAACATGCCCTCCCGACCAGTAATGCCTTGCGTTATCAGTCTTGTGTTTTCATCAACGAGAATGCTCATTTTATTGCTTTGACCACTTTTTGGGCTCCGTCCTTCATTCCATTTCCTATGGCGAAGTTCAGGCCGGAGTCTTTAAGAATTTGATGTCCTTCTTCCATATTGGTGCCTTCCATCCGCACCACAACTGGAATTTTTATTTTAAGTTTTTTGGTTGCGGCAACCACGCCTCGGGCCAGTATGTCACAGCGAAGAATGCCCCCGAATATATTAATGAATATTCCTTTCACAGATGGATCAGAAAGGATGATGCGGAAACCGTTTTCGATCATCTCTTCATCAGCTCCACCGCCGACATCGAGAAAGTTAGCCGGTTCTCCGCCAGACAATTTGATGATATCCATCGTTCCCATTGCCAAGCCCGCTCCATTAACCATACAGCCAATATTGCCATCCAGTTTGATGTAGTTCAGATTAAATTTGCTGGCATCTACTTCTAACGGGTCTTCTTCATCCAGATCTCGAAATCCCTGAGTTTCTTTATGGCGGTGCAACGCGTTGTCATCGATATCGACTTTTGCGTCCAGGGCTAGAACCCGGTCGTCCGAGGTGATAACAAGAGGATTGATCTCCAGCATGGAGCAGTCTTCTTTTACAAACGCGTCGTAGAGATTGATGATGAAAGGGATGATGGCTTTTAAAGCGGCCCCTTTTATGTTCAAGGCAAAAGCAATCTTCCTTGCCAGATAAGGCTGAACGCCAATTACCGGGTCTACCGTTTCTTTAATGATTTTTTCAGGGGTGTCTGCGGCGACTTCCTCAATTTCCATTCCCCCTGCTTCACTGGCCATGATAAGGACTCGACTGGTTTCCCGATCAACCAGAATACCCATATAGAGCTCTTTGGCTATGGACATGCCTTCTTCTATCAATACCTTCTTTACCAGCCGGCCTTCTGGGCCTGTTTGGGGGGTAACAAGGGTCATGCCAATAATATTGCCGGTATGTTTTTCGGCTTCCTGCGGACTTTTGGCTAATTTAACTCCGCCACCCTTACCTCGTCCTCCCGCATGGATCTGGGCTTTGACCACGACAACATCGGTGCCAATCTTCTTGGCGGCTTGCGCGGCTTCTGATTTTTTCGAAACGAGAATTCCGTTGGGAACCGCTACGTTATATTTTCTTAAAATTTCTTTGGCTTGGTATTCGTGAATCTTCATAGATTTCTTTGTAAATATTTAAAAGGAGTGCGCATTTTTAGCATAGGAAAAGGGAGCTTGTCAAAACAAATTCCCGACCTATTTTTTCCTTCATATAGAGTGACTGCATCTGAAAGAGTAGAGGCGCTTTCTATGGTGACTTGTGGTTAGGGATTAAATCGAGTTGAGGTAGGTTGCAAGATTGACCTTGCTGTTTTTAATGCCAAGTTTTTTTCTGATATTCCTCCGGTGCGTTTCCACGGTTTTAATGGAAACATTAAAACTGTTGGAGATGTCTTTGCTGGAAAAACCTGAGCGTATCATTTTGCTGACTTCGATTTCCTTGTTGGACAATGCGCCCAGTTCTTTAGATATTTTTAGTCCAAACTGTGATGCAATTTGGCTTACATTTAATTCCAGCAAGTCTAAAGTTTTACTATTAACCCTCTTTGTGCTGTTACGAATCCGTTTTACCAGGGGCAATAAAAGTTTTTCTGCATTGATAGTGACCGACTCATATATTCTGATTTTTTCAATTTCGATTTGTCCCAGTAGTTCATTAAGAGCGGCATTTTTTTTATTGAGTTTCTTTAATTGCCGTTTTATTTCTTCCTTGTTGGTGTTTAATTCCCCCTGCATTCGATTTCTTTCAGAGCAATCGATCAGGGCTACTTTGCAATACCGTTCAGACTTTAAAGCTGCTGGATCCATCATGATTTTTAAATCAATAAACTGGATTTCGTGAGATTGGTTGTGGACCTTTATGTTGTGAAGGGACTTATCCGTACCAGGAACCTTGAAGGCTTGCATGACTGTCGCTTGATCACTGGGTGCAATGAAGCACAGAACGTCTTCTCCAATAAGAGTGCCTTTAGGCGGGTTAAGTAGTTTTAAGGCCATTATGTTCTCTTCAAGAACTTCTCTTTTGGAGCCCAGAGTCAGGTATCCAACCGGGGCAGAAAGATATAAATCCTCAAAATTATCTTTTACTTCTTCGAGGGTGGTTTGAGTTCTTTTGAGCTCATCGTTCTGCATCTCCAATTCGACTTGATGGATCTGAAGCTCATGAACCATTTCCCGGAAATCCATCTCAGAAAAATCACTAACGTTCCCCGTATTAGCCTTAAGGTTTTTCTCGGCTAGTTTGCGTTTGGCTTTTAATTGTTCCGTTTTATCCATAGCATTTCTCTAAAGTGAAACTTTATTTGTAATACGAATTTGCTTAAGTTAAGTAAGAAAAATCAATGCATTTAGTCCGCATAAAATTCGCTATCCCAAATTTGAGCGCCCCTTACTTATATACCTATTATATACCTATTAATAAGTCATTGCGAATTTTTACTTTTTCTTTATATTAATGAAGAATAAAATAAATATTTTAAAAAAACTAGTATGTTTTACCCTGTAAATTCAAAGTTACAGTGTATCTAATTGGCTCCCGGTAGGTAGCTCTCTCTATTTGATATACCGGCCTCTCTTTCCGATATTTTCTTTTGGTGGAATTGGTAACTATAGCAATAGCTACTATTTTAATGCCATGCAGATTTGCCATATATGTTTAGCGGATAGGCGTGATTCGTTACAATCTAGTCACAAAAGCAATTTAAGAGGAATAAATAGAGAGAAAAAAGTCCCACATAAGGTATATATCCCTCAAAGGATGTAATTGAGTGTTAATTATTTTGAGGAGGCTGGAAAGTGAATTTGAATATTGCCAGTATAAGAATGGCAGCAACGAATAGGGTTTCTATGCCAGAAAATATCCATACCGATAAAAATTTGTCCGAAGGTTCTTCCTGCATTTCCGTTTCTCTTTTCGACATGCTTTCCTCGCTATCCACCGCCTTGGATTTGATTGATTTTGAGCTCATTGATCACCACAACCGGGTTTGTTATATCGCCACCCGACTGGCTACCCATCTTAAGTTTAGCGAAGAAGGGATCAATGAAATCTATATGGCGGCGATCATGCACGATATAGGGGCAATCGTGTTCTCGGATCGTATGAAACTGAATAACTTCGAAGTTAAAAGTGCCCATCTACATGGAGAGTTGGGGGCCTTACTCTTGTCGAGGTTTGAGCCATTCCGTAAGTTTGCCCCGCTGGTACGTTTTCATCATGTCCCCTGGAATTATGGAAAGGGTACAAATAATTTCGGTGAAAAGGTACCTTATGGAAGTCATATTCTGCATTTGGCCGATCGCATAGCTGTGTTGGTGGATAGAAGAAAGCCGGTATTATCCCAGGCCTTGATGGTTAAGGATAAAATCAAGGAAGCATCCGGCTGGATGTTTGTGCCTGAATTTATAGATGCGTTTCTAGAACTTTCCTTGCAGGATGCTTTCTGGCTAGATTTGATCAGTCCTTCCATGGATCGCGTTCTTCAAAATATTTCTTGCTTTCCCCAAACTTCACTAAGCTTGGAAACTCTTACCGGGTTGTCTAACTTTTTTGCGTTGATCATTGACACTCGCAGCCGGTTTACTGCAACGCACTCTAGCGGAGTGGCGGCGTCAGCCACGAAATTGGCGGAAGTGGTGGGAATGAGTGCAACCGATTGCTCTAAAATCAAGATTGCAGGATATTTGCATGACCTGGGGAAACTTGCTGTTCCAAATGAAATTCTTCTCAAACCCGGTAAGCTTACCCTTGAGGAATGGCAGGTTGTAAAAGCTCACCCCTATCATACCTACAGAATTTTAGAGCGTGTTAAAGGCCTGGAAGATATTACGTTCTGGGCTTCCAATCACCATGAGGAGCTTACGGGAGGAGGTTATCCTTTTTCCGTGTCGGCAAATAAGCTCTCCCTGGGAGCCAGAACCATGGCGGTAGCAGATGTTTTCACCGCATTGGCGGAAGACCGTCCCTACCGGGCAGGTATGAAAATGGAAGAAACCAGAAAGGTGTTTCTGGAAATGGTGCAAAAAGGAAAACTCGATATGCGAGTGGTTGAAGCGCTCTTCGATAACTACGAGGACATTAACCAAAGCAGAAGGGACGCCCAGGAAAAAGAACTGGAGACCTTGTCCGCTTTCAGAAGTTATGTCGGAGAAAAAGCTGGGTCATCTCCTAATTAAACTTTACGAGAGGGATGCGGTTATCGTCAGGAAATATATACAGATTGTTGGGTAAAAATTTAGAATTGGAACTGGGTTGAACGCGGAAGATTCATGCAGGTTGTAGAAGAAAATTAAATAAATTCACCTTAGATGAGGAACCGTGGTCATGGAAAAACAATATAAAAATACGACAGGTGTTCCGGCAGTGGTGGGGCAGTTTGAGCTGGATCATAACGAAGGTTTTATCTCCAAAGCTTTAAACATATTTTTGACGAATGGACAAGCCAATGCCTCTCTCATTGATCAAAAGGTTGGGTTGCGAGCCTGTTTGGATAATTTACAGTTGAATGTTTTTGTTGCCGACCAGAACTTCAACCTGATCTATATGAATATTCGTGCCGTCGAGACGATGAATTCCATTGAATCGGAAATACAAAAAGCATTTGGGTTGCGGGTTGAGGAGCTGCTTGGAGGATCGATTCACCGATTTCATAAAGATCCACGGGCTGTCGAATCCGTTCTGAGGAATCCTGCCTCCTTACCGCATCAGGCGGAGCTGAAGTTTGGCAGTGTGGTTTTAAGGTCCACTATCAATGGAATTTGGGATGCAATGGGCCAGCCTCAGGGATATGTCGTGAATTGGGAAGAGGCGAGCGAGATGATAAAGCTTGAAGCAGAGCAGGCGAGGATGTTTTCCATGATGGAAAATGCTCCCTTCAATATTTTGTTCGCCGATAGTGATTTGGTTTTGCAATATGCCAACCCGGCTTCCATAAAGACCCTCAAAACTTTGGAACAATACCTGCCTGTGACGGTGGATAAAATGGTGGGTCAAAATATCGATATATTTCATAAGAACCCTCAGCACCAGAGGAAACTTTTGGGCGATCCGCGTAACCTGCCGCACAAAGCCCAGATTCAACTGGGGCCTGAAACTCTTGAGCTGGATGTCAGCGCTATTTATGACCAGAAGAAAAACTATACAGGAGCAATGGTTAATTGGTCGGTTATTACGGAAAAACTAAAACTAAAAAAAGAAACCGAGGAATTGATCCGACTCGAAAAAGAGCGCACGGAGGACCTGGATTATAAGGTAGGCCAGGTTCTTGAAGTGGTTAATGCCGCAGCTCAGGGTGATATATCCCGACAGTTGAATGTTATGGGGAGTGACCCTGTCGGGCAGGTTGGGCAGGCATTGGCTGATTTTATCGCAAACATGAGAGTGAATATTGGTTCATTTGGAAAATCGGGGGAGGAGCTTAACCTTTCATCCAGTGAACTTATTTCTGTTAGTCAGCAGTTGAGCGCAAATGCCGAAGAAACCTCTGCTCAGGCCGGTGTAGTTTCTGCGGCTTCTGAAGAAGTCAGTACCAATGTTCAGGTCGTGGCTACGGGAACCGAAGAAATGACCGCAAGCATAAAAGAAATATCTCAGAGCGCTAGCCAGGCCGCCCAAATTGCTGACTCTGCTGTAAAGACCGTAGCGCACACCAATAAAACTATTACCACTCTAGGTGAAAGCAGTGCGGATATTGGGCAGGTGGTTAAAGTGATTACTGAAATAGCGGGCCAAACCAATTTGCTGGCTCTTAACGCAACCATAGAAGCCGCCCGTGCCGGGGAGGCGGGTAAAGGCTTTGCGGTGGTCGCCAACGAAGTTAAAGAGTTGGCCAACCAAACGGCTAAGGCCACCGAAGATATTAGCCAGAAAATTCAAGTTATTCAATCTGACACTAAAAACGCTGTAGACGCAATGGATGAAATAACCAGAGTTATAAATGAGGTCAATGATATTTCGGGAACGATTGCCAGCGCCGTAGAGGAGCAGAGTGCTACCACGAATGAAATGAGCCGAAACGTGACCGAAGCCGCGAAAGGGGTGCAAGAAATCGCCCAGAATATTACGGGTGTGGCTCAGGCGGCTTCCGACACCAGCCAGGGGGCCATCGTTACAGAGCAAACGGCTCAGAAATTAACCCGAAATGCAGAAACCATAACAAACCTGGTTGCGAAGTTTAAATACAAAGATCCCAATATGAGTCTCATGGTCTGGAACGATTCATTCGCTACCCAAGTGGGCGATGTCGATACCCATCACAAAAGGTTGATTGAGCTTATTAACGAAATTTACAGAGGTATAATGCTGGAACAAGGTAAAGAAGTTGTCGACAGTAAACTGAATGAGTTAGTGAACTTTACTGTGATGCATTTTGGTTATGAGGAGAAGCTGTTTGATAAGTATGGCTATGAAGACTCTATATCTCATAAAGAAAAGCATAAGACTCTTCTTGGGCAAGTGGGGGATTTTGTCGGTCGCTATAAGGGAGGGGAGGATGTCAGCCATGAATTGCTAACTTTTCTGAAAAACTGGTTGATGAATCACATTCTCGGAGTCGATCAGAAATACGCGCCTTTTTTAAGAAGCAAGATGGGGGATTAAGATTGACCAGCTTGTGAAGCTCTTAACATTTTGAGGCAATATTTTTGGGAGGCTGTTGGTTCCCCTGTCCCGTATTGGTGGATGCATGATACAACTGCTCCCAGGCTTCAGCTAGCGGACTTAATATTTTGACGACGTCCTCCAGGGATTTTCGATCAGACTTGATATTCGCCAGGGTTAATTGGCTGAGCATGTATTGGTATAAAGATTCCAGGCGCAGCGCCACTTCGCCCCCTTTTTTTAAATCCAGAGCCAAAGAAAGTTCGTTGATGATATCGTGGGTTTTGTTGATATATTTTCCCTGCCCGGCGATATCGCCACTCTCGATGCTTTGGATAGCCATGGTGGAAAATTTAATGGCCCCTTCATACATCATGAGAATGAGGCGACCCTGACTGGAGGTCGAGATTTCGTTTTTGCGATACTGATTATGATATCTTGATGGAACCATTCTATTTTACTTTCCTGACTATTGGTTAACCGCCGCTAAATAAAGCTTTAATGCCGTCAATGGAGCTGTTAAAAGCGTCTTTTTGAGAATTTAACCTTCCCAGCGTAACTTCGAGATTAGTAAACTTTTCTCTCAGGTTTTCGTCAAAAAACACGAGCCGTTCTTCTAAATCTATAATGGTATCGTCGAAGTCCTGAATGGTTTCTGTCGCGGTATCGATTTCTGACTCCAAAGGCCCTTCCAGGGATGAGTCGGTCAGGTTGGCGAGAATGCGATTGGTGATTTCGGCGACTCCAGCGGTTATGGTGATTTTTCCGTAGCTCCCATCAGAAAGATCAGAAATTCTAAAATTCAATCCCTCAGAATCTGTTCCAGCGGCTCCTGCAAAAAAGTTCCCTGCTCCTGTCGCATCTACAAAGGTGCTGGACCCAGATGTGGCCAATTGTGGGACTCCGTTGGAAACCTGAATATCGTAGCCGCCTGGATTTGTTGCGCTGGTGAACCCGATAAAAGTGACAGCAGAACTAGTGGTACTGCCGTTACTGGAGAATAGATCGCTGACATTGCCAACACCCTGGGCCAGGGCATCGCTCAAGTCTCCATCATCAATGGAAATGGTTCCATCGCTGTTTGTGCGAATTCCGATTTGTGAAAGATAATTAAAGTCTCCAGATACTCCCACTACTCGATTGGAGATTGATTCGCGCAATGTCTGTTGCAGATTCTGGACTGTGAAGTTGGCAAACAAGACACTTGTTTCTCCAGTGTCTGTATTCAGAGACAATAAATCATTAAGATGTATCATCAATTCGTTGAAACCATCTACATAGTTCTGGATATTATCTTTAATCGTTTCGGTGTCAGAACTTAAAGTAACTGTCCCGGAACCGGCAGACTCCAATGTTAAAATTGTTCCGTCTATAACATCAGATATCACGTTACCGGATTTTGTGATGGCTACACCATCCAGTACAAAGTTTGCGTTTTGAGCGGTTTGGGTTTCGGTGAAGTTGACGAGATTTATTGATCCTGCGCCAAAGAGAAACCCGCTGATGCCAATGGTTACATCATTATCAACCCCCGATTTGGTGCCTGAAATCGCCAGGCGCACGGGATTAGTACTGCTACCATCGTTAATGAAACTGGCTTTTACATTTAGCCCGGAGTTATTGATAGCCAGGCGCAAGCCATCCAGCGTGTTGTTGGTGCTGTCGATGGTAATGGTGACGGAGGATGCACCGACACCTAAATTTAAGGTTCCCTGATCAAGAGAACTGGCGGTCGAGGCAAAGCCTTCTGAAACTAGTTTTGATTCTCGTGCCAGATTGTTGACCGTTAAAGAAAACGTCCCTGATGAGGCTTGGCTACTCGTGCTTAAACTTACTACCGAGTTTGAATCGAGAGAGTTATTGTTGGAAAAAAGCCCTTGGGTAGACAAAAACTCCGAATCTGTATTCAGGGTGTTGACAATACCTTTGAAAGTTTGTAGCCGGCCTTTCAGGTCCTGAAAGCTCAGTAGCTTAGATTCCTCGATAGACCGTTTGGCCTCGACAATATTAATGGGGGCACGCTGGAGGGCCACCAGATTGTCTATGATACCTCCGGTATCGAGGTTGGAGTTGATTCCAAAAATTGCGGTTTGAGCCACTTATGAGGACCTTTCCTAGGCAGTTAATTTGCAGCAAATGCACGAATGCTATCTAAAGATTTATCGGTCCATAAAAAAGCAAACTTTAATGATTTTAAAGTGTTAAATATTTTGACTCAGCGGGTCGGGTGGATTTGAAAAGAGACTGATAAAATGGGACTTAACCTCTTTAAATCTATGGATTTATAAAAAAACGTTGATTTAGAAAGCGAGAATGCTAAATTAAAGTCAATTTTCCTTAAAAATTATCAAAATTATGTCGGAACAATTAGGACTTTTCGGAGAAACTGAGGATCAGGAAGGCCCAAAACCTGTGGATTTGTCCTCAGGCCCCCGTGTCCAGTATTTTGACCTGGAAACGCAGAAAAGTGCTGAGGATGTCGGCGGTTGGGGGAATATCCATAAAATGGGGCTAGCTGTTGGAGTGGTTTGGGACAGCTTGGATCAGGAATTCTTCACTTACGAGGAAAAAGATGCCCGCCAATTAGTGGATAAGCTTCGGACTGCCGATCTGGCAGTGGGATTCAACATCATAGGTTTTGACTACACGGTTCTTCAACCCTATTCCGATTTTGACCTGCAAGAAATCAAAACTTTCGATATGCTGACAGATGTTAAAAAGCTGTTGGGTTTTCGTCTAAGCCTCAACCATTTGGCACAACATACGCTTAATGCAAAGAAATCGGCAGATGGGTTGGTCTCTCTTCAGTGGTATAAAGAAGGGAAGATCAACAAAATTATCCAGTATTGCAAGCAGGATGTAGAAATTACCCGGGATTTATTTCTGTTTGGCGAGAAAAATGGCTATGTGAATTACCAGAGTAGGTCGGGGAACCCCCTCCAGCTCGATGTCGATTGGAAAACCACAAAGTTGATCTGATTAATTCCAATATCAATAATCAGGTTTTTATTGTGTTGAGCAATTTTTCGATTATATCCGTGACCTTAATGTTTTCTGCCTCTGCTTTGAAGTTAAGGATGATGCGGTGCTCTAGAACCTGACGACACACAGATCGGACATCTTCGATAGTAGCGGCAAATCTGTTATCCATCAGTGCCTTGGCTTTTGCACCCAGAATCAGATATTGCGAGGCACGTGGTCCAGCCCCCCAGTCAATCCATTCTCGAACGAAATCCGGCGCGCTTCCATTTTGATTCGGTCGGGTACTTTGAACAAGTTCTACTGCATATTTGGCAACATGATCTGATACCGGAACCTGTGGCACCAGTGCCTGGAAATCCATGACCTGTTTAGCATTGAGCACTGGATTTAATTCCGGCAATTGTCCGGAGGTCGTGGATAAGGCAATATTAATTTCATTTTCCATACTGGGGTAGGAAACATTGATGATAAACATAAATCGATCTAATTGTGCTTCAGGCAGGGGGTAGGTCCCTTCGTGCTCAATGGGGTTCTGCGTGGCGAACACTAAAAAAGGTTGATCGAGAGTATAGGTATTTCCTCCAACCGTCACCTTTTTTTCCTGCATAGCCTGGAGCAAGGCTGCCTGGGTTTTGGGTGGCGTTCGGTTGACTTCATCCGCCAGTATAATATTGGAAAAGACCGGTCCCTTGATAAACTGGAAAACCCTTTTTCCGGTAGCGGGATCTTCGTGTAAAATTTCGGTGCCAGTAATATCCGATGGCATCAGGTCAGGAGTGAATTGGATACGGCTGAACTCAAGACTGAGAGCCTGGGAAAGAGTGTTGACGAGAAGGGTTTTTGCCAAACCCGGAACACCGACAAACAGGCAGTGGCCCTTGCAGAATAGGGCGATTAAAAGATCCTCTATTACCTCATCCTGCCCCACAATGGTTTTATGGATTTCCTGAACAACTTCGTTCTTGGCTTTTAAAAGTTCCTGCACCAGTTCCAAATCTTTCATCAAAAATCTCCTGGATCAATCTATATAGTTGAACTGTCGGGTTTGTAATTCTTTTTCCTTGACCAAACCTAATCTATCGTAAGCATGGATCAGTCGCATGTGTACGAAAGGATTGAAGGGATTTATGCGCACTGCTTTTTCAAAATAAACCCGAGCTGTTTGATATTCCTGATTGGAAAAATATAGTTCTCCCAAATTTGTGAGCGTTGTGTGGAAATTCGGGAAAAATGCCAAGCTTTCTTTTAATAGAGTCTCCGCTTCCTGGTATTTATGCGTCTGCATATAGGTCCCTGCTAGCTTATTATATAAAACAGGGGAATGGGTGGATGATTCATCCAGCGCTTTTTTATACTCAATGGTGGCGGCTTTAAAATGGTCTCTGGATTTAAGAATGTCACCCAGGAATGTAAGATTTCTAGCTGTCCGGGTTTTCAGCTGTTTATATTCTTTATTTTCCGGTTCCAGACCTTTCCTGTTTTTAAACTCAGTGGTTAAGACTTCGATTCCAGGTATATTTTTAAGGTCAAGCTTTTTGGCCCAGTTTTCCCAGCCTGTTTGAAATTTTTCTAAATTCTGATCCACATGCTTAATGAAGGTTTTCTCAAACTCCGCATTGGTAGCGAGGTCTTCAAGAATATTAGAGAAAATGTTGTGTCCCTTAATCGACACAAGATACTCCATCATAGAAGACACTTCAGCATAAGCCAGTTGAACATCCTCGGCATTTTTTAGTTTTGCGAGAGAGGGCATCATGTCTTCGAGTGGTACTCGGTAGTCATTTTTTAAAGCGTTGGAAAGTACCGTTTCCATGATGGGAGACAGGTATTGATTATCACCACGCCACTGGGTCTCCAGATATTTCGCAATGCCTTCATGCATCCAAAGTGGAAGGTGGTTGCGGCTTTTTTTTGTTAAAAGGTAATGTACGTATTCATGGCTCAAGGTATCCAGCCAGTTGAATCCCCGCACCAGGGAGCCGGGAGATATCATCATAATGCGGTTGTATTTGCAAAGGGCTACCGTTCCTGATGTGAGAATATCTTTGAGCGTCAAGGGTGAAATTTTTGAGAACGGTTTTCGGTCTGAATAAAACTCCACCAGTACCTTTTCTTCAGGATAATAATTTAAAATTTTTCCCAGGACCTGATATGAGGTCTCCAGTGCAATTTCTGCGTGATGAATCAGGACTTCGTCGGGTCCTTCCTCAAAGCGAAAGATAAAATGTTCCGTTTCTTTTGAGATGAAATTTTTTGCGGCCCTGCGTGTGGCATCGACATGACTTTTGAATTCCTGAACTTGTTTCAAATTGTCTCCGACCAGACGAAGAATCTTCCAGGAGCGTTCATAATTCCCTTTCATGAATTCAATGCGGGCTTGGAGGAAATGGGCGTCTCCAGAATCGGGAAATTCTTTTAAAAGCCGCTCTGAAAGCTTTTCTGCTCCGGTAATATCCCAGTCCTGCACGAGTTGATATACACGATAAATTTCATCGGGAGCCGTGAGAGAAGCGAAACTTTTTTCTGCTCCGAAAAAGAGCAGGGCGAGTAGCAATAAAAATTTCAGACTGTATTTGAATTCCAGCCTTTTCCAATTTTCAGAGGTTTTATGCGAATTTTTATTCACTGTACCAATTCCTTGTAATATTCATTCACCAGACGCTCATAACTTTTTGGCGTTTGCTTTTTCATTGCATCCAGAATTTCTTCACGGAAAGCCCGGGGAACTTTGTATTGATCCTCGGAGGGAAGAAGTACTTGCTCTTTTTGCATTCGAGGGGCGCCTCCACGTCTGGGATCCCTGCGGCGCCCTGTTCCAAGTTGGAGCGGCGTTTCTTTGGTGCCATGTTTAGACATTTGAGAACCAGAATTTTTGATTTCGTTTAAAAGATTCTTGGTTTGCTGAAGAGACTTCAAAGCCTTATTTTCTGAATCAATACCTCTTTGGACTTGTTGCGATTTCAAACGGTTTCCGGCGTTTTTCAGGTTCCTCTTTGCATCACCCATGTTTTGTGAAAGTGCGGGGGGAAGAAGAGGGTTTTCCTGATTCATCTTGTTGAATAAGTCCTTCATCTCATCGGCTTGCCGACTCATTGCATCTTCCTGCTTGGCAAGTTTGTTCAGTTTGTTTTTTTCCTTGTCAGTAAGAAGTGACTTGCTGTTCGTCTCAATAGAACGTTTCAGAGAACCTAGCTTTTTCGAAATTTCTGCGTTCAGTCTAGTGACTTCTTTAAGGTCGCCGTTTACCCGGTCTCCAATATCTTCCCTTTGGTTCCGGGTGGACCGCATATTTCCCTGCCACTTGAATATTTCAGGGTAAGTACTTTTGAAGAGAAGGTTGAACTCATTTAAATCGTTCAGTTCAGTTAACTCGTTTAGGGTTTTATATTTTTTCTTAATCTGGGGGAGGCTTTCCTTGAACTCTTGAAAACTTCGGGTTCGAAGGTTGTCCATTTCAATAACGGTTTTGGATAATTGTCTGCGAGCTTCATTCAACTTTTTGAAATTATTTCCCAAATCTTCATTTAAACTGGAATCGATGGTTTTTTGACTCAGAGATTTTATTTTTTGCCGGGTTTTCGCTTCCTCTTGCATCAGTTCACGCGTTTTAATCATGGCTCTGTGATCATCCAGGTAACTTGAATTTTCTTCCAGAAGACTTTGGATGGCCTGCACATCTTTTTTCAATTCATCAAAGAAATTCTTTATTAATGAATCAAATTGCTTGGCTTGGTTTTGTCGTAGTTTCTGGTTTATTTTCGAAGTTTCCTGAAGGACCTCTTTTTGTTTTTTCTCCAGAACTTCAAGTTTTGCCATAGATTCATTGATCTGCTCCATGACCTGGTTGTCGATCATTGAATCCATGGATGCTTGCGCTTGATCCAGCTGATTAGCCAATTTCCTCATGTCTTCAGCAAACTTTTTGAGTTCTTTCAGGGCTTCATCCATTTTGCCCTGGCTGGCAAGGTTCTTTATTTTTTCCAGCGAAGCCAGGGTCTCTTCAAGGTTCATATTTTCATTGGCTTTGGAATTTAGAAACTCATCCGGCCCAGATTGATTTTGCTGGGAAAGCTTATCCATCATTTGTTGCAGGGTTTGTTGGATTTTATCTAGTTGAGCTTTTAGTTGATGAGGGGTCAGTGAGGCTTTTTTATCACGGATATTCTCAAATTCATCTTGCAGGGCTTCCGTTAGTTTAGACAATTGGTTTTCAAGGTCCATGACCTGATCCATTTTCTGACGATTGGTCATTTTAATCAGGTATAGGATGTTTTGTTCCAGGTGAGTGACCATTTTGCCATTGAGAGTCTCGACAGAACCCAAAGTGAAACTAACCGGTGTGGGTTTTAAAATCGTTTTCTGCAGTTTGTTGATGGTGTCAATCTGCTCTTCCCGAAGGCTGGTCAATCCCCTAATGATGTTGCTTAAAAGAGTGATGTAGGACCGGGGGAAATTATCAAACTCCTTGGCTTGTTCTTTAATGCGTTGGGCAAGACCTATGATGTCAATCAGGGCATCCGCATGGGAGGAAAGAAGTTTTTTCCCATGCATTGTGGTGGGGGTGGTGGTTTTTAGGATTTCTCCTTCAACAAGTCCATTTGCCAGCAAGGCAATCATTTTTTCAGACAACTCTTCCTGCAGGCGCAACAGGTTTTCGCGCTCTTTCCTGCTATCAAAAACAGTGAAACGGTAAATTTCTGATTGTCCGGTATTGGGGCCCCTGACGTTATCGTTATCCTTGACTTCTAAAAAATACTGGACTTCATCTCCCGGTTGAAGGTTTTCCAGGGAAAGGTTCCAACTGAAATTCCCCGTTGAGTCTTTTTCCGATTGCTTAAAGTGTTTAATTTTTTTCTTCAGAGTAATGTCGTTGATCTGCGCGATAAGATCAATTTGCCGAATTCCAAAATCATCATGGGTCTCATAAAACATTTGCACTGTATCAGTTTCATAAAAGACTGGCTTGGGATTGGCGGGAAATAATATTACTTGAGGTGACTTGTCCTGTTCGAGCTCAATGGGATATTTTTTTTCCAAAAGGAAAACTTTTCCATCAGGCTGTTTTACTTTAAATTGGTAGTAACCTTTTTCTCGCAGTATTAACGATCCTTCCAGCCTTTTGGAATTTTTCAGTTCCATAATAAATTGATCCCGATTATTCACCACCAGCTCTGCTCTATCGACAGGGTGATTGCTGTTACCTGTGATTTTAACTTCTGTTCCGGGCAAAGCCTTGATGGAACCCTCTGATGGCATGATAATTTTTCTTTTTAATTGCGTGTAGGAGGGATACTCAAAAGTCAGGGATAAATCGGTAATGCTGTAATCCAGCTGATTGACAGCATGTTTTGGTTTCTTCTTGTTAGCATTTGGAATGGATGAGTTTTGGGCCAGCTCCTGTGAACCGATCTGATCCCAGAAATTGGGCAATGTCAGGCTAACGGTGATTAATGCGAATAGGGTCACAAGGCACAAGTTGCGGGCGGGGCCCACTTTTTTGCAGGTGATTACCGAATCCGGATCGAGGTTCTGAATTGCAGTTTGAGTGCGTTGGAGATGTTCCTGGATGAACGAAAGCGAAAATAGCGGTTTGTTTTCTTGTTGTTTGGTTAAGTAACGTTGCAATTGTGAAGCATTGATCAGGGAATTGTTCAGCTCGGGGTATTTTTTTTCTGCCAGAAGCGCGGCTTGGTCCCGGTTTATTCTGGAAAACCAGCGGGTGGTGTAGAGGCGCCAGGCAAGTAAAACGAGAGCCAATCCTGAAAATCCATAGCTCAATACAGGGTCTTGGAAATAAAAATACAAGCCCGATACCAGAGCACACCCGGCAACAACCGTTAGTAAAGAATAGGTAAGCTGTAGGAATAGAACCCGATTCCATTTGGTCTGAACCCGGTCGAGAAAATTGTGAATTTTTGAATAGGATTCCATAGATCACTGGGAATAATTCAACACCCTTCTATTTTAGAGCACCCGAGTTGTGAATCCCAATGAATAAACCGGGATTTTATGAGCGCTGTTTAGGTAGGTGGGTAGGGTTCCTTTGGATATAATACTTAGATCCTACTCTGGACAGGTCGTACAAAAAGGCTTATATTTAAGTATAAGTAACCGATGAGACTATTATGAAAATTTTTTCACAAAACAAAAAGCGCTTGCTAGTAGCATTCTTGCTGGCGGTTGGTTTATTATTCAGTTCTTCTTTTTCCATAGCGATGCCGCTTTATATGGATGATTGTAGGGTGAAAACTGTTTGTGAAAAATGTTGTCTTATCAGTGTGCCTGAGCTTTCAGGCCTGAAGTATGAGTACTCCTTTTCAGCCTGCCCGGGCAACGCCTTGGTATCTAAGGTTGATCCGGTTCCCTTGCCTTTCGAGCATCCTCCGCAATAACTTTTCCATTTTGTTCTAGTTGTTCCATCCTCTTGTTAGCCTGAATCGGCTAAATTTTGATCCTTTGCTGGTATTGAGGATGGAGAAACATTAACTCCGCATATTTGGAAGAGACGGTTATGAAATCCATTCGTACATTTATATGTCTGGCAATGCTGATGATGGTGTTTCCAGGTTCAGGTAGCACGCAGGAAAATCCGTTTAAATTGGTTCTACAGGGTTTTATCGAGACAGCATTGAAAAATAACCCTGAGTTAAAAGCGTTTCAACATCGAATCAAAGCGGCCCAGGAAGTTCCTTCTCAGGCGAGTTCTCTGGACGACCCCATTCTAGAATTTCAGTTGAAGAATATGCCGGTCAATACGTTTGATTTGTCTCAGGAGTCGGCAACCCAAAAACAGTTTACGCTATCCCAAAAATTACCCTATCCCGGGAAACGGGGACTGAAGTCGGAAATCGCTGAAAAAAATATAGACATTACCCAGCAGGACCTGCAAGAAGCAAAACTTACCATCACCCGTGATGTGAAATTGGCCTTCTATGAATTATGTTTTGTTTTGTCAGCAATGACTATCACAAAAGAAAACAAAACGCTTTTAGAGCAGTTTGTCTTGATTACCGAGTCAAAATATTCAGTAGGGAAAGGCCTGCAACAAGATGTTCTCAAAGCTCAGGTGGAACTCAGCAAAATCATGGAGCGACTGATTGAACTGGAAAAACTGGAGGGGATTGAAAAGGCCAAGCTGAATTCGCTGATGAACCTTTTGCCTCAGGAGGCTCTGACGATCCTGCATGGTATTGCCAAAACTGATTTTAATTACACCGTGCAGAAACTCCAGGACATCGCGGAGGAGCACCGCCCTTTGCTGTCCAAAATTCGTTCACTCAAAGCACGTTATGGAATATCGAAGAAACTGGCTGAGAAGGAATATTATCCTGATTTCAATATCGGATTTAAATACAGCCAAAGAGAAGGGACTCGCCTCATAGATCGTCCGGATTTAGTTTCAGCTTTTGTCGGGATCAATATTCCTATCTGGTACAAGACCAAACAGTCGCATCGTGTTTCAGAAACGGCTTACAAGGTTGAAATGGCCGGTGAGACTTATAACAAGGCAAAAAACCAAATCTTTCTGAAAATCAAGGAGCTGGTTGACAGGGAACGCCAGGGAATCAAAACCCTGCAGTTGATTGAGCAGGGAATTCTTCCCCAGGCACGGCAGTCTCTAGAATCGGCGCTCGCTGGTTACACCGTGGATAAATTAGACTTCCTGACTCTTTTGAATAATCAGGTGACATTGTTCAATTGGCAGATCAAGTATCACCGTGAGCTGACGGATTATGAAAAAAACCTGGCGATGATTGAACAAAGTGCCGGGAAGAATTTGTTTAACTAGATCGGCTATTAAAATGAAAAGAGTGATGAACGAAACCAATAATGAAAATAAGGATATTTTGTTTCCGTTAGAGTCTATGGAACAAAAAGCCATGCTGAGAAAGAAAGCCGGGTTGAGTGCTCTGCGAGTCTTTTTGCTTTGCGCTTTGTTGGCGGGAGCCTTTCTTTTAGGCTTTGGAACCAGGCCGGAAGTGATGTCCCAATGGGTGGAAGAGGGCAGGGAATGGGTGCAGGTCGGGATTAAAGAAATAAAGCCCATCGCCAACAGGATGTATGGGAAAACCGTGGCAATAGTGGACGAGGTCCATTCCTCGACGGCCAAGCCGATATTGCATAGCAATGCGGCGGTGAAAAAGGAACCGGGTAGGAAAATCAAACACTGGAAGGCTCCGATGACTCCAGGTTTTATCTCCGACCGTCCTGGTAAAAGTCCGATGGGAATGGCTTTAGTTCCGGTCTATGAGGATGAAGCGGCAGGGGGAGTTTCTATTAACCCCACCATGGTGCAAAATATTGGGGTTAAAACAGACGTTGTGAAAAAAAGATCCCTGAGCCGGAAAATAAAAACCATCGGCAGACTGACTTCCGATGAACGGTTGATCCACCATATTCACACCAAATACGGCGGATGGATCGAAAAAATGTATGTCGACTTTACCGGCCAGGAAATAAATAAGAATGATGTTCTCCTGGAAATTTACAGTCCTGAACTGGTCACTACGCAGGAAGAATTGATTCTGGCCATGAAATATGAAGAGTCCCTCAAAGACAGTGTTTTCCCCGAGATCAGGCTAGGGGCCAAAAGACTGGTCGATTCCACTCTCAAACGCCTGCAATTATTTGATGTGCCAGAGCATCAGATTGGAGCATTGGTTAAAAATCGAAAAGTCAGCAAAACCATGCATATTCATTCTCCGGTCAAGGGGTTTGTCGTCAAGAAAAATGCTCTTCACGGTATGCATGTCCAACCTGGAATGAATTTATATATGATTGCCGATCTCTCGAATATCTGGGTCATTGCTGATATTTATGAGTATGAGGTTCCCTGGGTCAAGCTGGGTCAGGAAGCGGAGATGAACCTTTCCTATTTCCCGGGAAAAAAATTCAAAGGGAAAGTGACCTTTATCGACCCGATACTGGACTCCAAATCGCGCACTTTAAAAGTACGTATGGAGTTCCCCAACCTAGAAGGTGAATTGAAACCGGAAATGTATGCCAACGTTACCTTTAAATCTGAAGTGGCTCGGGAAGAAATGACTATTCCTGAGGAAGCCGTAATTTATGCGGGGGATAAAACCACGACTATTGTCCAAAATTCTTCCGGTACTTTTGATTCGCGAGAGCTGACCCTTGGAGTTAAAACCCAAGGCTATGTTCAGGTATTGAAGGGGCTGAAAGAAGGAGAAAAAGTGGTGACCTCCTCAGCTTTTCTGATCGATTCTGAAAGTCGGCTTAAAGAGGCAATAAATAAACTGGAAGAGAAAAAGGTGGAAATAAAGATACCTGCAAAAATAAGCGAAAACATGGAACTTATTTTGAAAGAGAAGCAGGGCGGCCTTTAAGCGGAAGAACATTATGATAAAAAACATTATCGGGTTTTCTCTAAAAAACCGTTTCCTGGTGCTTTTTGCTACAGTTTTTGTGATTGCGTGGGGCAGTTACTCCCTGAGTCGTACGCCTTTGGATGCCATCCCGGATTTGAGTGATGTTCAGGTTATCATTTTCACCAAGTTTCCCGGTCAGGCTCCTCAAATTGTAGAAGATCAAATTACTTACCCTTTGACGACTGCAATGCTTTCGGTTCCCTACGCGAAGGTCGTGCGGGGTTACTCCTTTTTCGGGTTATCGTTCGTTTATATTATTTTTGAAGATGGCACGGATATGTATTGGGCCAGAAGTCGGGTTCTGGAACAGTTGAATTTTGCATCCGGGCGCTTGCCTCCCAATATCAGTCCGACATTAGGTCCTGATGCCACAGGAGTAGGCTGGGTTTTTGAATACGCGCTGGTGGATAACACCGGAACCTATGATTTGTCCGAATTGCGCTCCATTCAGGACTGGTATCTCAGGTATGAATTGCAAACCGTTCCGGGTGTTTCAGAAGTTGCAAGCATCGGCGGTTATGTCAGGCAGTATCAGGTTGAGGTCGATCCTAATAAATTGGCGGCCTATAACCTTCCTTTGCACAAAGTCGTGATGGCGATCAAGCGCAGTAATAATGATGTGGGCGGACGTTTGCTGGAAATGGCTGAGACGGAATTCATGGTTCGTGGCCTGGGCTATATCAAGAACTTGGAGGACCTCAAGAACATATCGTTGGGGGTGGATGAAAAAGGGACACCTGTTTTGGTAAGGGATATTGCCCGTGTCCGGTTGGGACCCGAACTTAGACGGGGAATCGTGGACTTGAATGGCGAAGGTGAAGTGGTGGGTGGTGTTGTCATTCAGCGATTTGGTGAAAATGCTTTGCAAGTTATCCAGAATGTCAAAAAGAAATTAGAGTCCTTAAAGGCTGGACTGCCAAAGGGTGTTGAAATCGTTCCGGTGTACGACCGCTCGGGACTGATTGAGCGAGCTGTTGATAATTTGAAAGAGAAATTGATCGAAGAGGTGTTGGCTGTTTCTGCCATATGCATTTTATTTTTGTTGCACATACGGTCGGCACTGGTCGCTATTGTGGTAATTCCTTTGAGTGTTTTGATGGCCTTCATCATCATGAACCTGCAGGGATTGAACGCCAATATCATGTCACTGGGAGGAATAGCTATTGCCATCGGTGCGTTGATTGATGGCGCGATTGTCATGATAGAAAATGCCCACAAGCATTTGGCGAAAGACAAAGGCAAAAAGAATCATTGGCAGATCATTTACGAAGCAGCAACGGAAGTGGGGCCGGCTCTGTTTTTTAGTTTGCTCATCATGACAACTGCGTTTCTTCCGGTGTTTACGCTTCAGGCTCAGGAGGGCCGTCTTTTCACTCCCATGGCCTTCACCTGGACCTATTCACTGCTTTCCGCGGCCTTGCTGGCTATCACCCTGGTTCCGGTGTTGATGGGATACTTTATTCGGGGACGAATACTTCCAGAAAAATATAATCCGCTCAACCTCTTGTTCGCCTGGTTATTCAAGCCGATCATATGGCTTGCTCTCAGGCTAAAGCTGCCTGTCATCATAGCCGCCCTTGTGTTAACTGCGGCAACATGGATTCCTCTGGAGCGGCTAGGCTCTGAGTTCATGCCTCCTTTAAATGAAGGAGATGTGCTGTACATGCCAAACACTCTGCCGGGAATTTCCATCACCAAGGCGAAAGAACTTCTGCAACAAACAGACAAAATCATCAAGACCTTTCCAGAGGTACATCATGTTTTCGGGAAAATAGGACGCGCGGAAACAGCTACCGATACCGCTCCTCTTAGCATGCTGGAAACAAGCATCACCATGAAACCGAGAGTGGAATGGCGGGAAGGCATGACCCACAAAAAGTTGGTTGAGGAAATGGATGCGGCTTTAAAAATTCCGGGTGTGACCAATATCTGGACCATGCCGATCAAAAATCGTATCGATATGTTGTCCACGGGGATCAAGACCCCTGTGGGTATTAAAATCTCTGGAAATGATTTAAGTGTGTTGGAAAAATTGGGAAAGGAAGTGGAGATACTTATAAAGAATGTTCCGGGAACTATGAGTGTTTTTTCCGAGCGGGTTGTGGGTGGAAATTATTTTGATTTTGAAATTAACAGAGAAGAGGCCTCTCGTTATGGACTTTCGGTAGGTGATATCCAGGATGTTATCCAGACCGCCATCGGCGGTATGAACGTATCGACCGTTATCCAGGGGCTGGAACGTTATCCGATAAACGTGCGCTATCCCAGCGGACTTAGGGATGATTGGGATGAATTGCAGAGAGTGCTGATTCCCACACCGGGCGGGGAGCATATTCCCATGGCACAGGTGGCTAAAATATCCATTAAGAAAGGTCCTCCCGTTATCAAAACTGAAAATGCCCGGCTCAACGCCTGGGTCTATATCGATTTGAAGGATATCGATATTGGAACCTATGTTGAAAATGCGAAGCGCATACTGAACGAAAAGCTCACACTGCCTCCGGGCTATTCCTTGATATGGAGTGGTCAGTTTGAATATATGGAACGGGCCAAGGAACGATTGAAATTAGTGGTGCCTCTGACGCTGGTGATTATTTTTGTGTTGCTGTATCTAAATTTTCAGCACCTTGCAGAAACAATCCTTGTGATGCTTTCATTGCCACTTGCTCTGATAGGAGGGGTTTGGGTTCTCTATTACCTTCAATATGAACTAAGTGTTGCGGTTGCCGTAGGGTTTATTGCGCTTGCGGGAGTGGCTGCGGAAATTGGTGTTTTGATTTTAGTTTATTGCAACCAGGAATTTGAAAATCGCTTGGCAAATGGAAGTATCCAGAAAAATAGTGATGTCCTGAAAGTAGTTTTCGATGGAACGTCTTCCAGAATTCGACCGATCATGATGACCGTGATTTCAACCATCGGCGGATTGATTCCGATCATGATAGGAACTGGAACCGGCACGGAAGTTATGAAACGAATTGCCGCTCCGATGGTTGGTGGAATGGTGTCGGCAACATTATTGAACCTGATTGTCCTTCCGGCGCTTTACGCTATGGTTCTCCAGTTTCGCTTTTCCCAAAGAGGACCGGTCATCGAAAACGGTTATTCAGACAAGCGGGAATTAACTCCTACCCCTTAGCCGGGGTTCAGGTGTCTTTTCCTTTACTACGGAACGAATCGAACAATTCAATGGGAATCGGGATATAGGTATGCGTTCCGTCACTGGACGAAAGATCCAGCATGGTTTGAAAAAAACGTAACTGCAGGGCAGGGGGGTGTGCTCCGATCAGGTCTGCAGCGTCACAGGTTTTTTGTGCCGCTTCAAATTCACCTTGAGCATTGATGACTTTGGCCCGCCTTTCACGCTCGGCTTCTGCCTGCTTCGCCAGGGCACGTTGCATTTCTTGTGGCAGATCAACATTTTTGACTTCTACATTGGCGACTTTAACTCCCCACGGCTCGGTTTGTTCATCAATGACTCTTTGCAGATGACTGTTGATTTCTTCACGGTTGGACAAGAGATCGTCCAGTGTACTTTGGCCTAAAATACTTCGTAAAGTCGTTTGCGATAGCTGAGAAGTCGCGTACAGGTAATCTTCTACTTCGATAATGGCTTTTTGGGAATCGAGAACGCGGAAATAAAGCACTGCGTTAACCTTTACCGTCACGTTGTCCTTGGTAATGATATCCTGAGGGGGAACATCCATGACCACAGTACGCAAGCTTACCTTGACCATTTTTTGAACACCGGGAACGACCATGATGATTCCTGGACCTTTAACTTTCCAGAATCTTCCGAATAGAAAAATCACGCCTCTTTCGTATTCGCGCAATACTTTGAAAGTGCTAAAAAGCAGGACGGCGAGCAATATTAGGACAGTAATCATTGCATCCATAACGGGTCTCCCAAAAATTTCAAGTGTTACCTCAATAATAGCAACTTTTATGCTCCAAGTCCTATTTATCAGCAGACGGAGAGCTTATGTTGGCAAGTTGGTCCTGATATAAAGGAGTCATTGAGTCAGCTTTTGCATGAATACGCCAGTTGAATGAGGGGCGAATGAAAATTTAGGTTATAATAAATAAAATCACAAACTTAAACTGGCTAACCATTTTTCTTTGGCTGGAAAACTTTATTTAATTTCCCAACCGTGCATTTTCAATGAATTTTGAGTCCTACAATCCGGGGAAATTTTACGATGAATTTTTTTCTAAACCTGGTATACCCAGAGCAGAAGTTAAAAAGTTGATCGATCGGGTCAATTCCTTTCCAGATACAGAACTGACTAATAGACAGAAAGCTGCTGAAGCGGCATTCATGCAGATGGGAATAACCTTTGGGGTTTATGGTGATCAAAAAGGGTTGGAAAAAATATTTCCCTTCGACATCATTCCACGGATCATCAATGCCCAAGACTGGAACTTGATTGAGAGAGGAGTAACGCAAAGGGTTTATGCGCTCAATAAGTTCATTCATGATGTTTATAACGAGCAAAAGATAATTAAAGATGGAGTGATTTCCAAAGAAATCATCCTTTCTTCTGTGGCTTACCGTAAAGAATGCCTTGGGTTGAAACCTCCGAAAGGAATTTGGTGCCACATAAGTGGAATCGATTTGGTCCGTGATGAAAATGGGCAATTTTATGTTCTAGAAGATAACCTGCGTTGCCCTTCTGGTGTTTCCTACGTATTGGGCAACCGTAGGGTCATGAAACATACTCTCCCAGTTGTTTTCGAATCCTTGCCGATCCGACCGGTTGATGACTATTCCAATCGTCTTGCCGACACACTTCGAAACCTGATTCCCGAATCCATTTTAAAACCGAACATCGTAATTCTTACTCCCGGCATATACAACTCCGCTTATTTTGAGCATTCTTTCCTGGCTCAACAAATGGGTGAGGAACTGGTTGAGGGTCGGGATCTGGTAGTGATGGATGATTTTGTTTATATGAGGACTACAAAAGGTTTTGAAAGGGTCGATGCCATTTATAGACGCATAGACGATGACTTTCTGGACCCGACCGTATTCAACCCGGATTCGTTACTGGGGGTACCGGGGCTCATGCAGTCCTACCGTTCGGGAAAAGTAGCATTAGCTAATGCGCCAGGGACTGGCATAGCAGACGATAAGGCAATTTATTCATTTGTTCCGGAGATCATTAAATATTATACCGGCGAGGACGCAATCCTTCCCAATGTTCCTACCTTTCTATGTGGTGATGAGAAATCTCGTAAGCATGTCATCGAAAATATTGAAAACTTTGTAGTGAAAACCACTCACGGCTCCGGAGGATACGGGATGTTAATCGGGCCCTATTCTACTAAAGAACAGCAGCAGAAGATGATCGAAAATATCATGCAGGATCCGCGCAATTATATTGGTCAACCGGTCATTCAGCTTTCTCGCGTTCCTGTAATCGTAAAAGATCGTTTTGAAGGACGGCATATCGATCTTCGTCCTTATATCTTATATGGGGAAGATATTAATGTTCTCCCTGGAGGTTTGACCCGAGTTGCCCTGGAAAAGGACTCGCTTGTCGTAAACTCCTCTCAGGGCGGAGGAAGTAAAGACACCTGGGTTCTGGCAGAGGGCTCCAAATAAATTATGATAGGCAAGGGATTATGCTAAGTCGAGTCGCTAATTCAATTTTCTGGATGAGTCGCTATTTGGAACGGGTGGAGAATGCTGCCCGACTCATAGAAACTCAGTTGCATATGCTTCTGGACCTGCCTTCGTTAAGAGAAGACCCCAATGCATGGAAACCACTGGTGGATATCACGGGTGATGGGGATTATTTTTCCGAAAAGCTGGGCGATCCCACCAGAGAAAATGTAATGTTCTTTCACACCTTTGATGACGATTACCCGCACTCTATTAAATCCTGTTTGACCGCTGCTCGGGAAAACGCCCGGTCTGTAAGAGAGGTGATCCCTTCCGAAATCTGGGAAATGATCAACAAACTTTATTTGGACGTTGCTGGCATGGGAACCAGTTTGAAAGCTTTTACAAACCCGCATAAATTTTATTCAGATATCAAAATGGCGAGCCACTTGATTATAGGAATCGCCTACACAACCATGTCTCGGGGTGAGGCCTGGCATTTTGCGCAATTAGGTCGATATCTTGAAAGAGCTGACAAAACATCGCGAATTCTCGATGTTAAATATTTCATTATGCTTCCAAGGTTGGATTACGTGGGTTCTTCGATGGACAATGTTCTATGGTCTGCGCTTTTGAAATCTACAAACTCCTTCGAAATGTACAGAAAAAGATTCAACCTGATCAGCCCACAGAATATCGTCGACTTCCTGATTTTTGACCGGGAATTTCCTCGGTCGATAATTTATTGTGTCAGTCACGCGGAACAGTCATTATTTCGGATCACGGGTACCCCAGTAGGTGCTTTCAATAATGAATTGGAAAGGCAATGTGGAAAACTTTCCGGCAAACTCAATTACTCCAACGTGAGCGAAGTCATGTCCATCGGGCTACATGAATTCCTGGATGGTATCCAATCCGACGTAAATAATCTCGATAATGCGGTTTTTGAAAACTTTTTTGCCATCAAGAAAGTGACAGATTCCAATCGCGCCGGATTTCAAATTCAATGAATTTGGAGGCGGGCACTTAGAATCTGTTGGGGATGGGCTTTCAATTGAAGCGAGGTTAATGTAGAATAAAAAATCTTCTAATATTTTGTAATTTATAGCCTTATGGGAATTCAGATCGCGCTGTATCATTTGACTCGGTATCGATACGATAAGCCGATTCAGCTTGGTCCGCAAACCATTCGTTTGCGACCCGCTCCTCATACGCGAGCTCCCGTTCAATCCTATTCTTTAAAAGTTTCCCCTAAAAAACATTTCCTCAATTGGCAACAGGACCCTTTTGGGAATTTTCTGGCGCGCGTCATATTTCCTGAAAAAATCAAGGCACTCCAGATTGAGGTGGATATTGTCGTCGATATCCGTGCTTTCAATCCGTTTGATTTCTTTTTAGAGGATTACGCGCAAGAGTTCCCTTTCAAATATGAATCCTGGTTGGCAGATGAGTTGGAACCTTATTTGGAGGTAAAAGAAAGCGGGCCGCTTCTCAAACAGTTTCTTAAAGAATTGCCTGAAAAGGAAAAGACTACCAATGAATTTTTGGTCAATACCAACCAGGCGCTGAACGAATATTTAAAATATATCATTCGTATGGAACCGGGAATCCAAACTTGTGAGGAAACGCTTAAACTGAGATCTGGATCGTGCCGGGATATGGCGTGGCTCTTATGCCAAATATTTCGCCACCACGGTTTGGCCACGCGTTTTGCCTCAGGTTATCTGGCTCAGCTAAAAGCTGATGTCGAAAACCTTGACGGACCGCCGGGCCCACAGAAAGACATCACAGACCTGCATGCCTGGACTGAAGTCTATTTACCTGGAGCAGGGTGGGTGGGGCTCGACCCAACCTCCGGAAACTTTGCCGCCGAAGGTCATATCCCCTTATGTTGCACCCCCAACCCATCTAGTGCAGCACCCATTGCTGGAACTATGGAAGCTTGCGAATCAACAATGGATTTTGAAATGTCCATCCTTCGCATTGAAGAAGATCACCGAGCGACCAAGCCCTACACTGAGAAGCAGTGGGACGAAATCAATGCCTTGGGTCAAAAGGTTGAGGGTGATTTGCAGACCCATGATGTGCGTCTTACGATGGGTGGAGAACCCACGTTTGTTTCGGTTGATGATCGCGAAAGTGCTGAATGGAAGATCGCGGCTTTAGGCGAGAAGAAAAAGGAACGTGGCTCTGACATGCTTTTAAGGTTAAAAGACCGTTTTGCTCCAGGTGGATTGCTGTTTCACGGTCAGGGAAAATGGTATCCGGGAGAAATGTTGCCGCGTTGGTCGTTTAATTGTTACTGGCCGAAAGATGGTAAACCTATCTGGGAAGACGATGCTCTTCTTGCTGAATCCTGCAAAGATTACGGCCACGATGTCAAAACCGCAGAACGGTTTATGACTTGCTTAGCCGAATCCTTGAACCTTCCCTGTGATGCAATTTTGCCCGCTAGAGAGGATGCGGCATATTATCTCTGGAAAGAGAATCGTTTGCCCATCGAGGGCGACATCTATAAAACAGATTTGTTTGAAAAGACCGAAAGAAAACGCCTGCAAAAAATGCTGAATAGCCATCTCGGTGATCCGGTAGGTTTTGTGTTACCTCTGACTTATTCCCAAAAGAAAAATAAATGGATCAGCAACTTTTGGAAATTCCGTTCGGGTCATCTCATTCTGGCTATTGGTGATTCTCCAATAGGATTGCGCTTGCCATTGAACAGTTTGCCTTTTTTGTCGGAGACGGAAGAAGAAACTTTTGCAAAGAGAAGTCCTTTCCAGCAAATGGGCGAGTTGCAAACTATAGAGTACCGTTTTGCAGGTTTAACTCCGGAGGAAGCAAAAGCTGAAAGCGCTAAGTCCTTCGAGAAAGACCCCACGGGCACAGTTCGACATGCGCTATGCGCTGAGAGTCGGGAAGGCAAGTTGCATTTGTTTTTACCTCCTATCTCGCATATCGAGCATTTTTTGGAATTGGTGAGGAATATTGAGAATGTTGCCAAGCATCTAGGCATCCCCGTTATTTTGGAGGGATACAGTCCTCCAAGCGACCATAGGATTCAGAACTTCAAGGTCACGCCCGATCCCGGAGTTTTAGAAATCAATATGCAACCTGCCGAAAGTTGGGACGAGTTGGTTGACATCACCCAAACAATTTACAAAGAAGCTCGTATGGCACGGCTCACCCCCGAGAAATTTCAACCTGATGGACGTCGAACGGGCTCTGGGGGAGGACATCACCTTGTCACGGGGGCGGCCATTCCAGAAGACAGTCCTTATTTGCGGCGTCCTGATTTGCTAAAAAGTTTAATACTTTTTTGGCAAAACCACCCGTCGTTGTCCTACTTTTTCTCTTCTCAGTTCATTGGCCCAACGAGCCAGGCTCCTCGCATAGACGAAGCGCGGCACGAATCGCTTTATGAACTTGATATCGCCTTTGACCAAATTTCCGAAAAAGAAGAAGTACCTCTTTGGCTGGTAGACCGATTGTTTCGTAACTTGCTTACGGACCTTACGGGCA
>JABHBK010000030.1 GCA_018673915.1 Nitrospina sp. | reverse complement strand
TCCACCCGACCTTCAGCCGTGAAGAAAAATATGGTCTTGTTCATATGTGGCTGATGCACCACTCGACTCAGGTTCATCGGAAGCTTCAGCTCTGCAATTTTATTACTGCTCAGAGTTTTCGCTTTTTCCTCGACCTGGAGTCGCCGGTTTTCTGCCTGAATATCGTTGTCATTGGCGAGGCGCAATACCCGGTTAAAGGTGCTGTCCTGGCGAAAATTTGGGAGTTTATTGGAAGCAATCACGCCCATTTTTAATCCCTGATCGGTATTTACCATCACCGTCTTGCCCACTTTTAGCTTTAAGTCTCCGGGATTATAAAGAGCCGACTTAACCTGGTCCAGGATTCGTACCCCGATAACAAATCTGACGGATTGATTTGTAGAAGGAGGCGTTTCTTTAACAGCGGTATTCATAAACTTTACGCGGCCTCACAAAATTCAATTAGCATATTTTCTAGAAATAGTTGGGCGTTAGCATTGCCAGACAAGGCGATCTGAGTGTTGCGGACAGCGTTAAATCGATCCAACCATGTTTTTAGACTGTGGCTTTGCGCTACAGGAATCATTGTAGCCGATAAATTTGCGTTTTGGATATCTGATTGACCGCAACCGGAACGATAGAGAGCCAAGTCACGAATCAAGCCCAATAATTCATTTAATACTATCTGAAGTTGCTCAGTCTGCCTTGCCCAGGCCTTAGCAAAACCAAACACAATATCCATCCGGTCAAAAGAAACATTTTTAAGAACTTCCAACAATTGCTCTCTTAAACCTTCCATTTCTGCAAGGTCTTCTGCCAGTGCCCGATCTACACTTCCTTGCGACCGATTGACGCGAAACTCAGATTCTGTCAACGACTCTCTCTCCTCTTGAGGCTGAGATTTGAGGATCTCTCTGATGTCATTTAAAGAGAGCCGGTGAAACTGAATTCCCTGACACCTCGAAATAAGGGTCGGCAATAATCGATGGGGATTGGAAGAAATCAGAATCAATACTGTGGAGGACGGTGGTTCTTCCAGTGTTTTTAAAAAAGAATTCGCCGCCTGCACGTTCATAAGTTCGGCAGAATCGATCACTACAACTTTCGTTTTTCCCTCATAAGGCAAGTAGGCTAGCTTTTTTTGCAGTTCGCGAATTTCTTCTATTTTTATGACAGCCTCCCGCGAGGTTGGAGTACTTTTGGCGGGTTCGATATAGAAAAAATCTGGATGAATTCTGCGTTCAATTTTCAGGCAGGACGCACACTCATCACAGGCATCCAGCGGATCCGTCTCTTTACAATTGAGCGCCTTGGCGAAGGCAATGGCCAATTTTTTTTTCCCGATACTCTCTTGACCATAAAACAGGTAGGCGTGTGCGACACTGCTGTTTTGGAGAGCGTTGGTCAGAATTCTTTTAGGTTGTAATTGGCCCAGAACTGATTTGAATGACATGGCAAAAATATTGATTCACCCAATTTTCCCATAGTGAAGGAAACCTATCAGGGTGGAGTTTTAGATTAAATGTTCCAGATTATTGTCTGATCGAGGGAAAGCGGGGTATCTACAACCCCTTAAGAGAGTGGAGCTTATCCCGAATTCACTCAAGCCTTATACTAATACAGGGGCTCGCGGGAGTAAATTAAAAAGGCTCACGGCGAGGTGTTTAGTTCATCCGGGAATCAGTAGTCTGCGGGAACACAAGATTAAAGTGTATATTGTATTACTGTATTGCTTATATTTTATTGCGGCAAATATTGAAATGCATGACCAATTATGGTTATAATCTGCAAAAATTTTGTTAGTATTATCAAGACGTATCGTAAATATAATTTGTAATAGGAAAGATTCATGGCCACTAAAGAAAAAGCCAAGCGAGATGTACAGAGAAAACGCAAACCAAAGATATTGGCCGTAATCAACGATGCCTGTACGGGTTGTGGCGGGGCCCCCATCTGCGTTACCGAGTGCCCGGTTGACCTGTGTATGAATGAAGTGGAAAACCCTGATGCTCCGGCTTTTGTTCGTATTCTGGTAGATCCCTTGCTGTGCATTGGTTGTAAAAAATGTATCAGTAAAGGCCCGATGGATACCTTCCTTGAAGGTTGCCCTTGGGATGCTATAGATATGATGCCTCTTGATGCGTATGAACAGGAATATGGAACCCTACCTTATTAGAAGTTAACCCATTTATTAAATTCCAAGTGTGAATTGTGGGCCTTTCGAGGTTTTTTTGGCGCATTTCATATTGAATTATGGGCTCTGGCCTGATTTAAGGGCTAACTTGCAGAAATCCAGGTTAAATTTTCAAATATTTGCGTCTTTTGAACGATAAAATTTTTTTTTGGACAACATTAATACGTTGAGGTATGATGGCCCCGATTTCCTGCTAGTTGATTCCTACCAAAGCATTAATTTAATGAGTGAAAACAACGGCCTCCGTCAAGGTATGCAGATTGCGTTCAGACTAGGAACTGAACTGACGGTAGCTACGTTGATCGGTGCTTTACTGGGTCATGGGTTTGATAAATTTTTTGACACGCGGCCTTGGGGTTTGGCAGTAGGAGTTATTTTGGGTGGGGCAGCAGGTTGTTTGAACGTATATCGGGCAGCCATGTTGTTAACTATCGACGACGATGATACCAACCGGGATTAGATTTTACTATGGAAAGTCCGTTACATCATTTTGAAGTTCATACTATTATCCCTATTCATATAGGTGGGCTTGACCTTTCTATTAACAACGCTGTGGTGGCGATGTGGGTAGGGTTGGCCATAATTGCCGGAAGTTTCATGCTGGTGGTGAACCGGGGGGTTTCTCCCATACCTGGAAAACTGCAAAGCGTTCTGGAAATTTCCCTGGAGTTCATACGCAGTATGGTCTATGAGTTTATCGGAGAAGATGAGGGTAAAAAATATGTTCCGTTTATTGCCTCTCTGTTTCTATTTATTCTGGCATGTAACCTGATCGGGCTGGTTCCGGGTTCTTACACCATCACCAGTCAGGTGGTAGTGACAGGGGCGTTTGCCACGGGCATTTTTATCATGACTCTGGTGATCGGGTTCTGCAAGCACGGCATGCATTTTTTAGGGATTCTGGTTCCGCCCGGCGTTCCCAAGATCATGATTCCGTTAATGATTCCGATTGAAATTATCAGTATGCTGGCACGTCCTATATCGCTTGCGGTTCGGTTGTTTGCCAATATGACGGCAGGGCATACTGTTCTGGCGGTGCTGTTCGGGCTGGCTTTGACATCACCCGCGTGGGTAAGCTGGATGCCCTTTGGATTCACGATTATCATTAACGGATTGGAAATCGCAATCGCGTTTATTCAGGCTTATATTTTTACAACGCTGACTTGTGTCTACATTGGCGATGTAATCAAGTTACATTAATTTTATTGTCACAAACTTTTCGTAGGAGGGAAGAATGGGTTCTGAAGCTGCTGCATTAATTGGAATGGGATTGTGTGCCGCCGGATTTTTTGGCGCTGCCTTGGGGATCGCTTATATTTTCGCGAAAACCATCGAGACGGTTGGGCGTCAACCTAACGCAGAAGCGCGGGTTGCCAAATATTGCTGGATCGGTTTTGCTCTGGTAGAAGCTATTGCATTGTATGCGTTGGTTATTGCTTTCATCATCATGCCATAAAAGGGGCTATGGCAAGGTGCCATTTCCTCGTTGGACGAACTTTTTTTAAGGAACGGATATGCCTCAATTTGAACAGGTTTCTGTTTTTGGATCGCTGATTTTCTGGTCGTTGCTTTCCTTTGCTATTTTATTTTTTCTTCTCAAGAAATTTGCTTTTCCTCCTATATTGGAGGCTCTGGAAGAACGCGAAAAAAAGATCCGGAAGGATATTGAAGATTCTGAGAAGCTAAAAGAAGATGCGCAAACGATTAAAAAAGACCTGGAAGAAACTTTAAAAGCTGCCCATGGTAAGGCCGAGACGATTGTGCAGCTAGCCCAGGATGAGGCTAAGAAATTTCAGGAAAAAAACCTTCAGGAAACCGAGGCAAAAGTCCGGCAGGTTCAAAAGGATGCAGAACAGGAAATTCAAAGTTCGCGCGACAAGCTGCTCCAGGAAATGCGTAGTTACACGGCAGCTTTGACCATTGCCTCTACAGAAAAATTTCTTAAAAAAGCTCTGGGTGATGAAGATAAAAAAAGACTTGTTGAGGAGTCCATCGAACAGGTGATTCAGGAATTGGAAAAACGTCAGAGAAACTGACACCATAAATTAAGGTTGAGCGATGTTGGAAAATCAGGTTGGAAAAAGATATGCCGAGGCCCTGTCCGGGAATATTTCGGATACAGGCGCGCTGGAAAAAGCCCTGCAAGACTTGCAAGCCTTTGATGCGGCCATAAAGGGTGAAAATGAGTTGGCGCGTTTTTTTGACCATCCCTCGATTTCCACGGAAAAGAAAAAGAACGTGGTTCAGGATATATGCAGTCGGTTAGGAATTGAAGATAAAGTCTCTAATATGATGATTTTGCTTAATGAAAGAGGCAAGATCCTGTTTTTGGAGAAAATTGTCGAATACTTTGAGTATGTGGTGGATCGCCGGTTAAACCGGACCCGGGTTCACGTTACTTCGGCTCATCCTTTGACCGCTGAGAACATGGACCGGCTGAAAGCTGCGTTGAATAAGATATTGGAAAAAACTATTTTGATCGATACCGAGGTGGATGAGTCGCTGATCGGCGGCATCATGTTACGCATCGGGGACCAGGTAGCGGATGATACCATTCGTAACCGTCTGGAGATCTTGAAACGATTGATAGAGAAAGAGGAGGTAGCCTAAGTGAATTTACGAGCCGATGAAATCAGTTCCCTAATTCAAAAGCAGATTGAAGGCTTTGAAGGGGGACTCGAGCTCAAGGAAACCGGACGGGTAATTTCCGTGGGAGATGGTATTGCGCGGATTTATGGCCTGGGTCAAGCTATGGCAGGTGAACTCCTTGAGTTTCCTGGTGGCCTCGCTGGAATGGTCTTAAATCTTGAAGAAGACAATGTGGGAGCGATTCTGCTTGGGCGCGATGATAATATTAAAGAAGGCGATGAAGTCAAGCGCACCGGGCGCATTATGGAAGTCCCTATTGGACCTGAGATGGTAGGCCGGGTTGTGGATGGTATTGGCCAGCCTATTGATGGCAAGGGTCCGATCAAGACAGAAAAGTTCGGCCCGATTGAAAGGGTTGCGCCTGGCGTTATTGATCGGAAATCCGTTCATGAACCCATGCAAACAGGGATCAAGTCTATTGACGGAATGATTCCTATTGGGCGTGGGCAGAGAGAGTTGATCATTGGTGATCGGCAAACGGGGAAAACTGCTGTTGCTATCGATGCGATCATCAACCAAAAAGGGCAGAACATGTTCTGCATTTATGTGGCGGTAGGCCAAAAACGGTCCACCGTTGCCCGAGTTGTTAAAACGCTGGAACAGCACGATGCAATGAAATACACCATCGTTGTTTCGGCTTCTGCCAGTGATCCGGCACCTATGCAGTTTATTGCGCCCTATGCGGGGTGTGCCATGGGTGAATATTTTCGTGATAATGGACAACACTGCCTGATTGTTTACGATGATCTTAGTAAGCAGGCAGCGGCTTACCGACAGTTATCGCTTTTATTGAGACGACCTCCTGGACGAGAAGCATATCCCGGCGATGTTTTCTTTCTGCATTCCCGATTGTTGGAAAGATCCGCAAAAGTCAGTGATGAGTTGGGGGCAGGTTCTATGACGGCATTGCCGATCATTGAAACCCAGGCGGGAGATGTTTCTGCGTATATTCCAACTAACGTGATTTCTATTACCGATGGACAAATCTTTCTGGAAACCGACCTGTTTTACTCCGGAGTGCGTCCCGCGATTAATGTTGGACTTTCCGTTTCTCGTGTTGGCGGCGCGGCCCAAATTAAGGGCATGAAGCAGGTTGCTGGTAAGTTGCGCTTGGATTTGGCTCAATACCGAGAAATGGCGGCCTTTGCACAGTTCGGCAGTGACCTCGATGCGGCGACTCAAGCTCAGCTCCACCGAGGCGAACGTCTTGTTGAATTACTCAAACAGGGGCAGTACAAACCCTTGAGCGTAGTTGAGCAAATCATTTCCATCTTTGCTGGCGTGCGGGGCCTGGTAGACGATATTCCTGTAGGCGATATCCAAAAGTTTGAAAATGGCCTGCTTAATTTTATGGAAGACAAACACAAAGCTGTGATGGATAAAATTGCAGAAGCCAAGAAACTTGATGATGACACCGAAGCTCAGGTGACGGCTGCTATCAATGAATTCAAGGGTCTTTTCAAAAATTAAAATATGCCCAATTTAAAAGAAATTAAGAGACGTATCCAGAGCGTAAAGAATACGCAGCAGATCACCAAGGCCATGAAACTGGTTGCGGCATCAAAGTTGCGCAAGGCTCAGCTAGCCATTCTGGAAGCCCGACCTTACGCCATCAAGATGATGGATGTTCTCAATCATTTGGCGGCACGCTGTAATGGTGATTTGCATCCTTTGCTGGATGTGCGGGAAGGAAATCGTCATCTTCTACTCATTATTACTTCGGACAAAGGCTTGTGCGGAGGTTTTAACGGAAGCGTTATCCGAAAAACGGCCAAATACCTGAAAGAGAATCCAGAAAATGAAAACTCTTTGATCATTGCCGGTAAAAAAGGAAACGATATTTTCCGCAACCGACCCGTAACGATTACAGATGACATCATTGGCTGGTCGAAGGATTTTGATTACCTGAAGGCACAGTCTATTGGTGAGAATCTGGCTAAAATGTTCTCAGAGAAAAAGATCGACAAAGTGTTTATGGTTTATAACGAGTTCAAGTCGGTGATGCAGCAGGAGGTTGTGGTTGAACAACTACTCCCTGTTCTTCCTGAAAAGCTGGCCCATAAAGAAGATACATTTGTGGTGGATTATATCTACGAGCCAGATGAAGAAGCAATTCTGGATCAATTGTTGAAACGTTATATGACGGTGGAAGTGTACCGAGCGTTTCTGGAGTCTACTGCCAGTGAGCATGGAGCCCGGATGACAGCGATGGATAGTGCCAGCCGTAATGCCGGTAAAATGATTGGTGAGTTGACTCTAACTTATAATCAAGCCCGTCAGGCTTATATCACTAAAGAGTTAATAGAAATCGTAAATGGCGCCGAAGCCCTGAAAGGGTGATGGCGTGAAGGATATCGAAAATTGTGGAGGGGAATGAATGAATAAGGGAAAGATCATCCAAGTCATGGGACCCGTTGTGGATGTGAGATTTGAAGATGGGATTCTGCCGGCTCTGTATAACGCGATCAATATTGAGCGTCCAGGAGAAGGTGGCGAGAACGAAACTCTAGTATGTGAAGTGGCGCTACACCTAGGTGACAATGTAGTTCGAAGTATAGCTATGCATACCACTGATGGTTTGGTCCGAGGTATGGAAGTGATTGATACCGGAGCACCCATTACGGTGCCTGTCGGTGAAGAAGTACTTGGGCGAATTCTAAATGTCGTGGGCGACCCTGTAGACAAGAAGCCTCCTGTTGAATCGAAAGCTAGATGGAGTATTCACCGTGACGCTCCCGAATTTAAGGAGCAGGACACGAAAATGGAAATGCTCGAAACCGGTATCAAGGTAATTGACCTGCTTGAGCCTTATCTCAAAGGTGGAAAGACTGGCCTGTTCGGCGGCGCGGGTGTGGGCAAGACCGTTTTGATCATGGAATTGATTCGTAATATCGGTGCGGAGCACGGTGGTTTTTCAGTATTCGCAGGAGTAGGTGAGCGAACCCGTGAAGGAAATGACCTCTATCACGAAATGGTAGAGTCAAACGTTATCGATAAGACGGCCCTGATTTACGGGCAAATGACAGAACCTCCGGGTGCACGCATGCGGGTTGGACTTACTGGCCTCACTTGTGCGGAATATTTTCGCGACGAGGGCGGTAAAGATGTACTGCTGTTTATTGATAATGTATTCCGATTTTCACAAGCAGGCTCTGAAGTGTCGGCTCTTCTGGGTCGTATTCCTTCTGCGGTAGGTTATCAGCCAACTCTTGCAACTGAAATGGGTAATATGCAAGAGCGTATCACTTCTACCAAAAAAGGATCCATCACATCGGTTCAAGCGATTTATGTTCCCGCGGATGACTTGACCGATCCTGCTCCGGCAACAACTTTTTCGCATCTGGATGCCACCACGGTATTGAACCGGCGTATTTCTGAACTGGGCATTTACCCTGCGGTGGATCCTCTGGATTCTACTTCACGCATACTCGATCCGGAAGTACTCGGAGATGAGCACTACAACACAGCACGTGGAGTTCAGCAGGTATTGCAACGTTACAAAGACCTACAGGACATTATTGCTATTCTGGGAATGGACGAACTCTCGGAAGAAGATAAACAGGTTGTGTCCCGTGCCCGAAAAATTCAAAAATACCTCTCGCAACCGTTCTTTGTGGCGGAGGTCTTTACCGGTTCACCGGGAAAATATGTAAAAGTACAAGATACGATTGAAGGATTCAAAGCCATTCTTGATGGACATGGCGATGAAATCTCTGAACAGGCGTTCTACATGGTGGGAACCCTGGACGAAGTTCACGCAAAACAGAAAGAACTGGACAAAAAATCAGCATGAGCCAGAAACTGACACTCAGCATTGTAACTCCTGAAAAGCTACTTGTTTCGGAAGAGGTCGATCAAGTGAATGCGCCCGGAACAGAGGGCGATTTGGGAATACTTTATGACCACGCTCCCATTCTGACCAATCTCCGCTCTGGGCAAATGTCTTATGAGAATGATGGTGAGACCATTTCTCTGGTTGTAAGTGGCGGGTATCTGGAAGTGACGGATAACCGGGTAACGGTTTTGGCCGAGACCGGAGAGTTCCTGCATGAGATCGACCGCGAACGTGCCGAACGTGCCCACGCCCACGCGGAAAAACAGTTGAGCCAAACCGACCTTTCGGAAGAAGAGTTCATCAAAGCGCAGAAAAAACTCTTCCGCGCAACCGCCCGCCTTGAGAATATCGAAAAGAATTAATACCATTTAGTTCGCTTTCCTTCTGGCACAAGTAAAAAATCATCCCGCCCTATTTATATTCCTGTTAAGCAGTAAGAAAATGATAAAATATACAATACAATAAATTCTCAATAGGAGAGTTCTATGATAAATAATCGTTGGGTTTCCCCACTTATTGCAGCATTTGTATGTCTGTTTATTCTGTTTTCAACGGCGGAGGCGGCAAGCAACCGCGACGCAAACGGCAGGCTGAAAGTTTTGTATCATATTGATGGTTCGGATGTAGGTGTTGCCAAATACGCGATGGCATTGATCAATAAACATATGGAAGCGGAAGGCGGACCGGATAAGATTGATATTAAGGTCGTGGTGCATGGTCCGGCCCTGAAACTTTTTGATAAAGAAACCGTAGATCCAACATTAAGAAAAAAGCTTGCCATGATCATTGCTAAGGGTATTCAGCCTGAAATGTGCCAGGTTTCGATGAAGTTGTTCGGCAACCCCCTGGAAACTCTGGAGCCGGGTTTTATCCCGACAGAACACCCGGTCGCCGTCAAACGTATTGCTGATTTACAGGAGCAGGGGTATCTGTATATTAAACCCTGAATAATTTGCATGGAAAACGACTCTGAAATAAAACAATCTGTTTTAAAGTGCAGCCAAAAATGGATCGAATGTTTTAATAAGGGAGATGTGGATTCCTGTGTTGCCGGTTACCAATCGGATGCGGTCATTAACGCACAACCCTTGGGAACCTTTAAAGGCACTGCTGAAATCGATGCCTTCTGGCGTCCATTCATGAAGTCAGGTGCTGGCGAACTCCAGTATGAAGATGTGAAGCTGCAGGTGGTCGATGCATCCACTGTTTTACTATCGGCCAGCTGGTCCATGAATGTGGGCCGGGGGATTATTACTCTGGAAAAATGGGTCCTGCAAAGCGATGGAAACTGGTTGTTGGCCCAGGACGATTTTGAGATACAGGAAAATTTTTAGCAACAAACCAATAAGTGGAAAATTAAAGATATTCCTTTAAATATTTTCCGGTGTAAGAAGCTTTAACTTTTGCGACTTCTTCCGGTGTGCCCTCGGCGAGTACTTGTCCGCCGCCGTCCCCCCCTTCGGGGCCCAGGTCGATGATATGGTCGGCAGTTTTTATCACTTCCATATTGTGTTCGATAATAACTACCGTATTTCCAGAATCTACCAACTTGGCGAGAACCTTTAGCAGGTGCTCGATATCAGCAAAATGCAGTCCGGTTGTTGGCTCATCAAGGATGTACAGGGTCCTGCCCGTGCTGCGCTTGCTCAGCTCTTTGGATAGTTTGACTCTTTGCGCCTCTCCACCTGATAATGTGGTGGCCTGTTGACCCAGCCTTATATAGTCGAGTCCAACATCGGTGATGGTTTGCAACTTGGTTTTGATAGCTGGAATGTTAGTGAAAAATTCCTTAGCTTCTTCTGCGGTCATATCCAGCACATCAGCAACATTTTTCCCCTTATAATGTATTTCGAGAGTTTCACGATTGAAGCGTTTACCCTGGCAAACTTCGCAGGTGACGAATACATCGGGGAGAAAATGCATCTCCACTTTAATGACTCCATCGCCTTGACAGGCTTCGCATCTTCCGCCTTTTACATTAAAGCTGAATCGCCCCGGTTTGTAACCGCGTACGCGGGATTCAGGAACCTGGCTGAATAAGTCTCGAACAAGGGTGAACACGCCGGTATAGGTAGCAGGGTTTGAGCGCGGTGTTCTTCCTATCGGCGACTGGTCAATGTCGATGACTTTATCGAGCCATTGAATGCCTTGAATTTTTTTAAACTCACCGGGCTTGTCCATCGAGTTCCAAAAATGCCGGGCCAGGGCCTTGTATAAAATGTCAATGGTGAGCGTGCTCTTTCCTGAACCGGATACCCCTGTTACACAAACAAAACAGCCGAGAGGAAATTTTACGGTAATTTCTTTCAGGTTATTTTCCTGAGCTCCATGAATTTCTATGGCTTTGCCATTGCCCTGGCGGCGTTTTGAGGGAATCGGGATCTGTTTTTTTCCTGACAGATATTGTCCGGTCAGGGAGCTTTTCGATTTAAGCATGGCTTTGGGAGTGCCGGAAAAAATAGTTTCACCCCCATGAACTCCCGCGCCGGGTCCCAGATCCACTACATAGTCGGCGGATCGGATGGTTGCCTCATCATGCTCGACCACGATGACGGTATTGCCTAGGTCACGCAGGCGGAGGAGGGTGTTGAGCAGGCGGTCGTTGTCTCTCTGGTGCAGGCCTATACTCGGTTCATCGAGAACGTATAGGACCCCCATCAGGCTGGAGCCTATTTGGGTGGCGAGACGGATGCGCTGGCTTTCTCCTCCAGAAAGGGTGGCGGAAGATCGGTCAAGGGAGAGATATTCCAACCCGACATTAGTGAGGAACCCCAACCGCTCCTTAATTTCCTTGACGATTCTCCGGGCGATATTGTTTTCCTGCCTGGTCAGCTTCAAATCCTGAAAATATTGATAGGCTCGGCCGATAGAAAACGCAGTGAGGTCCACGATATTCAGGTCAGCTATTTTTACCGAGACCGCTTCTTTGCGTAACCGGTCGCCCTCGCAGGTTTGACAGGCAAGAGGGCGCATGTAGCGCGCTATTTCATCCCGGGAAGAGTTGGAATCGGTTTCGCGGTAACGCCTCTCGAGATCGGGAATCACTCCATCGAAGGTATCGGTATAAAATTGTTTTTTCCCGTCTTTTTCAAAATAATATTTTATGGATTCGTCACCGGAACCGTATAACAGAATATCGCGAACCTTTTTAGTCAGTTTTTCGAAAGGAGTGTTGAGCTTGAACTTGAAATGGCTGGAGATGGTCTCCAGCATCTGGTGGAAATAAATGGAACTGCGTTTTTCCCAGGGTTTCAAGGCTCCTTCTCGGATAGAAACCCGGGGATCAGGCACAACCAGTTCAGGGTCGATCACCATTTTAATTCCCAGCCCATCACATTGGGCGCATGCTCCTTGTGGATTGTTGAAGGAGAACAGACGCGGTTCCAGTTCGGGATAACTGATATTGCAATAACTGCAAGCAAATTTTTCGCTGAACAATAACTCCTCATTATCCTCAAGAATTGTGACGACGAGAGAACCCTCTCCATGGTTGAGTGCGGTTTCTACCGAGTCGGCCAGCCGCTTGCCCATGTTTTCCTTGATAACCAGTCTGTCTACCACTATTTCCAGAGTGTGCTTGAATTTTTTGTTGAGAACGATTTCTTCATCCAGAGAACGTATGTCACCATTGATCCGGGCGCGTACAAAACCCTTCCGCTTCATATCCAGAATTTCCTTTTTAAATTCCCCTTTCTTGTTCCGAGCAATAGGGGCAAGGATAATGACCTTTTTGCCAATCGGGATAGACTGGACCTGATCAACAATGTGTTGCACAGTTTGAGAAGTAATTTTTCGCCCGCAGCCGTAGCAGAAAACCTTTCCGATCCTGGCGTAGAGCAGGCGTAGATAATCGTAAATTTCTGTTACTGTCCCTACGGTGGAACGAGGATTTCTGCTGGAAGTTTTCTGCTCAATGGAGATGGCCGGTGAAAGACCGTCAATGGAATCCACATCGGGTTTCTCCATCAATTGCAGGAATTGGCGGGCGTAGGCGGAAAGAGACTCCACATAGCGGCGTTGACCTTCAGCATATATGGTGTCGAAAGCGAGAGAGGACTTTCCTGATCCGCTTAAACCTGTTATCACAACAAGTTTTTCCCGTGGTAGGGTGAGATTCAGGTTTTTAAGGTTGTGCTCTCTTGCGCCCTTAATCGTGATGTGTTCTAGTGCCATGATGCGGGAAAGCCAATTATTCTTTGAAGAGGTCGTTCCATTTTTTATCGACCTGTGATTTGATTTCCGAAGACATCTCAATCTCCTCCGGCCAGTTTTGTTGATAACCTTCTTCTGAAAATTTTTGCGTCACATCAATTCCCAGACGGCCCTCATGAAAATGAAAATCCCTTTTTGGGTCGAGGTTGTTAAAAAACTTCCACATCACCGTGGAGATATTTTTTAATTCGACATGACCTTCCAGTACGATAACGATTTCTATGGAAGAAAATTCAGGAGACTCAAAAAGTGACTGGATGAATTGTTTCCCTTGGTTTGGGGAAGTTTTATCCAAAGCCACCAGCATGACGCGACGTTGTGATTTAAGTTCTAAAACTTTACAGGCTCGGATTTCATTAAATACCTTCATCACATTTTCCGGTGAGAGAGGGTTCTGCTCAGATGAATAAGTTTCTTTGCCGTAACCAGGTTCTCCTTCAATTTTTTCGGTGAGATCTATGCCAAGTTTCGAGCCGTGTAGCATTTGGTCGGAAGCATGGTTGAGAACATCGAGCACGCCTTCGGAGAAAAACAGGTCGGTTTCAAAATCCACTTTATCAAGTAAAAGCTTTGCCACTTCTTCATAGTTATGGACATTGACGTCGGCATCCACCGTGACGATGGTCTTGACAAAGCTCATTTGGCCGAGTCCCCATAAAGCGCTCATTAATCTTCTGGACTGCATAGGGTAACGCTTGTCGAAAGAAACGATGACACAATTGTGAAAGACACCCTCTACCGGCATATCCATGTCTACAATTTCAGGTAGCTGAGTTTTTAGAAGAGGCAAAAAGATGCGCTCGGTGGCTCGGCCCAGGTAATAATCTTCCTGAGGCGGTATGCCTACAATGGTGGTCAGGTAAACCGGGTCTTTTCGGTGGGTGATGGCAGTGATGTGGAAGATCGGGTAATCCCCATCCTGCGAATAATAGCCTGTGTGGTCTCCGAAAGGACCTTCCAGCCGCATTTCTGACGGATCGATGTAACCCTCCAAAATGATTTCCGCATTAGCCGGAACTTCCAGGTCCACTGTCTTGCATTTCACTAACGGAACGCTGGCCTTACGGATAAACCCTGCCAAGAGAAACTCGTCAATGCCATAGGGCATGGGGGCAGAGGCTGAATAGCAGGATGCCGGATCGGCACCGAGCGCGACCGCGACTTCCATTATTTTATTTTGCTTGCGGTATTCATGAAAAAAATGCGCCCCGTCTTTGTGAATATGCCAGTGCATGGCAGTGGTTTTTTTGTCGTACACTTGCATGCGATAGAGCCCTACATTTCTGATTGTTTTATCCACACTGCGGTTGATCACGATGGGAAAGGTGATAAACCGTCCTGCGTCTTGCGGCCAGCACTGCAGAATCGGGATTATTCCCAGGTCTATGTCATCATTGAGATGAACGACTTCCTGACAGGGAGGATGGCTCGTTTGCAAGAGTTTGGGCGGAAATTGTGCCGCCTGTAAAAGCATGGGTAATAGCTTGGCTTTATCCAGTAAGGTAGTTGGAGGAGGAATTTTTATATAGCGTTCAATTCTTTTAGGGATATCTTCAATATTATGAACACCCAGTGCCATATTCATTCGTTTTGCACTACCAAAAGCATTGATCAGTACTGGCATGGAACTGCCTTCTACATTTTCGAAGAGCAAGGCTTTGCCACCGCCAGATTGTTTCGAGACCCGGTCGGTGATTTCTGCGATTTCGAGAATAGGAGAAACGGATTCTTTGATCCGTAGAAGCTCTCCCTCAAGTTCCAGTCGATCGATGAATTCTTTTAGAGAAGGGTATTTCATGAAACTTTCAGTTAAAAAGTAAACGACCAGATATTATATCCTACTGCCCTGCATCGAGAGGGAATTATTTCCTCTAGAATATATATATAACCCATAGTTCCCCATGACTCTTTCCGATGGTAAACTACTGCCATGTTGCGATTTATTATCAGACGGATTTTGTTGGGAATACCGGTGCTGGTTACGGTCGCGACGCTCACCTTTATAATCATGCACTGGGTTCCGGGTGGCCCCTTCGATTCGGATAAAATTCTTCCACCGGAAATCATTGCTAATATAGAAGCCAAGTATCATCTCGATAAACCTCTTCCCCTGCAATACCTCCTATACATGAAGCAGTTGCTCCAAGGAGATCTGGGGCCGTCCTACAAATATTTAGGACGGGATGTTTCAGATATTATTCGGGACACGTTCCCCGTTTCTTTTACCTTAGGGCTTTGTGCTGTTCTGGTTGTATTAGGATTAGGAATCCCTGCCGGAATGATCTCTGCCTACTGGAAAAACTCACTACTGGATCGCTCTGTCCTCTTATTTGCAGCGATGGGAATTTCGGTGCCCAGTTTTGTGCTGGGAGCGATATTGGTATGGATTTTCTCGCATCATTGGCATTTGCTTCCTCCTGCTTTGTGGGAAGGGCCTCGTCATATGGTTTTACCTGCCTTCGCACTGGGGGCAGGCTTTGCCGGGTATATTGCCCGGCTGACCCGAACCACCCTGCTAGATGTTTTAGATTCGGATTATATCCGCACTGCACGAGCCAAGGGGCTGACGGAATCTACGATATTGTTTAAGCATGCTCTGAAAAACTCTATTTACCCCATAGTCTCGGTGATGGGCCCTTTGACCGCTGGACTTATCACAGGCTCTTTCGTTATTGAGTATATTTTTTCAATTCCTGGAATGGGACGATTTTTCATTACTGCCGTGACCAACCGGGACTATCCCTTAATCATGGGCGTGACGCTGGTTTATGCGGTACTGATTGTGATTGCGAATACGATAGTAGATATGGTCTACAGCTGGTTGGACCCGAGGGTTACTTTGAAATAGGATTATGAACAGACTCGCTTCTAAATTGAGTGCCGGTTTTCTCCTGATCGTTTCTGCCGTGGCTGTGTTTGCTCCATGGGTGGCACCGTACTCCTATGAAACACAGGACACACTGCAGACTTTGGCGTTTCCAAATATGGAGCATTGGATGGGCACCGACCGTTTGGGCCGCGATCTTCTTTCCCGTATGATTTATGGAGCGCGGGTGTCTTTATTTATTGGAGTATTCACAACCTTGTTTGCCTTATTGATCGGAACCCTCTATGGAGCCATTTCAGCGTATGCAGGGGGCAGGACGGATAACCTGATGATGCGGGGAGTGGATGTGGTTTTTGCTTTGCCTGACCTGTTGATGATCATTCTTATTACTGTGCTGATGGGACGAGGAGTTGCGGGAGTTTTTATTGCTTTGACACTGGTAAGCTGGGTCACGGTCGCAAGGTTGGTGCGTGGAGAAGTTCTGCGGATAAAGGAATATCCTTATATTATGGCTGCTCGTGCATTAGGCGCGAGTCCGGTAAGAATTCTAGTGCGGGAAATTTTTCCTAATATTTTGGGTATCCTGGTAGTGACTTTGAGCTTTCGCGTGCCCGTGGCAATTTTAGCCGAATCGACCTTAAGTTTTATTGGCCTGGGTATTGCTCCTCCTTTCAGCAGTTGGGGGAGCCTCGCCAATGATGGTTGGACGGCGATCAAATTTTATCCGCATCTTATTTTGTTTCCCTCATCCGCTATTTTTTTAACTATACTCTCGTTTAATTTTTTAGGTGATGGCTTGCGGGAGACTCTCGACCCAAAAGCTTCAAAAGTCTCGGCTTAAGGGCCTATATGTCCAAAATATTATTATATTTGGGTGGAAGGGGAGTGCTATCAAGATGTCGTGAAAATGATTAAAATGGAGGAGGAAGAATTAAGTTAACCTATTGAATTTAAATCTAGTACTGGACTCAGGAAATATCACATTGACAAGCCAGAAAAACCGTTATAAGGTGGCCCTTTTTTATAACCAATGGGTTATTTTTCCCTCAAACTTTGTGTTAAAATTTTAGTATGAGCCAGATCAAAGCAGACTTGATTTGTGAAATCATACGGTTATCCCAGACCAACCTGTTGGATAAAAAATGCGCCAATATGAGTTGCGAAACTCAGGAGCAGGTTGCTGTGGATTGGATCCGTAAAAATGCTGCGGATTACAGAGTAGATTTTCAAACTCGGTTAAACACATATTCTGCCTCCAGGTTGGGTGAAATATTAAGAGACCTTACCGAGTCGGGAAAAGATTTGAATGATATTTTGAAAGAGAATGGTTCCGTTCACAGAGGATAAAAATGGCAGAAGCTGAAGAAAAAGCGTTATCACCGGCTGAAAAGGCAAAGCTTGCGGCAGCCAAAAAAGCTGAGGCGGCTAAAAAAGCTGGTCCAGTGGGAGACCCTCTGGTCGATAATGAGGATGGAACCATCACGGATCCCAATAGTGGTTTTATGTGGAAAAAGACCGATGCCTGGTTGGATGTGAAAAAGTTTTATACCTGGTTTGATCATCGGGAATATGTAGATTGGGTCAATAAGAATAAAGATAAGTTTGGCGGTTTCGATAATTGGCGAATTCCCAATAAGGCAGAGGCATTGACCCTTTTCGACAAGACTGGGGTGAAGTCTTTAGTGGATAAAAATGGGACCAGTTATCCCATCGATGGAATTTTTGCCGCCGGTGGTGCGTCCAATACCTGGATCACTGAATGTACCGATGAAAAAATTATTCGTATGGATTTGAAGATAGGAGTCGACACGGCCTATCCTACTCCAGACGTTTGGTCTTCTATGCGATTGATTCGTAAAGAGGGCGAGGCTGCACCTGCTCCAGCAGGAAAGGCAGCAGAACCTGCAGCTGACAAGCCAGCAGCAGAGGCCCCGGCGGCGGTAGAACAAGCAGCGGCCGCTCCGGCGAAGTCTTCCGGCGGGGTTCCAGGACCCACCCCAAGAAAAGACTTTTCCCCAGAGGAAAGAGCCGCAATGCTGAAACGGGCTAAAGCCTATGCGGCAGAAGTGAAAGCTCGTAAGGGTTAATCCTTACTTTTCACGAAGCCATTGTTTCACCACATGGGTGACTACTTCTGGATTCCTTTTAAATAATTCCGTTGCAATAATTCGTCTAACCTCTTCATTTGAAAGTACGGATTTGGGTTTTTCAGGGTTGCTCGCTGGGAGGGATGCCTTCTTTTTGGTGGGTATTTTTTTCGTCTGTTTTTTGAGTTTTTTGATGGGCTGATTTTTTCCTGATCGAAAAATGAACCAGAGAATCAAAGTCAGCAAGAGTGCAAAGACGACCATGAATATGATAAATTTTATACTCATTCAGCCTCTATATTAAATTTGATGATGAGGTCGCCTCGTTTTTTCCCCCAACTTATTGCCGCACCTTCTCCTGGCACACGAAGCTCTTCTCCAACCAGAGTTTCTTCTTCCACCTGAATTGTTGTCGTGCCATTCAAGGTATCAACCTTGAGAGGTCCACCTTCTTCGGCAAGGCTGGCAGAAATAAATACTTCTTCAATGATATCATTTTTGACTCGCTTAAATTTGGGATGGGGTTGAGTGCAGATTTTTAAAAACAACTGTCCCGGTGGGCCTCCGTTTCTTCCCGCCCCACCTTCCTTGATAAAAGCCAGAGTGTATTGGTCCGCGACCCCTGGGGGAATTTTTACGTCCAGGGTAACGGAACGGACGACCAGTTGTTTGCCTTGGCATTCAGGGCATTCATCCCCGCCACTGGATCCGGTTCCTTCACATTCCTCGCATTGCACGTATTTTTCATAAGTGTAAGGAATCGTCCCTCCTAATGCGACGATGGGGAGAGGAACATCAATCATGAACTGCAGGTCAAATCCAGAGGTTGGCATATCCGGATCAACTGCTTCGGGTTCCTGGGCGAAAGGCTCTTCTTGTCTTTGCTGATTGCCTCCAGACTCTCTTCCAAAACCACCGGGAGGACCGCTCCAATCGGGTTGGCTCCTGGGCCGCCGAGGCGATTTTTTTTGATAGGCCCGTTCCCGGTCGTATTCTTTTCGTTTTTTCGCATTGCTAAGTACTTCATAGGCCTCGGAAATGATTTTAAATTTGTCCTCGGCTACCTTGCTGCCAGAGTTGGTGTCCGGATGGTATTTTTTAGCCAGTTCGCGATATTTCTTTTTAATATCGGCTTTACTCGTTTTCTGAGTGATACCGAGTATCTTGTAATAATTCCGAGTGGTGGTTTGAGCCATGGAAGGTGAGATTTATATTATTGAAGTAGTGGTAGTTATGCGTTGTTCATTTTATCAATTTGATGGCATTTGTTCAATCAACTTGGCAATTTGCTATATTTTATAATTCCAAGCTGTAATGCCAAAACACCTCATTTTTGATGTAGCCCATGGACCCATAAAGATTTTGCGCATTGGAATTAGAAGTTTGTGTCGCCAAGTCTATTCTAAGGGCTCCAGTTTCTTTAGCGTGTTTTTTTGCCGCTTCCATAAGGTATTTGGCAACATTTTGTCGTCTGAAATCAGGGCTCACGAATAAATCATTTAAAATCCATATTTTCCCCATTCCTACCGATGAAAAACTTGGATAAAGCTGAGTAAAGCCGATAATATCTGATTTCTCATGAGCAACAAGAATTACAGAATCTTTGTTTCTGATACGAGAATTCAGAAATTCAGTGGCTTTAGTTAACTCCTTCTTCTGTTGGTAAAAAACCCTGTATTGGTCAAATAGGATTGCCAATTTTTGAATATCACCTGATCCTGCATGGGTTATCAGCATGCCAATCCTCCAAAGGAAAATTTTGAGAGTAATATTAGCCAGATACTTCTTTATAATGTTGTTGGGATATTTGTGTCGAATGAAAGATGATGGAAAATTTTGTCACGGTCGGGCCGGCTTTTGAATGGATAAAATTGATCTTTCAGGGTTATTAAAAACACATCTGGGCTTTTTAAGTTGGGTTTTTTTGTATGGATTTTTATTTTATCAGAGCTCTTCTTCTCCACATTGATGATATTGGAGGGCGAGAAGGTTTTATCACTAAAGACGCCTTTAAAAACCACTTCGCTTTTATCCAGTTCTAGTAATCCAGCATCTGCATAGACCGGTGCCAGCCCGAAGCCGCCATGATCCCTTTCCCGAGATCCTTGACAAACGACAAAATAGGATTGAGTCAAGGCATTTATTTTAAAGGGTTTGAGTTTATATATAAATAACCGATATAGTTTATATGTGAAATCAAACCACCTCAGTGAAACCGTAGTACAAAATAAAAAATTGAAGATAAATAGGTAAAAGCTTTCGTAGATGAAATAAAAGATCCCAAATGCCAGGATAATTCCCAGAAGAATGCTGCAAATAGTATTTACTAGAAACAATGTAGCATGAAGGATCAGGTTTTTTTTTCCTTCGGAGGGCTGATTATGGAAGGCTTCATACTTTCTATATAAACCCCAGGTGGTTACCAAACCCAGGCTGGTGACTAATGTTGGTAGTGGAAACACGAAGAGAAATATTATAATTAGGACTGAAGTCAGTTCGATCATAAGCTGGTTTTATATTATTAAGGGTCCTCATTTTCCTTGAGGTTGTATAATATCAAGAATGAAATATCCTTTGGTTTTAAAATCTTATAATCTTTATCATCTCCTGGGCTTGGAAAATTTTGCCAGCGGGGAGCAGATTAAAAAGCGGTATTGGCAACTGGCCAAAAAGTTTCATCCCGACCGGTCCAATTCAACTGAAGAGGAAAATCAATTTTTTGTTCTTTCCACCGCCGCCTATAATTTTTTGCGTGATGTTCATCGAAGAGGTTCTTATGAACAACTCCTGAAACGCAAGGAAGAGATTAAGATTAGTTTTAAGAGCTCTGAGCTTGTTTGCCAGAGGCAGAAAACGCATAAACGTTTCTACTCTGCCCGTATGAGCGTTGATCATGATTTCAATCGGTTTGTGGATGAATGCCGAGTCAATTTTGCCAAATTCCTGAAACATGGCAAAAAGATAAAGATCAGGCCGAAAATAATCTCCAAAGGTAATACAGAGGAAGCTGAATTTGACGGATATGTTGAAGAAGGCCTGAATGGATTTCAGGATTTCATGAAATCTGTTCCGAGAATAAAAACCCGAAGATTTTAATTCTGGCTGGCCTGTCTGGTAAGGTTCAAGTATTTTTTGGATTCAGTTATCGAGTAGAGACTAAACCATTCCCAAAATATCTTTTATGTTTTCAAGAACCCTGAAATGCGGTTTTTTGATTTTTTTCCTCACTGTTTCCACCGTATTGGCCCAGCAAAAACTGGAGATTATTCCCCTTAATAATAGACAGGCGGAGGAATTGATTCCCATACTTCGCCCTTTGTTGGGGAGTAATGAGACAATTTCGGGTATGCGCAATCAACTTATCGTGCGCGCGTCTCCAAGAAAACTGAGAGAGATCAAAGTTATTCTCGAAAAAATTGATGCCGAGCTCAAAAATTTGAGAATCACCGTGAAACAGGGGATTCGGTCGCAGCTGAATAAACTGGAGCAGGGAATAGACGCAGAAATTCCCATAGGCAAAGCCGGGCGGATTATTATTAGCTCCGGTGAGAAGGATGCAGAGGGACTAGTTGTAGAAGGTAAAAAGGGGGAAGGGTTATTGCGTGGGAGGCTTTTAAACAAAAAATCCCATTTAGATGAAATGAATACCCAAGTTGTTACGACCCTGGAAGGAAATCCGGCAGCGATATATTTTAGCCAGCGAGTGCCCTTAAAGGAAAAGAGAATAGTTAACAATGGAAGGGAAGTTATAGAATTTGAGTCCACTCGGTTTAAAGATGTGCGGACCGGGTTCATGGTGTTGCCTCATCTTCGAGGAGATCAGGTTGTTTTGGAAATATCCCCTCAACAATCCAGGATAAAAAATGGACAAATAGAAACTGCTGGACTAAATACTGTGATTAGGGGGCAGGTGGGAAAGTGGATTGAATTGGGTGGATTAAATCTCAGTCAAAATGAGCAAAGCTCAGGCATAGCTAGCAGTAATTTTTCCGGGAAGATAGAAAAAAGGAGCGTCTTTATCAAAGTGGAGGAACTATAATCCACCTCGGATTACTTATTACATTAAAAAATAGAAAATTAGCGCTGGTATAGAGGCTCCTGCTAAAGACGCAAAAATACTTTTAAATACATATGTTTCCGTAGAGCTTTGCATGTTTGCAGTACTGTCTGAGACGGGGTAAGCAACTTTAACCTTTTCCATGGTCGTTAATCCTCCTGATATATATGCATAATCAATATTTATATCTTCCTTTACGGCAAGTTCCATGCCAAACTTGAACGGCGGAAGGGTGCGTCTGTAAGTCTTTTCAAATAAAGGGTTTTTTCGTGTCTAGTGGCCTTTTCTTTCAGCATTCACTTTTTCATAAATAGGGGTATTTCTTTCTCCCACGCCAATATTTTGTCTATGTCTGAGGGATAATTAATAAATTGCTTACGTGTATAGTGTTGCGAAAAAATGAATCCCATCCATAAATAAGGAAAATCCCATGAAGCAAAGGATCGGTGAAATCCTAGAGCCAGAATCTAAAAGCGATTTTCTTAGCCGTGGGTTTAATATTTTCATTATTTCCCTGATTGTCCTCAATGTTTTTGCGGTTGCTCTGGAAACGATGAAGGATTTTTCTAAATTATATTCGGGACCCATGAGGGTTTTTGAATGGTTTTCCATGGTGGTGTTTTCCATTGAGTATGGACTGAGAGTCTGGACTTGTACATTGAAGCCGGAATTCAGCGGCCCAATTAGGGGACGGATTCGCTACATGCTCACCCCTTCTGCGCTCATAGATTTAATGGTAATCATCCCATTTTACCTGCCTTTCTTTTTTGATATGGATTTGCGTTTCCTTCGGGTTCTTCGCCTGTTCCGGCTTTTCGCCTTATTCAAAATGGCACGGTATTCTCAATCGCTGCACCTATTTAAAGTGGTCTTAAGGGACACTAAGGAAGAACTGTTTATTGTTTTTGCGGCAACGATGGGAATGTTGGTTTTTGCTTCAGGGGGAATTTATTTTATAGAAAATAAAGCCCAGCCGGAGGTTTTTTCGAGCATCCCTGCGGCGTTGTGGTGGGCGGTCTCCACCATGACAACGGTAGGTTATGGTGACGTTTATCCCATCACAACATTGGGGAAAATATTTGGTGGTTTTATTTCTATGTTGGGTTTGGGAACCTTTGGCCTTCCTGTAGGAATCATCGCATACGGATTTGTTGAGGAACTGCAAAAACAAAAGTCGCGGCCTTTGCAGTGCCCTCATTGTGAGAAAGAATTCGACGCCCCTATAGATAGAAGAAAAATGCAACGTTAAACCAATGAATCTGCCCGCTAAATATAATTTTGTGTTGAGTTGTCTGGTGCTATGGAAGGTTTTTAATCCTGGAATAGTCCATGGGGCCGACATATCTAACATGGTATATATTGGTGAATCGGATGCAATAAAGACAGGTAAAAATGTAAATGGGTTTTATATGGACCGGTATGAAGTGACTCAAGCGGATTATTTAAAGGTTATGCAATCCAACCCCTCATTTTTTCAAGGAATGAATCGACCTGTTGAAAAGGTGACTTGGAATCAGGCTGCTGCTTATTGTAATAAGGTTGGGAAACGGTTGCCCACAGAACAGGAGTGGGAAAAGGCAATTCGCGCAGGAACAACATCTCTTTATTTTTGGGGAGAAGACCAACCAGACCACTATGCCTGGCATAAAGGCAATGCAGACAAAAAGACTCATGATGTGGGAAAAAAAATGCCTAATCCGTGGGGGCTCTATGATATGGCAGGAAATGTATGGGAATGGACCCAAAGCGATCATGAACGAAGTGGTAAAGTGGCCCGGGGTGGATCATGGCGAAATGGAGTGGGAAGCTTGAAGTCTTCTCATAGGATATCCAGTCTTCCTATTCACAAGTTTCATTATGTGGGATTCCGATGTGTCGTTTCTGAATGATTAATCGTTTGTTTTTCTGTATTGGGTTAAAAGAGATTGCTGTTTTTCTAAAGGAAGGTTTTTGAAGTTTTCATAGATATTACGCAGCGATCGTTTTTCAACTTCCGGTAGGTTTTGGAAACGTTTGAACTGGTTTCGGATGGCAAGTTTCTCATCAGGGGATTTTAGTTTCCATACCTGAATCTTTTCCTTGAGAGAATTTTGTTGGTTCGCGCTCATTGTATTCCACCTTTTTGCTCCTGTATTCAGGCGGTTTTGTTTTTCAGGTGAAAGGCTACTCCATTTATTTTCAAGAGGGACAAGAAGCAGTTTTTCCTCAGAACCCAATTCTTTCCATGCCATGCCATTTTCTAGGCTTTGCCCCAAGCTCGGGATCGGGACTAAAGTCAGCATGATCAGCGAAAGAAGTGATAATAATTTGTTTGACTGTTTAATCATTGGTTTTTCCATTTCTGGAGAAACTCAAGGTTTTCAAAAAAATCAATCGGATCATTGGAAATAAGGATTTCCAAGTCTTCCAGACTATTGACGGTTTGAGGTCCAGGATTAGGTTTTAAGTATATCAGTGCAATAAAGATTAATGCGGTGACGAAAGCTATTATGGGTAGGGTAGCCCAATTGGGAAAATTGCTTTTCCTCCCCAATGAGGACTCCAGAGCCCGGTGCCGTATTTGCATTAATTTATTGCGAGTGTCGGCATCCAGTTCATTTTCATCACTCTTTAAATGCTGGCGGGAGAAATCCAGAGATTTATGTGGGTCGTTTTCTTCGCTCATGGAAAAAAAATTTAGGCGCGTCCTGAAAGCTTTTTCAGAAAACTAATTCAAATGTTATGATGAGTAGCTTATTTACCAAACCCATGTATTAAAGATAGGTTCTAAAATCCATATTAACCGAAAAATTGATCCGAAACGCATCTAAATAGTTGTGAAGTATTTAGATAACAGACCCCATCAAATATGACTCGAAGCGTACCCAAAAAATTTCGTAAAAATGAAATGACCTCACCTGTCTCCCTTTTTACTAATGATGATCTTCACCTTTTTAATGAAGGCAATCATTTTCACCTCTATGAAAAATTAGGGGCTCGTAGAATAGAAGGGGGGACATATTTTTCGGTCTGGGCCCCCAATGCAAAAGAGGTTCATGTGGTGGGAGATTTCAATGGTTGGGAAAAGGGGCTGCATCCTCTGAAACCCATTCAGGAGTCTGGGATTTGGGAAGGGTTCTTTCCTGAAGTCGAGAAGAGCGATATTTATAAATACAATATTCAATCCCATCAGAATGGATACCAGGTTGAGAAGGCCGATCCTTTTGCAGTACTTTGTGAGACTCCTCCTAAGACTGGAAGTATCGTTTGGGACCTGGACTATTCTTGGAATGACCAGAACTGGGTTGAGAAGGGACGCGAGGAACATAACTTGCTTAATGGCCCTGTTTCAATTTATGAGATGCATCTCGGGTCCTGGATGCGTAAGAGCGAGAACGCCCTGCTCACCTATCGGGAACTGGCACCACTTTTAGCCAAGTATCTCAAGGAAATGGAATTTACACATGTGGAGTTCCTTCCTGTTATGGAGCATCCCTTTTATGGTTCCTGGGGATATCAGTGTACCGGATATTTTGCTCCTTCGAGTCGTTATGGAACGCCACAGGATTTCATGTTTCTGGTGGACACGTTGCATCAAAACAATATTGGGGTGATTCTGGATTGGGTGCCTTCTCATTTCGCTACAGATGAATTTGCTTTGGGTAATTTTGATGGGACCCATGTTTATGAGCATGCCGATGACAAGCAAGGCTTTCATCCCGATTGGGGAAGTTATATTTTCAATTATGGAAGAAATGAGATATCAAGCTTTCTTATTAGTAACGCACTGTATTGGTTAGATGTGTTTCATATTGATGGGTTACGTGTTGATGCGGTGGCATCCATGCTCTACTTGGATTACTCAAGGAAGGAAGGGGAATGGGTTCCTAACGTTAATGGGGGCAGGGAAAATCTGGAGGCGATTGGATTTTTACGAAAACTTAATGAACAAGTATATAAGAGCCACCCTCATACGCAGATGATGGCTGAAGAATCTACAGACTGGCCCATGGTTTCGAAACCCACTTATAGCGGTGGATTGGGATTTGGAATGAAATGGGATATGGGTTGGATGCATGACACATTAAAATATTTGGAAAATGATCCTGTCCATAGAAAATTTCACCATGATCAATTGACCTTCAGAATGCTGTATGCTTACCACGAAAATTTTATATTACCTCTTTCTCATGACGAAGTGGTTCATGGCAAGGGGTCCTTGCTATCCAGAATGCCGGGAGATGATTGGCAGAAATTTGCGAACGTAAGATTGCTGTTTGGATATATGTTTGCCCAGCCGGGAAAAAAGCTTCTTTTCATGGGGGGAGAATTCGGTCAGTGGGTAGAGTGGAATCATGACCAGAGCCTTGATTGGCATCTTTTAGAGTATCCAAGTCATAAAGGATTGCAGGCTTGGTTGAAAAACCTGAACCGTTTATACGTTAATGAACCTTCTCTTCATGAGAATGAATTTTCTCCTGAAGGCTTTGAGTGGATCGATGGCAGCGACTCTCAGCAGTGCATTCTCATTTTCATGCGGAAAGGCATTAGTCCTGATGATAAAATTGTCGTAGCTTTAAATTTCACCCCTGTACTCAGGGTTGATTACCGGGTAGGCCTTCCTTGTGAAGGAACTTGGAAGGAATTGCTGAACAGTGATGCGGGTGAGTTTGGTGGCGGCGGAAATGGTAATCCACAATCTATACAAAGTGAACCTATGACTTGGCATGGGCAACCTTTTTCTGCCAGCCTTGTTTTACCTCCTCTAGGTGTCATATTTTTAAAATATCAAAAATGAATGATTGTTGCCCTTGCGTGCAAAATAAGAAATAAATATTGAATTCATGAACAGGTATATTTGCATACACGGACATTTTTACCAGCCACCCAGGGAAAACCCATGGTTGGAGGCTATTTCATACCAGGAATCAGCATACCCTTTTCATGATTGGAATGAGCGTATTCATGCTGAATGCTACGGCCCTAATACGCGCGCTCGAATACTTGATGAAAAGGGTTCTATCATAGAGTTGGTCAACAACTATTCCAATATTAGTTTTGATTTTGGCCCTACCTTGCTAAGTTGGATGGAAAGCAAGGCTCCCGATACGTATCAGGCGATTCTGGAAGCAGATGAAATCAGCCGAGAAAAATTTTCTGGACATGGTTCGGCAATGGCGCAATGCCATTCACATATAATTATGCCGCTGGCAAACTTGCGGGATAAGTATACTCAGGTCTATTGGGGAATCCGGGATTTTGAATATCGGTTTAAACGTTTGCCGGAAGGGATGTGGCTTCCTGAAACGGCTGTGGACTTGGAAACTCTCCAGATCATGGCAGACTTAGGAATTCGGTTTACAGTTTTGGCACCCCATCAGGCGGGTAGTCTATTGACTCACGATGAAAAGATGGGTGAGGGTTTAGATATCTACCGGCCCTATGAAATAAAGTTGGGGAAGGGGAGGAGCATAAATGTTTTCTTTTACAATGGTTCATTGTCGCAATCCCTGGCGTTTGATAATCTTTTGCGGGATGGCAAATGTTTTGCTGAGAAGCTAATACATACTGACAATAATGGTGGTTCTCAATTACTTAGTGTTGCTACAGATGGAGAAACTTATGGGCATCATCATAAGTTTGGAGATATGGCACTGGCATTTGCACTGCAATACATTGATGACAATATTGATGCAAGGTTGACCAATTACGCTGAGTATTTGGAAAATTTTCCACCGTTACAAGAAATTGAAATCAAGGAAAACACTTCATGGAGTTGTGCTCACGGGGTATCCCGTTGGAAAAGTCATTGTGGGTGTGAAACGGGTGGTCATCAGGATTGGAATCAAAGCTGGAGAGCTCCTTTAAGAGAGGCGCTTGACTGGCTGCAGGGAGAATTGGACTCTGTTTTTCTGGAAGTTGGCCAGGGTTTGTTTAAAGAGCCTTGGGAGGCTAGGAACCAATATATTGATGTTTGCATAAACCGGGTAAATAGAGAATCATTTTTTACCAAGCATTCATTGCGTGAGTTAGAGAAATCGGAAAAGGATATTGCGCTAAAACTTCTGGAACTGCAACGCAATTCTATGCTCATGTATACCAGTTGTGGATGGTTTTTTAACGATATATCGGGAATCGAAACAGAACAGATTTTGTTATACGCCGGTAAAGCCATTCAGCTGGCCGAAGAAATCGCTGGAAAAATACTGGAACCGCATTTTATGAAATATCTTGAATTGGCAGAGAGTAATATTCCTGAGAAAGGGAACGGTGCTCTGATTTATATAAATGTCATTAAAGAAGCTACCCTAGATATCAAAGTTTGAATCTCTAACCAAGTCACTTTAATTAGAGTTTCTCAATGAACAATATTTCCCTGATATATATACATGCCTCACAAATATGAAAATCGTTGCAGTGGTATTCTCCTTCATATTACATCCTTGCCATCCAGGTTTGGTGTTGGAGATTTTGGGCTCTCTGCATTTGAATTTGTTGAATCATTAATACAGTCTGGCCAGTCTCTTTGGCAAATCCTTCCCATAAACCCTCCTTCGTTCGGGAATTCGCCTTATAGTTGTACTTCAGCTTTTGCAATCAGCCCATTGTTTGTCAGCCCTGAACTCTTGGTTCGAGATGGCTTGCTGAAAGAAGGTGACCTTGAGTTCGCTCCGGAGTTTCTATCAGAACGGGTTCAATACTCATCTGTTTTGGAATTCAAAATAAAACTTTTAACAAAATGTTATGACCGCTTCAAAGAAAGCGTGGGAAATAATGAGTTTGAAAAATTTTGTACTCAAAACTCATATTGGCTTGACGATTTTTGCCTATTTACTGTGCTTAAAAACTTGTTTGATGGATGTTCCTGGAATGAGTGGCCTGAGGATATAAAGAAAAGGAACCCTGATGCGATAGATCGTTATGTAGGGAACTTGCAAGAACCGTTGGAAAGAGAGAAATATTTTCAATTTATTTTATATTGTCAGTGGATGGAACTTAAGAACTATTGTCAGGATAAAGGATTGCGCATATTTGGTGATGTGGCCCTTTACGTAAATTATGATAGTGCCGATGTATGGGGTCACCCAAATGTTTTCAAGCTTGATCAAGGATTAAAACCTGTTGTTGTTGCCGGAGTCCCTCCTGACTATTTTAGTGAAACAGGACAAAAATGGGGGAATCCTGTTTTTGACTGGGACTATCTCCACCAAACTGGTTTTGCCTGGTGGATTTCGAGAATGAAACATAACCTGGATTTATTTGATCTGGTAAGGATTGATCATTTTCGAGGTTTTCTTGCAGCCTGGGAGATACCCGCTGGTGAACCAACCGCCATAAATGGGCAATGGCAGGAAAGCCTTGGGATTGAATTGTTTTCTACACTGATGAATGATTTTGAATCTATCCCCGTTGTTGCTGAAGATCTGGGTGTTATTACTCAAGATGTCAAGGACGCTATGACACGATTTGGGTTTCCTGGAATGAAACTTTTAATTTTTGCTTTTGATGGAGACATTTTGGAAAACCCTTATGCTCCGAACAACCATGTGAAAAACTGTGTCCTCTATACAGGAACGCATGACTGCAATACCGTGCGCGGTTGGTTTGTAGAGGAATTGAGCAATGAATCCAGAATGAAGTTGGAAAATATTCTAGGAAAAAATATCTGCGCCGACACTGTTTCTGATGAATTGATAGTTCTGGCAATGAGTTCCGTTGCTGATACGGTCATTCTGCCCATGCAGGATGTGTTGGGTTTGGGCTCTGAAGCCCGCATGAATTGTCCTGGAATTGCGGAAAATAATTGGGAGTGGCGATTACTGCCTGGGCAATGGTCAAAAAGTATAACGGAGAAACTTGCTAAATGGACTAAATTTTATGGCAGGGTTTGAGAATGTTAGCTTCACTTTTTTGGATTAACGGGGATGTTCCAAATATTATCTGCATATTCTTTAATGGATCGATCACTGGAAAATTTTCCCATCCTGGAAACATTGATGATGGATTTTCTTATCCATGCGTCGCTATCTAAATAGGCTTTGCCTATTTCCTCCTGGATATCACAGAAGGGTTGGAAGTCTGCAAGGACCATATAAGGGTCGCCATGATCCAGAAGGTTTTCCAAGATAGGTTGAAATAGATTCCCCTGTGGGCCGGAAAAAAAGCCTTTACGAACCATATCCAGAACTTCCCTTAACTCCAGATTCTGCGTGTAAAGGTCTCTAGGTTGGTAACCCGCTTGCTTTTTTTCCATAACCTCATTGGCGTTCAATCCAAATATGAAGATATTATCATTTCCAACTTCTTCCATTATTTCAATATTAGCCCCATCAAGTGTTCCCACAGTTAAAGCGCCATTGAGAGATAACTTCATATTTCCGGTGCCAGAAGCTTCCATTCCGGCTGTTGAAATTTGTACGGAAAGATCAGAGGCTGGAATAATTTTTTCTGCCAGAGTCACGGAGTAATTTGGCAAAAACACTACCTTTAACTTCCCCCGTAAGCTAGTGTCGGTATTTATTGTGTCTGCAACGCAATTTATGAATTTGATGATCAACTTTGCCATGGCATAACCAGGTGCCGCTTTACCGGAAAACATTATGGTCCTGGGGGCTTTGAAATTTTCCGGGTTTCTTCGTATACGATTATAAAGGGCTATGGCATGTAAAATACTTAAGACCTGTCTTTTATATTCATGAATTCTTTTGATTTGAGTTTCAAACAGAGAGTTTGGATCAACTTCCAAATCTAAACTATCTTTAATGTGTTTTGACAATAGAATTTTATTGTCAGTTTTGATTTTTTTCCAGCGTTGGATAAGATCGGAATCGTTGATATGATCCTGAAGTTTTTTTATTTCTGATAAATCATGAACCCATGAGTCTCCAATATAATCAGTTATCAGCTTGGAAAGTTCTGGGTTACAGGCCTTCAGCCAGCGGCGTGGTGTGATTCCATTGGTCTTGTTATTAAACCGGTTTGGAAACATTTCATGGAAATCAGAAAAAACTTTTTCACGGAGTATAGTGGAATGCAGTTCCGCAACTCCATTGGTCGAATGACTTCCAATAATTGAAAGGTTTGCCATTCGAATATATTTTGTGTGATTTTCTTCAATCAGGGACATCCTGTTCATTCTTCCTACATCATCAGGATAACGTTCCAGTATCTGATCCATAAACTGCTGGTTAATTTTAAAAATGATTTCCAGATGCCTGGGTAAAACTCTACCGAATAACTCTGCAGACCATTTTTCCATCGCCTCGGGAAGAATCGTATGGTTGGTAAATGCAAAGGTATCGACTGTTATTTTCCAGGCTTTTTCCCAGGGAACATTTTCAAGGTCTGTCAAAATGCGCATTAATTCAACGATGGCCAGTGCGGGATGTGTGTCATTCAACTGGATGGCAACCTTTTCACTAAACATGTCAAATGAGGTATGGCGTTTTTTATAACGCCGGACAATATCGCTCAGGGAGGCAGAAACGAAAAAGTATTCTTGTTTGAAGCGGAGTTCTTTTCCCAGTTGGTTGTGATCGGCGGGATACAATACTTTGGAAATTATTTCGCTTTCATGCTTGTTTTGTACGGCCTGAAAATAATCTCCGGCTTGGAAATGTTCCAGTTCCAGCTCCCGGCTTGACCGAGCGCTCCATAGACGAAGGTTGTTGACCGTATTGTTTTTGTAACCTGGGATGGGGATATCGTGAGCCATGGCCATGACATTTTGGGTGTCGATCCATTTTTGTGTCTTTTTGTTTTGCGCGTTCTGATTCGATTCCACGCGGCCATAAAAATTGACAGGGACCAAGGAGCGGGGCCTGGGGATTTCCCAGGGATTGCCCACACGCAACCAGTTGTCAGCCATTTCAACCTGATAACCCCTTACTATTTTCTGGTGAAAGATACCAAATTCGTAACGGATTCCATATCCGTATCCAGGAATTCCCAAGCTGGCAATGGAATCAAGAAAGCAGGCTGCCAGTCGCCCAAGCCCACCGTTACCTAACCCCGCTTCAACTTCTGTTTCTTCCAGTTCGCTGATGTCATAACCCATTTCATCTAGAGCTTGTTTGTATTCATCGTATATTCCAAGATTGATCAAATTATTGGTCAATAATCTTCCAATCAGAAACTCCATAGATAAATAGTAAACTCTTTTTACATTATTCTCGTGATAGGATTGTTGGGTCTGGAGCCACCGGCTAACGAGATGGTCTCGCACTGATAAGGCTAGGCTGATGAAGTGATCCATTTTGGTTGCAGAAAATTTATCGTCCACCAAAGTGTATTTCAGGTGATGTTGGAACCATAGCTTAAGAGCTTCTCGCGTGACTTTGCCCGGCTCGTGACTGAATTTGTCGATCATGATAAGGTATGTGTTGAATTATTCTGTAGGGACTAGGGATGAAAGCTTATAGGCCATTAGGCGTCCTGGCTGGCCTGAGCTTGTTGACGTTCAAGTGCTCGCAATTTGCGGGCTTCTTTTTTGTTTATTTTAGTTTTCACCTTTTTTTCAGTAACCGGCTCTCCTTCCCAGCCAACTTTTTCCAGGAAGTCTTCGTATCCGCCATGAAAATATTCTGCTCGTCCGCGGTGAAATATGATTAAGTTTTTAGCCAAAGTTTTTAATATCAGTTCGGAGTGAGTAACAATTACCAGAGCCCCGGCATAATCGTTCAACTCTTCGATCAAAGTTTCAATAGATTCTACATCGAGATGATGAGTAGGTTCATCCAAAAGTAATAGATTAGTGGGGTGAGAAATAATTTTCCCCAGTAGAACACGGCTCCTTTCCCCTCCAGATAATACGTTCACCTTTTTTTTGCTCAGGTCTCCCTCAAACATCATGGCTCCACATATGCTATGGGCCGCTTGCAGGGAAAGGCTGGGATTGGAACGGAGTATCTCATGCAGAACCTGATTCTGTGGTTCGAGACGGTCAATATTGGTCTGGCCAAAATGCCCCACACAGGTAGAGGGGTGCGGGACGATCGAGCCAGAGTTCGGCACCAGTTCACCTGCCAGGCAATTTAATAAAGTCGACTTGCCTTTTCCATTGGCTCCAATTATTCCTATGCGGTCTTTCTTTCCGATCGAGAATGAGATATCTGAAAAAATATTATTTTCTGGTTTTTTATCGTAGGAGAATGAAAGGTGTTCAATATTCATGATGGTTTTTCCCGGGCAGGAAAGATGGTTAAACCTGAATCCTAGATTTTTCTCAGTATCCAATTTTTCCATCGTGCCCATCTTTTCCATCATTTTTAGGCGTGATTGAGCCATGGTGGCTTTTGAGGCCTTGGCGCGAAAGCGATCTATAAGAGATTGCATTTCCTTTTTTTTGTTCTCCAGATTTTTTCGAGTTTGCTCGTAGGTTTCTTCCTCTTGAATCATCAGTTCGTAGAATTTAATAGTACCGCCACTGACTTTTCTGGCTTGCTTCCGATGTAAGCCGAGAGTGTGGGTTGTGACTTTATCCATGAAGTCACGGTCATGAGTGATGATCATCATTTCGCCGGGCCATTTATTGAGATATTCCTTGAGCCAACGTAGTGAAAGAATATCAAGGTAGTTGGTTGGCTCGTCAAGCAAAAGCATATTAGGATCGGCCAGCAAGGCTTTACAAAGATTGATACGGACTTGGAACCCACCACTGAAGGTAGCAGGGTCTTTTTCAAAATCCTGCTCCGAAAAACCCAGTCCAGAAAGGATAATCTCGGCCTTATAATGATCCCATTGCTTTTCGGGTGGCAAAGCTTCGATGCATTCCTTGAGAACGGTGGGTTGGGTGAAGTGGATATGCTGCTCCAGGGCTCCAATTCTGTAACCTTTTGGAGTCGATAGAATTCCAGAATCGATGCTCTCTTGTCCCAATATCATTCTGAATAGAGTTGATTTCCCGGTCCCGTTTTTACCGACCAGGCCAACGCGTTCTCCTTTATTGATAAGAAAAGAGACTTCTTCAAACAGGCTTTGTGGGCCATACGACTTTTCAATATTACTGGCTATAATCATTTTTCAAAAAATTAAAATAAGGTGAATATCTTGTTACAATTTAATCTAAGAGTGAGTGGACCAGGAAGGGAAATATTAAAAAATGGTCGGGATGAGAGGATTTGAACCTCCGACCCCCTACTCCCGAAGCAGGTACGCTACCAGGCTGCGCTACATCCCGACTGTTTTAGCTTGTTTTATAAAAGAATGGTTTGAGGTATTTCCAGATAATGATCGAACCTAACCGGTTGACCACCGACTTAAACCAAGTACTTCCGCCCAAACATTTTTGGCAGTGCGGGTGTATTACTTTATTCTTTTGAAATCCTTCCACTGCATCAATAACCGGTTTGGTATTTAATATCTCTGTGATTGAATTTTCAAACACGTTGCCAGCTTTGGTTTTGCCATCGTAATCCACGCAACAATAAATTAAATCTCCGCTGCACAAAATGGCAAAATGGTCGCTCAAGGCTGCGCAATAACCAGTTTTTGAAGGGACTACTTCCCCGCCTTCGGCGAATGCATTACCCCAGGTGTTGAGGATGTAAGTCTCGAAATGGATATTTGGCGCTATTTCTACCACGTTCCATTTAAAGGCAGAAAGTTTGTCGATACTTTTTTCAACTTCCAAACGCTTTTCTTCGTTGAGAGGCGGGCAGACTTTATGAACCTCCTGAGACCAATACCGAAACGTTTTGCGTAGCTCCTTGGTGTTGTTGATGACACTCATTGTGCCTACTGTCCAGTCATCGCCCGGTACTTCTGTTTTAATCGATGTGTTCAAAAAATGGACTTTTATTTTTGGTGGCTTTTCCTGCTTAAGACAGCCTTCAATGAATTTCAAGATACGGTTATGGTACTCATCGAATTTCATCCGCCGAGACTTCCGAGTTTTGAAAGATTCTTCATCAGGAGTTTGCAGGGAGATGTTCACCTGAGAGGCGGTTACTTTTTCCAGTTTGATCGCCATCTCTTCATCGAGATAAGTTCCATTGGTCGTGATGCCTGTCTTCATGCCCAACTGTGCCGCATGATCGAGAATTTCAAAAAACCGGGGATGCATGAACGGTTCGCCCATCACATGGAAGGTGATTTTTTCTGCCATATTGTACTCGGCGATTTCGTCGATAATTCCGCAGACTCTCTCAAAATCCATGTATTCATAATGGCGAGTCATTTCCTGCTTGGGACAGAAGGTGCAGTCGAAGTTGCACACATTGGTCAGTTCAATGTGAATACGTTGTAATGGGAACTGGACCAATTCGCCAAAGCGACCGGGAAAATTTTTAGTGGTGGGTTGTACCTGAGTCAGCATAAATTAGCTATTGTGAAGTTTAATCATTTTGAGTTTTTGAATAATTATAGCGGTCAATGCTTTCGCTCCAAAACGATTTGTTGGTCACATTGCGTGAAACCTTTTTTGACCCGCATTCAGGGCAAGTAACCTTTTTTTTGTCCACTTCGGACATTTTCATTTCTATCACGAAATCTTTTTTACATTTTTCGCAAGTATGATCGTATTGGGGCATGATTGAGTCCTCCTGATTTTCCTGAACTTCAAGTAAAACCGCATTGGTTTTTATGAAGTTACTAAGAATACAATAGTTTCTAATTCAAAGCAATAAATCCGGCAAAGTTGTTCCATTTAAAAAACAGATCTACTGTAGAGAAACCCGCTTTTTTTATCAGGTCCTGGTTTTCCTCCACCGTCCATGGAATTAGCACATTTTCCAGAGCCTCGCGTTTTCTGGATATCTCTAAATTAGAATATCCCCGGTCTCGTTTAAACTGATGGTGGAACTCGATGAAAGTATGGTCAAGTTCAGGAATCCCGCTTTTAATCTTTTCGATGATAACGAGAGATCCTCCAGGCAATAGCCCTTCAAAGATATTCTTTAATAATTGATCCCTGTGTTCTGGTAACACAAACTGCAAGGTGTAATTCATCACTACTACTGATGCGTTCTGAATAGAAAACCCTTGATTTAAATCGGCCTCAATAAATTCACAAGGCATCGGTGATTCACGAAGCGTTATTTTGGATTTTTCCAACATGGCTGGCGAGTTATCGACCCCAAATAAGGAAACTTCCTTTTTTTTGTCGATAGATTGTGCCAGCTTAAGCAGTAGGGTGCCGGTAGAACAGCCCAGATCGTAGACAGAGGTATGTGCCTGGGCAAATTGCGTGCACCAATGCACCGCTAACGACTGGCACTCCTGATACATCGGGACGCTTCGTTCCAGCATGTCTTCGAACACATTAGCTACTGATTCGTTGAATTCGAAAGAACCGCTGGCAGTGTCCTGATTAAAAATTGTGTCCTTTTTGGAAATGATATCCTCGGTAAAAATTAATTAATTAAAACCCCCCTTCCAGATAATCCGGAAGGGGATAGTAACTATGTCAGTCTTGTTCATCAGGGTCCCGGCAGGTCACTGCCTTCTACTGGTCCTGATTTTGATTTTAAAAGAAGTTTGTTGATTGCGTTCAAATAAGCAAGTCCACTGGCTTCAATCGTGTTGACTCCAGCACCTTTCCCCAATACTTCTCTTTTTTCATGCTGAACGCGAACACTTACTTCTCCCTGGGCGTCCTGTCCCTTGGTTTTAGCCATAACCTGGTAGTCCAGAAGCTTGCAACGGAGGCCTGTTACCTTATCGATAGCATTATAAATTGCATCGACAGGGCCGTCACCGTTTGCGCTGGAAGAATGCTCTTTCCCATCGCGGCTGATAAGAACTACTGTCGCATGGGGAGTCTTTCCCGTTTCGAATCCGCATTGCAGAGATCCCAGCTTGTAGGTGTTCTGCTGTTCTTCGGAAAACTTCTGTTTCTGGATGAGTGTATGAAAATCGTCTTCAAAGATTTCCTTTTTTTCATCCGCGAGGATTTTGAACTCCTCGAACACTTTGTCCAGTTCATCTTTTTTGAGATCGTATCCCAACTCCTGAACTTTATGCAAAAGCGCGCTACGCCCTGAATGTTTCCCCATCACCAGTTCCGACTCCTCCCCGCCAACATCTTTGGGATCCATAATCTCAAAAGTGTCTTTGCGTTTGAGAAAGCCATGCTGGTGAATGCCGGACTCGTGTGCAAAAGCATTTTTACCTACAATGGCTTTGTTGCGTTGCACGAAGAAACCCGTCAGGCTACTGACCAACTTGCTACAGGTCTGGATATGTTTGGTCTCGATCCCTGTGTACACGTTGCTGAAAAAATCTTTGCGAGTTCTAACAGCCATCACCACCTCTTCCATGGCGGCGTTTCCAGCTCGTTCACCGATACCGTTGATGGTGCATTCCACCTGCCTTGCTCCGGCCTGCACAGCAGAAAGAGAATTAGAAACCGCGAGACCAAGATCGTTGTGACAATGCACGCTGATAATAGCTTGGTCAATATTAGGAACATTCGTCTTTAAATAACGAATGAGTTCTGCGAATTCCTCAGGAACTGTGTAACCCACCGTATCGGGGATATTGACGGTTGTAGCCCCCGCGCTGATAACTTCGCGTGCTACCTCGGCAAGAAAATCTTTTTCTGTCCGAGTTGCATCCATTGGGGAGAACTCCACATCGTCACAATATTTGCGGGCAAACTGAATGGCTTTCACCCCCATCTCAACGATTTCCGCCTTGGCTTTTTCGACCATATGCTCACGATGTACCTTTGAGGTGGACAGAAAAACATGGATGCGCGGTGATTCAGCTTTTTCTAAGGCACGGGCAGTTGCCTCAATGTCTTTTTCCAGGGCGCGCGAAAGCCCCGCGATTTTTGAGCCTCGGATTTCTTCCGCAATCTGTTTGACCGATTCGAAATCTCCCGGAGAAGCAACCGGAAAACCCGCTTCGATCACATCCACTTTGAGTAGAGCTAGTTGCCGGGCGATCTCAAGTTTTTCCTTGATGTTCAAGCTGGCGCCGGGGCATTGCTCTCCGTCTCTTAAAGTGGTATCGAAGATGATGAGTTTTTCGGGTTGCATGACTAAAAAATCTCCTTTCAGAATCTAGGGGTGCATCATTATTATTATAAAGTTTATTAAAAAAATTCCCAAGGGAGTTTCTCCTTGGAAAATCGAAATATTACTGTGGTCCGCCGGTTTTCCCAATTGCTCAACCATAAAAATACAGAATTAAAAATTTTGGGATCAGAAAGAGGGGGAACTAAAAAAAGCGGATATCAGTCAATGGCGTTTAGTACCTTGAATCCGGATTTTTCTAGCTTTTTGACCAGAGAGGCGGTCTCGCATAGGTCTAGCCGAAAGAAATAGACTTGTTTCTTTTTGCTTTTTGCGTAAGGAGACATGCCAACACTAATGATATTCAATCCATGGTCGTGAATGATCTTGGATACGGCTTCAAAATTTTTGGGCTCTTTTCCCATTATGACATCCACTCTGGAACTCGAATGGATGATGCCCATTAAATCAATGAATAATCCCAACATATCCAGGATGGAGATGATGCCCACTAACTTATTGTCTTTGATGACAGGGAGCGAACCGATTTTATTCTTATAAATTAAGAGAGCCGCGTCTTCAATATTAGTGTCCGGTTGAACGATTTGTGGATTGCTGGTCATAAAATCCGCAACCTTCATGTTTTTTGGGTCAAGGATCGCTACCCGGGAAGAAATTTTATCATTTTGAACGAAGGCTCCGCGGATATCGCTTTCCGTTATTATGCCTTCCAACTCTTTTTTCTGGACGACTGGCAAATGGCGGATGGAGTTCTTGACCATCAAACTCTGGGCTTTATAAAGGGTATCACTGGATTTAATTGTGATGACCTTGCGGGTCATTATTTCTTCAACGATCATTGCGAACCTAGCTTAAAAGATTATAAGAATTTCAACTGCTCTTCTATTAAAAAGCTCCCTCAATTGAGCAAAACTAATGCTTGCGCTCTCAATTTGGAGGAGTTAAAAACGCCTTCATTCCGGTAAAGATTGCCTTTGCATGGCCTCAAAGTGATATTTTTTGAACCAGAAAGAAATATAAGATGACCATTATAGCGTTAATTGGAGAAATAAAAACAGTTAATTACCCCTTTAACTTCAGGACCCTTCAAGTCCTGTGGAAATCTTTTTGTAAGGGGAGGTAGGAAATCCCCCCCTTTAATGAACACTTTTATTATAATAGGCTTCGAATCCCTTAGACATCTTATCGTGGCAGACGACGGCGGAACTCAAGTTAGCATGCAATGCCTAAAAAATATATTAATTGTGTGAAATATATTCATATTTGTGTAATTATATTACTCTACAATGGGGTAGGTCTACTGAAACCCCTTAAAATCAAGGGTTTTTAGTAGGCACGGCTTTTGCTATTTAAGACTGTTTCCCTAGCGAAAACCTTTGAATTTTCGGTGCTTGGGTTGCTAGATAGTATTTTAATTCAATAAGTTAAGGATATTATGCACGCTTTTCCAAAAAAACAGGGGCTCTATGATCCCGCCTACGAAAAAGATAGTTGTGGGGTGGGGTTTGTCATGAATATGAAGGGTGAAAAGTCCCATGAAATCATTACCCAGGGATTAGAAATTCTCAAAAAGCTCGAGCATCGAGGGGCTTGCGGTTCTGATTCCGCAACAGGTGATGGAGCCGGAATTCTTATCCAGATTCCGCATCTTTTTTTCCAGAAACATTGTGAGGAAGCCGGGATCAAGTTGCCTGAGGCAGGACGTTATGCCGTGGGCAATATCTTTCTTCCCGTTGGTGAGGATACGAAAAAGGGCCAGGAAATCATGGAACGTGCCGTTGTAACAGAAGGCTTGGAGCTTTTGGGCTGGCGGGATGTTCCGGTCGATAATACAACGATCGGGAAAACGGCGCGGTCGGTCGAGCCGGTTGTCAAACAGCTTTTTGTTGGAGCAGGATCGGATATCCCGGATCAGTTGGCTTTTGAGCGAAGACTCTATTGTGTTCGCAAGCGTTCCGCCTGGGGGATACGCCGGGCCGGACTCAATGACAATAATGAAAGTTTTTATGCTTGCAGCCTTTCCAGCAAGACCCTTATTTACAAGGGGCAACTGATGGCTCCGCAACTGGAGACCTATTATCTGGATCTCAAAGACCCGAATATGGTTTCCGCTTTGGCGTTGGCACATTCCCGCTACAGCACGAATACCTTCCCCTCCTGGGGCCGGGCCCAGCCTTTTCGTTATATTGCGCACAATGGCGAAATCAATACGGTTCGAGGCAACAAAAACTGGATGGATGCCCGTGAGTCGATGTTTGAATCCCCTTTATTCGAAGACATAAATATGATCCTTCCTGTCATCGCCCCCGGGGGCAGTGACTCGGCAGATTTTGACCAGGCCCTGGAGATGTTGTTCCTGACCGGCCGGTCTTTACCCCATGCCATGATGATGATGATTCCTGAACCATGGAGTGGGCACGAAACGATGGATGATGACAAGCGGGGGTTCTATGAATTCCATGCTTCCATGATGGAACCCTGGGATGGTCCTGCATCCATTGCTTTCACAGATGGAGAAACTTGCGGTGCTGTACTGGATCGAAATGGTTTGCGTCCATCACGTTATTACGTGACTAAAGATGGGCTGGTAATCATGGCCTCAGAAGTAGGGGTGGTGCCGGTGGATGAGGCCAATATCGAATACAAAGGACGTTTGCAGCCAGGCAAAATGTTTTTAGTCGATATTAATGAAGGGCGCATCATTTCAGATGAAGAGATCAAAGCAAAAATTGCAACGCAAAAACCCTATACGAATTGGGTGAAAGAAAATCAGGTTAACCTCAATGATCTGCCCGACACCAACTTTCAGTTCAACCCCGATTTTAAATCTCTTTTAAAGAGGCAGGTTGCTTTTGGTTACACCGCTGAAGATTTAAAGTTTGTGATCGGGCCTATGATTGCGAATGCCATGGAGGCCACTGGGTCAATGGGTAACGATACCCCCCTGGCAGTGCTATCTCAAAAGCCCCAACTCCTGTTTAATTATTTCAAACAACTTTTTGCGCAAGTGACCAATCCGGCTATTGACTCAATCCGCGAAGAGCTGGTTATGTCCATGGAAGCGACCCTCGGTAAGGAGATGAATCTTCTGGCCGAGTCTCCAGAGCATTGCCGTAAACTTAAAGTGGAGCACCCCATTCTCACTGGCAATGAAATGGAAAAAATTTATGGACTCAATCAGGCGGATTTAAAAACGGCGATACTGCCCATTCTCTTTTCAGCCTCAGAGGGAGAAGCTGGGTTGAAAAAGGCGCTGGATAAATTATGTGAAAAAGCTTCTAGAGCAATAGAAGAGGGGGCCACGATTCTGGTTCTTTCTGACAAGGGCATGGACTCGGACCAGGCGCCTATACCCAGCCTGCTTGCCACGGCGGGTGTTCACCATCATCTCCTGCGGGAGCGGACACGTACTCGAGTGGGGATAGTGGTTGAGACGGGTGAAGCTCGTGAAATGATGCATTTCGCATTATTGATTGGTTATGGGGCCGGGGCAATTTACCCTTATCTGGCCTATGAAACGGTTGCAGAAATTGCTGAAGAGGGCATGTTTATCGAAAAACTCGATGCTGAAACCGCAGTTTCAAATTTTATTAATGCAACGAGAAAAGGACTTTTTAAAATTACGGCGAAGATGGGGATCTCCACGATCCAGAGTTATCGTGGGGCGCAGATTTTTGAAACTGTAGGTTTGAGTGAAGACGTAGTTGAGAAATATTTTACGGGCACGCCTTCACGTGTTAGTGGCGCCGAACTGGAAGTTTTGGCTAAAGAAGCTTTAGCCCGTCATAAAAAAGGCTTCGCTAAAGACATGTTTTCGATTCTTGACCTGGGTGGACATTATCAATGGCGGCGTGGTGAGGAGAAGCACATGCTCAACCCGAATGCAATCGGGTTATTGCAACATGCTACCCGCTCGAATGATTATGGCACGTTTAAAAAGTTTTCTGAATATGCTGATAATGAGAGTACGCGTCAGTGCACATTGCGCGGATTGTTCAAATTTAAAAAGGCCAACCCAATTCCCCTCAATGAGGTAGAGCCTGTTGAAGAAATTACCCGGCGTTTTTGTACGGGGGCTATGTCCATCGGTTCTATTTCCCGTGAAGCCCATGAGACTCTGGCAATTGCCATGAACAGGTTGGGAGGCAGAAGCAATACTGGAGAAGGGGGAGAGGATAGCGTCCGTTATACACCTGACGCAAATGGAGACTCTCGCCGTAGCAAAATCAAGCAGGTGGCCTCGGGCCGTTTTGGAGTGAACAGTTTCTACCTTGCTAATGCCGATGAATTGCAGATTAAAATTTCGCAAGGGGCCAAACCCGGAGAGGGAGGTCAATTGCCGGGGCATAAAGTCAGTGAGTACATTGCCAAGATTCGGCATTCAACACCAGGCGTGGGATTGATCTCACCACCTCCGCATCATGATATTTACTCTATCGAAGACCTCCAACAATTGATTTTTGATTTGCACAACGCCAACCCGGATGCAAAAGTCAGTGTCAAACTGGTTGCCGAAGCGGGAGTGGGAACCATTGCGGCGGGTGTCTCTAAAGCTCATGCTGAAGGAGTTTTGATTGCCGGGCATGATGGTGGAACCGGTGCGTCACCACAAACTTCAATTAAACATGCAGGACTCCCCTGGGAGTTGGGACTCTCTGAAACTCAGCAGATTCTTGTGCTTAACGATTTGCGTGGGCGAATTTGTGTGCAGGTTGATGGTCAACTTAAAACCGGTCGTGATGTAGTGATAGGCGGTATTCTGGGGGCAGATGAGTTTGGTTTTTCCACTACGGCCCTGGTAACTATGGGTTGCATCATGATGCGAAAATGTCACCTCAATACTTGTTCGGTTGGCATTGCGACACAAGATCCTTCTTTAAGGAAAAAATTTGGTGGAAAAGCAGATTATGTCGTCAATTTTTTCAAATTTATCGCAGAAGAGGTTCGCGAAATCATGGCTCAGTTAGGCATACGTAAATTTGATGACTTGATTGGTCAAGTGGGTCTTCTTGAGGCAGATTACGCTACGGATCACTGGAAAGCTCATGGCGTCGATGTCAGCCGAATTTTATTTAAACCGGATGTGGATGATAATGTCGAGATACGTAATGTCTGCACTCAGGATTTGAGTGGTGACCTGGACAATGCTTTAGACCATAAGCTGATAGAAATGAGCAAGTTGGCTCTCGAGAACAAAACCCAGGTATATGGTGATCTTCCCATTCTTAATACAGACCGGACTACCGGTGCGATGCTCAGTTACCAAGTTTCGAAAAAATTTGGCGAGGAAGGGCTTCCCTCCGATACTATCCAATTTGGTTTCACAGGCTCAGCAGGACAGAGTTTCGGAGGCTTTCTTGCTCCGGGAATAACCTTTGGTCTGGCCGGCGATGCGAATGACTATGTGGGAAAAGGTTTGTCCGGAGGTAAAATTTTTATTTATCCTCCGAAGGATTCCACCCTTGTTCCCGAAGACAATATATTGATTGGAAATACGGTTCTTTATGGCGCTATTTCCGGTAAAGCATTTTTCAGAGGGATTGGGGGAGAGCGGTTTGCAGTACGGAACAGTGGAGCCCAGACAGTGATTGAAGGAGTTGGAGATCACGGTTGTGAGTACATGACGGGCGGAACCGTTGTGGTTCTTGGTTCAACCGGAAGAAACTTCGCCGCCGGTATGAGTGGAGGCCTGGCTTATGTTCTCGACCGGGACAGCACGTTTCCCATTCACTGCAACCAAAGTAGTGTTGATTTACTTCCCGTTGAAGAGCCCGAAGATATTGAAAAATTGAAGTCATTAATTCAGGAACATTTTGAAAGCACACAGAGTGCGGTTGCTAAAAAGGTGCTGGATGAATGGGAAGAAACTCTGCCTAAATTCGTCAAGATTTATCCGACAGATTACCGGAGAGTTTTGGAAGAACAAAAACGCAAAAATGAAGTGCTGGTTGCTTAATGAAAGGATATAGAAAGATTAAATGGGTGCGATAAAAGGATTTATGGAATACGGGCGGGAGACACCGTCTGGCCGACCGGTTGATGAACGGCTTAAGGACCAGAAAGAGTGCTACGCGCCTTTTCCTGAAGAGAAGTATAAGGAACAAGGAGCTCGCTGTATGGACTGTGGAGTTCCATTTTGCCAGAGTGAATCGGGTTGTCCATTGGGAAACCTGATTCCAGACTGGAACGATATGGTATATCGAGGCCGGTATCAGGAGGCAGTGGAACTGTTACAGAAGACTAATAATTTCCCTGAATTCACCGGTCGTGTTTGTCCCGCTCCATGTGAAGGTGCCTGTGTGCTGGGCATTACTGAGCCTGCAGTCACAATCTGTAAAATCGAGGAGATGATAGCGGAAAAAGGATTTGAGATGGGGTTTATCCAACCTCATAAACCCGATTCTCGTACAGGGAAAAAAATAGCAGTGGTCGGATCGGGGCCGGCAGGGTTGGCCTGTGCTGATCAACTCAATACAGCGGGTCATGAGGTTACCGTCTTCGAAAAAGATGATCGTATCGGCGGACTCTTGATGTATGGCATCCCTCATTTCAAACTGGATAAGGCAATTGTTAAGCGCCGATTGAAGGTGCTGGAGGAATCGGGCGTATTATTTAAGACCGGTGTCAACATCGGTGTCGATAAATCAGCCAACGAATTGAAAAATGAATTTGACGCCGTGATACTTTGTGGCGGTTCGCAGAAATCTCGGGATATCCCTGTGGAGGGGAGGGACCTTGCAGGCATCCATTTTGCTATGGATTTCCTCCCACAACAAAATAAGCGTAATGAGGGAGATACAATCCCGGAGGAAATTTCCATCACTGCGAAAGACAAAAATGTTTTGATCATTGGAGGCGGGGATACGGGGTCGGATTGTCTTGGAACCTCACTCAGGCAGGGGGCAAAAAAAGTTTACCAGTTTGAACTTTTGCCAGAACCTCCTCAAACAAGAAACGATGGAAATCCCTGGCCGCAATGGCCCAAAATATTTCGAGTGTCCTCTTCGCATGAAGAAGCCAATGCGCGTGAAGGCAAGGACAAAATAACGGAATATTGTGTGTCTACCAAAAAGTTTACCGGGCAAGACGGCAAGGTTTCTAAAATTCATGGGGTAAAGATTGAATTTGGTGATCCCGATCCCAAAACGGGTCGTCCAGAAATGCGGGAAGTACCTGGCTCAGAGTTTGATTTGGATGTCGAGCTGGTTCTCCTGGCTATGGGTTTTGTTCACCCTATCCACGAAGGCATGTTGCAGGAACTTGGGATGGACCTGGACGCTCGTGGAAATGTGGCTTGTGATGATCAGAAAATGACCAGCGTCGATGGGGTTTTTGTTGCCGGGGATATGACCCGGGGGCAGTCGCTAGTGGTTTGGGCCATTGCTGAAGGCCGGGAAGCGGCGAGATCGGTAGATCTTCATCTTATGGGGACGACCCAACTTCCACATAGTCAGTTTTTAAAATAAGCTTTGAAGAAATATTAGAAAGGGGACTGCCCTTGACAGTGCAGTCCCCTTTCAGGAGGTAGCCTGCTTATTGCAGGCTTGGGGAATCAGGCGGGTTTTTCTACTTTCATTGGGTCTATCTTGATTTCCAAGGTCATCGGTTTTCCCTCACGGATCACTTCAACCTTAACGGAATTTCCCGGTTTTATGGCAGCAACCTGCTTGGGCAGTGTTTCCATAGAGGCAATTTCCACCCCATCAAAGCGGGTGATGACATCACCTCGTTTCATTCCTCCCCGGTCGGCAGGACCATTGGGGCTGATATCATTGATCAAGGCACCTCTTGCATTTTTGAGCTTGAAAGATTCTTGCAGTTCTGGTGTGATTTTCTGAATCATAACTCCCAACCAGCCACGTGTGACCTTCCCATTTAGTTTCAAATCGCCAAGTATATCTTTGGCCATATTTATAGGCAGAGCAAAGCCAATGCCTACATTTCCTCCACTGCCAGAAAAGATAGCTGTGTTTATACCGATGACATCTCCATTCATGTTGAGCAAGGGGCCACCGCTGTTGCCAGGGTTGATAGAAGCATCCGTTTGGATGAATTCATCGTAAGGTCCCGCGCCAATGTTTCGGCCTTTCGCGCTGACCACACCAGTTGTTACGGTATGGTCCAAACCAAACGGGTTGCCGATGGCGACCACCCATTCTCCAACTTCCAATTTCTCAGAATCACCCATTTCTAAAAATGGGAAAGAGGCGCGTTCCCCATTTTTTTGGATAATCTTTATGAGTGCGATGTCAGTTTTGGGGTCTGAACCGACAAGTTGAGCCTCATATTCTTTTTCGTTTTGCAGGGTCACTTTTATAATATCTGCGTCATCAACAACATGATTGTTGGTGAGAATATGTCCTTCCCGGTCGATGATGAATCCTGTACCCGTTCCATTTCCTGGTGCGGGTGGAGGAGTAAAAGGACTGCCTCTGCCCGGAGGAGCAAATTTTCCAAAAGGAGCATTTCCCTTTGCAGGTTGGATTTTGGTTTTTGATGTGACAAATACGACGGAAGGATTTTGTCTCTTAGCAATACCTACGATGAGGTTGGTGCCGACAGGGTTAGGTTTGGTACTCAATCCAAAAGCAGGATTCGCTGTGATCAAGTTTGGTGTCCCGATTCCATATGAAAGAGGAAAGAGTAGCAAAATGAACAGAGCGAATGCTGTTGGGACTTTAAGTTTTTGAGTCATGATGGAATTCCTCCAACGCTATTGAATTTTTAAATATAGGACTAGATTGAAAATAATTTTTCAAGTCGTTGAGATAATAATAAAACTTGAAAGTTAAATACCCATTAAAGCGAGATTAAAAAGCCTTAATGAGGGTTGTTTAATATAAAGGGGGAGTTGACTTGCCAACGGATGCAACGAGCAATAGACCTTGCTAATAAAAATGAAATACAGATTGGTCAAAACCTGCCAGGTGTGGCAAAGCTTGTGTCTTGGGTAAGTGCGGGTGGTGGTGAATTACATTCGAAGTTTTTGGAAAAACCCTTTTAGTGTTTCCTTGATGGGGTTCCCATCTATTTCAGATAGTTCTTTGAATAGTTCCTTTTGTCTCTTGTTCAAGCGTTTGGGCGTTTCAATATTTAAATGTATGATCTGGTCACCTCTACCATGTCCGCGTAATTGAGGAACCCCAGCCCCGGGAACGCGATGGGCCGTATTGGTTTGTACTCCCGCTGGTATAGATATAATTTGTGTTTTATCATCATCTAGTAGTGGCACCTGAATTTCAGCTCCCAAGGCGGCCTGAGAAAATGTCAAATTCATTCGGCAATGGATGTCGTGACCTTCGCGATGAAAGAATTCGTGCGCGGCAACATGCATGATGACATAAAGATCTCCTGGAGGGAGGCCCTGAGGTCCCGGTTCTCCTTCGCCTTTTAACCTTAATCGGGAGCCATCGTCCACACCTGCAGGAATATTGATAGAAAGTTTTTTGTTTTTAAGAATCCGACCATCACCATGACAATCGGAACACGGGTGGGAAATGACTTGGCCTGCACCTCGGCAGTCTGGGCAAGGGGACTGGACACTGAAAAAACCCTGAGCGCGAACGACCTGTCCGGTGCCTCGGCAGGTTCTGCAAGGTTGTGGTCTGTGGCCCGGCTTTGACCCTGAACCTTCACAGGTTCCACAGGGATTATGTTTGCTGACTTCTACTTCCTTTTCGGTTCCAAATATAGCTTCCTTGAAGGAGATAGAGATGTCCAAACGCAAGTCCGATCCTGTCCTCTGCTGTTGTCCTCCTCCACCAAAGAAGTCACCAAATATGTCTCCAAATTGGGAGAAGATATCGTCGAATCCGTTAAACCCGCCAAAGCCACGTCCTTTAAGGCCCTCATGGCCGTACTGATCATAGATTTGTCTTTTTTCAGAATCTTTAAGGACATCGTAAGCCTCGGAAGCTTCTTTGAATTTGTCTTCAGCCTCTTTATCTCCGGGGTTTTTATCTGGATGGAATTTAAGGGCTTGTTGGCGGTAGGCTTTTTTTAGTTCGCTTTCATTGGCATTGTTAGAAACACCGAGTACTTCATAATAATCGCGTTGGCTCATGAGTAGTTATTTTTAGAGGTGGCCTATGTTTTTAAATGGGCCACTTTAACTTTTGCGGCCTTGATCAATTTGTCTTTAAAAATATATCCCGGTTCCAGCTCTTGAACAATCGTGTTGTCCTGTTCGGGATCGGGTGTGTCCTCCGTCATGACCACCTCGTCAGTTTTAGGATTGAACTTCCTGTTTTTAGTGTCGATTATGGTTACTTCATTATTTTTAAGTTCACGGGCGAATTGTTTGGCAACCATTTCCACGCCCAGGTAAAGACCATCGAAATCCTTATTGGACCCGGAGGTTTGGATGGCACGGCTCAAGTTATCCAGAATCGGGACCAGTCGGGAGAAAAGATTGGCCTTAAATTGATCCAGGCGAACATCATTATCTTTTTCGAGACGTTTACGGAAATCATCATTTTCCCCAGACTTTTCTTTATAAGCGGAGATGTATTCCCGAAGGCGTTTATCCTTCTCTTCTGCTTCCTGCTTGAGACGTTCTACATAACTTGGCAGTCGCTCTTCAATGTCTGAGTTTGATTCTTTATCATCCTCTTCACTGATGGAAGATCTTCGGTCCACAATATTAATTGTAGGCTCATCTTGTGGGTCAGCAGATGATTTTGGTTTTCTTTTTGCCATAGGGATTCTTTTTAATTGTTGGAATATAGATTCGTGCCCTCGAAGAATTCGAGGGCACGCGATTGAATGATATTATTTTTTTCCTACATCCTCAAACTCTGCATCGACTACATCGTCATCAGCTTTGCTTTCGGGGCCGGCATCTGTGTCATTAGGTGTGTCATCACCCGGTGTTTCTGCACCAGGCTCCTGAGCCTGGGAATACATGGCTTGAGCTAACTTGTGAGCAACTTCATTGACTTTTTCAAGTTGCTCTTTCATCTCGGGTATCTCGCCTTCAAGGTGCTTTTTGGCTTCTTCGACGGCTTCTTCGGTTTCTTTGACGTCTTCTTCCTTAAGCTTGTCTTTATTTTCCCGGATGGTTTTTTCTGTGCTGTAAATGACGGAATCAAGCTGGTTTTTGACGTCAATTTTTTCCCGTCTTTCTTTATCGACATCAGCATTGGCTTCAGCATCTTTCACCATTTGCTCAATATCATTATCACTTAAACCGGTTGAATCGGTTATGGTAATTTTTTGTTCTTTATTGGTGCCTTTGTCTTTGGCTCCTACATGAATAATACCATTGGCATCAATGTCAAAGGTTACTTCAACTTGCGGCACGCCGCGCGGGGCAGGTGGAATTCCGTCTAGATGAAATTTCCCGAGAGACCGATTATCTTTTGCCATTTCCCGCTCACCCTGGATAACATTGATTTCTACCGAAGGCTGGTTGTCTGCCGCGGTTGAAAATGTTTCCGACTTGCGCGTGGGGATGGTGGTGTTGCGTTCAATCAGTTTTGTGGTGACGCCACCCAGTGTTTCAATTCCAAGAGAAAGCGGTGTGACATCCAGAAGAAGGATATCTTTTACATCGCCGGAAAGAACACCAGCCTGAACCGCTGCACCCAGAGCAACAACTTCGTCTGGATTAACACCGCGGTGAGGTTCTTTCCCAAAAAGGTTTTTAACCAGGTCTTGCGCCATAGGGACCCGGGTTGAGCCCCCGACGAGAACAGCTTCATGAATCTGGTCTGCTTTAAGTCCGGCATCCTTTAAAGCTTGGAGGCATGGAGACTTAGATTTTTCCAGCAGGTCATCGATCATGGATTCGAATTTTGATCTTGAAAGCTTTATGTTGAGATGTTTTGGTCCTCCTGCATCTGCAGTGATGAAGGGGAGGTTGATATCTGTTTCATTGGTAGTTGAAAGCTCCATTTTGGCTTTTTCTGCTGCTTCTTTCAGTCTTTGCAGAGCCATATTGTCTTTCGATAGATCAATACCTTGTTCTTTTTTAAACTCTTCGACCAGCCAGTTAATGACACGCTGGTCCAGGTTGTCGCCGCCCAGGTGGGTATCGCCATTGGTAGCTTTAACTTCAACAACATTGTCTCCAACTTCAAGAATTGAGATATCGAAAGTACCTCCGCCAAAGTCATAAACTGCAATGGTGTGGTCTTTTTTCTTATCCAGTCCATAAGCCAGTGCCGAGGCAGTAGGCTCATTGATGATCCGCTTAACTTCCAGTCCTGCAATTTTACCGGCATCTTTGGTAGCCTGACGTTGTGCGTCATTGAAGTATGCTGGTACGGTGATAACAGCTTCGGTGACAGGTTGTCCGAGATAGGCTTCTGCAGATTTTTTTAATTTTTGAAGAATCATGGCGGATATTTCAGGCGGAGTATAAGATTTATCTCCGGCCTTTATCCGTACTTCACTTTTGGATCCCTGAATGACTTCGTAAGGAACCATTTTTAATTCTTCGGACACCTCATCGAGGGCACGACCCATGAAACGCTTGATGGAAAAAATCGTATTTTCCGGGTTAGCGATGGCTTGCCTTTTTGCCACTTGGCCTACCAGTATTTCGCCTTCTTTTGTGAATGCGACTACGGAAGGGGTGGTCCTGCTTCCTTCCTCATTGAGGATTACTTTAGGTTCACTTCCTTCCATAACAGCGATCACGGAATTTGTGGTACCAAGATCTATGCCTACGATTTTTCCCATGGGTTCTAATCCTTTCCAAATGTATTTATAAATGCTTTTAAATTTACTGAATTGAGTAAATGAGTGTTTTGTCTTTACAATTCTGTTAGTTAAATAAGATTTGTTGGCAGAGATGTCAAGTTGCGGTGAGAAAATTTTTCTGGAAAATTTAAACGGGTTTATCAGAATCTGAATCCCGTAAAGTGCTTTAAATAATGGAGTTAGGTGGTTTTTGTGTTTAATGTTAGATGGGGATTAAATTTACCTTGCAATTCTTTCTTTATAGGCTATAATCAAGTAACAATAAGTATTGGGCTTTTAGAATGACAGAGAATACAGAAGGTAATCACAGGGAGTTCACTCGGGTTCCCATAAAAGTCTGGGTGGAAGTGAGCGCTAAGGATATTGTTATAAAAACTCACGAAACTCATGATCTCAGCATGGCAGGGATATCTCTCCAGCATGAGGGCAAGGTTTTACCTGTCGGAACTCTATGTGATGTTTCGGTGTTTTTGGAAGGTGTAGACCCCCCCATTCATATAGATATGAAGGGAAAAGTTGGGCGCTCCACGGATAAAGACTTGGGTATTGAGTTTTCAGAGGTGAAGTTTGACAGCTATGAACACCTTCAAAATCTGGTTCGGTACAATTCGCAAAACATTGATGCGGTCGATAAAGAAATCAACGAACATCTTGGCCTGAAGAAAAAAGAATAGAGTTTTTGGGAGCGAATGGGTTTTATCGTTCTCAAGAATATATTAGAAGGCAAATATTTTTTTAAGAGCTTCTAAAGTTAGTTAAGTATTCTGAGTACTCTTGCCTTTAAGAAGGATCTTCAACCTGTTCATACAGCGATAAGGCAAAGGGTTTCCCTGCGCATTCGAACTGGCAATGGGTCACCATTTTTGTGGAAGGGAAGTGCAGTTGGTGTCCTTCCAAAGCCATAAGTGGTGCTGAAAGTGCACAAGGTTGCGGTAAAAGCGCTTTGATGTTCCCTCCGATCATATTAACCATTTCACCTATCGCATCTTTTTTTTCCTCAATAGATGCTTTCCCCGGTTTGATAGAAAACATTTTTTCGGTTAAGGTATCGACCAGAGTTGATGGCAGGCAAAGCATGACGGCACCGTTCCATTTTCCCGTGATTTGAACGCTTCCTAAAACGGTTTCTGCCGAGGAACCCTCATAGGAACCGGGTAGGGGGTGAATCTCAAAGTCCAGCAAAATGGCGCAGACTAAATGTGTGTATTTTTGAATTTCTTTTT
>JABHBK010000022.1 GCA_018673915.1 Nitrospina sp. | reverse complement strand
TTTGTTGGCCTGCCGGAAAATGTTTTCAAGGTTTTGGAACTGCAACTCCGTGTTGTAAGCAAAATTAGAAGGATGAAACCAGAGATGAAAAATCTCTTTTTTCTTAACGGCCAAATCTATGCCCGCAATAGCCATTTGCGCCAAATTTTTATTGGGTATAAGGCCTCTTAAGCCGGCCCTTCCGATAAACAGCATACTGGCGGGGATATTAATAAGACCATGCTCATCCCTTTTCGCTTTAACAGTAGGCGGAGTAATACTCAACAAGTAGTACGCCAGATTCAACAATCGGTGAGCCGACTTGCAGGGCAGAGATTCGTACCAACGCTCCTCGTGCCCACGGTACACCTTTATTCCATTTTTAGCCAGAATGTCTTTGAATCCCATCACATTTCTGGGAAAAATGAAAAAATCAAATGGCAGGTCATTTACGGCATGGATTTCTTTAGCCAGTCGAATATCCGCCATTATAGCCGCCTGATTAGCCGCTTCCTCATCGTAGATAACATGGCAAAATGAATGACTGCCGATCTCCTGCTCAGGGGAACAACTTTTAATCATATTAATGAGGTCTCTTCCATACCAGAGCGGATCGGACGTATCCCTGGCAACCTGGAAAAACCAATCGCGGGCTTCTCCCATTAACATAGGCCGGGGAATTTCAGGATGAAAGGTTCCGTTTTTCCAGGGGCTCTCCGATTGAAGAAGATGACCGACCACTCCCCATGAGGCTCGTATCTCATATTCCTCCATCAAATTGAGGAGCCGCTTGACGATCTGCCGCTCCTTTGAAAGAGCCCGCCGTGCATCATCATCAAGAATCTGGTCGCAAATCCCCCAAGCAAGCTCAAGGTCTACGCTGACTGTAAATAACCCTTTTTGCATTATGCCTTGTAATAGTGGCCAAATACCAAATTTTTAAGTTTTTCCGAACCCACTATGCGTTTTTGGCAAAAACTTCAGAACCTTGCATTCTTTAATCCAGAACTCAAGTGGGAAAAGCACGTTTTCAAATAAGAGTTAGTTTCCGCTTAAAAACCTTAGACCATTACAATATTTGGAACTTTTACTAATTCTGATCGGTATAGTTTGGATATAACGAGAAGCCAGTTCCCGATCATTCCTGTCAAACTTAAACTCCACAACAAAAAAATCAGGATTGTTCGCACTCTGTTTTATGTTAGGAGCAGGCCTAAAACGTTGGTCAAAAAAAACTAGTTTATTATCAATGGTCACCCTGACTTTTCCATCTTGCGAAAGAAAATATTTCCTATTATATCTATTAATAAGTATAGGCAAAGGATTTTCTTCCATCCACTTTTTTGCTTCAAGAGGCATCTGAGAACTTAGCAATTGCCGAACCCTGGCCCAGTTCGCCAATGGACTGTATGGAGCTTTGGAAGTTTTAAATATGTGCTTCCATACAAATAAATTCCTCTTACATTTAATTTCCAATGCACCCGCAGCTGGCGTCAGAGAAGAGCCATACCAACGATATCGGACTTTAGTTCGAAAGCTTACTCCTGCCAGGTTATCGGCGTAAGCCGTATATTCATGCGAATCGAAATAAATATTATTTACCTTTCGGTCAGGGTAGACCGTGTAGAATCCGGCAGGGTGCAATCTTATCCACTTCAATAAATAATGGTACTCTTGGGAAGAAGCAATGAATTTGATCTCATTACGAGTATCTAGCGGGACCTTATGATTCATTTTTTCAACCTTGGTTTCATTACGGTCTCATAAAGCTGTTCCACATCCATACCTTCAGTTTTTATCCTTTTCCCCTCCAATGATAAATAGCTTCCTTTCTGCACACGGGCTCGGATACTGGCCTCTTCAAATTTTATATTACGCGCATCGATAGAGGCTGAACCATACTCCGGCTTCTTGATATAAGCTATCCGCCCAAAGAACCTTGTGTTTTTTATGGTGGATTCAGAAATGGTGAGACTCGAACCATCTTTGCTGGCTGCACCGGTCACGACTTCTTCCATAGCAATATTAGCGGCAACTACTTTGCTCTGGTCTCCGCCCATTTTGATAGTTTTCAGCGGCACCAATAGTAGTATTTTGGGCATACCTCCATCATTTATTGCGGGAAAATAACCCTGCCTGTGTGCCCAACTTGCCAGGGGATCTCGCAGTTTATCTGGAGTCAAGCACAAAACTGTTAAAAGACAAGTAAAAGGAACCACCACAGCTAGGGTGATCAGAAAAAGAGGGGGGGAGTTAAAAGCTAGAGTGCATTTTATAACTTTTAAAAAATCTGATGGACCACCCGCGACATGTATTTTAGATTTGACTTTCATTTGGGCTACACATTTGGCAGTCGATTTTGATCCAGAAAAGTAACTCCAATTCGCGGGAATGACCCTCGCAGTTCATCGACCAGGGTGCTAAGGTTTTCGGTGCCGACAATATCCAGAAAGTAAGTAACTTCCACTGACTCCTCACGAACATCAAACCGTCTCAGATCACTGGTATGCACATGTTTCGAGATCATATCGTTTAAACGATCTAAGTAACGCTCAGGGTGCTTCTCACCATCACTTTGCCAGTCTATCGATAAGTAGAGATTTTTGTTTTCACTTACCCTTCCCATTCCCTTTATGCAAGCCATAACCAGCAGGATCAAAGGTCCAGCTACCACCGTGGCCAGTATCTGGTTCGCCCCCAATCCGAGTCCCAGAGCTATAGAAATAAATAAATATGCAAGTTCTTCAGGCTCTTTAATCGGCGTGCGAAAGCGAACAATTGATAACGCACCAACCAAACCCAGAGAAAGAGCCAAGCTGGACTTCACCACCGAAATAATAAGCACCGTAGTTAACAGGACAAAGGGAAATACTTGCGCAAATTCTTCTCTATTGGAAAGCGTGGAACCAAATTTCTTGAAATGCCAGGTTACCAGCAACGACAAAGCTGTTCCCACCCCAAGGCTCATTAAAAGAGCCACCAGAGAAAGAGGAGAATCGCTTATCAACTCTAATCCTTGCATTAAATAGACCTCCTTATTTTAATAGTTGTCCAGGGAAAGGGGTACTACGAGCGGAATAAGTTTTTCAAAACGATGAAATTAGAAATGAGCAAATTAACCGTTGAATATTTCAAATAATACAGGGCTTCAAAGCTCTTGATACTTTTAATCCAGCTATTTAAACCTACTATCCCATCCAACTGTCAAACGAAAATTTCAAAAAATTGTATTGGGATTATGCTACCACCGTATTCTGCGCTGATTTTCCAAGGGCTAGTCCATTCGAGATCAACCTTACATTTCCCACCTTAACAATATCAAACTTTTTCTGAGCATCCCCTCCGAAAACAAAGGCTTGTTTTCTACCTGCCTTTAAAAGGGGAAACACGTCTTCCCACCACCTATCTCCACTAATACCGGCATTTGCCTTCACCCCAAATTCCCGAGCCCACCAAATATAATGCAAAAATACAAACAGATACCGGTGCTCTTTTTTAATTTCCTTCTTTAAAAATTCAAGCTACTTGGGCGATTTAGCCTCAGCACCCCTTAAGATAACAAACAAGTCTTCACCTACGAAAAAACTAGGGAGTGGGGCACTATTTATTTTCCGGGGGCAGGCCTTTTATTTTACGATAACACTTTTTCATCAGGTGCCCACATAATTCCCCTGGGCTTTCTCGCCTCAAACGCTCCACAAAAGATCGACAAGATGAACAGAAGGTTTTCACATATCCCTGAAGCCCTGAAGTTTGCTTATAGATAGTATTGTGTTCTCTTGCCGACCTGTATTGGTCATCCCTTTCTTTGGAGTAATAATATACAGCCAGGGATTTTCGAGTCATAGGCGGAGGGCACTTCAGGGGTACTGGATGACCATGATACGATATCTCGTTTGTTTCAAACATGACGGCTCGGTTAAAAATCGGGGCAATATTCTCCAATAGTTTTTCACTTTCCATGTCCCACAATTCCACATAGCCCTCATATTCCCTTTCCCAATTTTTATTTAAGTAAACAAGGAGGTTAAGCCTGCGATAGAGCTTTGTCTCCGGGTGAATATTGTAATCGATATGAACATCCAGAAATCCGTCAGGAAAAGTCTGATGCAAACCGCCACCAAACAGTTTTGGGTCTGCTATCAAGTCATCGATACCTGTAATCTCAGAAACAATCTTGAGAAACTTTGGCATCGCCACAAGGGCAAAGTACTCCTTGATTGGCTCTGGAAAGCCCGATTGAACATGGTGCTTATTGCTCTGGTGTACATAGGTTGTCTTTGTCCAACTCTGATCGGGGGCTGGATAGCAGGCTAAAAGGTCTTCTGCCAGCTCTCTGGGTAAAAAATCATCGACAAAAAGATAGTGAAACGGTTTGCCACTGAACCATTTTTGACGGAGTTCACCTTTGCGACTTTCCAATCTCGCAAGGGTAGATTCAACCTGCATGCTTTTTTCTTTTATCGACATAGCTTATTATAGTCAGGCTAAATGTGGCATCCCACTACTTCAAGCAAAACAACCTTTACGTTCTTAACGGTGTTACAATTCAAACAATTGACCTTTAATTCAAAAGGTTAAGAAAAGCTGTCATTTGAGCCCCGACTCCTCAACTGGGTTAAACGCATTGTTCGCCTCAAACCATAACTTCTATCTGCAAAAATCGAATCAGCTCCCCCCAAAATAACCAACACATTATCACTATAAAAATTATTGGAGTCAATATCAAGGCCTTTATGAATCCTGTTTTTTCAGCTTTTGAGGATCGGTTTGTAGCTAACTGTAAATGAAGAGATAAGCCGAGGGGTCATCCGCCGGGGTTTTGGCTTAAGATTTCCCATATGAACAGTAAAATTCATTTTTCATGCTGATTTCTTCTGATAGATAACAGTATAAGCACTTCCATTCGCACCTTTAAACTCCCACAATGCTAAAGGCAAGCTTAAAATCCCCCCCACAATGAAAGCCACCATCTGCCCAATTTTACTGGAGAAATAATTCATTAAAAAGCGCTGCCAACCAAACCGGTTCCAGGATCTCGCTCCTTTGTCTTTGGTTGTCATCATGACCAATTCCAACCCGAAAGAATTTAAATATTTAGTTAACAATTGCACGGGAATAAGATTGAGATGACGCGGAGCATCAACATGGGGCCATAATGGACCCAGCACACGAAATCCGAAAGAACTTGGATTGGGGGCGGCAATGAGTAAAACACCCCCTGGATTCAGGTTTTTAGCGGCTTCTTTTAAAAAGGCCCATGGGTTCGGAAGGTGTTCAATATTATGCCAAAGCGCAATCACATCGTGCTTTTCCAAATCATCAATTGCCTGCTCTGGACAATTGCTGTTAACCGCATTGACTCCTACCGATTTGGATAAAAACTCGCAACACCGCTTGTCCATTTCTATGACATCCACTTTAAAACCAGCTTTTTTCGCTTGCAGGGAAAACGTTCCAAA
>JABHBK010000057.1 GCA_018673915.1 Nitrospina sp. | reverse complement strand
GATCATTCTTGAGGAGTACTATGAGGACCTTAATGAAGACGGCGTGAATGTGGACATCAACAACCATGCCTGCAAACTGCTTTATCCGGGAACACCGATGTCATGGCCGACGATTGGAACAGAAGAGACCATTAAAAAGATTTCTGTGGAAATGTTGAGGGACTACTACAATGCCCATTACGTTCCCGGTAATATGGTTCTGGCGGTGGCGGGGCCCATTGAGCACGAGTGCCATCATCGATTAGCAGAAAAATATTTTTCTGAATTTTCTAATGGAGTGGCCCCGATTTCAAAGAATCATTTTCTCGGCAGTATTCCCGATGAGCAGTCCCAATCCCAGTTTCTATTTCAGCAAGATTCAGACAGCCAGATAGAACTGCAAATATGTTTTAGATCCTGTTCCTACAACCATGAAGATTTCCTGACTCTGGGATTGATTAGCCGAATCTTTGATGATGGATTCACATCCCGCTTGCAAAGGGTACTTCGAGAGGAGCGGGGCCTGGTTTATTCGGTGGAATGCAGAGCCACCAGCATGTCGGATATTGGCACGATGGATTTTGATGTGACGGTACGGCCAGAAAAACTCATAGAGGTCTCTAAAGTCCTTCTCCAGGAAATTAAAAATTTTGTCAGCCAGGGCCCTTCTGATGAAGAAGTAGCACATATTAAAAAAAGGTATATGTTTGATTTGGATTCGGAATTGGACGACCCTTACAAACAAGTGATACGTTATGCTTTTCCTTACCTTTACTCAGAAGAAATGTCTCTGGAAGAAGAGCGAAACCAGGTCATGGCGATTTCGAAAGACAGAATCATTGAAGTGGCCCGGAGAATTCTTGTCCCCGATCAACTGAACCTGATACTGGTAGGTCCCTTTACCCCCGAATTGCAAAAAGAACTAGAAAACCTGATCCAAAATTACTAATTCCATGACCCCAAAAAGATTGAAGTCACTTTGGATGGCGGTTGCCGCGCTGTTCATCGCTTCCTGTGGCGCCCATGTTGAGGATTGTTTGCAGGATGAAAGTTGCGGCCCGGTAATACAGGTTGCCAACCGTGACGGAAATTTACCAACAGACCCCTATGATCCTTTTTGGGACGGAGGGCCCCTTCCCGTTGAAGTTGAACTCGGACCACAAATGATCACCAACCCAAAATGGCCGAATCCATCCACGAGAAATGTCGTGGTGCGGACGGTAAAAAATAGTTCGAGCATCGCCATCATGTTGGAGTGGGATGATTTGACTCGAGACAGTAATTTTGACCATTCAGCATTGTATGTCGACCGCGCGGCGGTTATGTTCCCTGTGACTTCCGATAAGGAGGCCCCATCCATAACGATGGGCGAATCGGGAAAGCCCGTCAATATCTGGCAATGGAAAGCGATTGGCGGTGAGCGGGGGCAACCCGGAGTGAGGGATAATCCCAACTCGCAAATTCCTTACCAGACCATTGAAGATTTAAACGCCGAAGGATTCAGCACCCTGACCGACCAAAGCCAGCAGGATGTGCAAGGGGTTGCGGTATGGAAAAATAATAAATGGCGCCTCATTTTCAACCGTTCCTTAACTAATGGCAACGCTAATGATGTTCAGTTTCAAGATTCGGTTTTAATGGCCACCGCAGTTTGGAATGGATCAAACAAAGAACTGAACGGTCAAAAAGGTATCGCCGGCTGGCTTCTATTGAAACTCTAAAGTATCTCCCTCCCAGGGCTTCAGTGGCTGGCTACTTGTGCTCCGGATTGTTTTTCCAGGTTGGCATGAAACTTTTTCCATGGGGCTTGCAAGGCTGGGATGAGTTTTTCTTTGAGTTCATTTGGGACGTAATTGATTTTATCTACAGGCCAATCTTCTACTTTTCGCACATCCAGGTTTTCTTTTCCGTAAGGAATTTTCAGGGCTTCTTCAAATCCATAAACCAAAGCGTTTGAATAAACCTTGTGGTATTGCTCTTCGATGGATTCTTCCGAATGCATTCCGCTTATAAACTGCTCGAACAGGTCAGCGATGATGGGCTTTGCATGTTCAACGAAATCGGGGGTCAACGCGGCGTACAGGGTGTAATAGGTAATCAGTACATCCTGTAACAGAAATTTAAGCTCTGAACTTTCTTTTTTTGCCGGGCGGATATTGATATTTAAAAGTTCTTTAAGAGTTTTGACGTTGCGAATCATGTCGTAGATGATGGACTCTTCCCAGGTGGTCTCATTCCACACAAAAAATGCCCGCACGAAGTTGGCTCTACCTGTTTTGTCCCACATTTGTAACGCAGTGGTGGGTTTGGCCCTGTTGGAGTAAGGGATAGCCTCTCCCCAGCGCGGGTCCACCAGGCTCAATCCGTAGCGTTTAAAGGTAGTAGAAAATGTTTGCTGATAGATTTCCATTAAGCATTCAAAATTTTCTACCTTGTCCAGAGGACTGTTCTGCGGCAGGTTGACGATGGAATACAGACGGACGACATTAGTTTTGGCTTGCCCATCGTCATTGGCGACCATGTAGGAGCCTCCCCACATCCCGGCACTAATGGGGATACTGATTTTATGTTGCTGCTTCATTTGCTGGGCAACGGATTCCCCAATAACCTTTAAAAGATTGTGAAAATAATAAAGGTTTAGTCGATTGTCTTTGGGATATAAATGCCCTGGCAGAATTTTATATTGCATCATGGTAACTCTTTACGCGAGGGAAAAATTAATCAGTTACTGCACCTTTAGAGGCCGTGCCGACAAGCTTAGCGTATTTAGCCAATACTCCGGTTTGATATTTAATTTCAGGAGCGATGAACCCTCTTTTTCTTTCTTCCAGTTCCGCATCAGATAGTTGAACGTTTAGCTGATTTTGGTCAATATCAACCGTAATGATATCGTCATCATTAATAAGGGCTAGTGTTCCTCCCATTTGTGCTTCGGGTGCGATATGGCCGATTACTATTCCATAGGTTCCTCCGGAAAACCGGCCATCGGTGATGAGGGCTACTTTGTCGCCCAAGCCTTTACCTACGATGGCGGCTGTAGGTGCCAGCATTTCACGCATTCCCGGACCTCCTTTTGGACCTTCAAATCTAATAACCACAACATCGCCTTCTTTAATGCGGTCATCCATAATAGCATCCAGGCATTCTTCTTCTGAATTGAAGATGCGGGCTGGACCGGTAATCTTCCGGGTTTTAACGCCCGAAACTTTTGCAACGGCTCCTTCTTCACAGAGGTTTCCTTTCAGAATAACCAAGTGACCTACCGTGGACTTGGGTTTGTCCAGAGGAAGAATAACATCCTGATCCTCCCGAGGTTGGTCGGGAACATCTTTTAAGTTTTCAGCGATGGTTTTCCCGGTTACTGTCATGCAGTCGCCATGCAGGAGTCCCGCATTCAACATCATTTTCATTACCTGCGGAATACCGCCAGCATGGTGCAGGTCGATGGCAACATATTTGCCGGACGGTTTCAAATCACAAAACAGGGGAATCTTTTTCCGGATATCTTCAAAGTCATCCATGGACAATGGCACTCCAGTAGAGTGAGCTATGGCCAGTAGATGCAAAACCGCGTTGGTGGAACCGCCAACGGCCATCACTACAGCAATGGCATTTTCGAAAGCTTCCCGTGTCATGATATCTCTGGGAAGGATATTATTCTCGACCATTTTTAAAAGGGTCTTTGCGCTTTGACCGGTACTGATTTCTTTATCCTTGTCTTCATTCGCCATGGTAGAGCTGTATGGCAGGCTCATGCCCATCGCTTCAAAGGCAGAAGACATCGTGTTCGCGGTAAACATTCCACCGCAGGAACCTAAACCCGGGCAGGCATTTTTTTCGATTTCAGTGAGCTCGTTTCTATCAATGGTGCCGGCACCAAATTGACCAACCGCTTCAAATACGCTGACCACGGTTAAATCTTTACCCTCCAGACGACCGGGCTTGATGGTGCCACCATAAACAAAGAGTCCGGGAATATTCAAGCGGGCCATGGCTATCATGGCTCCGGGCATATTTTTATCACATCCGCCTATGCAGATGACGGCGTCCATGCTGGCTCCCCGGCAAACGGTTTCTATGGAGTCTGCGATTACTTCCCGGCTGACCAGAGAACATTTCATGCCTTCTGTTCCCATGGAAATGCCGTCACTGACGGTAATGGTTCCAAACATTTGTGGCATGCCGCCGCTTTTTCGGATCTCTGCTGTAGCAATGTCGGCGAGTTTGCCGAGTCCTGCGTTACAAGGGGTGATCTCACTTTGTCCATTAGCGACACCGATGATGGGTTTCCCAAAGTCATCATCGGTGAACCCAACTGCTCTGAGCATGGCTCGGTTGGGGGCTCGCCGGTCTCCCTGGGTGATGGATTTGCTTTTGCTGTTGAGAGACTGAGAATTTTGCGTCATCTTTATTTCCCTGATTGGGTGTTTTTTATAAGAGGCCTTAGGGCCATAATTTATTCGATAGTGCTAAAACTTTATCAGAACCGAGGTTATGCGTCTGATATGGCATTGACGGTGGGACGGCGAAAATAGCCCTCTCCATTCTGCGAATGCGCGATGGCGTAGTATACAGGATTTGCTGTTACTTTTAAAATTGCTTGGGATCCGGCGATTTCAATTTCATGATCGAAGGGGATAACCGGTGTTTTGCGGTCCTTTTTCCACGTCTTCACAGGAGGCGAGGACTTGGAAGAAAGAATACCCGGAAGTCGAAATGACCTCTGGGTATACAAATAATCCAGTTTCAGCAGATCCAGCTCCTTTAAAGTGGGCGTGGGATAAAACGTATCTCGAAAAATCCGGTAATATTCATCGAGGGAAACGGGGTTCATCAATAGTCCGTGAGAACCATGGTATTCCAGCAAACGGTTAAATAGGGTAACTGGGTCTAATTTTTCCAGCAGGTAGTGGATGGAAAAACGGAACCGCTTGGAATTGTAATAGCGGTCGAAAATATCTTCGAATTGTTTCAAATACAGAACCTCTTCTGCAGATAAATTTTGGTGCGAAATCAATTCATAAGGAGGGGTGGACTGATAGCGATATTGGTGTTTCCCAACTTGGTCATTGATCGGAGCTCCAGGCAGAAATTTGAGAAAACCAAGTTGTAGCTCATGAGGTCTCAAAGCAATAACCTGAGAGAAAGATTGCTTGATATCTTCCAGAGTTTCCCCTGGCAAACCGAATATCAGGTCGCAATGAAAGTGAATGCGGTCTTGCTCCACCAGTTGTTGAATCGTCTCAAAAAGTTTTTGATTGCTCTGCTTTCTTTGTATGGTTTCCTGAACAGATTCCGTGGTTGTTTGAATGCCAATTTCAAATTGAAACATTCCAGAGGGAACCGTTTTCAGGAAGTTTAGAATTTCGGGAGTTAAAATATCTCCTACTACTTCAAAATGAAACTCGTTACCTTTGAATTGAGACAACCATTCCATCAGCTCTTTCATGCGCTTTGGCTTGAGGTTGAAAGTGCGGTCCACAAATTTTATTTTTTGAATACCATTGTTGAGGAGTTCTTTAATCTGATTTTGGATGAGGGACTCATCGAAGTAGCGAACCGTTTTGTCCAACGCAGATAAACAGAACGAACAAAGGTAGGGACACCCTCTGGATGTTTCAAAATAAACAATTCGATTTTTGAGCTCTGGATAATCTTCTTCCTGATAAGCCGGGATGAGTTCTGGCAGGTCGGTCCCATAGGTTCGCCAGCGTTTAAGCACTTCATCGGATGGCGTCTCATTTTTACCGGTCAACTCAAGAAACTCGACCCATTTTTTTTCGCCTTCGCCGGAAATCACCGGGAAGGCCAGAGAGCCTTCTTCCTCAAACGAAACTTCTGGGCCCCCTACAACAAATTTTAGTTCCGGCATTTGTTTCTGTAAGCGTTCGATCAACTCCAGGCTCTGGCTCCGGTTCCAGATATATATGCCGATTCCCAAAACATCCGGCTGGAGTTTCTGGATCTCTGCGGCAATTTTCCAGATGGGCTGGTTGATGACAAATTCCCGTATCCATACATTCTTATGGCCGGCATTTCGGCTGGCGTTTCTCAAATATCTCAAGCTCAACGAGGAATGAATAAATTTAGCGTTAAGCGTTATAAGTCCGATAGAACGTTCCAACTCTTACCTCTGTATTTAATGATTAAGGTTCATTTTCGCCAAAAATTGGGCGAATAGATAGTTTAAATTATTTAAAGAATATCTTGCCTAGTGGGTGCTAGTCGGCTCCACGCCTAGTGGGGTTGGCAGGTTTTGCAGAAAAAAGTGGATCGGCCGGAGTGGATCATACGGGCTATGGGGGATTTGCATTTTGGGCAAGGCTCACCCTCTTTACCATAGACGGACAGTTTAACCGCATAATATCCTTTAGCACCATTGGGATCAAAAAAGTCGCGAAGAGTGGTTCCCCCTGCCAAAATACTATTTTCAAGGGTGGTGCGAACGTTGGAAAGGAGCCGGTCCCATTCTGCAAGGGTAATTCTTCCTGCTTTTCGTTTGGGGTTAATCCCTGAGTGATATAAGGATTCGCAGGCGTAGATATTGCCGATTCCCGTGATGCGTTTGGCATCCATGATAAAGGTCTTAATGGGAGACCGACAGTTTTTGGCCTTGCTTTTCATGGTCCGCGCGTTAGCGTCTGGCGAGAAAGGGTCCGGTCCCAAATTATCCAGTAGGCGGTGTTTCCCGTTTTGCGGAACCCAGAGAATACAACCAAACCGTCTCGGGTCAACAAAGTGCAGACAGGTTTCTGATTCAAACTTGAAAATTGCGTGCGTATGCTTTTCGATAGGAGTCATGGAGTTCTGCAGAGAAACGTGTCCGCTCATTCCCAGATGCCAAAGCATTGCTCCGTTTGGCACCTGTAAAAGCAGATATTTGCCGTTCCGTTGAATTTGAGAAACTACTTGATTGGAAAATTGATTGAGCAAAGTAGTCTGAGGAATGGGAAACCGGATATCTTTGCGGTAGAACTTGAGGGCGGTGCAAGTTTTGTTGACGACTAGGGGGAGAAGTGCCCGCCGGAGGGTTTCGACTTCAGGGAGTTCAGGCATGGGACCTATTAAAAATCTTTGGAGGGAATGAAGGCCCTGCCGTAAAGGGGCAGGGCAATAGAGTTATTTTTCCTCCGCAGCACTTTTCTTTGTTTTTTCTTTCGGGGTAGTTTTCTCAGGTTTTTTTGAGATAACTACTTTGGCAGAGCAAAGAATCCGTCCGTTTAAAGTATAGCCTTTGGAGTATTCCTGCATCACGGTGTTTTCATCGTGTTCTTCTGATTCCATCTGGCTCATGACTTCATGAAGGCTGGGGTCGAAAGGTTTTCCCATGGCTTCAATTGGCTCAACCTTCTGGTTTTTGAGAAACGAGGCGAACTGTTTCTGGATCATTTCGACCCCTTCCCGTAAACTTTCCAGAGAGGAATTGGGGGTATCTAGAGCTCTATCCAGATTGTCGTTGATTTGCACCAGCTCTTTCAGGAGCCGTTGATTGGCAAATTGAACAGAGTCTTCCTTGTCCTTGATTAATCTTTTACGAAAATTTTCGAGATCGGCTTTTTCCCTGAGGAAATCCCCTTTTTGCTCAACAAGTTGCAAATCTTTTTCCTTCAATTGTTCTTGAAGTTCTTCGATGGGACTAAGCTTTTTTTTCTCTTCTTCAGGCACTTCTTCTTCAAGGCCCTCAACTTCCAGTTTTTCTTCCTGCTCTTCATCAATGGTATTTGGTTTTTCCTTGGATGTCATAAAACCTTTTTACACTCCCTGGTTTTCAGATATTAATTTAGAGACTATTTTCGCGGTATGATTAACAATGGAAATGATACGTTTATAATCCATTCTTTTCGACCCGAAAACAGCCAGTGTGCCTACATTTTCGTTTCCCAGCTGATAATTTTGCGCGATCAAACTGCAGTTTCCCATTTCTTCCTGGAGATTTTCTTCGCCAATTAATATGGTCATCCCGTCATGGTGCAGGCAAAGGTCGAGCAGGTTGACCAATTTGGTTTTCTCTTCGAGAGTACAAAGAAGAGCCTTGATCTTGCTGATATCTTCTGTGAACTCGGGTTGATCGAGAAAATTCAAAGCACCTTCAACGATCAATTCGCTACTTTCTTTTTCTTCCGAAAATAGGGCGGCAGAAAGAGCGTGGGCCTTACCGGCCAGCTGGTTGTAGTGTTCCTTTTCAAGCTTCAATCGTTTTAATAATTCCCGCAAGATCCATTTTATGGGTTTTCCACTGAATTCACTATTCAGATAATTAGAAATTGAGGTCAGTTGATCCTGAGTCATGTCTGCATCAATGGGAAGTACTTTATTTTGCAGAATCCCTTGTTCCGAGAAAAAGACTGCCAGTGCCGCTTTGGGAGCAACTTTGGTGAACTCAATATGCTTGAAACAGGCACTCGAAAAACTTGGAAGCATGACCAAGCCCGTTTGCTGGGAAACTTTTGACAGATTTTCACAGGCTTGCTCAAGCAGCCCTTGAAGATTTTTCTTTTCGAGGGGGTATTCAAGCTCATGGGCCAGCACTTCGGCCGTCATTAAAAAACTTTGCGGGCGAAGGAGGTGGTCTACATAAAACCGGTAGCCCTTATCGGTTGGAGTACGCCCTGCTGACTTATGCGGCTGACTCAGGAATCCCCTATCCTCCAAATCTGCCATTACATTCCTAAGTGTGGCAGAACTGAGGTGTTCAGGATGAATCTTGGCTAAAGTGCGGGAACCCACCGGCTCAGCAGTCTCGATATACTTATCGATAACTGCTAAGAGAACCGCTTTGTTTCTTTCATCTAATATAGATGAGCTCATGGCATAAGGTGATTTAAAATAGGTTTCGGATTGCTACTTCTATAGATAAATTATCAACCGCTGTATTCTTTGTCAATATTAACCCACTTCTGTGTTCGCGAGCCAAAGGGGTAACGGGAAAAAGTGCCTTCCCAGGGCAATCGGTTGTTAATCAGTGAATGCTATGACCCATTTGGGGTACGAAAATTAGGGAAAAATATTATGTGCTCAATGCTACCTGCAGTTACGACGGTTTCAGGTCGCTAGCTTTTTCTACGATTTGGGTTCCAATGCCTTCTGCGGTAAAAATTTCAAGCAACAAGGCGTGTCGGACGCGCCCATCAATAATATGGGTTTTATGCACTCCAAATTTAAGAGCATCCAGGCAACAATTGACTTTTGGGAGCATTCCATCCCGAATGACTTTACTACGTATCATGTCGGCAGTATTTTTCCGGGTAAGTCCAGATTGTAGTTTTCCGGCTTTATTTTTTACTCCTTCGGTATCGGTCATCAAAATCAGTTTTTCAGCTTTCAGGGCTGCTGCAATTTTGGCCGCTACAAAATCTGCATTGATATTGAGAGTCTCCCCGTTTTCCCCTTTACCGATGGGTGCGATAACAGGAATAAATTCATTCTGGTCCAGCGTTTCCAGAATCCGCGGGTTCACTTTAGTGATCTCGCCCACCAATCCCAGGTCAATAATTTCTGGTCGATCCGTCTCTGGTGAATGCTTCACCTTTTTGTGCCGTTTAGCAAGAATGAGGTCACCATCTTTGCCGGTGATGCCCACTGCATTACCGCCATTTTGATTGATTAGGGAAACAATTTCCTTGTTAACTTTTCCTCCAAGAACCATTTCTACTACGTCAATCGTTTCCTTGCTGGTCACCCGCTGTCCTTCAACAAACTGAGATTGAATACCCAGGGCTTTGAGCGTTTTATCGATTTGTGGGCCACCCCCGTGAACCACGACAGGATTGATGCCGATGTATTTCATCATGACGATATCGAGGGCAAAGTTTTTCTTTAAATCGTCAGAAACCATAGCATTGCCGCCATATTTGATGACGATGGTTCTACCGTAGAAGCTCTTGATGTAAGGCAGAGCTTCTAAAAGAACTTCTGCTTTTTCGATTAGTTTTTTCATGGGGAAAATTACAGGATGTAACGGCTCAGGTCTTCGTCTTGAATAATATCTTTCAGTTTATCGCGAATATAATTGGCATCAATAGTAATATTTTTTTCTTCCAGATCCGAAGCATCGAAAGAGATGTCTTCGAGAAATTTTTCCATAATGGTATGAAGTCGCCGGGCCCCAATGTTTTCCATGCGTTGGTTAACCAGAGCTGACATCTCAGCGATTTGGTCTATGGCCTCATCCAGAAAAGTCAGGTTGACCTGTTCAGTATTGAGTAAGGCAATATATTGTTTGACCAGGGCGTTGTCGGGTTCGGTAAGAATCCGGACGAAATCACTTTTTGTCAGAGAATCCAGTTCAACACGGATGGGGAAACGACCTTGAAACTCCGGAATTAGGTCGGAGGGTTTGGCCGAGTGAAACGCTCCCGCCGCAATAAAAAGGATGTGGTCGGTTTTAACGATGCCGTGCTTGGTGTTTACTGAAGAACCTTCAACGATGGGCAAGAGGTCACGTTGAACCCCTTCGCGAGACACATCCGGGCCGCTGGTTCCGCCAGATTGGCGACCAATAATTTTATCTACTTCATCAATGAAGATGATTCCGTTTTGTTCTACGCGCTTCAGGGTTTCTTCTAGTATTGAGTCCTGATCGAGTAATTTTTCGGCTTCTTCCTGGCAAAGAACCTTGAACGCATCGGGAACTTTAAGTTTTTTATTCTTAGATTTTTGCGGCATAAAAGATCCAAGCATATCTTTGATGTTGTTGCCCATCTCTTCCATTCCGGGGCCAGAACTCAAGTCAACGATTGAGGGTGCTTTTTCCCGCACCTGAATTTCTATTTCACGGTCATCCAGCTTGCCCTCCTTTAACATCTGGGAAAACTTTTCGCGGGTTTGATCGTAATGGAGTTTGCCATTTGAGTCTAAGTTCATGCCAGGTTTTCCTTGCATACCTGGAGGAGGAGGCAGAAGCAAGTCCAGAAGCTTTTCTATGGCCTGATCACGAGCTTGTTCGCGAACGGTAGATTCCATTTCTTCTTTGACCATGTTTTTTGATAATTCTACTAGATCCCGGATCATGGATTCCACATCGCGCCCAACGTAACCCACCTCGGTGTATTTGGAAGCCTCCACTTTAATGAATGGGGACTTGGCAAGTTTCGCCAGTCGGCGTGCAATTTCTGTCTTTCCCACTCCTGTTGGGCCGATCATGAGTATATTTTTAGGCCCCACTTCATCGCGAAGGTTGTCAGGAAGTTGTTGACGACGCCAGCGGTTGCGCAGAGCAATGGCCACTGCCCGCTTGGCATTAGTTTGCCCGACAATAAACTTATCCAGTTCCTCTACAATTTGTTTTGGAGTCAATGACGCCATAAACTTATCATTAGGATTCTGAGACGCAGTATCGGGTGGGTTTAGTGTTGTAAAATTCATGAACTACAATTCCTCAATCGTTACATTAGAATTTGTATAAATACAGATGGATTCGGTGATCGCCATTGCTTCTTCCACAATTTCCCGCGCCGAAAGACTACTGTGTTTGACGAGGGCTTTGGCGGCGGCTGAAGCGAACATTCCTCCTGAACCAATAGCCAAAACGCCATCATCGGATTCAATCACATCCCCTGTTCCAGAAAGCAGGAGCGAGTGATCCTTATCGACCACTATCAGCATTGCCTCCAGTCTTCTCAACATTTTATCGGTACGCCAGTCTTTAGCCAGTTCAACCGCGGACCGGGGCAGATTGCCTTGAAATTTTTCAAGCTTTTCCTCAAACCTGGCAAATAGAGAAAACGCATCCGCAGTAGAGCCGGCGAATCCGCCGACCACCTTATCGTGGTACATGCGCCGGACCTTGCTGGCGGAATGCTTCATAATTGTGTTGCCAAGGCTGACTTGACCGTCTCCGCCTATAGCGACTTCGTCCTTATGGCGGACGGCAAGAATTGTGGTTGCGTGCATCATATCGAATATTGTACTGGTATCAGTAGAAAAAGGGAAACCCGATTAATATTAATCCATCGCGGGTTTTTCTTTGGCGCGTGGATGTGCTTTGTCATACGCTTCGGACAATCGGTCCAGCGTCAAATGTGTGTATTTCTGGGTGGTGGACAAGCTGGAATGCCCCAGCAGTTCTTGGATGGAACGTAAATCTGCTCCGCCTTCCAGCAGGTGGGTGGCAAAGGAGTGCCGGATTGAATGTGGGGAAACCCCACCGGGAAAGTTCCCCAGCTTGATATATTTTTCAACAACTTTACGCATTCCTCGAACCGTGATTCCGCCTCCTCGATGATTCAGAAATAATTGGTCAGTGCCAGAATTAATTTTTCGGATTTTATCCATCCGGATATTAAGATAGGTTTTCAAAGCTTCCACACAATGGCGTCCCAGTGGAAGAAGCCGTTCCTTTCCTCCTTTTCCCAGAACTTTGACCATACGTGAATCAAGGTTGATGTCTTCCAGAGTCAGCGAAACCAATTCACTGATACGAAGTCCACAGCTGTAAAACAGTTCCAGCATAGCCCTGTCGCGGGCTGGCAGGAATCCTTCACCCTGAGGCAATTGTAAAAGGCGGAACATTTCATCAATGGAAAAATAGGAAGGCAGTTTATTCTGCACACGAGGTGCGGGAACAGTTTTGGCGACATTGTTTTTTAGAGTACCTTCCCGACAGAGGAACCTAAAGAATGAACTCAATGTTGAAAGCTTGCGTCGAAGGGTGGTGCCCGAAAAATTCTTTTCATAGAGATACCCCATGAATGAGCGCACTGCCAATCGGTCTATTTTTTCAAGTTGGAGGGCACCAGATTCCATGGCATGACCGGAACGAGTCAAAAACTCCTGAAACTGGGAGATATCATTGAGATAACCTTCCAGTGTATGCGGAGATGCATTTTTCTCTACCAGCAGGTAATTTTTGAATTCCTGAATAGCCTTTTCCACTCAATAACCCTTTATTTATCAATGATATCAAAATACCTGACCCGAAGAGGGAAGTCAAGTTGTGCCGCACCCCGTTTACTGTTTGAAACTGTCGTGATTTGAGTCCATAATTTACCTTGATTACATTTTGTTAACCCCTGACCTGAAGCAAGGTCACTTAAAATAAAATAACCTTATGTCTGATTCAACTAATCCGGAATTTGAAAGAGAACGGCAACAGGCCGGCGAAGGATTCCGAGCTGTGTCCGAAATTCGCCAGAAGCTGGACATCCTCGCAGAACATGTGGAGTCCCGGAAAGAGGCTCTGGAAGAGGAAATTCAGGAGCATCTGCACGAGTCCCTGTCCAATGCGCGGGACTCGATGGAACGGATCGAAGAAAACATTGCGCCAAAGGTAGAAAAAGCAATTCGAACTAAGTTGGAAGAAATCGATCGCAAGATGGCGTGTATGAACGAAGATGGGCTCGAAGCGGTGCGGGAGGAATTGGTTAAGGCGACACCGGAAATCACCAAAAAAATACTGGAAGACCTCGACAAGGTGATTGCGGAAAATACCCGTTTTGTGAAAATGGAAATATTGAATGAGGTCAGGGAAGAACTCAACAAATCAATTCAGTCAGCAATAACGCCTCTAAACGAAAAGCTGGAAAAGGAACTTCCCGCATCAAAGGCTTTGTCAATGACAGCGTTGATCTTAGCAGGTGCGGCTATATTGGGAGTGATCTGGTTTGCGGTTAGGTGATCAGCCAGAACAGGTAAAAGAAAAGCAAGCTGGAAAGAATTACCTGCCAGACGAAGCTGAATCCTGGCCCTGTAAAAAGGATTAAGACAGTACAGACACAGAGGATGATAAAAGCCAGAATCAGCCGGGTGCTTTTTTTTAGAATCGGTTCCGGTTCCATAGATTATTAACTACTCGTATCTTTCAAAAGTAGTTTCTTGATATCTTCAAGCACCAAAATTTCTTCCGCCTCCAATAAAAGATCATTAACCGAAAATTCTGCTTCGCTTTCAGGATCTTCCATTTCCTTGGGGTCGGTGCCAATGCCAGGTGAGGACTCTAGATAATTTTTGATATCCTCCTGACTGAATGCATTGAGAATGGCCTCGGCGAAACCAGCCAAAATAGATTCCAGGTGTTTGACTTGCTCTAAAGGAATGCTGTAATGCTCTTGAACTGTCAGGGCATAGCTCATCTTTAAGGTGCGTCCACCCTGATTTAAAGGATGGTCTTCAGACATGTCATCGCTAGGGTACAGAAACTGAAGTTTCCGCCTTGCTTTTCTGAGCAGGCTAAAATTTAATCCGAATTTTTCTCCTATCAGAAAAGAAAGGCTTGCGTGAGTTCCCTCAAGCTTGGCAATTTTTAGTGCTTCCTGGCAATATTCTTGGACTTGTTCGATTTCCATGTGGGTATTATTCTTGTAATGAGGTCAGATGTAAACCCTTTAATGCAGCAATTCGGGATTTTTCCCACGAGGCTATTTTTTCACTTTACGGTCATACATTTTGGCACATAGATATGCGAAGAGTCGGGTCGCAGAATGTAGAAAGGGTTCTTTACCTTTTATGGGCTGAACGTGGATGAACCTCATCCCTGCGTCGATGGCTCCGCCATCGGTCACATAGTTGTCCCCAATCATGCACACCTTGGAGGGATCTTCCAATTGAAGGAAGTCGGTCATGGCGATGTGGAATCCGTGGGGATCAGGTTTGGCGGGCACATTGCTGACAACTTTGACTCCCATTTCCTGAAATGAGTGAAATCGGTCCTCCCAGGCATTGGTATATATAGCTATTTTAAATCCATTTTCCAGCATGGCTCGTACATGGTCCCTTATCGACAAGTTGAATTCTTTAGCGTGATGGGTTCCCAGGGTGCCATCGGCATCGAGAAGAATCCCTTCAATACCTTCTTCGAGGAGCATAGCGATGGGAACTTCTTCAAACCTTTTTACCTGTATATAGGTGTCCAGGCGGGAAGGGCTAAAGGGCAAGGAAAGGAATCGGGATATTTTGGCCCAGGTCAGTCCTTCACGTTGCGGAGAATCGGTACCATCGAATATCTTCATATTACTGTCAATTGTTCATTTATCTCTACGAGCCATTGCTATCTGCCGCACAGCTAGTGGGTGGAGTGGAACTCATGATGTGGGCCATAATTACGGGTATCTCTAAAAAATCAATTATCTGCATTTTGCACTTAATAAAAAGGGTAGAGCAAATATTTTTCAGTGAATCAAAATTTCCCCGGTACAATTAACTATAATGGGGCATTACCAGCGTTGCCTAATAATGAGACAGGTCAAATGAAAATCAGTTTTCTCTTTTTTTTTAAAATTCTATTTATTTTCCCAATAGTTTCTGAGGTGCAGGCCCGAACTGCTGAAGAATGGTATGGCATTGGGTTTGAGCAAAGCCTGGAGGGTAGTAAGGAACAGGCGATTCGATCTTACCAACAGGCTCTGCGGCTCAAAAAGAATTGGCCTCAGGCCCATCATAATTTAGCCTTGTTGTTCTATCAAATCAAAGATGGGGTACAAGCGGCGTATCATTTGCGCCTGGCTGAAAAGCTTTACCTTAAAGACTCTGACTTGGAATCGAAACGTAACTTGAAAATCGTCCAAAAAAACCTTCAAAAAACCTATGCAGAATTTGACATCAACCCTGAAGAGTTTGAAGAGCTCGATACTTTGCGCCCTGTCTCTCAATCGCCCACCTGGTCTGTGAAGGGTTATGGGTTTGCAATGGGTGGCTATGTTTTCACACTCGCTCACAGTTTGGGTGATCAAGAACAGATGCGGGTGCGGTTCGAAGATCAATCTCCCATATCTGCCAGAATTGTGAAGCGTTATATTGTCTATGATCTTGCCCTGCTAAAATTGGAGACAGCGAAATCAGGATTTCAGTTTGCCGATTCTTCTATCTATCAAGTAGGGGATTCGCTGGAAACGTCAGACTTTAAGGGAGGAGATGCCGATCACTTCTCCTGGAGGAAAGGGGTGATAACAGGATTGAAAGCGATCATGAACGATAAAAATATGTTTGAGTTGCAGTTCTCGTCCCCACCGACACCCGGTTCTCCCTTGTTGAATGAAGGAGGGCAAGTTGTTGGCATGATTCTTTCTACTACGCAAATTGTCAATAATTTTCAAGCAGCGGGTTTACCGCCTGAAGGAAGCATTGCTCTGAAATCATCCTATCTCAGCCGTATATTTAGTCTTTATAAAAACTCGCTTGAGGGACCCAAAAAGAAAACCCTTGAGCGTAAAAGACCTGAACCCAGCCCTGTAACCGTCCAGCGGAATTCTGCCCTGGTGGTCATTGAAGGTAGATAGTCCTTGAAATCGCGAACGCGCAAGCAGAATTATGAACAACCCTTTTTTCTTCCAGGAATTTTTGTGTTCCTTATTGCGGTTTCATATTCCTCAAGTGCTTTAGCTTTTGAAATTGTCATCAAGTTGACCGGTCATGAAAGTTTTCCTGGATTGGTGAGTGTGGATGCAGGGACTGGAAAAAAGTTTGACCGACTCTGCCTGTTGGGAACGGAGGCGCGAGGTAGTATCGATATGAATTTTATTATGACTCTGTCTGAAAAAGGTATTCCTGAAGGTGATTACCAGGTTTCTAAAGCTTTCCCTGAGGAAAAATGGCCCACATTATCTTTCGGCGCAAATGGAGCTCTAAGATTCGTACCTCAATCTGAAACGCTTCAGAAATCCTTGCTGACTTTGGGCAAACAAGGGCTGGCTCTACATGCCCGGGATTTTTATCCGCTGGCCGGGAAAATGACAGATAACCCCAAAATGATCCGGTTTTTTAGCAATCAGTTGTTTGAACGTTTAGTAGAAAGGTGGGGCACCCTACGTATCTCTAATTGGGACATGGGGCGCTTTCATGACTTTTACCGGAGGAATACGAAGTCGGATCAACAATGGAAGATTAGGGTTACCCGCAGTGCTTTGCAGACGGTAAAAAATATCTGTGCACCTCTTAAAGTCCAACGCAAACCGGGAGGCGAGTTAGAGTAAAAACTTAAGCAGAAAAAAAGTTTTAAAGAACTGATTCTGCGGCAAGAATCCCGACCTGAGTCCAGTCAACCAGTTCATCCATTTCTTGTTGGGACATATTGAGAGCTTCTAAATAACTCTTATCAGCATCCATTTTTTGTCCGGTCTGTAAAGAATGCGATATGTCATACTCATTGGCAATTTGGTTGGCGGTGCTGACCAACTGAGTTAAGTTTGGTGCTTGATCCTTTATGAGTCCTGGGCCATTCTGATCCCGAATTGCTTCCACGATTACTGAAGGCACCGGCCACCATTCGTTCAGGTAAGAGGAGCCTAATTCTGCATGGCTCATTCCAAAAAAGTTTTTCTCAAGTGATTCTAAAGACTGGTCAGAAGCAGGAAAATCGGTCGTTAAGAGAAACTGGTTGAATTGCTCGGGCACAAGATAATCATAAGCCAATAATCCGATATCATGAACTAAGCCTGTCAGGTAACAGGAATCCAGATCTTCTTGATCTGTTAATATTTTGCTTCCCAGCTCACGGGAAAGGATGGCAACAGCCAGGCTGTGTCTCCAATAACGAGTTTGCCCGAATGTTTGCGGAACCTTAATGCAGCCGGGAAGTTCCAGCGTATAACATAATTCCAGCACCGCCCCAACTCCCAGACGCACTATGGCATCCTCAATATTTTGCGCCAAATCGCGTCCACCTGCGAACAAGGCACTGTTAGCCATAGTAATAATCCGTGAGGACAAGACGGGGTCTGATGAAATGAGTCGTCGGGCATCCTCGACTTCACAGTCTGGGTCATTCATCAATTTTTGTAACGCGATGAGAATATCAGGAAGGGGAGGGAGGTATCCGCTAGCCTTAAGCTTTTCAGAAATAAGTTCTCTCATAATAATGCGCTCGAAAATGGGAGATTCCGGAAATGTTAACAAGCTGTTATCAATGTAAATCTTTTCCATGGGTAAATCCAATGAAATATAGATTAAGGTATATTCACAAGGCGAACCGAGCCTAAGATCGATAGGCCCGGTTGCATTGCTCATCCTAAAGATTATTGCTAAACTTTTGGAAACTGTTGTTCAGTTAGTGATCATCATCTTTATCTTTATCTTTATCTTTATCTCTGTCATGGTCTTTGTCAGAACTTGCTAGAAACTTCCCCGATTCAACCGCGGCTTGCCTGTCTGTCGGCAGATGAGCGTTGGCGGCTCCATACTGATAAACCAACTCTCCACCGGTGTGGCCTGCATCAACCAATGGAAAAAGTGCGACGAGACTCAACACAGCCAGTCCCAATCGAAGGGAGTGCGAGTTTTTCTTAACCATTCCAGCCAGGGAAACCAGAAACAACGAGCCCGCCACCCAGGGAATCATTTCCCCAGCTTCTTCATGTGTTTCAATCACCCTTTCAGACACTATTTCTTCCACCTTGTCCTCATCTTTTTCGCCAAGTTCCACAGCAACAATGGCAGAGGCGCCATAAGCCAAAGCCATTACGGTTACCAGTGCCCAGACTTTTTGTTGTAAAAGATCTTTTTTAATGGCCCACCAAATCAGCAATGCCAGAAAAGGAAGTAAGGCTCCTAAAACGATAGGAAAATGAACCACTACGGGATGCAACGGCAAATCAAACATGATAACCTCCTGAGAAAAGAGTAATAAAGCAACCTGCAACTAATTTTCATCAGAAAGTGGAAAACATCCATCCGCACTATGGTGGATGGAATTTGCGATAAATATCAATAGTTTACAGGAGGCATAGGGTAAATGGCGGATGCACGTGGAGCCAATCCCATGGTTTTAGTATTGTCAGGAGCTTTTGTTGTGCTGGTAGGGCTCGACCTCATTAGCGATTATTTAGAAGGGGGCACTGGCACCCATCTGATATTGGAGGGGATCCTGCTTGCCATCAGCGGCGCGGTGTTTGGTGGAGGAATCAGGGAGTTGGCTCAGGCCAGACAGAAAATTGAATCGCTAACAAGTGATGTGGAAAAACTGAATATAGAAAAAGAAAAGTGGAAAGGGGAGACCCACCAACTTCTTGCAGGGTTGTCGATCAAAATTGAAAATCAGTTTCTACATTGGCAGCTGACTCCGGCTGAAACAGAGGTGGGTTTTCTTCTGCTTAAAGGTTTTTCGTTGAAAGAAATTGCCGATGTTCGAAGCACAAAGCTTAAAACCGTGCAACAACAGTCACAAGCGATCTATCAGAAAACAAAACTTGCCAGCCGCTCTGAACTCGCGGCCTTCTTCCTCGAAGACCTGCTTCCTCCCACTCCTTAACCTGCCCGCTTTGGTAATGGATCGCGGTTATTCGCCACACTCCTATAAGCTTTCTACTTGATGTGGCCCGGTTGTTATTTAAGGAAAAGTTTTTTACAAAGGAAAAAGTTTTGTTCTTTGTCCGCTTCACATTTTCGCTGTTTTCTAAAAATTTTATGAGCCGAACCTGTGAGGGATTTTATGGATTGGTTGAGCTTGGTTTTGCAAACGTCCATCCTCTTTTTGGCCGAGAGAAGACAACCTTTGTAGGTGTTGGGGTAGCGCGTTTGCATTGACGCCGCTGGGGGGGTGAGTTGGGCTTTCGCAATTTGAGTTCCCTTCTGGTCAGCTACCCCTGTTGCGCTGACCAAAAATCCCAATAGGTATATTTTCAAAATCCCTTCCATATACACTTTCCTTATAGTTATTCGATGAAAATATATCGAAGTCCCAACAAAAATAGTGGCAAAGGGGGCTCTACAAAAATGAGCCCCGGAAGAACCAGTTAAAATTTACCGTGTGTGTATATTAAAGATAGGGCTGTGGGGAAAGAATTGCAAGGAATTTTCCTGATTTTCTCCAAATTAAACAAGTAATTGTGTCAAAGCAGGTCTTGGGGAGGGGGCTGATAATGAAGAAGATTGATTTATACCTTTAATAAAGGGGTTGGATTGTGGTTTTGGGCCCGATAATTGCTCTATAAAATATTTACTTAATGTGTCAATAATTTGAAAGGGACAAAACATGAATTCAAGCACCAGAAAGCATAATTTAAAGCAAAAGACTAATAAGTGTTCTGAGCCGGTGGGCAAAAATTTCACACTTAAAGAAAAATCTATGAGTTCAATAGCAAAGTTAATGGCAACTTTTTACGGTATTGAGCAGAAGTAATATTTTTTGTGTAGTAACTACGCCTACTGGTGGGGGGACATGGCATATTTATAGCCACATTCTTTTTGGTTGGAAATTGCAACCATCCCATCGTGACGGTCTTTCAAGGCTTTATTTTCCGCCAAGTCTGCGACATGGGAATCAGATACTATCAATAGTGCGTTCAATATCCCCAGAGGGGGAAAGGCAAACCTGGCCGCTCCAAGAGCAAAATCTCTCAGATCCTTCAGGGTATGATCAGTATCATTCAAAGTTTTAATTTTTCCTTGAGTCCGTTCCAACTCTTTATCAAGATCTAAACAAGAGGACTGGCTATCCCCTGATTGCGCAACGTAGACCTTTCCTGCTGCACACCCTGTAAATAAAAAACATAAAACCCCAGCAACAAACCAACGCACACAACTACGCATTTCAACTCCAAGCAAACATAGATTGATTGAAAATTTTAGAGAATTTGCCCTGATAAGCAAACCAACTCAATATAAGGATTGAGATTTAGGGCCCTTAAGAAAAAAACAGACAGGGGTGAAAATAACGGGGGAAAATAAGGGGTGTTTAAATAACTAGTCCTAACTAATAGATATAACTCATTTTTCCTGATTTAGAAACAAAAATTCCTTTGGCAGAGGGGGCCAAGAACCCGATCTACCCATTTCTAGCTAGATAAATCGCAATGGTCGGGAGCATGGAATGTCTAGGGTCTAGTTAAAATACGTGACGCGCTAATTTGAGGAGATGTTGCAGGGAGTTTTCTACCGTAATCGCTTTTGTTTGTCGGGATCTTACAGCGGAAATCAGATCAGGGTGAATGTTTCCATCGTAAGCGGTGACGGCTGTACCCATTAGCAAATTGAAATGGTCGTCTGACGAGCCGATAGACGCCAAACCAAGCTCCTGCGAATAGGTTTCCTGATATCCATGCCCGGAAGATATATCTTCTATCCCATCAACCAGACCAATTAGGTTTTCTTTTATCCACTTGGTGGGTGTGCCGAAGGGGTATGTTCTCTTAATTTCTGGGTGCGGGATAATGGATATACCACCAAATGGTTTAATTCGGGGAATCACATCAAGCATGGAGACAAACTGGTAATCAAAATCCGAAAACTGCAGTGAAATATCGGAAACCTGAGAAAAGCACTCTGGATCCAGAATGAGAATTAAGTGTCCTTCCAAAGTGCTCATTTCAAAAGCAGGATACGCCTTGATCGGTTTGGAAGTTTCATCCCATTCATTAATACATTGAGCTTGTTCCTTTAGAGAAGTGACTATGTTTTTGATCAAGAATTTCCCCGGAGTTAAATGATCGGTAATGACTACATAGTCCAGGCCCAGATTTGCGGCTCTTTTAAAGATGCTTTTTACGGAGTGCGATCCATCTGAATAGGTGGAGTGGCAATGCGTCTCGCCTAAGATCAGACCCGGATTTTCATTTTTAAGACAGGTGATATTTTCGCGAATTCTGGAGTCCAGAAAACAACGTCCGGCAAGTTCTGCGACTGGCTTAGCCAAATGACGTTTTGTGTAAAACCAGGGGCCTATGTCATCGGGGAGAAATTGCCGCTGTTCTACAGGAATAATTTTTGGTGTTGAGACTCGGTTCATTAAGGTTTGCTATAGAGAAGAGTTTTATATCCCTTTCTTTGCGGTTAATTTAGAGGGTTTCTCAATTTATATTTAATCATTAAAGAATAGATGAAATATTGCCTAATTAATATTACCACTACCAGGAAAGAGTTGGTCCTGTTTTTCTTTCCCAGTGGGTTGGATGGGTAATTATCGATAGTTTGCTTCAGTTTTTAAATTAGCTGCAACCCTACCACTACTCAATGGCATGCCTGAAACATATTTAGAAATACTAATAATTTGTTCATCCGTTGGGAAACGATAGCCTAGACAGGAATCGGGCTGATTTCTCTTCTTTGACAAGCCAGGAACAAGGCTAGGCTACTTTGAGGATATAAAATTAGGGCATTTCCGATATTTATGGTAGGCTATTCGCGTAAACAAGGGTTGTTAAATGTAGTGTAAGTTGATTTCTTCTAGTTTCTCGCCTTGAGTAGACCTAATGTTGTTTGGTTTTTTGTCGAAGTGGTTCTCTAAAAGTTCTTGCATCCACCCAACCCAGTTAAAAGAACAGGGAATATGTTATCCAGATTTTCTGGAAGTGCTTCCCGAACAATTGGAGTATTTATTATGTCAGCAGGAACAGTAAAATGGTTTAACGAAAGCAAGGGTTATGGATTCATTGAGTCTGAGAGTGGCAAAGATTTATTTGTTCATTTTTCAGAAATTCAAGGTGACGGTTTTAAGACTCTAGCAGAGGGCCAAGCGGTCGAATTTGAGGAAGGTATGGGCCAGAAGGGTCCACAAGCCACCAAAGTGGTGCCTAAATAAGAATCGAGTACGCATCTGGCAGAAGTTTGAATCTGCTGGAGTCCTCTTTGTTCCATTTTAAGCATGAAAGGGCTCGGCCATTTGGCCGGGCCCTTTTTCTTTTATGAGCCTTCACATTTCATCCGCAACCTGAGTCAGGGTAGACGCGTGGGGGATCTCTAAATTTTCAGCATTGACCTGTTTTAAAATGGGGTCGGTAGCGTGGAACTGCAAGATTTCATCAATTATCGCCTGGCCTTCTTTACCAACGCCTTCTACATCATTCGTCGACTTGATCTTATGATTCAATGCTGTATAGCGTTCAAAAAACGTCCGCGCAATTTCGATAGTGTTCTTTGTCTGATTGAAGTCCAGCTTGCGATGGCGATTCGCTTCAAAATAATCAGCATATTTTGCCCATACCTTGACTTCTGCCAGGGGATGAGAAAGATTTAAATAATATTCTATAAAAGCTTCCAGTCCCCTTTCTTTCATCATCGGCACAACCTGATTAGCTACAGAATTGATGGGCATGCCCTCCTGGCTATCGCATACATAGTTAATAGTATATATGAGAGAAGCAATTTTTGAGTCGACATGAAGTCCAATTGTGGCGTGTTTTCTATATATCGCCCGTTTCTCAATTAAGGCCCATACCCCTCCACGGGATTTAATGGAATTTGCCGTATTTTCAATGGGATGGAAAAGTATGCGGCATTCCTCTACTTTGTTGGCCATTGCCGAGGTCAACATCAAAGGCGCGATCATGACAATCTGGATAAATAGAAAAATTTTGAGGAGTCTCATGGGTTTAAACCCCCGAATGTATAGATAAAAAACAATTTTTATGCTCAATATTATACCATTAATAAGGCTTTCTTAACCTTTAAGGTCAGAAGAGAGATTTAAATGATTATTTTTCGACAATTTCTTCTTTCAGGCTTTCAATAAAACCACACACCTGACTTTTTTCTGTTTCCGCTAGTTGAAAATGATCCAGGGTAGCATTGAGATGAGTGGTGAAATTGCCCCAGTCTTTTTCGCTGATCGCCATGCCTTTATGGGAGGTCAACATATCTCGCCCTACATAGTTCAGAGGGCCACCGGAATTGGCGCATAAAAAATCAATTAATAATTGTTTTTCCCGGCGGATACCATCATCTCCCCGGTTCTGCCAGAAACGACCCAGTAGGGGATCTGCCATGAGACGCGGTAATAAATCACTGGCGACAGCGGCTATACTGTCATACCCACCCAGACGCTGATATAAAGTTTGATCTTCCATAATAATTTTAAGCTCCAATATGTTTTAGAGAGGCGAGTTCAACATGTTACCAGAAAATGTTTTCCGCCTGTATGGAAGAAGCGCTTAAGGATGCGTGGTGCCAGACCCTTTAACATAATTTACCCAAGGGGGGAGTCCGAAGAAATTCAGCTTAAGATTGATCTGTACCCTATGGCTGTACTCGCCTCGTGTGTATGAGATCCAAGCGTCCTGATTCCTGATCAGAGAGCGCAGGGAAATTAAACTTGCTTTCTTTTCTTCTACCTCGTCAATGGTGTCTCCTGCCCGAAACCACGGATATCTGCGGAACGGACTCCATCTCCCTATCTTAACGATGGAGATACTCCCGCTTTCGTCCTCATTGACGATAATATCCAGATGCCTGATATACTCGCCGGGATATTTCAGCATATCCGGGTAGTCGTGTGCGTTCGTGGGGTGAACCCCTATAAGGAAAGAACAGAGTATTGCTGATGTCAGCCATCTAACCATCTTCAGCACCTCTTAATATGTGAAGGTGAGAGAGTGTGCGAAATCAAAGCCTCATGGTATTTATCGGGCCGGGGGGAATTTCAATAATCTACCTCTCCACAATTAGGATTCTTCCTGCTCCGAAAAGATTCATAAACCTGAAATGTTTTTAGGTTTGTCGCCTGTATGGTAAAATATGAATTTAGAATTGTAGAAAAGATACAACTGAGAACTTGAAATGATACCCACTCGCTTGCTCGGAAAAACTGGAGAACGAATATCCATTCTAGGGTTCGGTACAGCTGCTGCCGGAAAACGTCTGAAGCTGAAAGAAGCCGTCCATCTGTACGAAGAAGCCCTCAACCTGGGAGTGACTTACTTTGATACCGCTCCGGAATTCACGGGCTACGGTCAAGCTCAAAAGCAGTTGGGTTATTTGCTTAAAGAACGGCGCAAGGAAGTATTTTTGGTCACTAAATGCCATGAGCCTTATGGAGAGGACGCGTTGAAACTCTTGCAACGAAACTTGCGCGAATTGCAAACCGATTACGCTGATCTGGTTTTCGTTCATAGTGTCGGAGCTGATAAGATGGACCCCAAAATTGTGTTCGGTAAGCGCGGTTGTTACGCCGGTTTGATGAAAGCCAAAGCCAAGGGGCTGGCGAAGTATATAGGGTTTTCTGGACACAATCGTCAGGGTAGGTTTGTCGATGCGATCAAAAACTTTAAAGTGGATGCCATGCTAAATGCTGTGAATTTTGTCGATCACCATACTTATAATTTTGAGCAGGAGGTTTGGCCTCTGGCGGCTAAAAAACAAATTGGGCTGCTCGCCATTAAAGTCTTTGGCGGTCAGAATAAGCAGGAGGGAAGTGGATTGAGCCACAGCATGGTGCCGCGCCAGTTTCATGAAATGGCTTTCCGTTATGCTTTGAGCCAGCCTGGAATAGCATCTGCTGCGATTGGTATGGTAACAAGAGCGGAACTGTATCAGAATATAAAGTGGGCGCAAAACTTCAAACCCATCAACTCAAGAGAAGCGGCCAAGTTACGTGCTATTGGCAAAGATTTTTCCAAAAACTGGGGTCCTCATTTCGGCCCGGTGATATAACGAAAGGAACTCGCATTGATTGTACAAAGAAATAATCAATATTCTATGGTCTGCTATACCCGGGTAGCTGAGGACTGCATTGAAAATGGGGGATGGTGCGACAGTGAAGAAGAAGCGCAGGATTGGGTAGAGGATGAATGCTGGATATTTTCGGGCGAAGGATGGTTCTGCCCGAAATGTAATATCCACTTTATGCAAAACCTTGCACAAGTTCGCAGAGGGAAAGGGCAAAAGCCACCTCCCGACGATGATATAGATTTATATAAAGGCATTGAAACGATACTATAGCTTTTTATAGCAATTCGATCTTTGCAATACCCTCCCCAAAATATGGAGTTTCCGGCGTGAGTACCCTTTCAGGGCACGAGAGCTTTGGCAGAATATAACGAGGCCGAAAACAATTTTTACTCCATTAGACTAAATACAATCATCCACTTCTAAAAAACTCTATAAACCCATGAAAGTTGTAATTTGCGTATTTCTGTTGGTAACAACGTTTGCTGTTTACTCGCAAGTTCAAAACCATGAGTTTATTAATTACGATGATCCCGATTATGTAACAAAGAACTTGCAGGTGAAAAAAGGATTAACCGGTGAAAGTGTTGTCTGGGCATTTACCTCGTTCAATCATGCCAACTGGTTTCCAATAACCTGGCTTTCACATATGCTGGATTATCAGCTTTACGGTTCAAATCCCAAAGGTCATCACCTGACCAGCTTACTTTTTCACATCGCTAATGTCCTGTTACTTTTCCTGGTTCTCCTTCGAATGACGGGAGCTCTATGGAAGAGCGGTATGGTTGCGGCGTTATTTGCAATTCACCCCTTCAATGTTGAATCTGTAGCGTGGGTTTCCGAACGTAAAAATGTTCTCAGTACATTTTTCTGGTTGTTAACCATGTGGGCTTATCTTCGATATGCCGGGAAAACAAGTCTAAAAGGATACAGCTTGGTTGTTCTGTTTTTTGTGTTGGGCCTGATGTCGAAACCCATGTTGGTGACATTACCTTTTGTCCTTCTCATGATGGACTATTGGCCTTTGCGACGATTGAAACTTGGGAACAACAATGAAACGACTGAACAAACAGATAGTCAGACTTCATTGCCCTGCCTGATAAAGGAAAAAATCCCTTTATTTCTGCTTACGGCGGTTTCATGCACCATGACCCTTATCGTTCAAAAACTCGGTGGTGCCTTGCAGGGCATGGAGGTTTTTTCGCAGTCCGCACGCCTTACCAACGCAATGGTTTCATATGTTGTGTATCTGAAAAAAACGGTATGGCCAGAGGGGCTGGCGGTGCTCTATCCTCATCCCGGAAATGCTTTGGCAGTCTGGAAAGGAGTACTGTGCGCAATGGCATTGGTAGGCATTACAGCCGTTGCCATTAAGTTTATTAGGAAGGCGCCTTATTTTGCATTTGGTTGGTTTTGGTATCTTGGAACCCTGGCTCCTGTGATTGGGGTTGTGCAGGTTGGGGCGCAAGCTATGGCAGACCGATATGCCTATGTATCTCTTATTGGAATCTTCATCATTGTAGCTTGGGGAGTGCCAGAGCTTTTGGCAAAGTGGCGCCATAGGGACAAGGTTTTGGTTATTCTGGCAGGAATATGTGTTTCTGCATTAATGGTAATAACCTGGAACCAGGTGAGTCACTGGAAGAACAGTATTACCATTTTTAAGCATGCTATTAGCGTAACGGATAAAAAATACCCTGACTTCGATCTGGTATATAACAACCTTGGGGCCGCCCTGTTTGCTGAACAGAAGACTAAAGAAGCTATTTCTCAATATAAGGAAGCTATTAAGCTCCAGCCTGATTACGCCGATGCCCATTACAATCTTGGAATTGCCCTGTTGGCTGAGCAAAAAACTAAAGAAGCTATTTCCCATTACAAAACGGCTGTAAAGCTCAAGCCGGACTACGCCGACGCCCATTACAATCTCGGGATTGCCCTGTTTGCTGAACGAAAGACTGGGGAAGCTATTTCTCACTTCAAAGAGGCCATTATGCTTATGCCCGGCTTCGCCGATGCGCATACCAATCTTGGGATTGCCCTGTTGGCTGAGGGGAGGACTGAGGAAGCTGTTTCTTCTTTCAAGTTAGCCATCAGGATTGACCCTGATTTCTCCGTAGCCCATTACAATCTTGGAAATGCTCTGTCTATTCAAGGGAAGACTGAGGAAGCTATTTCTCACTTCAAAGAGGCCATTAAACTCAAGCCTGACTTCGCTGATGCACTCAACAATTTGGGCACGATGTATTACCTTGGCGCTTCACAAAACTATAAAGAGGCCGTCAAATGGTTTCGTCTTTCAGCAGAACAGCAACATGCTACAGCGCAATACAACTTGGGACTGATGTATGGCAATGGACAAGGAGTTCCCAAAGATTATGTGCTGGCACATATGTGGTGGACTATTGCTGGATCCAATGGAGATAAGAATGCCGTAAAAAATATAAACATAGTTGAAAAGTCAATGTCTCCACAACTAATAGAAAAGGCACAGGAAATAGCAAGAGAGTGGATAGAGAAGCCAAATGAAAAAATTTACCCAGAAGAACCGGCTCATTAAAAGGCCTGGAGTGGCCTCTCGGAAGAATCTTCAGCGATTAAGAATTCAGGAAAGTTTTTTTAGCTGGGAACTTATCTATTAATTTTAGATCAGACTGATTGATGGATTATGCTGAAGGGGTCGCACTTTTTATTCTCTCGTCCATAATCTTTCTAAGAATTCTTACCCCGGGGTCAGAATCCGGAAGATCTTTGAAGACATTAAACGATAAAACGCTGAGCTCGCAATCCTCTAGGGCGACAACGTTGGCGCAGCGGGACCCGCCTTTAAGTAGAGTCATTTCGCCGATAACTTCTTGTTTACCACAGACTGCTATGACCGCTTTGTTTCCGTTTTCATCTTGCCGGAAAACTTGGACTCGCCCTTTTTCGATGAGGTAAGCGTCTCTCTGCACAGAGCCTTCACGGATAATTAATGCCCCTTTGGTATAAACTTTTTTTTCATTCATGGTGTTTGAATGCTAGCGAATGTTAGTCGGCTATTCCGCAGGAAGGAAAATAGTGCAATAAAAGTCATTAGAATGGATATCCGGATTTTTTACCATCCCTTGAATGGGGGATTTGGAGAATTGTAACCAAGTTGTAACAACTCCTGTAGCACCGCGAGTCGAAGGTGGCACTCTCTCTTCATTCTCGGGTTGCTAACTTTACCAAACAAGCGTACATTATCCATTGACGGATAATTAATTCTTTCACCCCTTATTTTTTTATGCATTTATACCAGAAAAGATCTGCTTTAAAACAGGTGTCATTTTCCAAATTTATTCAGGATGATGACCTTTGGTATCTCCTATATGCCTGCGAGAATATTTCATTGAAGGCAGGTCAAGTCCTTTTTGCAGAAAAATCATTTAAAGAAAGCATGTTCGTTGTCCTTGATGGAAAACTGGAAGTGTACAAGCAGAACAAGCACATTGCTTTCCAGGAGATGGGCGGATTTTTTGGTGAAATGTCACTGTTGGAATCCAAGCCTCGTTCTGCCAGTGTTAGAGCGGTTACCGACTCGGTATTACTGGAAATAGATAAAGATACTTTTTTTAGTTATATCGGTTCCAACACTAAAGCTATCTGGGATATTTTAAAAACCCTATCACAAAGAAACCGGTCAGATCTCGATGTCATAGACTCTGGCTATGGGGAATTGAAACGCAGTGAGGAAAAACACCGCGGGATCGTGGAATCAATCTCTGACATAATTATTCAAGTCGATCCTGAAGGAGTCATTTGTTTCGCCAATCGATCAGTTAGTTCTTTGGGCTATGAGGTGGACAATTTGATCGGCAAGCGTTTTTCTGAAATATTTGATGGCAAACTCGGTGATATAAGAAAACACCATATTTTGACCCGGCGAGTCGGACTTCGCGCAACGATCAATATGGAGGTTTCCTTAAAAGTTAATCCGCTCTCCAGCTTGCACGGTCTTATTTGGTACTTGCCCTTTCTGGTTAATACTTCAGGCATGTGGAATGTGCCGCAGGAAATAGTTTTGAAAAAAGGGGCAACAAAAGAATTTTTGGGATCTTTGCTGATCGCCCGCACTGATAAAAAGGGTCTTATAGTGTAGATATCTGATGCAACCGACCTGATTGCTTTTCGTATCCCTCCACATGCCACCTGGCTCAGCCTGATCCTCAAGCCCCGTATCTCTACAAAAAGAATCTTGTTATCCTTGAGTTAAATTTTACAAGGAAATGCATTGGTATTTCCTGAATTAGTAACCGCCCCCCTGTACGTGGGATTTACAGATCGTTCTATTTACTTGATTATTCATGCAGTACAACTTATTTAGGCAGGCTAGCCTATTTAAATATTAGGAACTAGTTTTCTCTCTCTTACTTTTCACATATGGACCAAGAACAAAAAATATCTGCTTTGCAGTTAGTTTCCTTCAGTAAACTCCTTCAAGAGGATAGCCTGTGGTATCTCCTGAGTTCCTGCGAGAGTATTTCATTAAAAACCGGGGAAATCCTTTTTGAGGAAAACTCATTTAAGGAAAGCATGTTTATAATTCTTGCTGGAACAGTGGAAGTGTATAAGAAACATAGGCACATCGCATACCGGGGGGTTGGTGACTTTTTTGGTGAAATGTCCCTGTTGGAATCCAAACCCCGCTCTACCGGCATCAGAGCAATTAACGATTCGGTATTACTGGAAATCGATAAGGATGTTTTTAATAGTTTTTTAGGTTCCAACCCTAAAATAATCTGGGATATTTCCAAAACCCTGTCTGAAAGAAATCGGGAAGATACTGAAGCGCTTAATACCGGCTACCTGGAATTGAAGCAGAGTGAAGAAAAGCTTCGTCGAATTGTGGACTCGGTATCCGATCTGGTTTTTCAAGTCAATCCAAATGGAAACATAGATTTCGTCAATGAGTCTATCAGGACTCTGGGGTATGAGGTGAAAGAATTGATTGGCAAACCTTTTGCTGAAATTTATGATGGTGATTTAGATGATGAGAAAAAACGATATATTTTTTCCCGGCGAACAGGACCACGATCGCTGACCGAAATAGAGTTCACCCTCAAGGTCAATCCTCAATCCAGTCTGTTTTCCCTTGCTACTAACATGTCCTATCTGGTTAGTGTTTTAGGTCTGTGGAGTGTGCCGCAGGAAATGGTTGAGGAAAAAGATGTCAAAAAAGAATTTCTCGGATCGTTATTGATCGCCCGAAGTCAATTATTAGAAATCAAAATGTAGACCTCTGAAGAGGCCATCGTTCTAACCCTTAGATGATGGGGTTGCAATAAATTACAGATCCTGCATGACAATAATTTTATTAGGGATTTAGCCGGATAGAAATTAGGTGTTTCAGGGAAAAGTATAAGATTCCGAACAAGGGTATAAGAGCAAGGAACCATCCCAGAGAAGCAAGCATAAAATACTGGGTTAGTTCTTGCACCGCAGGCAGAAAACCGAGGTTGAAGGTCTCAGCTAACTTTGTTTGTGAAATCTCGTCCAGGGAGTTCCCGGTCACGGCTTCCCCTATTGTCAGGAAGGGGAAAAATAGAACTATTTGCATTGGGAAAACAATGTAATTAGCCAATTGAATCGCGGGATGATTCAGGCGAAAAAACACCGCAACACCTCCGCACACAACCGTCGCGATTCCTAATACCGGAAAGATACCGATTAGGGCACCAGAAGTTAATGCTAAAGAAAGGCTGGAAGGATCCATCCCCTGTTTTAATAAATCTACAAGAGGAAGAATAATTTTTTTCTGCAAATAGCTCACAAGAATTTATTTAACATATCTTTTTGTGTATGAAAAGCTTTTCCTTCTGGCCCATAGAGGAAACGAGTAGGGCTCGTGGAGCTACGTTAGCTATTGCTCGCTGGAGTAGCCATTGCTATCCGCTTACCCAGCGGTTAGTGGAATCTTTTGACTTCGAAGCGGAACAGTTCGTAGGGTTCGGTTTCTTTTATCCCGCCTTTTTTGAGACAGATTTTCAGTTGCTGATCTACCGATTTGATATTTTCTAAATTTGGGAGGAGTAATCCTTGCTGGCCTTTGAACCGTACGATCATCCCATAGCGTTTCACATCCAGTGATGCCGTGTCTGCAATTTTTTCCGGTGGAGTCAATATGTCGACCGAGATGGTGAGTTGGTCGAGTTCTTTCATTTCTATTGGAGGAAAGCGAGGGTCTTCGTTAGCCGCTTTGATAGCGTTCTGGATGACTTCTTCGGCGAGATTGGCGTATTTCGGCTGAATGGTGCCTATGCAACCTCTTAACAATCTGTTCTTTTTAATGGAGACAAAAGTTCCAGCCTGGATTTTCAACTCTTCTGGCAAAGGATCGGGGCAGGGCAGGGAACGGCCGTTTTCGAGTTGGTGTTTGATTGAGCGGATGGCAAGAGACACCAGGGGATGGGCAGGCATGGTATTCCCTTAAAATTTTATGAGACTTGTTTCACAGTCCAGGCCCTTGGTGGTCACTAAGCGTCACCACTACTTTGCTTTCCTGGTTAAGGGGTGACGGCATGTCGGCTATAGATATAATCTGCCACAGCATCAAAGTATTCGATATATTGCGGAGACGGAAAATCGGCTTTTCTGAGATGGGATTTGGCCCGGTCGATGTAGAAGCGAGCGAGGTTCAAAGTGTAGTCGATGGACTTTAGTTTATGCATATGCTCAACGACATACTGCAAATCTTTTTCGGTGATGTTTTCATTTTTGATGAAGGCTTCGATCTCTTTTTTCAGCGACCGATCTGCATGGTTATATAGATGATGCAGAGGTAGGGTGACATGTCCTTCTTTGAAATCGGTTCCTGGAGGTTTACCCAGTACGGCTTCATCGGCGTCGTAATCAAGCGCGTCATCCATCAACTGGAAAGCCATGCCGAAATCATCTCCAAAGGAGATGATAGCGGTTTCCTGTTCTTCAGTAGCGTTGGCGAGCAATCCCCCGAGCCTTGCGCTGACAGAAATCATGGACGCGGTTTTACGGTGGATGATATCGAGTATATGTTTTTCGGTAACGTTGATGTTACGGGCTTCGGTGTATTCGTGAATGCCGCCTTCGACAAGAATTTTCGTGGCTTCGGTTACGGCATGGATGATTTTACGTTCGCAGTCTTCTGCAAGGATCAAAATTGCGCGCGAGATGAGGAAGTCGCCGACCAAAATGCTGGCATCGCTTCCCCATTTAGCGTTGACGGTTTCTTTGCCGCGCCGGACAGTGGTCTCATCGACCACATCATCGTGAAGCAGAGTGGCGGCATGAATGTATTCAACCACACAGCCATGTTTAACGATCGTGTCGTCGGTTTCGCGCCCACAGAGTTTTGCTCCGAGAAGGGTGAGCATGGGGCGGATACGTTTGCCTCCACAACTCATCAGATAGGCGCTGATTCCTGGAATCAGGGGAACATCTGATTTATAGTTTTGATTGATCGCCTTCTCAACCCTGGCGAGGTCGCTTTTTAAATCCTGCGTGACGTCCCTGAATTCCATAATAATCCTGAATATCAAACTGCGCTACCACACTCTGGCCTCCCAACTGCTGCTCCATCAGGATATGCCTGGCTAGTAGTCTGTTTTTAAATCTGTTACTCTGTAGAAAGCACTCATTTTTAGGAGAATTTTGCTGTTTTGTCAAGGCATTTATGTCTAGGCTTAGGGTTGTGATATGCTTGCATTTGCGTACCTTATTGAACTTAGGGCTGTTTTCAGTCTGTTTGGTCTACATACCTCTAAATTTTGCCACAAAATTTCCGGATAGTGATTTTGGCGAATTAAAATTGCGGCCCCGAAAAGGGTAAAAAATACAATGTCTAAACCTCTGGTCTCTATTATCATTCCCACTTTCAACCGCGGCTATTGTTTGGCCGAGTCGATTTGCTCAGTATTGGATCAAAGCTTTACTAATCTTGAGTTAATTGTGGTGGATGATGGGTCTACCGACAATACCCTTGAGATTGTACGCAAGTTCCCGGGCACCCAGATGATTTGTCTGGAGAAAAACCGGGGAGTCTCCTTTGCTCGTAACCGGGGATTAGAGCAGGCGCGAGGAGATTGGATTGCGTTTCTCGATTCGGATGATTTGTGGGAAAAGGGAAAACTGGAAGCTCAGATAAAATGGATAGAGAAGCACCCTGATTGCCAGGCGGTTTACACGGATGAAGTTTGGATACGTAATGGAGTGCGGGTGAACCCGATGAACAAGCACAGGAAGTATTCCAGAGATATTTTCCCCTATTGTCTACCGTTGTGCATTGTCAGTCCGTCTTCGGTATTGCTGCGGGCTCAGTTGCTGAGAGAGTTAGGTGGATTCGATGAGTCCATGCCAGTTTGTGAGGATTATGATTTGTGGTTGCGCATCGCTAAACATTACCCCTTCCATTTCATTGAAGAGAAATTAATTGTCAAACGCGGAGGGCATGAGGACCAGTTGTCGCGCAAATACTGGGGCATGGATCGCTGGCGGGTCTATGCATTGGAAAAACTGTTGAAAGAAAACCAGTTGAAAGAAGAACAAAGGGATGGAGTGGTGGCGATGTTGATTGAAAAATGCAGGGTTCTTGTTATCGGTTACGATAAGCGGGGAAAAAGTCAGGATGCGGAGCATTATCGGACCTTGGCCGCAAGATATTCGGGGCTGGCTGAGGTGCCTCTAAAATGATAGTTCGGATAATTGGTTTTTTGCTGGTAATGATGGTTGTTCCTGAAGTGGGATTTTCTGGCTCCCGACCGGATGCAGTGGTTAAGAAAATTCGTGAGACCAGTCTGGCTGTTTTGCAAACTATTTATCAAAGTGAACGAGCTTTTTTGCGGGCCGCGGCAGCTCGAGCGGCAGGTGAGTCCCACGACCCGGAGTTGATTCCTTTGCTCAATAAGGCAACGGAAGATGTTTATCCAACGGCGCGTTTGTTCGCTCTGCAAGGATTATTGCGGGTATCTCCATCCGAAGCTTTGAAAGCGGCGCGTAGAATGACGGATGATACAGACATATGGGTTCGTAGTGCGGCGGTGGAGATACTTGGTGATGAAGGAAGAGAGATTGATGAAGTAAGAAAATTTTTGAAGTCCTACGATGTTCCAGTGCGTATGGCAGCTTCATCAGGACTTGTCAAACATGGAGAGGGGAAATATCTCGAGGATGTACTGGAACCGCTCACTCATCCTGTTCCTGATCGTAGGTATCAGGCTATCGGATATCTTGGCAAGATAGGTACTCAGGAAGTTTTGCCGCATTTGGCAAAGTTGTTTGACCACACGGAACCTGAAATGGTTTTTTACAGCCTTAAGGCGGTGGAAGGCATGACCACCCCGGATATGTTACCCAAGCTCAGGGAATTGATTCAGCATGATAATTCATCTGTCCGATACGCAGCGGCGTTGGCGATGGGTAATCTTAAAGAGGCGGAGCCAGATTTAATTCCTTTATGCGCAGACAAAGATGGGATGGTGAAACTCTCAGCGGCCGTCGCGCTATACCGTATGGGTTCCAGTTCCTGCCAGATTGTGTTTGAAGAGCTGTTGCAACACCCGGACTTTGGAGTGCGTAGTGCTATGGCACGGGTATTAGGAGAAATATCTATCCCTGAACGGGAACGTATTCTGAAGCTAGCACTGAAGGATAAGCACTCTCGGGTTCGTACTGCATCAGTGCGGGCTGTGGGGATGATGGGAGGGCCGGAAGCTTTCCCAATACTCATGGAGTTGCTGCAGGATTCCCTGGAAGTTGTTCGCGCCTATGCCGCTGGAAACCTGATTCACCTTTTGCGCCCCTAAAACAAAGAAATACTTATTCAGGTAAGCTTAGAATTATTTCGTTGTTCTCTGTTTTTACAGGAAAGGTATCTACTCGACATCCTGATTCACATTCGTTCTCGGTAACACATTTGCCGTTGGTGACATCATATTGCCAGCCGTGATTCGGGCAGGCTACCAGATTCCCCTCCAACTTACCTTTACCCAGGGATCCTCCCATATGTTTGCAGGCATCCTCAAATGCAAAAAGGTCACCGTTAATATTGAATATGGCTACGTGCTTGTCGTTGATGGTAAATGTTTTGCCTTCTCCATCGAAAACCTGATGGCTATCCCCTAAATTATGTTCGGCCATAAATTTATTTTCTCCTTCAGTTGTCTTGGTGATGCTCTTCAATCGATATCTCATACTATACAAAAACAAGCTTTTTGCAAAACAAAAGATCCATGCAGAAACCTACCACCATATGCTTTGGAGGAGTTGTCTATTACTTTGAACTTTGCAGGTGAATTTTGCAGGGATGATTATTTGAAGGCCATTCGAGCCAGGCTAATTTGATTTTTTAAGACCCATCTTTTTAATTTTCGAGTGTAAGGTGGTGGGCTTTATTCCCAATTGCTCTGCGGCCCCATCAGACCCTGTGATCTTCCAGTTACACTGGTTTAAGGCAAGTAAAATATTTTCCTGATCACGTAAACTCATTTCTTTCTGCGTGAGTATGCTAATTTTCGCATCAGGTTGAGTTTGATTGGCTTTTGAGAGTTTCTGCTTGTTATCTCCCTTGGATAACTGGAAAGAAACCTTGCCGGATTGAGACGTTATTACCGCTCGCTCGATGACATTCTGTAACTCCCGCACGTTGCCCGGCCAATCGTAAGCTTGCAGTTCAATCATGTTTGCCCGAGTCAATTTAGGGGAAGGAAGGTTTAACTTTTTCGAAGCCAGTTTAATAAAGCTTGAGGTCAACATCGGAATGTCTTCTTTTCTGTTACGTAATGGAGGAACTTCTATCGGAAAAACATTCAGACGGTAGTAAAGGTCCTGACGGAAATTTTTGGCTTCCACCTCTTCCTTCAAGGGTCGGTTGGTCGCAGCAATGATCCGCACATCTGCGCGAAGAGTTTTTTCATCACCAATTCTTTCAAACGTTCCTTCCTGTAAAACACGCAAAAGTTTGCTTTGAAGATCCAAAGGTACTTCCCCAATCTCGTCGAGGAACAAAGTTCCCCCATCCGCGAGCTGGAATCGTCCTGCCCGGTCTTTTATGGCGCCGGTAAATGCGCCTTTCACATGGCCAAAAAATTCGCTTTCATAGAGTTCCTTAGGGATGGAGGCGCAATTGACTTTGATCATGGTTCGCTTGCTACGCAAACTTCGGTTATGGATCTCTCGAGCGACAAGTTCCTTGCCGGTCCCCGACTCGCCGGTTATGAGAACGCTCGCATCAGTGGGACCCACCATTTCAATTTGTCTCAAAATGGTTTCCAATGCCGGGCCGCTCCCAATAATTTCTCCATAGGATTTCAGCACTTCTTCATGGAGATAAGCATTTTCCAATTCTAATTGATGACGTAAATGCTGGATTTCTTTTTCGGTTTGCTTTCGTTCGGTTAAATCTCTAAAGACCACCACGGCTCCCAGCAATTTCATGTTTTCACGAATGGGAGTGCTGACATACTCCACCGGAAAGGAAGTTCCATCTTTTCGCCAAAAAACTTCTTCAGAGGTTTGGAATACTTTTCCCCTCCTGAATGCGGCGTAAATGGGGCACTCCTCCTGAGGGTAGGGGGTACCATCCGGCCTTGAATGGTGAACCAGTTTATGCTGGCAGTTTCCTATCATTTCCCCGGCCGAGTATCCGGTCATCTTTTCTGCGGCTGGATTGATAAAGGTTGTCATGCCTTCAGCATCAATGCCGTAGATTCCCTCACCTGCTGATTCCAGAATCAATTTATTAAGGTGAAGGGCTCCTTTTAGTTCTGAAGGTTCGGGTCTGCTCTTTGATTTCGGTTTCATCTCCGCAGTATATTCCCACGGGCTCTATATATCCACGAAAAATCGCTAAAATTTATATTTAATTAACTTAATTTCGTTAATAGCGAAAATTCGCTACTAAATTCCACCTTCAAGAATATTGTTAATATTATTAAATATAAGGAGTTACGGGGATGATTTGTTTTTGGCACGGAATCTGCTCTATACAAGCTGTATAAGCCGGCATGAAACCTGGCAAAAATTAAAAACCAGAAAACTGAGGAAAACAAAAATGAAAACTGCAATCGCAATCATGTCAGACCCAAAAAATGGATCAGAAGAATCTTTAGGACGCGTCTTCAACGCCTTGGCTGCTGCCTACGACTTCAAGAATGCTGGCAAAGAGGTCTCTATATTTTTTCAGGGGGCTGGCACGAGATGGCCGGAAGTTCTGGAAGCGGAAGATCATCCTGCCCATGAATTGTTTGAAGCCGTGTCGGACAAGATTCAGGGAATTTCCTGCGCCTGCGCCGATGTTTTTGGAGCGAATACCTCAGGCTATGACCTGATCAAAGACAACTCCGTTCCCAAAACAACTGGACTGCCAAGTTTTAGCCAGCTGCAGGAAGAAGGATTTAACGTTCTCACATTCTAATAAAAAATAAGCCCCCCGCTTTATGGGGGCACCCTTTCAATATAAAGGAAACCCGATCATGGCTAAACATTTTATGGAATTCGCGTTCAACGACAGCGTCCGAAAAGTTCAGGAACAATATGGCACCCGGGCTCCTTATCAAAAGATGGAAAGCAAAACTGAGTTTCGCAACAAGCTCACCTGGCAGGAAAAAGGGTATATCAAAAACAGGGATAGTTTTTATATGTCTTCGGTGAGTGAAGACGGCTGGCCTTATATGCAGTTTCGTGGTGGACCTAAAGGATTTTTAAAAGTCATTGATGAAAACACAATTGGGTTTGCTGATTTTCGGGGCAATGGGCAATACATCAGCACAGGAAATTTTAACGCCACTAAGAAGACCGTCCTGTTTCTTATGGATTATATCCAGCAACAAAGATTAAAAATTTGGGCAGAGGCGGAAGTGCTTCACGCCGCAGACCATCCTGAACTGCTGGAAAAATTTGAGATGCCAGATTACGAAGCCACTGTGGAGCGAATTTTTATTTTCAAAGTCCATGCCTTCGATTGGAATTGTCCACAACATATAACGCCTCGTTATACAAAAGAAGAAATCCAAAAAGGCCTGGCCAATTTAGATCAGGAACTCATTGAAACCAATTAATAACAATTTTAAAAAATCGAGGAGTAAGATCATGCCATTAATTCATGTCACAGCCTCACAAGGCACATTGAACAAGAAGGACCAGGATACGTTGATGTCCCGGTTATCGAATGCCGTACTAAAATCGGAAGGAGCACACGTCAATGATCCTGGCGCACAATCCTTAGTCTGGGCCTATTACGATGAAAAACCCAAGGGGACTTGTTATATCGGTGGTGAACGTTTGAACAAGCCTCCTTTAGTTATCGCAGTGACAACCCCTGAGGGAGCTCTCTATGACTCAACGCGGAAATCACTCGTAGAGGAAATCGGTCAGATTGTGGACGACCTAGTGGGTCCATTCGAAAGAAGACTCAATAATTGGACCATGCTCCATGAGCTAAAAGAAGGAGGTTGGGCCGGTTCAGGACAAATATTTCCACTCGCCGACATCCAGGCAGCCATGAATATCAAGGCTGCCTGAATCTGCACCGTGAGATGATTCGGTCACATTAATATAAGGGAGGACCCATGATTAAAATATTTATTGGATTTAACAGAGCCCTTCTCGCCATGCCAAAACCCTGGTTGGGATGGACGATTCTGCTGGTATTGGCAAACCTGGTATTACCCTGGTTCTTCTTCGGTACACTGGAAGCAGCGGTGGTTCTTGCCGGAGTCATACTCAGCCTGACCCTCATGATAACCCTGTATTCAAAATATGGATTCGTAAGGCTCCTGGGTGTGGGCCATATCCCCTGGCTGTTTACCGTTCCCTGGCTTTACTCGCGCTTGGGTCAGGCCGCTGAAAGTGGGGGTTTTTATTATTGGTTGCTTGCCGTGGTCGTGCTCGACAGCCTTTCGCTGGTCATTGATGCGGTGGATGTCGCCCGATACTGGAAGGGTGAACGGACACCCACTTTCACGGCAGATGGTAATTCATTTTAAAATTTTACTAATGATGTAATATTCAAAGGGAACAAAACGATGAACTTTAACAAAAGCCTGGACACTGCAGTGTCAAAGTCCTCAGGCAACCAAGAGGATATTAAAGCTATATCATCCATAATCCAGACTTATGCTGAAGGTGGGAGAAAGGGTGATGTGGCGATCATGAAACACGCGTTCCACGAAAACGCCACCATACACGGATTTATTGGTGGTAGCCTGTTTGCTGGACCGATCCAGAATCTATTCAACTGGGTTACCGAAAACCCGGCTGCCTTGGGTCTGGAAGCTAAAATCGCCAATATAGATACTGCGGAAACCGTTGCTACCGCGCGGGTCGAGGTCACAGGTTGGCTCGGCCACCGCTTTACGGATCAGTTCACGCTGTTAAAGGATAACGGCGCATGGACAATCACATCCAAAGTGTTTCATAATCACTAATTTGAATTTCACTTTAAGGAGAATCTCCATGGACATGTTTGACGCTATATATCAGCGCCGCTCCATCAAGCAGTTTGATAGCCAACACAAACTCTCGCCCGAAGAAGAGACCAAGCTTTTGGAAGCCGCAATTCAGGCCCCGACCAGCTTTAATATACAGCACTGGCGATTTGTGATTATGCGCGATCCTGATCTTCGTCAAAAAATTCGCAAAGAATATGGCAACGACCAGGCTCAAATGACGGACGCTTCCCTGCTCATCATCATGACAGCTGATACCAATGCGTGGAAGAAAAACCCTGAGCGCTATTGGAAAAATGCTCCGAAAGATGTTGCGGACCTGCTGGTGAATTGGATGGCGCCTTTCCATGAGGGTCGTGAATGGTTACAGCGTGACGAAGCCCAACGGTCGATAGGTATGGCGATGCAAACCCTGATGCTGGCAGCAAAGTCGATGGGTTATGACTCGTGCCCTATGATCGGATTCGACATTGAAAAGGTTGCAGAGCTGATTAACCTGCCGGAAGATCATGCGATGGGTCCGATGGTGGCCATTGGCAAGGGAACCAAAGATCCGTGGCCAAAGCCGGGTCAGTTACCGCTTGATGAAGTAGTGCTTGAGAATGGGTTTTGATTGAGTTGTTCTAAAAAAAACAGGCTCATGTTTTGCGGAAGTGCACATAATGTTGAGCGCGCACAGCATTGATTCTGAAGCTAGTTATACTAAAGATGTTATATGAGCGTATTCTAAGTTTGTAATTTATCTGGAAGGTGGATGATGAATGAACTTCCTTCATCAATTTTACTTTCTAAGGTGATTTCACCACCATGATTGTTTACGATTTTTTGGCAAATGGCCAGGCCGATTCCGGTTCCTTCGTAAGAGCTTTTGCCATGCAATCGTTGGAATAGTTTGAAAATACGCTCGAAATATTTTTCTTCGACCCCAATCCCATTATCCGAAACTTTAATATTCCATGATTTTTCTTCAGCATCATAGGAACTGGTCAAGCTGATGACAGGGGCCACACCTTTGCGATGGTATTTAATTGCGTTGGAAATCAAGTTTTGAAAAACAGTGGAAAACTGGGCGGAGTCTAATTCGAGGGAGGGTAATTTTTCAATCTTAATGGTCGTGTTGTTAGTTTTTATCTGCAAATCCAAGTCTTCACAAACCCGATGGGCTATTTTACCCAAGTCTACCAATTTATATGGTTTGGGAATTGATGTGACACTGGAAAAATCCAGAAGATCGTCAATAAAGTTTTTCATCCGAACTGAGGCTTTTTGCATACGGTCTAAATAATCTTTACCTTTGTCATCTAAATTTGGGGATTGTTCTTTCAGCCGATCTCCAAAGGTTATAATTTTTCGTAGAGGGGCCTGTAAATCGTGTGAGGCAAGGTGGGCGAATTCTTCAAGAGCCCTGTTGCTCCGCTCCAGCTCCTGCGCAAAGGCCTTGGCTTTTTCTTCTGATTTTTCTTTTTGTATCATCAAACTCTGCAATTGCAATTGCGTCCGTACTCTTGCCAAAACCTCCTTTAAATTAAAGGGTTTTGTAATATAATCCACACCTCCAACTTCAAATCCTCTAACAATATCTTTAGGCGTTGATTTAGCCGATATGAAAATAACCGGAATATCCCGGAACTGTTCATTGTCCTTTAACTTTTTGCAAGTTTCAAACCCATCAATACCCGGCATCATAATATCCAGGAGAATTAAATTTGGCTTTAGTTTTGGCACCACTTTTAATGCATCTTCTCCATTTGGAGCGTAAGCTATTTCATAGCCATCTTTTTGCAGAAGAGTTTTTAATAACTCGATATTGGTGAAGTTGTCATCCACTAATAGAATTATTTCGCCAAGTGTGTCTGCATTATTCATTCGGAACCTGATTTAATATTGTAAGGATATCATCCATCTCAAAGGCCTCTAACTTAGCTTTAATTTGATTCCCAAGAATTTCTTCATTACCTCCCATTTGGATTAAATCATTCGAAAAAATTTCAACCCGGGAAATCCTGTTTAATTTCACCGCTTCTTTAAATTGACTGAGAAACTCTTGGGAAAGTTTTACTTTTTGAAAATCGTTATTACTAAGACTGGAGTTCGGCTCATCAGGTGCTTTCGGGAGTTCTGCTGCAACTGTAGTTTTTTGTTTATCAGGAAGGTTTTGCCCTTCAGAAAGCTCAATGGTGAAGCAGCTACCTTCACCTAATGTGCTTTCTACGGAAATTAATCCCTTCATAATGTCCAGGAGTTGTTTTGTGATGGAAAGGCCAATGCCAGTCCCTTGAATTTTGATTTTATCCCTGTCCAATCTTTTGAAAGGGGCGAATATATCATTTATCATCTCCTGCGGAATTCCCATGCCAGTATCTTTCACATGGATTCGAACTTTTTCTTTACCCGTTAATTCCCAATCTATTTGGACCGTTCCTGACTCTTTGTTATATTTAATAGAGTTAGTCAATATGTTTAGCAATACTTGTAGCAATCTTACTTTGTCTGCAAGAACAAATATATCTCGTTCGTTGTGTGGGGTAACAGTTATTTGTATCCCAGCTTTTTCTGCATTAGGTCGTACCAACGCAATAGCTTCATCCAAAGTTTTCTTAAGGGAGAAACTCTCAGTTTTGACCTCAAGCATTCCTGCTTCTATTCTTGAAAGATCTAAGACATCGTTGACAAGGTTTAGCAGGTGATGGCCTGCATTCAGTATCCGATCTGTATTGCTTTTTTGAATTTCGGATAGATTTTCATCGCTAAATGCCAGTAACTGACCAAACCCCAGTATTGCGTTTAAGGGTGTGCGAAGTTCATGACTCATTCTGGACAAAAACTCAGTCTTGGCTTGATTAGCAGATTCTGCGTCTTCCTTGGCGCGGGTCAGCTCCAACTCTGCGGTTTTTCTCCATTCGTCAATGTCGATGGCCGAAAGGATCTGCGAGCAGTTTGTTAAAAAAGGTTGCAGATAATCTACTAAAGAATTTTCATATCCCTCGGGACGGTTGGCAATGCCCACCATTCCTAGCAACTTGTCTCCTTTGTAAAAAGGTAAACCTAGAAACGACTTAAGAGGGGGATGGCCAGGAGGAAGGCCGTAACTTCTGGGATCATTTTTGGGATCATTTGAATTTACGAAATTCCCGGTTTTGATGACAGCTCCAAAAAGGGTGTCCAGATTATTAAACTCGAAACCGGTTTCTAAAGAAGCTTCATAAAGCTTTTTTGATTCCTCATTCCAACTGATGTTTGAAATGGAAAAGGTTTTGAGATAGGGGACATTTCCTTCTCTATATAGAATTCTTCCAATAAAGCCGAATTCACTTTTGGTCAGGTCAAGAATGTCGCGCAGCAAATGCTCAAAAACAGGTTTGGATTCCTTTTCAAGAATATATTCTGACTGGGATTTACGAATGATATTTAGCAGTTGATATGAATCCTTAAGCTCTTCTTCCGTGGCTTTGCGTTTTTCCAATTCTGTGTTTAGATCCTCCGTTCTTTTTAGAACCTGTTTTTTAAGAACGCGATTTGAAATGATAATTGCTATAATTGCGAACAGCCCCAAAATGCCGATAACAGGAATCACAACATCTTTGAAGGTCAAAGAAGGAACTGTTTTCAAGCCGACCCATTTTCTGTATATTTCGGTTGTTTCTTTAAAGTCAATCTGGTCGATGCCTTTTTGCAGAATTTTGTTTAGTTCAGGCCAATCGTTTCGTGTAGCAAACCCCAATTTATAAACGTAACCGGATTCTCCTACTACCCGGAGGTTGCTGATTCCATCCTTCTCTATATAGTAAGTAGCCAAGGCAATATTCGCGATCATGGCATCCACCATGCCAAAGGATACTTTTTTCAGACCGGTGGAAATATCCGGCACAACATCTAATTCAATTCCATGGTTGTTTTCCAAAAGGTGGTCATGAATCCCATAGCCGGAAATAACTGCCACTTTCATTCCTTTAAGATCTTTTAAGGAAAGAGACTCTTCTATATTTTTTCTAACAATGATTACTGCCGGGAGTTCTACAAAGGGCTGAGTAAATAGCATGTACTCCAGTCGTTGCGGGGTGGGAGTGGCGGCTCCAAACATATCGGATTCTCGTGACTTGGCCTTCTTTATGACTTCGTCCCAGTTTTTATATTTTAGGATTTTGAATTTTATACCAAGTTTTTTCTCCACTAGAGCAACATAATCAGCGGCAATGCCAGTATATTTTCCCTTTGCATCGATATATTCTATGGGAAGAAAATCCGGATCGGGTGATAGCCTTATTTCAGGATGATCTTGAAGCCAAGCATTTTCCGCTGGAGTTAACGCTAAGACTTGCCCAGACTTTAGGCTGGTTTCCTTCGCGAAAGAGGAACTGCCCGGCAAAATTAGCAAGGATAGAATTATGAATATAATATTTTTCATTATCTGTACTTTAGATTTATATCGAAAGGACTCAATTAAAATAAATTGTAGAAATTTTGTTTGCTTAATTGTGGATAGTTTTTCTACCTATATGATAAATACAGTGGATTAGAGAGGTCAAGTCTTTTGTAATATCTTCTTATGAATTATATAGTTACTCCTATTTCTCTATTCGGGAGGCTGAGAAAATGTTTGCTGAGAATTCAAAGTTTCTGCCTCGTAGCATATAGAAGTAACTTAAATTGGGTTGAAGCTGACTTCGCCGGAATCCAAAAGCCGTTGTTCTCCCTCAGGAGTTTGGAGGATCAGTTTGCCTTGAGAATTGAGTCCTAGAGCTTTACCCACCAGGTTTTTACCTTTTTGATAGACAGTCACGGTTTGGCCGAACATATCAGACTGGTCAGTCCATTTACAGATCAGGTTTTCAATTTTTCCCTGCAAAATTGCTTCATACTCGGTATCAAGGCTCTTAAGAAGATTGAGGATAAGATTCGTGCGGTCCAAAGTTATCCCGGTTTCCAACTTCAGAGAGGTTGCTTTTCCCTGAATTTCTTTGGGAAAGTGGGTATGGTTGAGATTGATTCCTATCCCCACGATAACTGCTGGAGTAGCACCGGGGACACATTCGCATAATATTCCTGCGAGCTTTTTACCGTTTAATAATATGTCATTCGGCCATTTGAGCTTTACGGGTGCATAATGCTTGAGGGTGGATGCGGCTGCGACCCCTGCCATCAATGTGATGCAGGCCAGGTTTTCGGTGGGAAAGCTGGGTTTTAAAAGAACTGAAAGGTAAAGTCCAGATCCCGGTTCAGAATGCCATGACCGCCCCTGCCGTCCCTTTCCATGAGTTTGGAGACCTGCAATAACGACTGCGCCTTCCGGGAGGTTTTCAGCCAAATTCCGCTTGATTTCCTCATTGGTGGAGTCGATTTGAGAAAGAATCTTTAGAGAGCAGCCGATTCTGGCTGCGGCAAATTCTTGCTCAAGGGTTGAAATATCAATGTCAGAAGTGGAAGTCAGGGTAACGCCTTGGGATTTATGATTTAAATTAAAGACCCTAATAGTGCCTATTGTAGGATAAAATGCCAGAAAATGATTGAAATGTTGTCTAAATATTGATAAAAAGCTTATTCCAAAAACGGTTTCCCCTGAGTACTGGTAGGAAACCGAAACCTTTTGAGAGGAGAGGGCTGGATGAAAAAGTTGGTAGCTTCATTTATTTGGGTTTCACTGGTGTTGGTTTTGTCTTCTTGTTCGATGGAATCAAAGTTTAATGGCGAAGGTCACCAGTACGCACCTGAGGGTGTTGAAAAGAAACATTAATCTGATGTGGAGTTTTTCCACAGACAGAGAACAATAACTCTTTCTCGCGCTTGAGTGTGGGCGGCAGTTATTGTCGGCCTATGCCTGCCGGAGATAGGTATGTTTTTAGGCGGGGAACAATTTGGTTCCTCGCCTTTTTCTGTTTTCCTTCCCTTCCTTGCAAGTGTCCCAGGCTAATCGCTTGACAGCTCATGTTAAGTCAATGCTACAATAGACCCATTTCTAAAGTTAATAATTCGCGTATGCTTGCAGGTTTTCCGGTAGCATCAGTGCGATGCAAAAATGTTGCGGTTTGGTATAAGGGGTCAATTTTGTTTAATTCTCCAAATCCACATCTTGCATCTTTTGTTTAAGTATCAATGAGAGAGGAGTCCATGGCAGAAGACAATCCCATATCAGTAGAAGAAGTTCGAAGTGCTCAGGAGAGCTTGAAAAACGGTATCAATTTACACGAAAAGAAAAGTTTCAAAGAGTCTATTGAGGAATTCAAAAAAACTGCAATGACTCACCCTTTTGACTCAAAACATGTTGAGGAGCTAGGGGTAAAGCTGAAGTCAGGTAGCTACAAACTTCAGCAGGAAAGTATCGCCTATATGGGATGCGCGGCAGTACATCTTAACAAGCTTATCCAGGGGCTGGAAGATGGTCAGAGGCAGGAAGTGCCAGTGGATGATTCTTTAATGAATGCTTTTAAGGAATGGCAATGAGTGTTCAAAACCAGGAGTTTCTCCGGGAAGTCTTGCGAAAAGAGATTAAGGACCACAAAATTCCTATAAGTCTGGGGAAAACCTGTCCGGTCAAATGCGCATTTTGTTATGAGATGGATCTCAGTTACCGCCAGACTTTTGATATGCCTCTTACTACGCAAGAGGATTGGGAGTTTATTTTAAGTGAGATCCAGACTTTCCCGACCCGGGAGACCGAGTCGTGGGTTTTGGGCGGTAACGAATATATGGAATGGACAGATCTCGCCTTGCACCCTAAGGCCATGGACTGGATTGAGGAATTTCTCGATAAAACGGATAAAAATATTATCATGTTCTCGGTGGGTTATTTTGATCCAGCAAGGATCAACCGTCTGTCTGAAAAATATCCCGGGCGTATTAATTTTGAACTTTCGGTGATCACGCTGGGTTCCTATCGAAAACAATTAATGCCTAAAGGGCCTTCTGTTAGCCAGGTTTTAGAGGTTCTGGATGGACCGGCTGTGACCTCCGCTAATTTTTATTCTTTTGGTCCGAATACTATGTCAGAAGATGCGCAAACAATTTCTAAAATTAATAAAAACTGTTTGTTGTGGATGGGATGCCTGACACCGTTGAAATACATTGATGAGACCACTACAGCATTGATGCGGCAGGGTAAACAGTTTCTTCCCGATGAGGCTCATAAGATTTATAATATGAACCTTCCTAATATCCAGATGATTCATACTGAATCAGATATCACGGCTTTTCTAAATAGAAATAAAATTATCAAAACTTTTGATGCGTGCGAATTGGATAAAAAGGACTGGATCGTAATGGCGGGCAATGTTTATCGTGTTCTGAAAATGTTCCGCCAGGGCAGGGCTCGTTTTCTTTATGTCCCTAACGAAACTCTGGGAGGGGACTCTGATTGCACTACATTGCTCACTTTCAGCGATGTGGCTAAAAGAATTAGTACTCAAAAGGTTGTACATCTTCCCCGGGTGATTATGGAAAAATCTTCCAATGATGAGAGGGATATTTCAGGGGTTTCTTTTGATGAATTTAAGGAGCAGTTTCCTCGGGTGCGTTTTAAAGTCCTCAATCGGGTGAACTCCAATCTATCCAATAAAAAACTGTATGAAAAGGGGTATTTAAAAAATTATGTGGAGGATTATTTGCTGAATCCTCTTTCCAAAAAGTTTGAATGTGTTGCCCACCCCAACTAGTTCCAGAAAAAATGAGGAGTGGCAGATATTTACAGCGTGGTTAAAAAAATAGAAAGGGTATAAGAATGCAGTATCAGCTCAAAATAGTTTTCGTGGATAATCAGGAACTAATTCTTGACACAACACTAAAGCATGGCTTCAGTGATGACCTAGAACTTTTTGAGGTGACGACCTCAGAGGAAATTTTTGTGATTCCTCTCAAACAGATCAAATATATATCCTGCGATGCAAAAATCTTCCAGAAGTAGACCTCAGGTTTTACCCGACCAATATTTTAGAATCGGATGCGAGCTTTTTTCATCCAGTCGGTTTCATCGAATTTTTTCTGAGTATATTTTTCAAAAAGGACTTCATTAGAAGTCAATAATTTCCCATCTATGATGGTTTCTTCTTTAGGAGAAGATATTTCTGTCTTTTCTTCCATAGAATGTTCGGAGGTTGAAGTTTCTGCTTTTAATTTATAGGAGCCTGCTTTTGTCGAATTTTCATCTATCATTTGATAAAGTTCCTCCAGGCTCAGAAACAGGTTTAAAACTGCCTTGTCATTCATTTGTCCCTGCTTTTTAAATCGAACAAGGATATCCTGCACATCTTTCGATAGCAAAATAGCCTGCAAAATGGCATCATTTAAGTTCTCATACTCCTGATCTAAAAAAGCATCGGAATCCATATTAGTTTCTCCCAAAGAGTTAAAAGGTGTTTATTGCTATAATAGCAAGTCCTATGCCATTCTATTTTTTTGCGATGAACTTGTGTTTCCCTTTTAATAATAAGTAGTTACAGGGGTTTGTTGAGCGTCAAAAAATTGCTTTATTTTTGAGACCCTAATTTAATATGATATTGAATTAATACTTCAAGCTATAATCTCTTGGCAAATAAGGGATACTAGTACGTTTTATAAAATATGTGGAAGGGTGTCTTTTTCCTAGCCTGTTTATCCGCTTGGTGATAATCTCGTGGGCTACGCTTTTCTGTTATTTGGAATGCTTTAGGTACGGCATTGTTTTAGCGGGATGCTAGGCATATAATGAATTTAGATGTAAATTATAATTATTAGAGGGTTTGGATGTCGATTCTGGCAAAGAATCTAAAGATGATTCGAAAGGAACTGGGTTGTACTCAGTCCATCATGTCGGGGATTCTTAAGGTAGGGTTCCGCACATTCGTTAGATATGAAGCGGGTGAGAGGGATGCTCCAGTCGCGGTGCTTGTCAAAATTGCCAGGCTGGGAAATATATCTTTGGAACAATTATTGACTTCCAAAGTTGATAAGAATGATATTGCCCCGCTACAGAAAATTAATAAGGATTTAACCTCACTTGAAGTGAGTACCGTCGATTTTCAGGAAGGATGGGTTACATTTGAGAACCCTTCTCGACAGGAGTTGATCACTTTAGAGGATACGGAAAGAAAGATGTTAACGCTTTTTAGAAAAATGTCTCCCCAATTTCAAAAAGATTGTTTATCCAACTTGGGTAAAATCGCAGAATTAGGAAAAGCTTCGTATAAATCATCCCATAAAGCAGGGAAAGGTCAACTGGGCAGGAGTAAAAAAGAAGATAGCCTCGAAAAATCTAACCAGAGTATAGTACGCCAACCCAAGCAGAAGCGAAAACCTGGTAGGAAAAAGCTTGATAAAAAAGCTTTGCAAGAAAAGATAGACAAGCTTAAAATGCTCACCCAGGGCATTAATAAAACCACGGTGAGATAATAGTAAGTGAAATTTGCTGGTGTCAGAAAATTATGGCACGGCGTAGCCATGTTGATTGTTCTTTCCGCGTTTCTTTTCCTTGAGTTCTATACCAACCTGTTTGAAAAAAGTGTCGGTTATTACTTAAAGTGGCAAAACCACAAAAGGCCTCAGTTAGGCAGAATGTGGGAACGGGACCGACAATCTCTGGTTGCGCAAGCCAAAATAAAGTCTATTCGTTCTTCTTTGAACCTTCAGAGAGAAACGGCTTTGGGAATTACTTCCTTCAAACATTTGTTTGAAGGGTTATCTCCTGGGTTCCCTCTTATCATTTCACGAGAAAAATTTCTCCAGCTTTATTATGATTTTCCGGGGCAATGGTCAGAGCGTATTATTTCTTCCTACGATCTGGTTGAGCTTGATTCGAGAAAAAACTGGGATAAAGTTTTTTTGAAACGATTCGGTCCCTGGATCACTTTGCAATTCATTGATCGTCAAAATATTCCTCTTCACGAGTTGTTTTTATCAATAGATACTTTATATGAGGTTCAGGCTACACGGACGGTTAAAAGAGGAACTCTTGAAGATGCGGAGTTTCCCTCAAACCGGATTTTCCCAATCTCCGAATTTCTTCCTGTTTTAAAATCTCTGGATGCGACGACCCAAAAGGCAGTTTTTCCGGAACCTCGCTGGTTTTTAGGAAAAAATTATCATGTCACCCGTGTGGGAGTTTCGGATTCGCCTACTGGGGAGCCGGCTCAACATGTGCTATTTGGAATTGAGTACGATACCGATTACTACACGGGGGTCCTCTTGATTCCTGTGGCAGTAGGGTTAGCAAATAACATGATGTCCCAAGTTGAAAAAGCAGATCTAGTAGGTTCAAACTCTGATGAATCTCCATCTTCACCGGGAGAGACTCCTTGATCGGTCGCTTTCTCCATTCCTTAAATCTTTTACTGCTAACTTTAATTCTGGTTGTAGTTCTGATTGTGAGCGGCCTTTATTTCTGGCTAAACCAGGATTTACCTCAATTACCTAAAAATCTTCAACAAATAAACCTAAGTCTTCCTACAGAAATCTATTCCTCGGATGGTGAACGGATTAAGATTCTTGGTGAGAGGCATCCTATAGTCTTGGAAGATATTTCACCTTTTTTCACAAAAGCCATTATTGCTGTTGAAGATTCCCGGTTCTATCGCCATAGCGGAATAGACCATCGGGGGTTAGTGCGTGCGTTTTTGACCAATATTCGCCAAAAGAGGATTGCGCAGGGTGGAAGTACGATTACTCAGCAGCTATCTAAAAACCTGTTTTTTTCTTTTGAGAGAAACTGGGTTCGTAAGATCAAGGAGCTTTTGATTGCCTTCCAGCTTGAAGCGACCTTCAATAAAGATCAGATTCTGGAAGCCTATTGCAACCAGATATATTTTGGTAGTGGCGCTTATGGTGTGGAAGAAGCGGCGCAGGTGTATTTTAAAAAACGGGCTAAGGATCTTACCCTACTCCAGGCGGCTCTGCTTGCGGGGCTCCCCAATTCTCCCAATAATGCTAATCCCTTCTCTCATTATGAAAGGGCAATGCAAAGAACAAAATATGTTTTAAACAGAATGGTTTCAGAAAGCCTTATTTCTGTTGAAGAGAATAAAGCAGCTCTTAAGTCAAATATTGATTTGGCGAATCCCCGGGTAGAATCGGATCCTAATCTTTATTTCGTGGATCAGGTTCTTGAACAACTGGAGAGGGATTATGGAAAGGAGTTTGTTCATTTTGGTGGCTTAAAAATTCTCACTACTTTGGATACGCGATATCAGGAGTTTGCTTTTAAAGGTGCTCGGAATCATTTGGAAGCTCTAGAAAATAGGCTTATCAAGAAGCGGGGTGCGGCTCCTCTTCAAGCGGCTTTGGTAGCGGTAGAAAATAAAAGTGGCGCCATACGGGCCATGCTTGGGGGAAGAGACTACTCATATAGCCAATTTAATCGAGCGGTGTCGAATAATCGTCTTCCTGGTTCCTCCTTCAAGCCATTTGTATATTTCACTGCTATGGAAGAACTGGGGTATTCGCCCGCTACAGTGGTGATGGATGAACCTATGACCATTGATATTCCCGGTAGCGAACCCTGGAGTCCAAAGAATTTTGATGAAGAGTTTGCTGGAAATATTATTCTAAAAAAAGCTCTGATGAAATCCATTAATATAATTTCCGCAAAACTGATTAATGAGGTTGGTCCGGAGAAAGTGATTCGTACGGCACGAAAATTTGGTATTAAAAGCCCTTTAGGTAAAAACCTTTCTCTTGGTTTAGGAACATCCGGTCTCTCTGCGTATGAAGTTGCATCAGCCTATAGCGTTATTGCTAATCTTGGAATATATAATGAGCCTTATTTGATTCAGCACATTGAAGACTTTCAAGGAAATAGGCTTTTTGAACATTACTATCAGGGTGTGCAACAATTTTTACCCGATTCCCTTTTCCCGCTCCTGAACATGATGCAGGGGGTAATTCAAAGAGGGACTGGCCGGATAGTACGGAAAATGGGTTTCAAACATCCTTCCGCAGGTAAAACGGGAACGACTAACGATTTTAAAGACGCATGGTTTAATGCGTTTACAAAAGATATTTCTGCCTCCGTCTGGGTGGGCTTTGATAATAATGAATCCATGAAGACCAAATCGGGAAAAGGTTTGACTGGGGCCAGTGCCGCCGCACCTATATGGGTGCATTTTATGCAAAAAGTGTTGGAAGGGAAAAACCCGGTAAATTTTCCCGTTCCAGAAAAAATCAAATTTGCCACTGTAGATGTGCAGACGGGTTATCTCGCTCAAGAATTTTCCCTGGAGACTTTGCAAGTTGCGGTTAAAGAAGATGTGGATCTTTCCCCGCCTGCCGTTTTGTCGGGCGAACAGGAACCCGATGAGACAGGGCTTCTTCCTGACCCGGTCGTTATAAAAAAATCCGAAAACGTCGTAATACCTGAAAAGAAAAATGTTGTACCAAACCCTTAAATTTTATTTGGCCCGAATCGCCATTTCGCTAATCCTCATATTTGGATTGGGTTTTACAGTATTATTTTTTCTGCATGAGGTGGCGCTTCCTAACGTTGTGTTCGATGATGTGGTGATCCAATGGACCATTGTGCTGGTCTGTTTGTTTTTTGGTTTCATTGCGTATGGCATGGTGGGTGACCAGCGATTTTTTAATGCCCTACATTCTCTTAAGAATGTTGATCCTCAGTCAGAACCAGAAAATATTAAAAACCAGTTTGAAAATCTATTGAGTTTTTCCTACTCATCTTATTTTTTACCTGATACGGGAAAACGATACAGGATTCTCGTGGTCCTGTTGTATGCAGATTACCTGCTATCTATCGGAGATGAGACCTCAAGGGCTTTAAATATTTATGTACAGGCTTTTTTGCAAAGCCCAAAGGATTCGCGCTTTCGTAAGCCTCTCCTCGCTATTCTTAATCAAGGTCGGGAGCTCACCTCAGAGGAAATGGACCTTCTTCTTATTATGGTGCAACAGGAAGACATTCATGACCCTATTCTGACGCAATACTTGGCGGGTCTATTTCTTAAGGCGGGGCAATGGTCTGGAAAAGTGGAGCTGCTTTTCTTGAGTGCTTTGGAAAATCAGAGTGAGCTTTCAGAGGATATTATCCAATTTGCACTTCCTATTTACTTATTACACAAGAGAACAGATGAGTTAGCTCTAAGGTTTTATCTGTTTGCGTTGAAATTTTCTGTTAAAGAGGAAGAGCAAATTAAAACTCACCTTGCCCGCAGTTATTTTGAAGGCAATCTTTCCGGGGTTGCTCCGTCATTACACCAGAAATGCGGAGAAATATTTGAGGCCATGAATGCTGATCAGCGGGAAGGCATTAAAAGACAGTCAGAAGAAAACCAAATCACTTCAAAAATGAAAAGGGTTAAGCTGTTCCGCCGGGAAGACCTTCAAGATCTCAAGCGTCTGAAAGTAGAGATGGGGCTGGTTGCAAGCCGTATGAAAATTTTAGGAAGTTGGGGACGTTGGTTGGCTCGAAAAATTTTAATGGGATGCAAATGGATTCTCCTTCAGGTTCTTGAAGGATTCATTCGGTTTGGGTATCTCTCGTTTAGAGCAAAATTGATTAGTTTTTCGCTTCTTTCAGTTTCTATTATCCTGATTCTGAGTTTGAGTGAGCTGACTTTAAAAAATAAGCAAGATTTACCTTCGCCGCCCTCAGTAACTGAAGCAAAATCATCTCAGGTAAAAAAGGAAGATCGGGTTTACACCATTCAAATTGCCGCAGTTATTTCTGCTAAACAAGCGGATAAGATGATTCGGAGTCTAAAGAAGAAAGGGGTAGAAGGGCTTTATGTGGTGAAAGCCTCGCGAAGGTCTGGAGGGTATTGGTACAAAATTCGAGCCGGACAATTCCTCCTCAAGAATCAGGCCAGTGCCTATGCAAACCGATTGGTTGACTCTAACTCCATTAAGAACTATTTTTTAATTTCCCTACCCAAAAAATAAAGGTTAAGGAAAAATATTATAGCTACTGGCCTCACTCGTAGCGAGTCAGCAACGGCCATAGCGGTCCTCAAACCGGGAAATATCGTTTTCATCGAGGTGTTGACCAAATTGAATTTCAATGACTATGAGTAAGTCTGATTCAGAATTTCCCAGGCGGTGCTTGGCATTTTTGGGGATGGTGATGGAATCATTGGTTTTTAAATGGAAGGTTTCTTGATCTCGAACTACTTCTGCGTTACCTGAGACAACAGTCCAATGTTCACTGCGGTGCTGATGGGACTGCAGACTGAGTGTCTCACCAGGCAAAACTTCGATACGTTTGAGTAAATAAGAGGGGCCTGAATCTAATACGGTGTAGGATCCCCATGGTCTTTTGACTGTACTAGGTTGTTTTCCTTCTGGGTGGCCCTTTTCGTTGAGTGCTTCTACTAGTTTTTTTACATCCTGAGAGCGTTCTTTGGAGCAGACCAGAAGGGCATCGGGACTGTCCACCACTACCGTGTCAGTTAAACCCAATACCCCAATAAGCCGTTTCTGTCCCTGAATTATGGAGTTGTTGCAATCGTGGGCCAGAACATTTCCATGGATGATATTTCCACTGGAGTCTTTTTCGTATACATCGTCCAAGGCGTTCCAGGAACCTACATCGTTCCAGCCGATATCAGCGGGTATGAAGACTACTTGGGATGAATTTTCCATGACGGCATAGTCGATGGAAAGGCTGGGCAGGGACGAAAAAAGGTCACAACCTTTTTTATTCAATTCCTGGTAACCGGGTTTTCCCTGCGAAGTCTGCAGGCAACCCACGATGGTTTCGAGTTGGGAATATATATTTTTTGCATGCTGCTGCATTTCTTTCAGGATAGAGGCAGCCTTCCAGACGAAGACTCCACAATTCCAATAATAATTACCCTGCTCTAAATATTGTTTGGCTGTATGATTGTCGGGTTTCTCCACAAACCTATCAACATGGTAAGCGCCTTCCATGTTTTCTATCGTCGTTCCTTGTTTCAAGTAACCAAATCCTGTTTCAGGTCGGGTAGGTGGAATGCCAAGGGTAACAAGATAACCGTTTTGGGCAATAGTTTCTGCTTTTTGAAGGGCCTTGATAAAGGCCTCGGAGTTCGTTACAACATGGTCAGCAGGAAAAACACCCATGATCGCATCAGGATCTTTATCGATCATCAATTGCGCCATAACTCCGATAGCTAGTGCGGTATTTCTGCTGCAGGGTTCTGCTATTAGATGGTCTGCAACGAAATTATAGGAGTCCAGCTGGCGAAGGGTTTCAACCGCTTGTTTGTGATTGGTTCCCAGAAATATATTTTCAATGGGGATCAGGGGTAACAGGCGCTGAACTGTGTTTTGGATCATTGTCCCAGGACCCACGATTTCCTGCAATTGTTTTGGGCTTTGTTCGCGGCTTATAGGCCAAAAGCGGGTGCCGCTTCCGCCGGCCAATATTACTCCGTACATAGGACGTCTTTCTTTTTGATCGTTCAGGGTATCGCAGGTCTAATGGAAAATTCTGGATGAAGGGTTTGAGTATTAACTGCAATAGTTATAATTTCACTCAAACCCGCATCTATTCTAGCTAAAAAGGCATCAAAGAACTAGAAAAATAACACGGGTAAGTAAGAAGAAAAGGGTTCAAATTGGATAATTTAAAATCATTCTGGCCTTATATATCGAAATACCGCAGAGAATTTTTAATTGGGATTTCGGCTTTAATCATCGCAGATTCCATGACATTGACCGTCCCCTGGTTGATAAAGGAATTTATTGATATTTTGCCGGGAAAGCCTTCATCACAAGTTCTTTTTAAATATGTGTTGCTTTTGTTTTTGGTCTCATTGGTTCTTGTCGCAGGCCGTTATGGGTGGAGGATGTATATGTTTGGTCCTTCGCGAAAAATCGAATTTGATATCTTGAATCAGCTATTCAAACATCTATTAACTTTAGACCGGACATGGTACCTGAATCAAAATACGGGGGATCTCATGTCCCGAGCTACAAATGATTTACGGGCGGTGAGGGAATTTTTTGGCTTAGGTGTGCTGATTCTTATAGACGCGGTTTTTGTTATTTTTGCTGCCGTGGGTATGATGAGCTGGGTGAATTTCGATCTGGCTTTAAGGGTTTTGCTCCCGTTACCTTTTGTTTCGTTTTTGTTTTTTTATTTTGTTAGAGAAATTGGAAAACGCCATAAAGCAGTGCAAGAGCATTTGGCTCGAATAACGGGGCAGGTACAGGAAAATCTTGCTGGAATTCGGGTTCTCCATGCTTTTGTTCAGGAAGAAAATGAAAAAATAAAATTTGAACAGCTTAATAAAGAATACATAAATAAAAATCTTCATGTAACTCGAATGTTTGGGATTTTCACGCCCACTATGATTTTTGTCATTGGGGTGGCGGCTATGCTTTCTTTGTGGATGGGAGGAAAGGCGGTTATTTCTGGTTCCATGACGCTTGGATCTTTTGTGGCGTTTAATGGTTATTTGATGCTTCTTTCATGGCCCATGATGGGAATTGGATACGTATTTAATCTTACTCAGAAAGGATTGGCGGCCATGGGTCGTATTCAGGATATCTTTGTTTCCCAGTCAGAGTTAAAACTACCATCTGAAGAAACCACCCTCGTGGGAGAGATGGGTGACGTTGAATTTCGAGAGGTAAGTTTTTCCTACCCTGCTGAAGAATCACTGGGTTTGAAGCAGATTAATCTAAAAATTTCCCAAGGCCAGACTGTTGGGGTGGTAGGTGTGATTGGCTCAGGAAAAACCACTCTTACTCAGATGCTTTTACGTTTTTATGATCCAACCGCAGGAGTTTTATTGATTGGGAATCGTCCCATAAAAGAAATTCCTCTGCAGGACTTAAGAGGTTTAATAGGTTATGTAAGCCAGGAACCGTTTTTATTTTCCACCTCTATACGTGACAATATTGTGTTGGGAAGATCCTCTGTCTCTGAACGCGAAGTGGAAGAAATTGTTCGTATTGCGGGATTGAGTAAAGATGTGGATCGGTTTCCGGACAGACTGGATACATTAATTGGAGAACGTGGAGTTTCCTTGTCAGGAGGCCAAAAGCAAAGGATCGCTCTGGCTCGCGCTCTGATCACGAAGCCAGAATTGCTGATTTTGGATGATGCCTTTTCACATTTGGATTCAGAGACAGAAGAAGAAATTTTTGAAAATGTCCAAGGCCAGCTCAGCAAAACTACCACTCTTATAATTTCCCACAGGCTGTCGGCTGTACGCCGTGCGGATCGGATAATTGTGATGGATGCGGGGCAAATTATTGAACAGGGAAACCATGCTTCGCTGGTCAAGTTAGAAGGGGTCTATGCGAACTTGTTCCAGAACCAATTATTGGCCAGAGAAATGGAGATTTTTCTCTAATGAGCAGACCCTTCATGGAAAACCTAAAAAACCGTTATCTTGATTGGGTTTTATTCAAGCGGGTGCTGGTCTATCTTAAGCCCTATAGCCAGTGGGTGGCACTTGCTATATTTCTTCTGCTAGGAGTTTCCCTGCTCAATTTAGCGGGCCCTTATTTTACCAAGATCGTTATTGACGACTATATTAAAGCTTCTGACTACAATGGTCTTGATGTTATCGCAAGTTTGTATCTGGCCGTATTAATTGCCTCATTCATTTTCCAGTTTTTTCAGAACTATCTGATGCAATTCATCGGGCAAAAAGTCATGTTTGACCTCCGCTCAAAAGTATTCGCCCATCTCCATAAAATGTCGTTTTCATATTTTGACAAGAACCCGATCGGGAAAATGATCACCCGAGTGGTGAACGATGTTGAGGTGCTCAATGAGATGTTGACTTCAGGACTCATCCTTATATTCAGCGATCTCTTTACTTTGGTGGGGATTTTTGTGGTCATGTTTTATCTGGACTGGCGGCTGACTCTGGTGGTTTGTCTGGTTTTTCCATTGCTCGCATTTGCTACCCGCTTCTATAGGGTCCGGGCGCGTGATGCACTCAGAAAAAACCGAGCGTATGTTTCGGAACTAAACTCCTATCTGGAAGAAAATTTATCGGGTATTAATACGGTACAAAGTTTCAATTTGGAAAAGACACATCACGATAAGTTTGAAGGCATTAACCGAGATAAGCTTAAAGAAGATTTGAGAACGGTTTATTACAATGCCTGGTATATGCCTTCCATAGATTTTTTTAACTCTCTGGCTGTGGGTATGGTCATCTGGTACGGAGGAGGGCGGTTTGTTCAAGACGAAATCCAGTTGGGAATCCTGGTGGCATTTATCCAGTACTTGCAGAAATTTTTTGAGCCGGTACGAGATCTTGCGGAAAAATTCAATATTATTCAAACAGCTATGGCATCCTCCGAGAGAATTTTTGAACTGTTGGATACGCCAGAACAAATCCCGGACCTGGTTCCTCCACTCAGTGACTACAAGGTACAGGGAGAAATTGAGTTCAAAAACGTCTGGTTCGCGTATAAAGATGAAAACTATATATTGAAAGATATAAGCTTTTCCTTAGCGCAAGGGGAGAGCCTTGCCATTGTTGGTGCAACGGGTTCGGGAAAATCTACCCTCGTTAATGTCCTTTGCCGTTTTTATGATATTCAAAAAGGGGATATCAAGTTTGACGGAAAATCCATCAGAGATATTAATAAATATGATTTACGCCGTCAGATAGCGTTGGTTCAACAGGATGTTTTTTTATTCTCAGGAAATATTTTGGATAATATCCGATTGGGAAACCAGCAGATGGGTCAGGACGAAATTGAATCCATTTCGCAAGCCGTCAGTTCACATAATTTTATCAGTAGCCTCCCATTCAAATATGAGCAAGAACTACAGGAAGGAGGTGTTGGGCTTTCCTCCGGCCAACGTCAATTATTGTCCTTTGCTCGTGCTTTAGCGATTTATCCACAGATACTGGTTTTAGATGAAGCGACTTCCAGTGTTGACCCTGAAACCGAGAATGAGATCCAAAAAGGAATCCGGGAATTGACCCGTGGTAGAACCAGCATTATTATTGCGCATCGATTAGCCACTCTTTTGCACGCCGACAAAATTCTGGTACTAAAACATGGTAAAATTCTGGAGTTTGGAAAAAGAAAGGAGCTGTTGCAACAAAAAGGCGTTTTTTATAAGCTTTGCCAGTCACATTTACAAGCTCAAAAACTAGATTTAAATAATACGGAAGAATAATGGGCACAAAAATTTCTAACAAGACTTCTCAAGAGACTTTGCGGCTGATCAATAATATCCCGTTTTTTGAATCCTTCAGTCCAACTGAAAAGCAGGAGTTTGCTGGGCTGAGTAATCAGGTTATAGAATATTCAGATAAAACGGCTATTGTTGAAGAAGGCCAGACGGATATGGCAGTGTTCATACTCCTTAAAGGCGAGGCGATTGTGACCCGGAATGATTTGCCCAAAGTTACCATTAATACCCTGACCCTAGGGGCGTTATTTGGTGAAGTATCTTTTTTGACGCAAACCCCCCGCACAACCAACATTTATGCTAAGGCCAGAGCCAAGGTTTTGAAGTTGGATCAAAAAATGTTTGAGAAGCTCAAGCCTGAAACTCGCGAAAAACTGAAGGACAATTTCATCACCGTTCTGGTGAACCGTATGTGCGATATGAATACTGCCCTTGTCCGCCTGAAAGTTGAAATGGAAGCGATCAGCCAGGCGGCGGTGGATTATCAGGGGGAATTTGACAGGATTCTTAAATCCGGCAAGACCATGAAAGAGGTTTTTGGCAGTATCCACAGCACCATTGATGGGTTGATCCGGTAAGTATATGGAATTTAAAGTATTTATTTGTGTTTTTTCTTTATTACAGGCCCCGTAATCATTCTCCCGATATCTGCCCCTTCTTAAAAAAATAAATTGTAAGGAAATTACACTTTGGGCGACTGCTATTCATTATTAAGGAAGCTAAATTTCACAATCCAATGATTAGGTGAGAGCGAATGAGAAAATTAATTTATGTTTTGGTCGCGTTTCTTTTTGTCTTTTTATCTGCACCCGTTTTTGCCGATGACCCGGCCTTAAAATTTCCCATGCGTGAAGGGTCCAACGCCAGTGCCCATAAGCATAACGAAGAGGGTATTTCCCACTACAATCAAGGGCATTATGATGTTGCTTTAAAGCATTTTGAAATGGCATCAAGCATAGATTCTTCTGTCGGTGAGGCGCATTACAATGTAGCGATATGCTTGGATAAGCTAGACCGACATGGCGAAGCTACAAACCATTTTTACGCAGCCAGAAAAAATGCCCATGGGAACAATGCAATTCTGGGCTCTGGGATTCTCAATGCTCATGCACCTATGAAGAGAGAAGGCTCCTGAAAGCTAACTGCCTGATGTAATTGAATTTCAGTTTTTTGATTTAAAGGGAATGATCAGTCGGTCAACCGGGCAGTTGCTCTGGATGTGTTCGGTGAGAATTTCTTCAATATCTTCTTGGGTCCTGGGGGAATACCATATGTCATCGGGATAGATGACCATGGTTGGCCCTTGGGCGCAGGCGTCCAGGCACCCGGCTTTGTTAACCCGCACCTTTCCTTTCAGACCCAATTCATGTACCCGGGCTTTCATATAATCTAAAAGCTCTACGGAGCCTCGTGAGGAACAACAACCCCTGGCATCATCGGTTTTTCTTTCATTGATGCAGATAAAAATATGTTTTTGAAAACGGGGCATGATTGATTAAGAGAAAATTTTGATTGTAATAAAACAGGTCAGTCAGATTTGGGAAGCTTGGTAGAGTGGGTTTTGTAATACTGTTTGAACTCGCCGAAATTGACGTAACATCTTTCGCAACTATCTGGGAATACGGTTACGATAACGCCTCTTTCAATCTGTGAGGCTAGTTTCAAGGCCCCAACCATGGCGGCGGCGGAGGAATGGCCAACAAGAATTCCCTCCTGCTTTTCTAGTGTTTCGACCATGTCATAGGCCTCATCGGTAGGGACGCTCAATTTCCCGTCGAGTTCTTCTTCTTTATAAATTCCGGGAACAATAGATGTTTCCATATGCTTGAGGCCTTCCAGGCCGTGCAGGGATTCTGCAGGTTCCACCGCGTAGCATTTGACGTCAGGATTTAGTTGGCGCAATCCCCGGCTGGTTCCCATAATGGTACCTCCGGTTCCGATACCCGCCAGGAAATGAGTGACTCGATGATTGGTCTGATTCCATATTTCGGGGGCCGTGGTTTCCTGATGGGCCTGCCAGTTGGAGTCATTGTTGTATTGGTCCGGCATAAAGTATGTATCGGGGTCTTCCTCATAGATTTTTTTTGCCAGAATAATGGCACCATCAGAACCTTCAAAAGGACTGGATGTTACAATTTCGGCACCATAAAAATCTGCCATCAATCCTTTTCGTTCCTTACAGACATTTGATGGCATGACCAACTTGACTTTATACCCTTTGACCTTGCCAATCAGTGCGTAGGAGATGCCGGTATTTCCGGAGGTAGAATCGAGAATAATTTTATCCTTGGTGAGTTTCCCAGATCTTTCACCATCTTCGATCATTTTCAGGGCAGGGCGTGATTTTACGGACCCGCCGGCATTTTTCCACTCAGCTTTAGCATAAATGTCTACATCTTTGAATTCTTTCCCCAAATTATGGATACGGATAAGCGGGGTGTTGCCAATCGCTTTCAATACAGATTGATCTGTAATGACGGGGCAAGTCGGTGCTTGCACCTCAAATGGAATGGGAAAATTCATCGGTTTTGTCATTTCAGCTATTAGATATCTTTAAAACCGGATTCGGTGCGAAAAAAAAACATTAATCCGGATTTTTAATATTCCCTCATTAGCGAGACAATCCACAGAACTCTTCGTAGTCAATCAACTCGGTAATTGTGGGTTGGTCACCACAAACAGGACACTTAGGATCCTTTTTTAATTTCAGCTTCCTGAACTCTGTTTTCAAAGCGTCATAAATAAGCAGGGAGCCTACCAGCGTTTCCCCTTTGCCTAAGATCAGCTTTAAAGTTTCGACAACTTGCAGGTTTCCAATCACACCTGCTAGCACACCTAAAACGCCGCCTTCCTGACAATTTGGAACCATGCCAGGTGGAGGAGGTTCAGGGTAGAGGCAACGGTAGCAGGGGCCTTCATCAGGCTTGAAAATAGTTACCTGTCCTTCAAAACGGAAAATACTTCCATGGATATTGGTTTTTCCAGTCATCACGCAAGCGTCATTGATGAGATAGCGGGTAGCAAAATTATCGGTGCCATCAAGAACATAATCGTAACCCTCGAACAGGCGTAAAATATTTTCAGATGTTAACTTTTCATTAAAAACTGTAACGTTAACATCCGGGTTGAGAGCCGAAATAGTTTTCTTGGCGGACTCGGTTTTGAGCATGCCAATACGCTCTGTATTATGAATGATCTGTCTTTGAAGGTTGCTGAGGTCTACTGTGTCAAAGTCGATGATTCCCATATTGCCGACACCAGCGGCGGCAAGATAAAATGCAGCGGGAGAGCCCAACCCCCCTGCACCCACTAAAAGAACTTTTGACTCTAAAAGACGGCTTTGTCCCTCTCCTCCCACTTCAGGAAGGATAATGTGCCGGCTATAGCGCTCTATTTGCTCATCGGTGAAATCTATCATCCTCAGGCTCCGCCAGCAATTGCCGGTATGATAGAAATTTCATCGCCATCTTTAACAGGGGTATTTTCGCCCTCAAGAAACCGGATGTCTTCTTCATTCAAATATATATTAATGAACCGACGGGGGGCCCCTTTTTCATCACAGATACGCTCTTTAATCCCGGCAAACTGGTTTTCCAGATTATTGAGAATATCATTAATGGTGGCACCTTCTGCGGTCACTTCACTTTTGTTATCGGTTAACTTCATTAATGGGGTTGGTACTCTTACTTTTACGGCCATGCTTTACTCCTTTTAAACCGTTTGCGAAAACTTCAATATTTTAACGAGGCTCATTTAGCACTATACTGCTAAGCCATTTGCAAAAATTTCTTCAAAACTATCTATTTTAGGTTCAATCACTATTGGGTCGGCAAAACTATCGGTAAGGGCTTCCTGGGTTTTTAATCCGTTTCCAGTGATGCAAATCACCGTTACCTCATCCGGTTTGATCCTGCCCTGCTGGATCAGTTTTTGAGTGACGCCCACGGTAACACCTCCTGCCGTTTCCGTAAATATCCCTTCTGTCTCGGCCAGTAATCTCATAGAGGCAACCACCTCTTCATCCGATACATCTTCCCCATAACCCCCACTTATATTTGCTGTCTTAATGCCGTAGTAACCATCTGCTGGGTTTCCAATGGCAATAGATTTGGCAATAGTATTTGGTTTTACTGGAATGATGTTTTCACTGCCATTTTTTATAGCTGTGGTGACAGGGGAGCAACCGGTGGCTTGAGCCGCAAAAATTTTGGTTTGCACCTTATCGACCAGCCCTAGCATTTCAAACTCGTGAAAGGCCTTCCATATTTTTGTGATCAAAGAACTGCCTGCTACGGGGACCACGACATTGTCCGGTGTTTTCCAACCCAGTTGTTCGGCAATTTCATAACCATAAGATTTGGATCCATCGCCATAATAAGGGCGGATATTAATATTTACGAAGGCCCAATTATGGTTGGCACCGATTTCACTGCAAAGTCGGTTCACATCATCGTAACTGCCTTTTACAGAAACTAATTGCGAGCCGTAAACCAGGGTTCCGAGAATTTTTCCCGCTTCAAGTCCATCAGGAATAAAAATACAACTCTTTAGTCCAGCTTCTGCTGCGTGTGCTGCAACCGAGTTTGCCAGATTACCTGTTGAGGCGCATGAAACAGTGTCAAACCCAAACTCGATAGCTTTGGAAATTGCTACCGACACAACTCGATCTTTAAAAGAAAAAGTGGGATGGTTGACAGAATCATTTTTCAGATAAAGATTTTTTAGCCCCAGGGCTTTGCCCAGGTTTTTTGCTCTGACTAAAGGAGTAAAACCTGTATGAAGTCCCACTTTAGGCGGTTCATCAAGAGGCAAAAGATCCTCGTAGCGCCACATTGTGGGTGGGCCGGACTCAATAGATTTCCGGGTTACAACTTTTTTAATTGCTTCGTAATCGTAATTGACTTCCAGAGGCCCAAAACAGAATTCACAAACATGAATTGCTTCCTTGGGGAACTCTCTTTTACATTCCTTGCAGATTAACCCTATTACATGACCCATTCCAACATTCCCTTAGTTTTTTACAGGAAAACGAAAAATGATTGAATTTGCCGTTATCGATACTTCCGAATCCTGTTTGTTTTAGAAATATTTATTAAAACTGAAATAGCGTTCCCCAGTATCTGGTAAAACTGCAACAACATTTTTTCCGGGGCCCAATTCTTTAGCCAGCTCATTTGCAGCAAAACATGCGGCTCCGGAAGAAATTCCAACCAGAAGGCCTTCTTCTTTCCCCATTCTCTGGGCGAATTTGAAGGCATCTTCATCAGACACTGGCAAAATTTGATCCAGCAGATCAAAGTTCAGCACATTAGGTTTAAAACCCGCTCCAATTCCCTGAATTTTGTGGGGGCCAGGAGGTTTTCCCGATAATACTGCCGAAGTTGCTGGTTCGACACCGACCACTTTAACCTGGCTATAATGTTTCTTTAAGACTTCTCCAACCCCTGTGATAGTTCCCCCGGTTCCAATTCCTGCCACAAAACCATCCACCGAATTATCTTCCATGGCGGCAACGATTTCTGGTCCGGTTGTTTGTCTATGCACTTCCGGATTAGCAGGATTGTTGAACTGCTGGGGCATGAAATAACCCGGGTTTTGAGCCAGCATTTCCTCTGCCCTTTGGATAGTGCCTTCCATCCCAAATTCGGCGCGGCTCAATTCTGTTTTTGCGCCGAAACTTTCCAGAATCAATCTTCGTTCGGCACTCATGTTTTCAGACATGACCAGTATGACTTCATAACCCTTGACGGCACCAACAAGAGCAAGGCCTATGCCCGTATTCCCACTTGTAGGTTCAATGATCGTTGAACCGGGCTGGATCAGGCCTTTTTTTTCCGCATCTTCGATCATGGCCAGCGCGATACGATCTTTGACGCTACCCCCTGGATTGAAGAACTCCAGCTTAGCAAAAATATTGGCGCGATTTGAAGGGATAACGCTGTTCAGTTTAACTAAAGGGGTGCCACCGATCAACTCTAAACTATTAACAAATTTGGATTTAATCATTTCAGCCTTGGATAACCGGTACTCCAATCCGCTTAATTTGGAATGGCCCCTCCAGGT
>JABHBK010000020.1 GCA_018673915.1 Nitrospina sp. | reverse complement strand
TCTATATTGTAAAAAAATAGCGGCTCCGCAATGAATTTGACACAATAATGAAAACGCATTATTGCCGAATTCCTCGCCGCTCTCCACACCATTTCGGCCCCAACCCAAGACCCAAAAACAAGGCGCCATCGTAGATTGCCCCTCAAAAAATATTTCGAATTGTGCTTACTAGTCGTATCCAAGAGTCCCGATTAAAAAAATTTTTAGACTTTTACCAATTCTTGTTCTAAAATCTAATAAGTATTTATAATTTACAGGAATTTCTTAATGAGTAACCCATCCGACCCTGACAGCAAAATCACCATATTGACTGAATTCTGGGATTTTTTAAAAACCCGGAAGAAATGGTGGCTGGGTCCCATTGTCTTCATTATGTTGCTGATGAGCCTGCTTATCGTTCTGACAGAAGGTAGTGCCGTCGCTCCGTTTATTTACACCCTTTTCTAGACCCTAACTTGGTTAAACTTTCTATCGTCATTCCGGTTTATAACGAACGGGACACGCTCCGAACTCTGATTTCTAAAGTCGAAGCTGTGGACTATGAAAAAGAAATCATCCTTATCGATGATTACTCCACAGATGGAACACGGGATGTTTTGAAAGACTATGAAGGCAGGGAAAATTTCCAGGTCTTCTACCATGACCGTAATAAAGGCAAAGGTGCTGCATTGCAAACCGGTTTTTCCAAGGCTGGAGGAGACATCATCATTATTCAAGATGCTGATCTGGAATATAATCCCATTGACTACGGAATTTTACTGGAACCTATTCTAGACGGGAGAGCCGATGTGGTTTATGGATCCCGGTTTCTGGGTGGCCCTCATCGAGTATTGTTTTACTGGCATTATCTGGGAAACAAATTTCTCACCACCTTGTCGAACATGTTCACCAATCTGAACTTGACCGACATGGAAACCGGCTACAAAGTCTTCACAAAAAAAGTCAACGATTCTCTGACCTTCAAGTGTAACCGTTTTGGCTTTGAACCCGAATTCACCGCCAAGGTCGCAAAGAATAAGTTCCGAGTCTACGAAGTCCCCATCTCGTACAGTGGCAGGGATTATTCAGAAGGAAAAAAAATCACTTGGAAAGACGGCTTCGCCGCCATCTGGTATATTTTCAAATTCAGGTTTACTAATTAATTTTTTATCCACTCAGCGTTCCTCCAGCCGTTCCCCGCAATGCGAACAAACTTCATCCTGCTCAGCGACTTCTTTTTCGCAAACAGAGCATATCTGAATAGACTCACGTTCTTCCAATAGTTGACGAGCTCGATCCGCATCTTCTTTAAGTGTCCAAAGCCGAACCTTCATGAGGTCCGCGACCGGTGCGGGCTGTGCATGAAAAGATATGTTTTCCAACTGGCAGGGAATGCCCTCGCTTTCAAGAAAGCCCCGCATGATATGAGCCTTGGCTTCGTTTAAAACCGTACAAAGTACTACCAGATCAGGGGTATCTTTTTGGTCCATCGAAGAAACAAGATCTACTTTGCAATCCGGGCAAAGGGAATGCGTATCAGGAAAATTTTCATCACAACTTGGGCATATCCGCATACTTTTATTCTATAACATCTTGAAGTACTCACAAAGCATGTTTGTCCCCATCATGTTTGTCCTTATTTGATATAATTTTAAAAACACAGCATTATGGCTTAAACATGAAATCCCTTGCCCATATAGAAGAAAATATCTTTAACCTGAGGAAAGTAGACCGCGTGATTGGATTCTACCTCTATGATAAATTTAACGAGTCCATAGCCAGAATCAATGCAATTCTAGTCGATAGCGGGACCTATCATTGCTACTACCTGATCATAAACTTGGGAGGATTTCTTCAAGTACAAGGGAGGACAGTGGTCTTACCTATTGAAATCTGCGAAGTAGAAGATTTAGGGAAAGTGAAAACCGAGTGGAGAAAGGAATCTATGCTGGAGGCGCCCAGTCCCACTGATATCAATAAAACAACAATGATCGAAGAGGAATTGATACGCGATTACTATGGCCTGCCACCCCAAAGACCCAGTTTTTTTAAAAATCAAAATAAATGATTGTTTTTTATTCAGAGGTTAATACTAAAACCGCCCCAGCAATCGGCGCACTGCATCATGAACATCTTTCACAGTGATGTCCTCAAGGCAATAAGGCTTGTAGAGTGGAGAAGGGTTACACTCTTTAAAAAATTTCTGTTTGCAGGGGGAACAATCAAAATTTTTTGTCACCATTTCTTGTTTCTCCATTTCAATATAAGGTCCGCTCGTCCCTGGACTCCCAGGCCCAAAAATCCCCAAGACCGGCACCCCAACCATTGCGGCCAAGTGCATCATCCCACTATCATTGCCTATGAACAAACGGCTTTTTCTTAGCAAACCCGCTAATACTCTTAAATTAACGTGTGGAATGATTTTGATCATTTCTGATTGGCCGGATTTTTTGATCCGACCCAGCAACTCCGATTCTATTTCTGTGCCCAAAAGAACCAGTCGCTTCCCATCTTCTTTAATTAACTTCTGGCACAAAATCCCAAACCGCTCGGCATGCCAACCCCGTTCCGCTTTTGAGGTCCCTGGGTGTAGGACCAGAAATTCTTCATCTTCATCCAAACCCATATCCAAAAGAACTTCTCGAGTTGAGGTATCCCCTTCCTGTGAAATTAATTGAGCAAAATCACGGTCGGGAGAATCCAGTTTGAGGGATGATAAAATTTTAAAAAAATATTCAACACGGTATTGCGCTTTTTTCAAATGGGGTGTGGTTGTAACAGGATGAGTAAGTAAAATATCTCTTCCGTCAGTGTTATAGCCCAAACGGTAATTAACCCCTGTCAAACTAAGAAGAAATGCTGACCCAAAAGAATTGGGAAACACCACTCCGACATCAAAGTTAAGCTTTTTCAAACTTCTGGCAAATTTTACTCTTTGCCAAAATCCGTTTTCCGAGCCAGAAGGTAACGTTAAAACCGTATTGATGGCCGGGTGGCCCAAAAGCAATTCATCTGAAGGAGATTTTACAACGACAGAAATACGGGCGACCGGGTAAGCACGACGCAAGGATTGTATTACCGGAAGCGTCAACACTACATCGCCTATCCAATTAGGCATCCATAACAAAAAACTGTGGATTTCCTGACTGTGAAGGGGACGTGTTGTATCCATAACCCAAGCCATTGAAGGTTGATAATACCGCTAGCCCACTCTCATAAGAGAAAACGGGCAAGGCTCATCAAGCCGAGATAACTCTTGGTCAGCCAATGAACGTTGTACCTCTTTGGGGCATATATTTTATTTCTTATTGCCTTCATGCCCCGAAGGGGGAAAGCTAGGAATACCACAGCCTCACACCTGGTGAGGAGGGTTTATTTGACTCTTTGTATTCGGGCACCCAGGCTGGACAGCTTTTTTTCCATGCTCACATATCCGCGATCAATATGATACACACGTGAAATTATGGATTGACCTTTTGTCGCCAAGGCCGCCAGCACAAGTGAAGCACTGGCCCGAAGATCTGTAGCCATCAAGGGAGCACCCGATAGGCTTTGGACTCCATTGATAACCGCTGTGTGTCCATCCAACGTGATGTCAGCTCCCATTCTTTTTAATTCCGCAACATGCATAAACCGATTCTCAAATACGGTCTCCATAATAATACTCTGTCCCTGCGCCAAAGTCATTAACGCCATGAACTGAGCCTGTATATCAGTAGGGAAACCCGGATAAGGGTGAGTTCTGGCGTTGACAGCAAGCAAGGGACGCTTTCCTTTGATTCGCATTGAGGTGCCTTCCGTTTCCACATCAACTTGAGCCTCCTGAAGCTTTAGGATAATGGGTTCCACATGTTGCGGAATACAATTCTCAATCAGGACTTCCCCTTGGGTGATGGCCGCCGCAATCATATACGTGCCGGTTTCAATACGGTCAGGAAAAATGCGGCACTCAATAGGCTTCAAGGATGAGACTCCTTGAATGGTAATCATATCGGTGCCTTGGCCTTCAATTTTTGCCCCGGCCTTGTTCAAAATATCCGCAAGAAAAACAACCTCGGGTTCTTTGGCTGCATTTTCCAGAACGGTTTCCCCTTCTGCGAGAGATGCTGCCATCATCAGGTTCGCGGTACCCGTCACAGAAACGGTATCGAAATAGAACTGGATCCCCTTAAGGCAATCGGCGGTCCCATGTACATAACCCTGTTCCAGCCACACCTTCGCCCCCATTGCTTCCAGTCCTTTAATGTGAAGATCAATGGGTCGTGCTCCAATAGCGCATCCCCCCGGCAGGGAAACACGGGCCCGACCTAACTTGGCTAGCAGTGGTCCCAATACCAGGCAGGAAGCCCGCATTGTAGAAACCAGATCATAAGGTGCTTCAGGATTGTTTGCACGGGATGTATCCAAAACAATTTTTTCGTTGCGGTGACTTTCCACTTCTGCTCCCAGATCCTTGAGTAGCTGAATCATGGTTGCCACATCGCGAACTTTTGGAACCCCTTCGATAATATTCCGCCCCCGGGTCAAAAGTGTAGCGGCCAAAATCGGCAGGACCGCATTCTTGGCTCCACTCATCTTGACCGTGCCCTCTAAAGGCCGTCCGCCCTCTATAACAATCTTATCCATTCATAGTCCTTGCTAATACCACCCTGTCATAACCAGAATAATCCTGAATTACCTGAATATCCTGATAGTGCGAACAGTCTGCAAATATATCAACCACAGCCGAGGCCTGGTTGTGCCCAATTTCCAAAACCAGCCAACCATTTTTCTCCAGTTGTTCCCATGCCATGGGTACGATATAGCGGTAATAGTCCAAACCATCTTCCCCTCCATCCAGAGCTAGAACCGGTTCATATTGCCTTACTTCCGGCATACACGTTAACAGGTTTTCAGATTCGATATAGGGGGGGTTGGAGACAATAAGATGATACGGCCCTTGCCAGTCTATCTTCATGAGATCACCCGATACAAAGCGTATTTGATCTGTCACAGCATGGTGCGTGGCATTTTTTCGGGCTATCTCTAATGCGGATTTTTCAATTGCCGTGAGCCGGCTTTGAGGAATTTCCTTCGCTAACACAATGGGAAGAATTCCCGACCCCGTTCCCAAGTCCAAAATTCGAACAGGAGCAGGTGTTTTCCTCAACGCTTTCAAACATTGCTCGATCAAAATTTCTGTTTCCGGTCGAGGTGTCAGAACTTTTTCATTAACTTCAAATTCGAGCGACCAGAATTCCTGAATACCTGTTATGTGAGAAACTGGCTCGCGTAAAACTCTTCTCTCGATTCGAGAACAAAGCATCTGCTCCTCAGCCCTATCCAGAATCCGCTCAGGATGCGTCATCAATTTGGTTCTTGATATCTTAAGACCGTCTGCTATTAATATTTCCGCATCCAATCGGTGAGAGGCAATCCCTGCCCGCAAAAAATTTTGGCTGGCCCAATTGAGAAAGGAGTACACAGTTCCATCCCGGTTGAGGCCCAATTTTGTCTCTTCAAGAAGCACCCTCCTATTCTCCTTTCAGAGCCAGCGTCTGGAAGTGGAGCGTTAACGCTTCAAGAAGCTCATTCAAATCTCCTTCCATCATAAAAGACAACTTATGCAAAGTTAAACCAATCCTGTGGTCAGTCACTCTTTCCTGAGGGAAGTTATAGGTGCGAATGCGTTCGCTACGATCGCCAGAACCAACCTGCTGTTTGCGGTCGTTGGCCATGGACTCCTGCTGCTTTCTTTGTTCCTCGTCATATAACCGTGCCCTTAAAACCTTCATGGCCTTTTCCCGGTTCTTATGTTGAGATTTTTCGTCCTGACAGGTCACTATCATTCCGGTCGGGATATAGGTTAAGCGGACGGCCGAATCGGTTGTATTGACGCTTTGCCCTCCTGGCCCGGATGAACGGTAAACATCCACCTTTACATCTGCCGGGCTAATTTTTATATCCACATCTTCCACCTCTGGCATAACCGCAACGGTGACTGCCGAAGTATGAATGCGTCCCTGGCTTTCTGTATCCGGAACCCGTTGCACTCGATGGGTACCTCCTTCATATTTCAGTTTGCTATAAACTCCTTTACCCGAAATATTAAAAATCACTTCTTTGAATCCACCTTTGCCGGTCAGGTTGGAACTCAATATATCCACCTGCCATTTTTTCTCCTCAGCGTACCTCGAATACATTCGGAACAAGTCATTTGAAAAAAGAGCCGCCTCTTCACCCCCTGTACCAGCACGAATCTCCACGATAACATTTCGCTCATCACGAGGGTCTTTAGGAAGCAAGAGAAGTTTTAGAGCCTCCACCGTTTCCTGTTTTTGAGATTCCAATTCGGCTACATCTTCCCGAGCCATTTCGATCAACTCAGGGTCTTGTTCCTCATTCAGGATTTGTTTATTCTCTTCCAACTGCCGATCGATTTTCTGCCAACTCTGAAACTTATGGACAATAGGGGACAACTCGGATTGCTCGCGGGCATACTTCTGGAACTCGGACTGCTGGGAAATGATTTTAGGATCACTGAGTAGTTGGTTGAGATCGTCATAACGTTTCTCAACCGATTTCAGCTTATCAAACATGGAGGTTTCTTGAAAACCCTTGCGGGATCAGGGAAAGGAAAAAAGGTGACTTCGATTATTGGGGGCTGCTTGCGTCCTGCTTCTCCGCTGGCATTGCCTTGGCATATTTGCGCTTGAATTTTTCAATGCGACCTGCAGTATCCATGAGCTTCTGTTTTCCCGTGAAAAAAGGATGACACTGGGAACAGACCTCTACATGAAGGTCTTTCAAGGTTGTACGAGTCTGCACTTCACTGCCGCATGCGCATCGTACGGTGGTTTCGTAATATTCGGGATGGATGCCGTCTTTCATTGAATCACCATTAAGAGTTCATTGCCGCTAAAAATTCGGCATTAGTTTTAGTTTCTTTTATTTTCTGCAGGAGTAAATCCATCGTATCATGGATGCCCATCGGGATCAAAACTTTTCTCAATAACCAGACACGCTGGAGGTCTTCCTCTGGGAGTAGCAACTCTTCCTTTCGGGTTCCTGATTTATTGATATCAATAGAGGGGAAAGTTCTCTTATCTGCCAGTTTGCGGTCGAGAACAATTTCTAAATTACCCGTTCCCTTAAATTCCTCAAAAATAACATCGTCCATGCGGCTTCCCGTATCAATAAGTGCCGTAGCAAGGATAGTCAGACTTCCTCCTTCCTCCAGGTTCCTGGCCGCACCAAAAAATCGCTTGGGCCTCTGTAGGGCATTGGAGTCTACACCGCCGGATAAAACCTTGCCACTCGGTGGAACAATAGCATTATAAGCTCTGGCCAGACGCGTAATACTGTCCAGAAGGATCACTACATCTCGTTTATGCTCAACCAGACGCTTGGCCTTTTCAATCACCATTTCAGCCACCTGCACATGCCTCTGCGCCGGCTCATCGAAAGTGGAACTGATGACCTCACCTCGTACAGAGCGCTCCATATCGGTCACTTCTTCAGGACGCTCGTCAATGAGCAAAACGATCAACGCAATTTCCGGGAAATTCGTGCTAATGCTGTTGGCAACAGACTGCAACAACATTGTTTTTCCGGTTCTGGGTGGTGCTACGATCAACCCGCGCTGGCCCTTACCGATGGGAGTCATCAGGTCCATCACTCTGGCACTGTAGTCCTTGCCACCAGGTGTCTCCAGACGAATCCGCTCTTCAGGATACAACGGTGTCAGGTTATCGAATAAAATTTTATCCTTGGTCTTCTCCGGATTCTCAAAGTTGATTGCCTCCACTTTCAGCAGGGCAAAATAACGCTCACTATCCTTAGGCGGACGAATCTGGCCGGAAATGGTATCACCCGTACGCATATCAAACTTGCGAATCTGAGATGGGGATACATAAATATCATCCGGACCAGGAAGATAATTATAAGTCGGCGCCCGAAGGAAACCGAACCCGTCAGGTAGGATCTCCAAAACCCCCTGGCCAAACATCAGGCCATCCTTTTCGGTCTTGGCTTCCAGAATCCTGAAAATCAGGTCCTGCTTTCTGAGCCCGCTGTGGCCTTGGATCTTCAACTCTTTGGCAATATTAGTGAGTTCAGATATAGTTTTAGACTTGAGTTCTTCTATGTTCATCTGGGTCATGGTTTGTAGCTTCTTTGAGGGAGATTAGGAATGATCTGTTCTCGTAAATGGAAACGCTCTTGGAATGGAGCTTAGGTTCAAAAACGCTTTATAATGTTGGATATTTTATATTATGAGTGTGTTTTATTGGTTAACGGCGAAAGCACGAAAAAAATTAGCTGGATAATTGATTGATTTTTTAAGGGATTTTTTTGTCTGGGAGCTTTCGGAGCTAAGTCACTGTATCCAGTTCTCCTCGATTTGTCAACCCTTTTATCTATCCAATGTTCCTATCTGCATGAAACTATTGTCCCGGTCCGATGAGGACCCGCCCTCTTAAAACAAAGACCCGGTTGACAGGACAAATTCAATCGCGGTAGCATAGGGGATCCCAACAAAACCCATAACTCGGGTTTTTACTGCCACATACTTTCGCTTTTTATTCGCTATTATGTTTGTTCATCTAAATTGTCACAGTAATTATTCCTTTCTGGCTGGCGAGCCGCCAGCGGCAAAGAGCAATGGCCCTTCCCATGTAATCGGGGGAACAAATAGAATTGACGACCTTGTTCGGCATGCGGCTGCTCTGGGATTCCCAGCCTTGGCCCTGACAGACACCAATGGACTTTACGGCGCAGTGCCGTTCTATCAATCTTCTTGCAAAGCAGGCATCAAACCGATCTTCGGAACAGAAATTGTGCAGGGAACACAGCGAGCCATTCTCCTTGCCAGGAACCTGCAAGGATTCGCAGAACTCTGCCGGGTGATCACCGATCGACACCTGAAACCGGACTTCTGCCTGACCGAGCGTTTGAAGCAATGTAGCAGAGATGTCATCATCCTTTGCCCAGATAAGGAGATTTTACAATCCCTACTCACCGCACGAGGAAGTGAGAACCTTTATTTCGAGATCAATTCATCCAGCAGGGCAAGCCCCGGAGTAGATTGCCCGGTGGTCGCAACCAACCCAATTCGTTTCATTCGCCCCGAAGGCTGGGAGGTGCACCGACTACTGACAGCCATCAAAACGAATACCACCATCCATTCCGTTCCCCGGTCCGCGCTAGCCCCCCTTGATGCATGGATGAAAACTCCTAAAGAAATGGCGAACCTGTTTCAGGAAACTGCCATTGCCAATACTCTCAAGATCGCCGAGCAATGTAACGTTGAACTTCCGGTCGGAGAAACACTACTTCCCAATCTTCCTGTAAATTCAGAAAACCAATATGGCTATCTCAAAAAACTGGCATGGGAAGGAATACAAAAGCTTTATTGCGGCGATCGCCTAAAAGACGCCATTCAACAACTACGTTACGAACTGAAAGTAATCAATGACCTACACTTTTCCTCCTATTTCCTGATTGTCTGGGACATCGTGCGCGAGGCAAAAGCACGTGGCATTCCCACTGTTGGACGGGGATCTGCCGCCAACAGCCTGGTGTGCCGGGCATTGAGCATCACCGAAGTTGACCCCATTGCTCACAATCTCTACTTTGAACGGTTCCTGAATCCAGAACGTAGCGACTATCCCGACATTGATATTGATTTCCCCTGGAACCGGCGTGATGAAATGTTGGACTATGTATTCAAAAAATACGGTCCTGAAAATGTCGCATTGATCTCGGCGCACGTCCATTTTCGTGGGCGCTCGGCATTGCGAGAAGTAGGCAAGGCCCTTGGCGTTCCCATCCCGGAAATTGATGCCTTCACCTCCCGACTGCCTCATTTTTCCGACCTGTCCGGACTGGAAGAAATACGCGCAAATGTTCCAGAATGCCGAAACCTGCCGTTAGAAGATGAGCCTTACCGTTCCATGATCTCGCTTGCCAACCAGATCGACGGGTTCCCACGCCACCTCTCGATTCATTGCGGCGGCATTGTAATCTCCCCCTTCCCTATTACTGATCGCATCCCTCTACAGCGCACACCTAAAGGCTTTGTGGTCACTCAATATGATATGTACCCGGTAGAAGATATGGGATTGCTCAAAATTGACCTCCTGGCACAAAAAGGGTTGGCCGTGCTCGCCGACACCCTGCAAGAGGTCAAAAAAAAATATGGCAGACAAATAGATTTCAGCGAGGCAAGCCTCGCATCCAACGAGCAATATCCGGCGGGCAAACATGCTGGCGGCTCTACGAGCCATTGCTATCTGCCTCCACGGCTAGTGGTTGATCCAGTCAGCGACCCGAAAACTCGAAAACTCATCCGGGAAGGGCAAACCATCGGTTGCTTTTATATCGAATCGCCTGGCATGCGTAATCTCTTGCGAAAACTTCAAGTCGACAGTTTCGAAATGCTGACCGCCGCCAGTTCCATCATTCGCCCCGGTGTATCAGAAAGCGGCATGATGAAAGCCTTCATCGCGGCGAGCCGCCGCAGGCAACTAGCAATAGCCCCATATCGCGAGCAAACTCAGTCTCGGCTTAAACTAGTCATTGCCAATTTACCCCTGCGAGGCACGAAGGCGCAGGAAAAATATCACGCCCACCGGGCAAGGCCCGGCGGCGAGTGGCGGATGGGGGAAATTTTAAAAGACACTTACGGCATCATGATTTATCAGGAAGATGTGATCAAGGTCGCGCACATAATCGGGGGCATGAGCCTTGGCGAAGCCGACAGTCTAAGAAAATGCATGAGCAAAAAAAGGGACTGGCAGGACATCAATACACACCGGAACCGCTTTATCTCCGGCGCAATACAAAACGGAGTACAGAAAAAAGATGCGGAAGAAATCTGGCGGCAAATTGAAAGTTTTGCGGGTTATGCATTCTGCAAAGCACACAGTGCCTCGTTCGCCATCGTTTCCTATCAGACCGCTTATCTCAAGGCCCATTATCCCGCCGAGTTCATGGCGGCTGTACTATCGAATCGCGGTGGGTTCTACGATGCCTGCGCTTACACCGAAGAGACCCGGAGAATGGGAATTCGAATTCTCCCTCCCGATATCCAGCTCAGCGACGAACCCTTCACCGCGCGACATAGCACGGTTCGAGTTGGTTTATCACAAGTAAAAGGACTCAGCCAAAACTCCATTGGCGAGATTCTGAAAAACCGTCCCTACACATCGCTCGCCGATTTTCTGGCACGGACGAAGGTTTCCGTATCAGAGACCGAATCGTTGATCCGGTGTGGAGCATTTAATACTTTTGGCATCAGCGTGGCGGAGTTATTGTGGCAACTGAAACTGCATCACCGCAGTCCTCGCCTTTTTTCACAATTCAATCAACCGATTCCGAAACTGCCAGAATACACCCTGCGCGAGAAGCTACTGGCAGAACTGGAATGTCTGGACCTCACAGTATCGAATCATCCACTCAGTCTTTACTCCTTTAATAAAAAATTTACACAGACTGCGATACGCGGAAGCCAGCTTGAAAAATTTTCAGGAAAGTTAGCGACACTGATAGGCTGGGCAATTACCTACAAACGTACACGCACTGCAAAAAATGAGCTGATGAAATTCATGACTCTGGAGGACACTACGGCAACGTTCGAAGTCACTCTGTTTCCACGCGTGTACCAACAGTTCGGCCATCTTCTTTTTGATCGAGGACCTTATATCGTCCGCGGTCGTGTCGAAGAGGAAGGAAACTGCCACACCGTGACAGCATTATGGATAGGACGTTCTACCTTTGATTTTTCCTTCAGCGGTTTTGATGGAGAGCTTGTTTGATCGTCTCCGCAGAAGGCTGATCGGGGTTAAGGCGAAGGCTTAATTGGAGAGGGCCGCGGCCCAATTCGGGCCGATCGGTCCGTTTCATATAGAACATACCCAGAACATACTGATAGTGTGCGGAATCTGGTTCGAGTGTTACCGCCTTTTGATAAGCTCGTAACGACCCATCCGAATCGCCAACTTTATCCAGGAAAACCCCCCGATTAAAATGCGCCAGCCCAAAATCGGGATCCCGCTCCAGAGCTTGATTTAACAAACCAAGGCTTTCCTTTGTCCGGTTTCGGTTCCCAATAAAAACTGCTAGGTGATTGTAATACTCGGCCTTATCCGGATTCTTCTGAACCAGCTCTCGATAAAGCGATTCTGCCTTTTCCCATTCTTCTCGTTCTGCATGGATATGAGCGGAGTAAAGAGCCGCTTTATTATTTTTTGGATCCAGAATTCTGGCCTGGTTTAATTTTTTAAGCGCTCGTTCTCTATCTCCGTTACTCCAATAAGAAAGTCCGAGGAACATTATAGAACGAGTATGGTTCGAATTTTTTGAGACACTATCTTGCCACAGATGAAAATCATCCTGATAAACATGATTCCTGCTTATACTGAGCAAACTGAACATCAAAATGATAGAGAGCGCCAACAAGCCCCTCCCCCATTTATATTCTGATGCAATAGCTGTTACGGCTATTGCAAGTCCCACCCCGGGAATATAGAGAAAACGATCGGCCATCATTTGAGGAAAAGGAATAATGTGGGAAACTGGAAGTAGTGCAATGAGAAACCAAACCATCCCAAAAAATACAGCCCGCTGGTTTGAGTAACTCCATCGAACCAACCAGAAATAACCCACTATCACAGGAATCGAAATCAATACCTGCGGCTCAATCAAGCTTTTATAAACCTGATCGGGATACCAGATATTCAAATTGATCGGAAACAAAATTTTAATTATGTATTCCCTGAATACTGCCATCATACTGAAAACTGTGTAGAGGATATTATCGTCCGGATGATTGCGGAGAGTTCCTGCACTGGAATGCGACATCAAAGCCACTATCACGATCCCCAGGGAAATAAAAAAATAAGGTATTTTTTCCACCAAAATATTTTTCACGGTTTTTCCTGTAAACGAAACATCATAAAGGATCAGCAGGAGCGGGAAGATCACTACAGTAGATTTTGCCAAGCAGGCAAAGGAAAATAAAAGCAGGGAAAGGACACGCATCCCTCCACGAAGATAGGTTAAAAATGAAAAAGCAAAAAACGAAAAGGACAACAGGTTTTTGCGCTCTGAAATCCAAGCCACACTTTCCACCTGTACAGGATGAGCTAAAAAGATCAAGGAAGCCCAGAAAGCCCCTCTTCCCGACTGAGTAATCTGAAGAACCAACTGATAAACCAGAAATGAATTTATAAAATGAAGCAGGGTATTGGTGAAATGATATCCAGCAGCATTCAGGCCATACAACCAATAATCAAAACTCAGGGAAAGAAGGGTTAAGGGAAGATAGTCCCACACATGAAGTGAGGAAAACATATTCCACACACCCTGAATATCCAGAGCCTTTATCAAATAATTCCCGACGATGTAATGCCGGTCATCAAATACAAAACCATTTTTCAATGAATTAAAATAGATCAAACCCGTCAAAGCCAGAAACAAGGTGATCAGGAAGGATCGGCGGACAAAAGGTGTGTTGGGGGGTACCATGAGTGGTTGTTTAGAATTATTCAAGTCCTGCCAGCCCCATCACTGTATGTCAAAGCAGAAAATTTGGCAATGGTGGAAAGAGCCCACAGGGAGCCGTGGGAATTAGGTGGGAGCTTAAGTTGACCGCAACAACTCCTTGCTCTCTAGATAAAGTTAATTGCAGTGGGCTCCCTATCAAGTCGACTTCTATTTGACTCTGGTTATGCAGAAAGGCAAAATACCCGTTGATTGAATCTTCCGAAAGTCAGATTCATTTTTTCCTGTAATTATTCTTAACCCAGCAAGGATCCATTAATGGCAAAGACAAAGAGTTTACGAGACGATACCAGCCAATGCGAAAAGTGCCTTCCAGCATATTGTTGCAATTATTTTGCATTTGGCATTGATGAACCAGAAGACAGACGAGACTATGAAAGTTTGTTATGGAAGCTCGCGCATGAAAACGTTTCGATTTATATCTATCGAAAAGACTGGTACATCATGATCCATAGCCGGTGCAATTTTTTACTGCCGGACAACAAATGCGCCATCTATGAACACCGGCCGTATATGTGCCGCGAACATAGCACAGAATCCTGTGAATACACCGGGGACGACTACGGCTTCACCGAACATTTCAAAAGTTATGATGAACTTCTGACATACATTAAGGAAAACACGAACTTCAGGTTTAAACAGGAACTAACAGGGGTACCGCCCAACTGTCTGTAATGAGGGAGGAAAGCCGGCCACGAGAAAAAGGTTGAGCCGTCCCTACCGTGTGGCCCAACAAATAACGGAAAGAGCTATTTCTTTTCTTTATCTTCTGGCTTGTCTTTTTTAGGAGTCTCTTTAGGAGAGGACTTCTTTTTATCAGCAGGAGCTTTAGCTTTTTTGGGTGCCGCTGCTTTGGGTTCTGCCTTCTTCTTTTCAGTCACTTTCGGCTTGGCGTCTTGCGCTTCTTTTTTCGGCGCGGTTTTTTCTGGAGCCTTTTCCTCGCCAACACGATCTACCAATTCAATAAATGCCATTGGCGCGTCATCCCCTTTACGGTGACCAATACGAATAATCCGGGTATACCCACCCGGCCGTTTGGAATAGCGCTCCGCCAAAGGACCAAATACCTTTTGAACAGCTTCTTTATCAGGAGCCAGTTTGAAAGCCTGACGGCGGGCATGTAGCGTACCTTTTTTGCCCAATGTAATTGTTTTTTCCACCTTGCCCCGCAGTTCTTTAGCTTTCGCTAATGTGGTGCTAATGCGCTCCTTTTGAATAAGAGCCTGAACAAGGTTTCTGAACAATGCCTTCCGATGAGCAGAGGTCCGGCCAAATTTTCTACCTGCTTTTAAATGCCGCATGACTGTGTATCACTCCTATTATGATTTAACCGAGCAGATTGCTAAAGCTCGACTTCCGTATCAATTTCTTTTTTCTTCTGAGCCTGACTGATTTGTTTGAGGTCTTCTTCATCGACCTTCATTCCCAAATGAAGCCCCATGTCCTCTAATATTTCCTTAATTTCATTCAGCGATTTCCGGCCAAAGTTTCTTGTCCTCAGCATTTCGCCATCGGTTTTTTGAACCAACTCGGCGATAGTTTGGATGTTGGCATTTTTAAGACAATTGTAGGAGCGAACAGACAATTCGAGTTCCTCTACACACTTAGCCATATTTCCAAGCACCTTCTGTTTTTTCTCATCAACTTGAGGTTGCACCGGTTCTGGTTCTTCATCAAAATTAATAAAGATCTGCATATGATCTTTAACAATTTTAGCGGCATGAGCCACGGCATCCTCAGGCGTAATACCTCCATTGGTCCATAATTCCATGACCAGAGAATCATAGTCGGTGGATTGCCCAACCCGGGTATTCTCAACGTGGAAGGTAATCTTTTCAATCGGAGAAAAACTGGAATCCATAGGAATCATCTGCACAGATTCATTTTCAATGTTGTGTTTGTCAGCAGGCACATAACCTCGGCCTCTCCGCACAATCATTTCAATTTCCACCTCGCCAGCTTGATCAATGGTGAGAATGGGCAGGTCTGGATTCAGCACCGCGATATCCGGATCCGCTGTAATATCCTTGGCGCAGACTGTCCCTGGTTTCGAAGCTTTGATATAAATCCGTTTATAAGCCTCTTCACCTGATAATTGTAAGTTGACCTGCTTGAGGTTAAGGATAATTTCTGTAACATCCTCAACAACACCTGGTATGGAGGAAAATTCGTGAAAGATGCCTTCAAACTTCACGGCAACAATGGCAGCACCTTCAATCGACGACAAAAGCATTCGCCTTAAAGAGTTACCAATGGTCACTCCATAACCGCGTTCGAACGGACCCGCGCTGAGCTTGCCGTAATAATCCGATTTGTTTTTCTTATCAAATTCTAATCGCTTGGGTTTAACGATTCCCTGAGTTGTGAACATGAAACCTCCGACCTCTTGACTAGGGTCTTAACAATTTTTAATTAGTTTGTTTACATCTCAGCAGGGTTAGCGTGAATAGAGCTCAACGATCAACTGCTCTTCAATCGGCATGGTTACATGCTCTCTTGTCGGCAAGCCATGGATAACCCCCTGCTTGCTATCCGCATCAAATGATAACCAATCCGGCAGAGTTTTTCCCTTAATATTCTCTATCGCATTTTTCACTGGAGCTTTTTTTAGTTTATTAGGGTTGGGAGCTATCGTATCCCCCTGCCCAAGAATGTAAGATGGAATATCCACCTTTTTTCCATTAACGGTAAAATGGCTGTGCCGGACCAACTGGCGAGCCGCGCTTCTGGAGGGAGCTAGCCCCATCCTAAAAACAACATTATCCATCCGCAACTCTAAATTTTGCAGAAGGTTTTCACCAGTGACGCCTTTTTTCTTATCTGCTGCATGAAAATAATTACGGAATTGTTTTTCCAACAAACCGTAAATTCGCTTTACCTTTTGTTTTTCACGAAGCTGAACCCCATATTCTGAGAACTTCTTCCTGCCCTGACCATGCTGGCCTGGCGGGTACGCCCTTTTTTCAATAGCGCATTTTGCCGTCTCACAACGGGAACCTTTTAAAAATAATTTTATGCCTTCTCGCCGACAAAGTCGACAAACAGAACCTGTATACCTGGCCAAATTCAGCTTCTCCTTTCGGTATTATGCAATTAAACCCTGCGACGTTTTCTAGGACGGCACCCATTATGAGGAATCGGGGTCTTGTCACGAATGACAAGGATTTCCATCCCCGCTGCCTGCAAAGACCGTATTGCGGACTCTCGTCCCGATCCGGGCCCCTTAACATGAACCTCCAGTTTTTTCATTCCCATATCCCGTGCTTTGATAGCAGCTTTGTCAGCGGCTACCTGCGCAGCAAATGGAGTACTTTTTCTTGAGCCCTTAAAACCTTGAGCACCGGCACTAGACCAAGACACCACATTCCCGGACATGTCCGAGATGGTAACAATAGTATTATTGAAAGTGGCTCGAATATGGGCTACCCCGACCTCTGGTACTGTCTTCTGCTTTTTCTTAACACCTTTAGACTTCTTATCCATACATTTCCATCCTTATTTTTTGGATCGTGCTCCCACAGTTTTCTTGGGACCTTTTCGGGTTCTGCTGTTAGTGTGTGTCCGTTGCCCTCGAACCGGCAACCCTTTACGATGCCGCAACCCTCTGTAGGCACCAATATCCATCAAACGCTTTATATTCATGGAGACGTTACGCCTCAAGTCACCTTCCACTTCATGTTCTTTCTCGATAACACTACGGATCCGGGTGACCTCTTCCTCGGTCAGGTCTTTCATCCTTACCTCTTCCCCAACCTGGGCTTTCTTCAAAATATCCCTTGATTTGGTAGGGCCCACGCCATATATGTAGGTCAAGGCAATTATCGCCTGCTTATCTTTTGGAATATCTATACCCGCTATTCTCGCCACCGCTTCTCCTTTAGGAAATTAACCCTGCCGTTGCTTGTGTTTCGGATTCTCACAAATAACCCGCACGACACCACAGCGGCGAATTACTTTACATTTGCTACAAATCGGCTTGACCGATGCCCTGACTTTCATGTTCCTGTCCTCTATTATTTGTACCGATAGGTGATCCGTCCACGGGTCAAGTCATAAGGAGAAAGCTGAACCTTAACTTTATCTCCTGACAGGATGCGAATAAAATGCATCCGCATTTTCCCTGAAATATGGGCCAGCACTTTATGTCCATTTTCCAACTCTACCCTAAACATCGCATTCGGCAATGGTTCAAGTATGGTACCTTCTACTTCTATCGAGTCTTCTTTTGACATCCGTTACCGCACCATTTCGCAAACGCGGGAAAAAATTTCTTCTACGGACCCTCTTGCTATCACCGTTTTCAAATTTCCTTGCCTCATGTAAAACTCCTTTAAGGGAGCTGTAGATTCCTGATAAACTTCCAGGCGTTTCAAAATCGTTTCACTATTGTCGTCCTGCCTTTGGGCCAAAGTGCCGCCGCAACCATCACAAACCCCTAGCACTTTTGGGGGTCGAGATTCCTCATGAAACATGGCACCGCACTCCGGACAGGTGCTTCGTCCGGCTAACCGGCTTATCACCTCATCAGCATTGACCTCTAAATCCACCACCGTATCAATGGTCAAATCCATTTCAGTCAATGTTTCCGAAAGCTTCTCGGCCTGAATCATTGTCCGAGGAAAACCGTCCAGAATAAATCCTGTTTCACAATCGGCCTGCTTGATGCGCTCCTTGATCAAACCGACAACCACATCATCAGGAACCAACTGACCCGCATCCATAAATGATTTGGCTCGAACACCCAGATCCGTATTATCCTTAACCGCATGCCTTAAAATATCACCCGTGGATATTTGCGGAATCTGAAATTTTTCTTTCAGCATTTTTGCCTGGGTACCTTTTCCGGCTCCCGGCGGACCCAAAAGAATCAATCTCATTAATCAGCCTCTTCGGCTTTTCAATCGTCCCTTTTTCACAAAACCGTCGTAATTTCTCATGACCAAGTGGGACTCAATTTGTTGCATGGTATCTAACGAGACACCCACAACAATCAATAGGCTTGTTCCACCAAAGTAAAATGGGATATTGAAGTATTTTATCAAATAATCAGGCAAAATACAGATTAAAGAAAGATATACCGCCCCATAAAACGTGATCCTTGAAAGAATCGTATCAATGTACTCGGAAGTCTTAGCCCCCGGCCTAATTCCCGGAACATACCCTCCATGTTTTTTCAAATTGTCCGACACATCAACAGGGTTGAAAATGACGGCCGTATAGAAATAACAAAAGAAAAATATGGCTCCAATAAAAATCAAACTGTACACAATCGTTCCGGGCGTCAACATAGCCGAGAGGGATTGCATCCAAGGATGACTGATAAACTGCGCAATCGTCGCTGGAAACATGATAATGGATGAAGCAAAAATCGGTGGGATAACCCCCGATGTATTTACCTTCAAAGGTAAATGCGTTGCCTGACCACCCATCATCTTCCGACCCACCACCCGCTTCGCGTATTGGATCGGAATTCTACGTTGCCCCCCTTCAGTAAAAACTATGACCCCGATTACGATGATCATCACTACCAGAAGGAGCAACATAACGAGAACCGACATTTCACCCGTTCCCATCAAATCCAACGATTGAAAAATTGCCGCTGGAGTTCCCGCAACGATTCCGGAAAAAATGATCAGGGAAATTCCATTCCCGATACCACGCTCAGTAATCTGCTCACCCAACCACATCAAAAAACAAGTTCCAGCGGTCAAGGTCAGAACCGTCATCATCCTGAACGACCAACCCGGTTCCGGAACAATTAGTCCCCCACTCGGGCTTTTCATGGCTTCCAGCCCAACCGCGATTCCGGAACCCTGGATCAAACTCAAAACCACCGTTCCATAACGTGTGTACTGGGTAATTTTTTTCTGCCCCTGCTCCCCTTCTTTTTTCAACCGCGCCAAGTAAGGAGAAACAATCGTCATCAACTGCAAGATGATCGACGAACTGATATAGGGCATGATGCCTAGAGCAAATATCGTCAAGCGACTCAATGCGCCGCCGGAAAACATATCGAAAAAACCAAGGATGGTACCCTGAGCTCGGGCAAACAATTCTGCCAGTGCCACGGAGTTGATCCCAGGAGTTGGGATGTGAGCACCAATGCGATAAACAATCAAAAGTCCAAGCGTAAAGAGAATTCTCTTCTTCAGCTCGGGCACACGAAAGATATTGCCAAAACTATCAGCGCCGCTCATCTAGAGGTTAACAACCTTTCCCCCGGATTTTTCAATTTTAGCCTGTGCCGAGCCGCTGAACTTATGCGCATGAACCGTCAACGATTCAGCTAGTTCCCCGCATCCTAAAATTTTTACCGCTCCAATTTTTTTTATCAACCCCTTCTCCTTCATCATTTCCGGGGTTACCGGATCAGCACCGGCACAACGCGCCAACTGGCTCACGTTGACAATTTCATATTCTTTTCTAAATATATTTGTAAACCCACGCTTGGGCAATCTTCTCTGAAGCGGCATTTGTCCGCCTTCAAACCAGGGATGCGGGCTTCCACCCGAACGACACTTTTGGCCCTTCTGTCCTTTGCCTGAAGTTTTCCCTGTGCCAGAGCCAATCCCACGGCCTACACGTTTTCTACTTTTTCTGCCCCCGGCAGGCCCAACTAAATTTGATAAATGCAACATTCCCAATCCTC
>JABHBK010000024.1 GCA_018673915.1 Nitrospina sp. | reverse complement strand
TTGTAACCATTGCACGTATCCTGGTTGTTTGGCGGCGTGTCCTCGAAAGGCAATTTACAAGCGCCAAGAGGACGGCATCGTTCTGATCGATCAGAGTCGTTGTCGTGGTTATAAGAAGTGTGTAGAGCAGTGTCCTTACAAAAAGCCGATGTTTCGTGGTACGACACGAATCTCTGAGAAATGTATCGCTTGTTATCCCCGAATTGAGGGTCTCGATCCTCTGACGGAAGGCGATCAAATGGAGACGCGTTGTATGGCGGCCTGTGTTGGTAAGATCCGATTACAGGGTCTTGTCAAAATCGGTGGCAATGGTGAGTGGGCCCATGATCCTGATAATCCACAGTATTATCTGATTCGGGATCGTAAAGTCGCATTACCGTTGTATCCACAACTGGGAACCGAGCCTAACGGATATTATATTCCGTCACGGCATGTTCCACGAGCATACTCACAACAAATGTTTGGACCGGGTGTTGATCATTCTATCGATCAGTACATGGTTCCTGACAGAGACTTGTTGGGTGTGTTGCAGTTGTTCCGGACGACACAGCGTATCATCTTCAAATGGAAACGTGAGCCAGGTCCGAAAATTTTCGAGACCAACATTCACGGTAAGAAGTTTGAGATGTATAACGACACGGTCATCGGGTTTAACCGGAAAGGTAAAGAAATCATCCGTGTTACGGTTGAAGAGCCTTTCTATGTACGGCCCGAAGAGCATCCGGGTGCAATCTAAAGAGCGAAACGACGCTCTCAAGAAAGCGGCGTGAATCAATTCGGTTTCGTGGCGGGGCTAACGCCCCGCCCGGAATACGATTAATACGCAACAAGGAGAACATTATGGGCGATGTAACAAAATCAAAAGTAAGTGGTGATCCGATGTTGGCGGTACTGGGGCAAACGGGTTCCCTTGAAGAGCTTAAAGAAGAAAGAATATCTCTGCAATTAGCCAGAGGGCGTGTTTACGACATCCTTTCCAGTGCTTTCAGTTATCCCTGGAACCGGAAATTTTTCCGGCCCAAGTCTTTGCTTGAACCTTTGGATATTGCACTGGTTGATGAAGAAGACTGGAATCATGTTAAGTCGATCATTGAAACGATCAATAAGTATTTGCCAAAAATGACCGTCAAACAGGCGCAACAAGAATATATTAGAGTTTTTGGACATGCGGTTTCCATGGAATGTCCCCCCTATGAGATGCAGTATGGCACTGAGGGTGGTATTCAGTCCCAGACAGATGTTCTCATTCAATTGGGTGGCTTTTACGATACCTTCGGATTTGAACAACCTCGAAACAGAACAAGGGAAAGGGTAGACCATATTTCCATTGAACTGGCGTTCATGTTTTTCATGTGTTTTAGAACCGCTTTCGGGATTGAAAATGGACACGAAGAGAGAAATATCAATGTCTTGGGTAGTAGCATGAAGAAATTTCTTCGAAACCACATTGGTAGATGGGGTCCTCTATTTTGTATCTTTACAGCCCGGAAAGCGGAACGGGGACTGTATAAGGAGATTGTTGATATTCTGGCGATTTTTCTTAGAAATGAGAATCTTCTGTTGGATATTAATCCGGTTAAGGTTGAAGAACCGGAATATCGATCCTTGTCTTATAGTATGGAAAATGACTTGGTTGCAAATGCACCGTCTGAGTGTGAACCGCGATAAGAAGAGTTGTTTTTGAATTAATTTGATATGAAATAAGGGTGTTTCCAACACCCTTTAAACCCGGAGGTGAGTAGCCCATACTCATTCTCCGGTTTTTTTTTTGCCTCTTGGTGCGGGCTTTGATATTTACCAATTTGCCTTCATGCTCCACATGGGAGACAGAGCATTTCCTTCCATAGCCTTCGAGTTAACTCTCTACCTCAGACCGAAGTAAATATTACGTTCGCAAAGAGAGGGCTTTGACTGTTTGACGAGCCCTCCTATCTGCCTCCCCTGTCATTAGGCCTTGAATAAATAGAGGTTTTTTTAAAAATCCTGCTTGAATGAATCAGCATCTAAACTGTTAGTAATGTGCACCTTGGTCAGAGACCTGTAAGTTTATTCTGGTCAACGCAGCCGGTGGTGTGGTGAATCTAGATATCCTGTGCTGGGAGGACAGGGGCGAATGTTTATATATGACTCCATGACTCAGGGATTGGAGCTTCTTGCAATGCGTGAGCTACAAGAAGCTGAAAACTTATTTTTAAGTGTTATTAACGATCCCTATACATTACCTGAAGAAACTAAACAGGCTAAGAAATATCTAAGCGATATCCGAGATTGCAAAAAAGGGGATAAAACCCTCGATTTTGACCTTTATAAGGATCTAGTTAAAAAGGTTATTATCTCTCTGGATTACGTGGATGAGCTTATCTCAGACATATATTTTTCTCCTGCCCAGTCCTATTCTGAAATCGATCAGGAACTTTTTTCCGCAATTCCCTCTATTGTCAGTCGCCTCAAGCAAATCAAAATCAGGGATATTTCTGCTCGTGACAAAATTTTCTCAAGGTTTGAAAAAGGTGGGGCCCGCCTGATCAAAAAACGGTTAGGAAATATGAAGGGTGATGTTGATAGGTTGGATAAGCCCTTTGACACCTACCGTTATAAGACGATCTTTAGAAAACTTGTTGAGCAGATAAACCCATTTCTTTTAGAACGCCATCTTGAACTTTTGGATTATGTTTTATCTACGGGTGAGATTGGGCTTTTAGAAGATCCCAAACTAACTATTTTAACGCCTAAATATGCGTGGATTATCGAATCCACATTGAAAAGCCAGTGGTATTTGTTGAGAAGTTATTTCTTTAAGGCTAGAGCAGAAATCGAATCTCAGTTCAAGAAGAAGGAAGGAACTCGAAAATACTGGGAAGAAGTAAAGTATAAGAAAATAAAAATTTTTGAGGAATGCGGTTTCAGTGAAACGAATATCCAGAAATTTCTTTTTATAGATAAACTCAATTATAAAACTCTGGAAGAAATTCATAGCTTTGCACGCACTATGGATCTGGTGTTGATGCCACGGGATGTTAGCCTTGCCTTAAGAGGTGTTGAGAAGGCTAAAGACCATATTCGGGAACGCGGGGGTTTCCTGAGAGGAAACCGAAAAATATTTCAGGACAGCCTTCTGGACCTGGGATTTTCAAAGAAAAATGCCTACGTAATTGCCAAGCAGGCGAAGCGTTTTAACAATCATCAAATCAGTGAAGCTTTTGCGCTTTCCCTAAAGGTGGCTAGGGGTGAAATCGCCTGGTACCGCATTCCCCCTGACTCAGAAAAATTAAAAATTGAAATCGAAAATCAATGTGCCAAACATTTGAGCACGGTAAGAATCCATTTGTTTGAAAGAGGTAGATTAAATAAAATCTTGCTTCAGGAAGGAAAAAAACTGATCCGGGAATATCTTGAAAGGGTTTATGGTGACAAGGTTTCAGACCTGCATTGCTATTTTCGCCTTGAGACCATTCATCAATACTACAAGCTAAAATATTTTCATTATCATGAAGAAGCTGTTCCCAGCGTTTCCGAACTGATCAAGATAAGTAGAAAGGAGTTTCATCCAACCCTGATAAAGGGTTATGAGGCTTTTGTGAAAAAGAAGCGGTTACAAATACCTACTGCTCTATACAAAAAAATAGCATCTAGCGAGTCTGTCACTGAATGGGAGGATACGTACACCACCCCGGAAGAAAAAATTCTTTTACGTTTCTGGTTTTTAATGGATCACGGGGTAACCATAAATCAGAAACTAGTAGATGGCGGGGTTTTGCAGCCAGGGTTTGATCTTTGGGAATTTTTGAAAGGTCAGGGTAAAAGCTGATTCATCCTGTTTTGCATATCCTTGAGAGGCATGAGATCGCCTTTTTTTGAGGCCGCCGCTATCCCTTTTTTATACGTTTCAATGGCTTCTTCTTTGTTGGAAAGTTTTTCCCAGGTTTTTCCCAAAAGCAGGTAGGCAGCAGAATAATCCTGATATTCTTCAATGACCGTTTTTAGTGGTTCGAGTCCTTCCTCATAACGACCGGTTTCCAAGTATATGGAGCCGAGGCCAAAGTTTGCGACCTGATCCTTCGGGTCGATCTCCAGAACCTTTAAAAACATTCCAACGCGCTCTTCCATTTCTTTCTGTTTTTGTTCGACTTCTTTCTTCTTTAACTTTTTTGCCATATTCTTTTCAATCGCTTGTTCAAACTGTAAGCCGGTGGCTTCGCCTTTTTCAAACTCCGCATCTTCGATGCGACCCTGCTTCATGTAGTAAACTGATAGGTTGGTATGAGCCATGATTTCCTGAGGGTTAATTTCCGCCAACCTCTTCATTAAAGCGATGGCTTCATCCAGCTTGTCTTGTTTGGAGAGAAAAACACCCAAAGCCTCATAGGCATCGGCATTTTTTGCATCGAGTTCGATGGCTTCCCGTAGAAGGGCAATGGGACGATCAAGGTCATCCTGATCCTTGTATATTTGCAGAGCCTCGTTCAGGATCTTTTTTGAATGGTCCCTTCGGGTCTGGGCCTGATAAAAAGGCAATAAACAGGTTTTGACTTTGAAAGGAATGTTATCAATAGTCACTTCAAGATTTATATCCGGACTTCTATGCTCTTTATGTATATACGCAAGCGCAATGATTTTATTTAGAGTGGTAGAACGCACCGAGCTTTTAATCGTGCCGATCTTCTTGTCCTTAAGCCGCAAGGTTCCGTTATAAGGCGGAAGTTCTGATCCCTCAATGGTCAAGCCCATCAAAGCAAAGTTGGGAGCGCCATAGGTCTTGATTCGGGCGATCACTTCCTGTCCGATATAGCAGCCCTTGTTGTAGCTGACGGAACTATGCTCCAATCCTGTTTCAGGTAGGATATTTTTGGGATCCATATCTTTGCCAAAAATGGGAATGCCTGCTTCAATCCGCAGAACTTCACGCGCGGTTTCACTTACTTTTATTGGCGGTGTGGTGAGAACTTGCTGAATCAAATTGTCATCATTATTTTGAAAACAGAGAATATGTCCTTCTTCCCCGGTCAGGCTTTTAACAATGAGGTTTATCTGTTGCCCGGCAAGGGTTAGTTGGGTGGTGTCATTAGGTTTTTCGGGCAAGGTTTGATCTTCAAATATCTTTTCAAGGACCAGAGGACTTTTAGGGCCTTGGAATGCCAGCAATTTACAGTTCAAAGCTGTGAACTCAACCTCCTCGCGGAAATGATAGGTTTCCAGATGATTTAATAATAGATCTTTTTGGGATGTTTCTATCAGGATCAAGGCGGCATGTTCTTCCGTCCTATGAACGGAAAAGTTGGCAATCAGCCGGGCCTGGCGATCGGTGATGGCATTGTTTTGCCCCTGCCCAATTTGGATTTGTAATACATCATTGGTGGTCTGGGTTTGCAGGAAAGAGAAGGTCTCTTTCCCTTTAGCCGAGATAATACACCAGTCTTCAAGCAGAAAATAACCACAATCGTTGCGGACTTGATCGACGTCACTTTGGGATGTGTGTTCCATAGGCTAAAAAGAGCAAAAAAAACGCATCCGTTAAAATGGATGCGAGGTGGAAACCATCCTGAAACAGAATGGCGGGGTCCTACAATAATTTTTCAGGTGAAATAAATTGTCAGGTGATGGAGAAAGATTCCCCACATCCACAAGTTGAAGTTGCGTTCGGATTGACAAAAACAAATCCTTTTCCCTGCAAACCATCCTGAAAATCCAATTGCATGCCTTTTAGATAAATCATGCTTTTGGCATCCATGAATACGTTAAACCCTTCGTGCGAGATAATGGTGTCGCCATTTTCCTGGGGGGTGAATTGAAGGTCGTAAGACAAACCCGAACATCCTCCACCTTTAACTCCTAGGCGAAGCCCGATATCAGGATTGTTTTCCGCCGTAACAAGTTTTATTACTTCTTCGCTGGCTTTAGGGGTAATTTTAACAAAATCAATGTCAACTGCCATGAACGCTCCTTCGGGAATATTTCTTAAATGATTCTTTTTACTTCTATTAGATAGTGTTTGATCCTTTAAAGATTCTTAAATTATACTGGATTTTTGTGTTTTTCGTCAAATCTGCTGTCAGCACAGTATTTAGATAGGGAGAAATGAATATTATATTTAAAATCAATGCTGTATGCTATTTCTACCGCAGAGCCTTAATGGCGAAAGCATAGAAAAAAGCTTGAAAAGCATAAATCTTTTTGGCAAAAATGGAATCAAATTGTACATAGGTTATTTCCACCCTTATATGGAGAAAGAAATAAGCATGATCAGTATTCCGGATTTAATTGGTTTGGTTCAAACTGCAGTTCCCGACGCGGAAGTGAATGCGTTGGATAAAACAGGGATGAAAGATCATTTCATCATTCACGTCATCTCAAATGCTTTTGAAGGAGTGGGAATTATGGACCGGCATCGCATGGTCATGGATGCTCTGGACCCCGCTATGAAAGATGGGCGAATTCATGCGGCGGAAATTAAAACCGCTACCCCTTAACTGTTCCCATTCCCCTTTTTATAAATTTTTGCAAATATTGATATTTTAAAGGAGTGCAACATGGCTGGTATTGAAGATCAAATTAAAGAAGAAATTGCGGCGAACAAAATCCTGATTTACGGGAAAGGCACCAAGGCGGCACCGCAATGCGGGTTCACGGTGGAGACCATCCAGTTTTTCAATAAATATGGTTATCCCTTTGAAGTTGTCAATTGCCTCGAAGATATGACCAAACGTGAGGCCTTGAACAAAATGACCAATTGGCCCACACTGCCTAAAGTTTTCATTGATGGAAAGTTTTATGGCGATACGGACATTCTGGATGAGATGGAATCCAAGGGTGAAGTGGAGCCTTTGATTAAAGCTGCATTTGGCGAGTAACGCCCTGTGATGGGCTTGCGGGAATCATCCCCCAAGCCCTGTTTTTTTTGTGGCTTTGCACATCGGAGCCTTTTGCTAAACATCAACTAAAAAAGGATACTTCCATGCCTGATGAATTAGAGGTTGGGGACCGCGCGCCGAATTTTGAATTGCCCGCTGTTTATGGTTATAAATCAGGTGCTTCAAGTCCATCGGCGGAAGAAAAGGTGACCGTCAGCCTGAAGGATTTTCAGGATAAAAAGTGGGTGGTGTTGGCTTTTTACAGGCAGGACAGTAGTCCTGAAGATACTCGGCTCATGGTTGGGTTCAACGAGTGGAACAGAAAGTTTAAAACCCGTGAGGTGGAGGTATTGGGGTGTAGCTGGAATGGAGTGAACTCTCACCAACAGTTTATTGAGGTGTTCCAGTTCGGGTTTACCTTTTTAGCCGATGAGCACAAAAAAGTAACGGATCTTTATGGGGTAATAAAGGAAGAAGAAGACCTGGGAGATATGGTCAAATTCACCGAACGCTCCACTTTTGTGATTGATAAAACTGGAATGATCCGTGCCATTTGGAGAGACATCGATGACCTCCGTGGACATTCCGCAGCGGTCTGGGAGTTTGTCAAAGAAGAGAAGAAATAAAGAGCTCTCTCCTTAGTTTGCGAGTAAGAAGTTCTCTCGGCTTTACGGGTTTAAGCTTATTTCCTTGTAGCCTTGTTGCTAGTTGAGTCCAGCGTCGCGCTGGGTAGCTACGATGGTTTCCCGAATAGATTCCAGGACTTCTTCATTTCCTTTTTTATCCGAGCGGGGTTCCACGAGGGGTGAGATGACGATCTGGACTGAACCTGGGGTAATGACGGCGCTGCCTTTTTTAATGATATGACCACTTCCTATAATAGTAACCGGTACCATAGGGCATTTGGACCTGCTGGCTATTAAATTACTGCCTTTTTTAAACGGGCCTATTTCCCCATCTTCAGAGCGTGTTCCTTCCGGAAAAATGATTATTGAGGATCCTTCCTTTAGTTTCTCCAGGGTTTTGTTAAAAGCTTCAAAAGCCTTTTTACGGTCTCCCCTTTCCACAGGGATGTAACCCGATGCTTTCATTGCCCAACCCATAAAGGGAATCTTAAACAAGCTGGATTTGGCGACCCATCTAATTTGTACGGGAAGATATCCTGATAACGCAAAAATGTCGAAATATCCCTGGTGATTGGAAACAAAAATTTGTGGCTTATCGGAAAGAATATTTTCCAATCCATCTATTTCGACCTCAACTCCATTTAGTTTGCAAAGAAGTCGGCACCAGAGGCTGGATATGCGGTGCGAGAGGTTGCCTGTATTGTCAACAAATCCCGCAAAAAACGCTAGAAGCCCGAGGATTATAGATAGAAAAGTAATGAGTATCCAAAACCTTCCAGTATGATAAATTGAAATAAGCTTGTTCAATTTTTAATCCGTCTAAAGCTGGGTTGAAAAACCGGGTGAGAAAACATATCGCTATGCGTGTTTGGATTCAATTCTGGCTGGTTTTAATATTAATGGTTATAAGTGCTCCAGATTCTTCTGCCTGGGGTCCTCCGGGACACCGTGTTATTGGTTTTATTGCGGATAGCCACCTGAACCCGAAGGTTAAAGAATTAATTGCCAAAAAGTTTAACATAAACAGCTTGGCAGATGTGGCAACCTGGGCAGATAGGACCCGGAAAAAAAGAAAAGAAGAAGGTCCCTGGCATTACACCAATATTGCTGAAGGGGAGTGGACCTATGATGGAGAAAGGGATTGCCCGGATAAAGCTTGTGTCACCGAGAAAATTCTGGAGTTCTCGAATATTTTGTCAAACCGTTTACTCTCCTCACGGAAAAGAAAGGATGCGCTGAAATATCTGGTGCATTTTGTTGGAGATGTACATCAACCCCTCCATCTGGGAAATAAAAAAGACCGGGGCGGGGGAACTCTCCATTTTCCTTATAAGGGAAAAACAGTCAGCTTGCATTATTTATGGGATGGTGGCTTGATAGATTGGAATGAAGAAAGCCTATTAAAATATTCGATTCGCTTGAGTAGCAAGGCGTCACAGGAAGAAATTTCAACCTGGAATCGATCAATGGTTTTTGATTGGGCCAACGAGTCCAGAAGACTGGCTTTAAAAGTGGCTTATAATGTTGATAGTTTGTCTAAAACTTATATAAAAAGAAGCCGGGAGATTATTGATCTTCGGCTAACGCAGGCAGGTGTCCGTCTTGCGCACCGGCTGAATACACTATTAATGGTTGTTTAATGGGATAGGAGGAAACCTTGCCAGAAAAAAGTCCGATATATTTCAAACAGTTGTTGTCGGGGATCGATTTAGGGACCCAGGACCCTTCGGCGCGTTCGATGGCCAATTTTTTATATTTGATTGGTGATCAGGAAACCCGCGAATGTGTGGTGGTCGACCCGGCTTGGGATATTGATGGAATTTTAAAAGTTGTTGAAGAGGATGGCATGAAGCTTACCGGCGCTTTGGTGACCCATTACCACCCGGACCATGTAGGAGGAGAAATTTTTGGCATGGAAATTACAGGTTTGGCTGAATTGATGGAAAAGAATCCTGTGCCGGTCTATGTTAACAAGCATGAGGCGGAAGGACTGAAGAAGGTTACGGGCATCTCCATGTCTGACATGAAGCAGGTAGATGGGGAAGACAAGCTTAAACTGGGTTCTGTGGAGATCAGCTTTCTGCATACTCCGGGGCATACGCCTGGATCCCAATGTTTCAGGGTGGCGGATAGTCTTATTGCCGGCGATACCCTTTTCTTACAAGGTTGTGGGCGGGTGGATTTGCCCGGAGGAAATAGTGAAGAATTATTTCGTACTCTTACACGGCGGCTTTCAAAGATTGAAGATCATGTCACTTTGTATCCGGGGCATAATTATGGAGGGAGCCCTTCAGGCGAGATGGGAAATGTCCGCCAGTCAAACTCCTCCCTTCAGGTAGAACGCCTGGAAGACTGGTACGCGATGATGGGCAGGTAATGAGCTATAAGGGATATTTGTGGCGGATTGTCTGTTCGAATGGAGTCCGGTTTGCAGGCTTTTTCTGCCAGAGGATAAACAGTATATTTTAGGGGGTTGAAACTTGCGGGTAAATAGAATAAGTTTAGCGTGCCTAACCTTTATGACCAAGGAGGTCAGATGAGATCCATCCTGTCAATGTTTGCGAAATCGCCGTTCAAGCCCCTTGCGAGCCATATGGACAAGGTTCGCGCTTGCGTAGAGCAAGTCAACCCCCTGTTTGACGCTCTGGGAAAGAAGGACTACGATTCAGTTAAAAATATATCCGAACTGATTGTGAAGCTCGAACATGAGGCCGATATTATTAAGGACGATATCCGCTCTCATATGCGGCAAAGCATGTTTCTGCCAGTGGATAAAAAGGATTTCATGCCCCTCCTTTCCGCACAAGATGATATTGCTGATGCCGTAGAGGATTTAGCGGTTTTGTTGCGCATTAAAAACCTGGTCGCACCGGAAGAAATCAAATCCTCATTGAAGGAATTGGTGGACCATGTTGTAAATACTGCGCATATGGGTTGTGACCTGATTTCCGAATTGGATGCCTTGCTGGAGGCTTCTTTTGGCGGGGCTGAAGCGGATAAAGTCGAAAAAGCTACCCAGGAGCTTGCTACTGCAGAATGGGAAGCTGACCGCAAGCAGTTTCATTTGGCCCAACAGCTGTTTGCCGTGGGCAATGATTTAGGTTCCGCAGATTTATTGCTTTGGAATGAAGTGATTAAAAAGCTAGGAGCTGTTGCAGATAAGACAGAACAGATTGGTAAAACTCTCAGGATATTCCTTTCTCAATAAACCCAAATTCCCTTTAATTTTTTTTCAACCTTGGCAAGGAGCCTGGTTTGGATTTAGACACTTTTCTGCTTTCATTCGCCGTGATCGCATGTATCTATATGGCGTGCAATATTGGGGCAAATGATGTTGCCAATGCCATGGGGACAAGCGTAGGTTCCAAGGCGTTGACATTTAAGCAGGCCATAATGATCGCGGCCGTGGCAGAATTTGCCGGTGCCTTTTTGGTGGGCGGTCATGTCTCTGACACGATTCGCAAGGGAATGCTTGATCCATCTGTGTTTGAGGCGGTTCCTTATCATTTGGTTTATGGCATGATTTCCGCCTTACTAGCTGCGGCGCTCTGGTTGCATATATCCAGTTATCTGGGTTGGCCGGTTTCTACAACCCATTCTATTGTCGGAGGCGTGGTGGGGTTTGGTGTCATCGCCGGAGGCATGGATGTCATTAACTGGGGAAAAGTTGGTCAGGTAGTTTTAAGCTGGGTAGTTTCGCCCCTTATGGGTGGTTTTGTAGCTTTTGTGGTATTTACTTTTATCAGTAAAGCCGTTTTCAGCAAGCGGACTCCTTTGATTTACGCTAAAAACCTGCTTCCTTATATGGTGTTTTTTGTGTTTGTGATTCTTACCAACGCCATGGTTTATAAGGGATTGAAAAACCTTCATCTTAACCTTTCGTTTGACAGGGCTCTGATGATTTCCCTTGCCGTGGGAGCTCTGGCATTTGTAGTCACAAAGTATCTGGCGACAAAGATTCCTTACAACTCAACGTGGGATCTGCAAAAACAATTTCATGAAACAGAAAATGTGTTTAAGTACCTGCAGATTTTAACGGCGTTTTATGTGGCTTTTGCTCACGGCTCCAACGATGTTGCTAATGCAGTGGGCCCCTTGGCGGCGGTTGTGGCAATTCTCCAAGATGGACAGGTGCATATGAAAGTAATCATGCCTGCCTGGATATTAGGGTTGGGTGGGGGATGCATTGTTTTGGGATTACTGGTTTGGGGAGCCAAGGTTATGGCAACGATTGGAGAAAAAATTACTGAGCTTACTCCCTCAAGAGGGTTCGCGGCAACATTTGGAGCCGCCACAGTTGTTTTAATCTGTTCCAAAATGGGCCTGCCTATTTCTACAACGCATACTCTGGTTGGTTCGGTGATTGGCGTGGGGCTGGCCAGAGGTTTGCCAACTCTGAATTTGGATATTATCAAAATGATCGCTATATCCTGGATTTCGACCATTCCATTTACAGCTGTCATAGCCATGTTGTGCTACAAAATATTTTTGATATTTTTACCCTAGTAATTAAATACCTGCCGAAGGGTAAATACAAAAACCCCCCTGGCCTCTAAAGGCCAGGGGGGTTTTTATGGGATATGGAAAGAATCCCTATTTAGTTATAATTTTGTTTTTGCAAATATTCCGGCAGCTTCCATTCCAGTTTGTCTAAATCAGAATTGTAATGGGCTAAAGCTCCGCAGAATGAGCAATACTCAACGCCGAGTTCGTAGTCCAGGGTGACAGTGTTGGCCCTGTGCTCACAGAACTTCTTTTTTATCACCGAGGGTTCATCATCCTTATTCTCAAACCAACCTTTAGAAATTGTTAAGTCTTCCATCAAGATTCTCCTTGTGAGTTCAAAGATCACTGTCTCTCTTAACTTTAATAGTGTCCCTTATGTTTAGAAACAATTCAAGCTTTAAAATTAATTTTTTTGTTAAATTTTATGAACAAAAATTATTGAGTGATTATTTCTGTTGACAGGAGAAAATTGGGTGGGAGTACTTTGCAGTTAACAGATATAAAGAAGTTGTTTATGCGGTTTGAAGAAAAATCTCACTGACTTCTTCGAATTGAGAATTTGTTTGTTCTAAAATTTGTGGAAGATGCGAACTCTCGGATAGTTGAACGGCGTCCCACGCATCCTTGTCATAAGAGAAGCTTTCTGTATCATTGCCAGAATCTAAAACAATGTGGTGACTGATTCTATCTGCCAGATGCACGATGGCGGCTTCTTGAGGATACTTTTTAGCAGATGCCGGAAAGTGGTGGTGGGCAACAGCTTCCTGTAATTTTTTCGGGAGGTTCCAAGCACGTAGAAGGGCCCCGCCGACACCACCATGATCAAACCCGAAGTATTTGGCTTCGGCTTTATACCAGCGGTCCCCACTTTTTTTGGCAAAGCCTAAAACAATTTTGAGTTGGTCAGGTACTTTGAGGCACATCACCAAACGGCCAATATCATGCAGGAGGCCAGCAACGAAAATACTTTCCCCTTCGTTTTCTTCGCGTGCTTCATTAATGGCACGGGCAGACAATCCGCAAGCGACACTATGCTTCCAGAAATAATCCATGTCCATCATGTCTTTGGGAATATTTTTGAATTGCCCAACCACAGTGGTAGCTAAAACCAGCTGCATCAGTTGTTCTGTTCCCACTATTCCCATTGCATGAGGAATCGTTTCGACTTCTCCGCGCAATCCATAAAATGCACTATTTACTATTTTTAAGAGACGTACGGTCAGGGAGGGATCGAGGGTGATTATTTCAGCGATGTCATCAAAATCGCAGTTCGGGTTAGAAACCACTTCCCGCAATTTATAAAAAGTATTGGGCAGAGAAGCGAGCGGTTCGTTTTCGCTTATCAAATCTTGAATTTCTATCAAACTCATATCAGAACAAATAAAAAGAAGTCTATTAAATTATCCTTAAACGGATGCCATGGCTTTATCTGTTCTCCCCGTATAAAGTCTACCTCATAATGTTAACCTGTTCCAGCAATTCTAATGTCCCAATTGTGTTAAATTTTCAGGCTTTTCTGGCATAATTTGTGAGGCATTACCAAAACCGTTGATTTTTAGTCGTTTGTGCTCTGTCCATGTAAATCTGGGGAATTGGGATAATTTTGTCCAGGACCAAAAATCCAGGGGAGAGGGAAGCTTCCCTTGTATGTGGGGGAACCTTGATTTTTGCAGTGGAGATGTGAGTGCCTTATAATCGTGCCATGTTTGCTATGGGTCGACATAAAGTGATTCGGGTTTTTCTTTATCTCCTTCTATTTTTAGTGAGCTTTCTGGTTTTTGATTCGATAACAGTGGTGGCAACAGTTTTATTAGCAGTAGCTGCTCTGGACCTTTTCTTATCCAGATCGGATCAGAAAAAGGGCCGTTAATTCATGGAGAAATTTAGATGAAACTTTTAGGTCAGCTACGAAAAATGAATGTGGAAGCTCAACAGCCGATTGCGTATTTTTTAAATCTTGATCAAAATTTATATCCCTTGAATCCACATATCGGCAAGCTAATCCGTTTGCAATGGTCCGGTAACATAACCTGTATCGAATGCGGACGGAAGACCCGCAAATCTTATGACCAGGGTTATTGTTTTGTCTGCTCCCGGGATTTACCGGAAAATGCCATGTGCTCGTTTCGCCCCGAACTATGTGTACATGAAAAAGGGAATGAAGCCGACCGTGAGTTCTGGCGGACTCATTGCAACATGGACCACTTTGTCTATCTTTCGTTGACCAGTGGGGTGAAGGTCGGTATTACTCGACATACTAATATTCCTGACCGCTGGATAGACCAGGGGGCTGTTAAAGGATTGATTATTGCCAAAGTTCCAGAGAGAATCCTTTCGGGGCAAATTGAAGTGATTCTGGCAGAACACTTTGCAGATAAAACGAATTGGCGCAAAATGCTCAAAGGGGGTGTGGAAGAGGTTGACCTGCTCGCTCTTCGAGATAAAGCTCATGAGCTCATTCCGGAGTCTTTAAAAAAGTATGTGGTTAAGGGTGAAACGGTGCAGGAACTGGTTTATCCGGTCCAATCTGTTCCTGAAAAAATCACCAGTCATAATCTGGATAAAACTCCTGAATTTACCGACCGCTTGACCGGTATAAAGGGTCAGTACCTGATTTTTGAGACCCGGGTAATCAACATGCGTAAATACACCGGCTACCATGTTGAGTTTGACTGTTCAGAATAACGAGACTTTTTGAGTCGAGCCAATAAACGCCAAATAAAAAAAGCCACGCCATTTAGGCGTGGCTTTCTATTAAATTTATTTAAGGATGGCGAATCAGGCTGCCTGGGTAATAATTTTCCCGATAAACGCCGGAGCTTCATTTTTGTGGCTATCTGGGTTGGGGGTTAACTGGGCCACTTTAATGTCTTTAGCGAGGCCGAGTTTCTCCAAAAAGCAAATTGCCCACCAGGTCATGTCAATCTCCCAAGCCCGCAAACCATGTCGGGCAGACTTTGGGAATGCATGGTGGTTATTGTGCCAGCCTTCGCCCCAAGCCAAAAGCCCTACCCACCAACAATTGGTGGAAAGATCATTTTTAAGGGGAAAGGTCACATAGCCGTACCAGTGTGCTGCGCTGTTTACCAACCAAGTGGAATGGTAAGTCACCACCAAGCGAACAAAGATCCCCCAAACAACCCAGGGAAGCCCGCCAATGGCAAGCAGCGTGAAGCCGAACGCAAATTGAACTAAAACAAAATATTTGTCGAGAAACTTGTAGAATGGGTCTTCACAAAAATCCTTGGTGTAGTCGTGTAGCACTTGACTGTCATCAAACTTGGAATGGGTAAAAAACATCCAATTAAGATGTGCCCACCAGAAACCCTTTTTAGCGCTATGCGGATCATCGGGTGTGTCTGAACCTGCGTGATGCATGCGGTGTTGCCCAACCCATTTGATGGGGCCATTTTGACAAGCCAGAGTTCCAAAAAAGACCACTGTATAGGCCAGCCACTTTGGCAAGGCAAAACCTCGATGCGTGAGAAAGCGATGGAAACCGAGACAAATGCCTAGTGATGCTGTGACCCAGTACAGAAAAAACATGACTGCTACAGCACTCCAGGAAAATGCAAACGGGAAAAAAGCCAACAACGCCATAATATGTACAGTGGCGAGAACAGAAGTGGCGATCGGGTTAAATTTGAGTTGGTAATTTTCGGTAGAATCACTAGTCATTGAAAAGCTCCCCAATTGAAAGTATTTTGCTGTTTTAATGATATCGTGACTTGTTCAAAGCGTATGTAAAACTTTTGTAATATCCCACCAGGCACCGGCGGTGATGCGATGTAATTAAACTTTCAATTTAGGCACTGGGATTGGTAAAGTAGTAGAAATCAGAAGGTTGTAATTAAGTGATGATTATCGGAAGTATAAGATGAGTTAGAGGGGTCAATGGGTAGATTGCGAAATTTGTTCCATCCCATCATGGTGTTTATCGGGGTTCAAGTAGCCTGGATCGTGCTCATGGCGGTTTGGATAAACTGGTATCTGGAAAACAACCTTGCAATCAAGGAGTTTGCCCAAAGAATTCGGCCAGATTTGTTCACCGTTGAAATTCAGTGGCTGATATTGTTTGAGGGCTGTTTCCTGATGCTACTGATTCTCGCGGGTGTCTACGTGATTTTTGTATATTGGAACAAGCAAAACCGTTTGAACCAGATGCAAAGTAATTTTGTGGCCAGTGTTTCGCACGAATTGAAATCCCCGCTCGCTTCAATTCAGCTCTATCTAGAAACCATGAAATACCAGGATGTCTCGAATGAAGAAGGAAAAGATTTTGTCGAGACCATGTTGTCGGATACACAACGTCTATCTGGGTTGATCGACAACATCCTGCAATCGAGCAAGGCCGACCCCACGAGTATGGCCATGCAGTTTCAACCGGTGAATCTGGGGGAATTCATTGCAGATGTGGTCAAAGGGCACAAACGCCAGTTTGAGGAAAAACAATGTTCTTTGGATTTGAAACTTGGAAGTTCTCCTACACTGAATCTGGACAAAAGAGCTTTGCGCATGGTGTTTAATAATCTTATCAGTAATGCACTTCGGTATTCTCCTGAGGGTTCCTCGTTGATTATAAACTTACAAAAAATCGGTAAGTATTGGGAAGTGAATTTTCAGGACCAGGGAATCGGTTTTGATAAAAAGGACATGAAGAAGATTTTTAGAAAATTTTACCGGGTGCAAAACAAGGACACGCAAAATATTGAAGGAGCTGGGCTGGGATTGTTTATTTCCAGCGAAATTGTTAAAAATCATAAAGGCCGGTTGAAAGTTGCCAGCCCCGGAAGGGGAAAGGGTTCCATATTTTCGGTTTTGCTTCCAGCGGTTTCGGCTAGCAAGGAAGTCGAGGCTTAGCGCAGGTTTTATAGTTTGGGTAAGTGATGAATAATAGCGGAAAAAAAATTATTGTCGTTGAAGACGAAGCGCATCTGGCCAAAGGACTGCAATTTAATTTGGAGCGGGAGGGTTATAGCGTCACCCTGGCCGAAAACGGACAGCTGGCTATGGATCTTCTAGGGGAAGAGGACTTTGATCTGATGATCCTGGACATTATGCTCCCCAAGTTGAGCGGACTGGAAGTAGCCAGGAGAATTCGCAACACCGACATGCGGTTCCCGATATTAATGTTATCTGCCAAGTCTACAGATGAAGACCGGGAGTTAGGGCTGGCCGCTGGGGCCGATGACTATTTAACCAAGCCCTTCCATCTGCCAGAACTACTGCTGAGAGTCAAAGGCATCCTTCGTCGATGGGAGTGGTATAAGGAACCGGTGCACGATCAGGGGGTATTTCAGTTTGGTGAAATGTGGATCAACTTTTCTAGCGGAAAAGCCAAAGGCTGTTCAGATGAATTCTACCTGACTGCAAAAGAGGCTTTGTTAATGAAATTGCTGGTATCGCAACAAGGAAAGATTGTTACTCGTGAGGAGCTACTGGAAAAAGTCTGGGGTTATGATCCTCAAACAGAAACCAGGACTGTAGATAATTTTGTGGCCCGTCTGCGTAAATATTTTGAGAAAAACCCCCAATCGCCAAAACACATTATCACCCACCGAGAAAAAGGCTACGAGTTCAAGTCCGACCCCGAGAAGTGAAGGGTTTAACTTTAGAGTGACAAAACACCAGTCGTTAAATTTGTGCTTCCTGAAAATTTCTCTGTATTAGTCCTAGACTATTTTTGATTCCTTCAGAAGAAACATCTTGAATAAAAGGGCAATTCCCCAGCACGGGTGTATCTGAAAATTCTTCGATTAGTGGGGCTTGCTCCTCTTCAATTGCATCTAACTCACCTCCATGAGATGGATTAAGGATCACGCCTTTGACCTTCAGACCATGTTGCCGGGCAGCGTTGATGGTCAGCAGGGTATGATTCAATGTGCCTATCTGTATGCGACTAACAATGATCAGGGGAAGGTTCATTTGCAAAGCCAGGTCGGCTACATTATACTGCCGGGTTATCGGTACCTGAAGGCCTCCTATGCCCTCGACCAGCATCATAGAGTGTTTGGCCTGAAGCACCCGAAACTTTTCCAAAATTTTTTCCGGGTCAATTTCTTTTCCCTCTATCTGGGCCGCCTGGTAAGGAGAGGCTGGAGTTTTTAAGCGATAAGTGCAAACATCGGCATCCTGCACGCCTGAAACTTCCATCAGAAACTTGGCATCGGAGTTTGCGGCGGAGCTGCACTCGGGGTCGACTCCGGTCTCGATGGGTTTCATCACTCCGACATTTTCACCCCGGCTTTTGAACAGGGTGGTGAGGCAGGCCGTCACCACTGATTTGCCTACGCCGGTATCGGTTCCTGTAATAAAATACCCATTCATGCTTTTCCTCAGTGTTTATTCTTAAGATATAAATCTGATATAATTAATAACGGCTTCCCGGTAAGGAGGCAAGTTATTAATGACTTTGTTGTAGGTGGCATGATGGGATCAAAAAAACTTGATGTGCTCTGTCCTTGTTGCGAAACCAAACTTCAGGTAGATCAAAAAACCGGTGAAGTGATATGGGAAGAGAGGAAACCCAAGCCAGAGGTTTCTCTTACTGATATGGTGAAGGATCTGGAGCACCAGAAAAAGGAGCAGGAGAGCCTGTTTAAAAAAAATAGCGCGAACCAGAAAGAACGAGGCCGGGTTCTCGATGAAATTTTTAAAGAATCACAAAAGCATGTCGATAAATCTGGCGAAAAACCTCTGCGAGACTTTGATCTGGACTAGCCACTCACCGTGGCGGGTAATGAGTAAACACTCTCTCCGGATAGCAAAGAGTTATTTCGGCTCAACGGGTCATTGCCCCATGCCTCCCTCGCTAGAGGGCGATCCGCATTCCATCCAGAGCCAGTTCCACCCCTTTTGGCAAGTCCTGAGATACTTTTTCATGATCGAAATGATGATTGATGTGGGTCAGGATGGTTCTTTCAGGTTTCAGGTCTTCAGCGGCTTCCAGGGCCTGACTGAGGCTGAAATGGGTTGGGTGCGGTTTGAATCCAAGGGCGTTCAGTATTAGAACCTTCAGTCCTTTCAATTTTTCCCGGGAGGAATCCGGTATGCCGCTACAGTCGGTAATGTAGGCGCAATCTTTGAACCGGAACCCATTGATGATCAATTTCCCATGATGAATGTCAAGAGGGGTGACAGGGATATCTCCGAAACAGTAGGTTTTGTCTTCCAGTTTTTGGGGGATCAATTGCGGAATTCCTCCTCCAATTTGCTCGGTTTCTCCAAAAATATAGCTGAAGTTTTTACTCAGATGATGCAGCGTTTGAGCGTTGCCATATACGGGTAATGCAGTTTTGTTGAAGAAATTAAAGCTGCGTAATTCATCTATTCCGTGAACATGGTCGGCGTGGTGATGGGTATATAGGACTGTGTCAATGCTCTGAATTCCATAACGCAGACATTGTTGTCGGAGATCGGTGGAGGTGTCGACCAGAATGGTATGGCCGTTTTGCCGGACGAGGATCGATGAGCGCAACCGTTTGTTGCGTGGATCTTTTGACAGGCAAACCTCGCAGTCGCAACACAGAGATGGAACCCCTGTTGAGGTGCCGGTTCCTAAAAAAAGTATTTCCATAAAAATATCTACTCGGCGTGGGACCCATTGAGAAATAGCCCGTTGGGCCGAGGGCATCGTTTCTAGTGGCAAAAAGATATTGCTTGTTGCTGGCGGAGGTTCTCCGTCTAAATTATTGTAAGTAGGGTGCTCTTGCGTGTCAAGACCCGGCCGCTGTTAAATAGAATTTATACGGTTTCCCCCAGCAATTAATGGCCTTTAGAGCTTTGCTGATCTCAATTGAACGCATAATGAAAATTGTGATAAAGTAAACCTTTCGTTAAACCCCATTTTTATAGAGGAGTTAAATATGTCAGCATTAGTTGCTAAACCTGCCCCATGTTTCACCGCTCAAGCTGTGATGCCTGATGGTAGTTTCAAAGAAATTAAACTTTCCGATTACAAGGGAAAGTACGTCATCTTATTTTTCTACCCTTTGGATTTCACTTTTGTCTGCCCCACTGAGATCATTGCTTTTAGTGAAGCGATGGATGAATTCAAGAAGCGCAATACTGAAGTGTTGGGTGTTTCAGTCGACAGTCATTTCTCACATTTGGCCTGGAGAAATACAGATCGCAAAAAGGGTGGCCTTGGTGATATTGCCTATCCACTCGTTGCTGATTTGAACAAGAAAATTACCTACGATTACGGGGTCATGCATGAGGCGGGAATCGCTTTTCGTGGATTATTTCTGATCGACAAGGATGGTGTGGTTCAGCACCAGCTCATCAACAATCTTCCTCTGGGAAGAAATACCGATGAAGCCTTGAGAATGGTCGATGCGTTGCAGTTTCATGAGAAAAATGGAGAAGTTTGCCCGGCGAACTGGAAAGAAGGCGCTGATGGCATGAAGGCGGATCCTTCCGGATCTCAAGAGTATTTCGGAAAACATAATTAACCCATTTGCCACCGGGCTACGCCCGGGGGAAATGGAGCAATAGCTGGCGAGAGAACTTTTTGTTCGCCAAATAAAGCGTATTGGAGTTTGGGGCGTTTCCAACAGGAGACGCCCCTTTTCCCCTCTTAGGGTGGAGGGAATGTTATAGACGCTTGCCACCTTCACCTTGCCAGAAGTAAGGCTTCCATACATAAAAGACTTCATATGATTTTACTTTGTAATGATGATGGATTTAACGCTGAAGGTCTGAGAACCCTATATCGGGAACTCAGTCAGGAGGATGATGTGATCATCGTTGCTCCGGAAACGGAGCAAAGTGCCATGGGGCACGCGATCACCCTAACCCAGCCGCTCAAGGTCAGGAAGGTTGAGGAAGGGGGTAAGCTCATTGGATATGCCGTGAATGGTACTCCTGCCGATTGTGTGAAGCTGGCCATTGCCGTTTTGCTGGAAGAACCACCTCGTATAGTAGTTTCGGGGATTAACCTGGGGGGCAATCTAGGTATCTGCGCACTCTATTCAGGAACGGTTTCAGCCGCGACCGAATCGATGATTATGGGAGTTCCCAGTATCGCGGTTTCCCTGGATACCTATGAAAACCCGGATTTCATTCCAGCAGCAAAATTCACCCGTAAACTGATTGCAAAGGTTCTGGAAAATGGATTGCCCGAGGGCATTGTTCTGAATGTAAATGTGCCGCCTGTTCCAGAAAATGAGTTAGCGGGAGTAGCCATCACCCGTCAGGGGAAATCAAGGGTGGTCGAATCGTTTGACCAACGTGTAGACCCGAGAGGCAATACCTATTATTGGATGGCAGGTGAGATGCGGTTCGATGAAGTTGAAGAAGGGGCCGACTGCGTAATGGTGAGTAAAAACTACATATCGGTGACTCCTATCCATTTTGACCTTACCCACCAACCCTCTATTGAAACCATCAAAGACTGGAAACTTTAGCCAGCATTCTGTTAGTCAACTTAGAGAAATAAAAAAACGGGAAGGGCAGAAGCCCTTCCCGTTTTATTGTAAGCGATCAAATTATTCTGCGGCAGGAACTCCATCAACTCCATCGCGCAGAGCTTCTTTGCGGCTTAGTTTGACTCTACCCTGTTGATCTACATCGATGACTTTGACTTTGATTTCATCACCTTCTTGAATCTCGTCACTGACATTTTTGATGCGGCGATCACATATTTGTGAGATATGTACCAAACCATCGGTGCCGGGGAAGATTTCCACAAAGGCTCCAAAGTCGACGATCTTTTTTACTTTACCGAGATAAATTTTTCCTACCTCGACTTCCTGCACAAGGTTTTGCACAAACTCAACTGCCTTTTTGGCGGCTTCCTCATCTGCGGAAGCAATTGAAACCACTCCATCATCGTTGATATCGATGGAGACGCCAGTTTTGTCAATGATTTCGCGGATGACCTTACCGCCCGGTCCAATAACATCGCGAATCTTGTCTTTGGGAACCGTAATCTGGACGATTCTCGGAGCGTATTTGGACATTTCCTCTCTGGGTGTTGTCAGAGCCTTGTCCATTTCACCCAGGATATGAAGCCGTCCGGCTTTTGCTTGCTCGAGAGCTTTGCTCATGAGCTCACGGTCCAGGCCATCCACTTTAATATCCATTTGCAGAGCGGTGATGCCATTAGGGGTTCCCGCCACTTTAAAGTCCATATCACCGAGATGGTCTTCGGAACCGAGGATATCGGAAAGAATAGCAACCCGGTCGCCGTCCTTAATCAGGCCCATCGCAATGCCCGCTACAGGGGCTTTAATGGGAACGCCGGCATCCATCATTGAGAGCGAACCGCCGCACACTGAAGCCATAGAGGAAGAACCGTTGGACTCAAGAATATCGGATACGATTCGGATGGTGTATGGGAACTTTTCTTTATCCGGCAGGACAGGAATCAGAGCGCGTTCGGCGAGCATGCCGTGGCCCACTTCGCGTCGTCCGGGGCCGGCAATAAACTTGACCTCACCGGTACAGAATGCCGGGAAATTGTAGTGCAGGAAAAAAGACTTGGTGCCCTTGAACTCCAAACTGTCAATTCGTTGTTCGTCGGAGGAGGTTCCCAGGGTAGAGCTGACCAGAGCCTGGGTTTCGCCACGAGTAAAAACAGCGGAACCGTGCACTCGCGGCAAGTAGCCGATCTTAATACTGATGGCGCGGACATCGGCAAGGCCTCTGCCGTCCACCCGATACTGTTTGTCGAGAACCAGATTGCGTACGATATCTTTTTCCAGGTCGTGGAAAATTTCTTTAATCTCGCCAGCTTTTTCATCCTGGTCTTCTTGGCTCAATGAACTTTTAAGGTCTTCGCGAATTTGCTTGATGGCATCGCTACGTTCGTGCTTGCCGGCGATTTGCATCGCATCACTCAGCTTGGATGAGGCCATTCCGTGAATTTTGCTTTTTAGCTCTTCATCCACTTGTGGCGCTTCTACCTTGATTTTTTCCTTGCCCAGAAGTTCTCGCAGCTTGATCTGGATTCCGATCACTTTTTTGATTCTTTCGTGACCGAAATCAAGGGCCTCCATCATATCGTCTTCGCTCACTTCTTCTGCACCCGCTTCAACCATTACGATTCCATCTAATGTTCCCGCCATGACCAGGTTCAGGTCGCTAATAGCCGTCTCCTCGTAGGTGGGGTTGAAAATCAACTTGCCATCAACTCTGGAAATACGGGCTCCGGCAACAGGAGTTTCAAAAGGAATTTCTGAGATCATCAATGCGGCGGAAGCGCCAGTGATAGCATTAATATCTGGAGCGTTAACCTGATCGTGTGAGATAACCAGCGCAACAACCTGAGTTTCGTTTTTGAAACTTTTTGGGAATAATGGTCGAATGGGTCTGTCGATCAACCTACAAGTCAAGGTCTCGATGTCTCCGGGCCGGGCTTCCCGTCTAAAAAAGCTTCCGGGAATTTTTCCGGCGGCATAAGTTTTTTCTCGGTAGTCTACTGTCAGAGGAAAGAAATCGATTCCTTCTCGGGCTTGGTTAGCCATGGTGGCGGTCACGAGTAACATAGTATCACCTTGGCGGACAACGACTGCGCCGCCTGCCTGGCGGGCCAGATCACCGGCTTCCAGGGAAATCAGTTTTCCATCTATATCTATTTCTACTTTTTCCATTAATATTTCTCCAATGTCTTTTTTTCCTGTGAAATCAGGATAGGTTAGGCGCGATTATCTGCGTATGCCGAGCTTTGTAATGATGCTCTGGTAACGGCCAAGATCTTCTTTTTTTAAGTGGTCCAAAAGCTTTCGTCGTTTGCTGACTAGCTTGAGGAGTCCGCGCCTGGAATGATGGTCTTTGGAATGGGTCTTAAAATGTTCCGTAAGATAGGTAACGCGTTTTGTCAGCAGTGCAATTTGCACTTCTGAAGACCCCGTGTCTTTTTCATGAAGCTTGTTATCTGTAATGATCGTAGTTTTTTGTTCAACATTCAGTGCCATGTTTTTTTCTCCAACTCGTTTAATGCGGGAAAACGATTGGAAAATGTTTTCGTAGAGACACACCAATAATTTTTATCCTGAGGTGTCCCTGCGAAAACATTCCAACCTTTTTCCATCAAATTCTTATTGTTTATAATTAAATTAATACACGCTTTAATTTAAAAGCGATATCTTTGGGCCCAAGCTGGGCAAATCTATCCTGATCTACAAGGGACTCAACGATGGCAAGCAGCTTATTATTGCTGTCGCACACCCGCATCATTATCCCGGGTCCAAACTTTCCTGGAAATGCTACTAAGGAATATTTGGGTAAAGCTTTACCATTAGCAAGAGGCTTTATAAAATCATCGTTTATACGAATTTCTGGAAGAAAACCAAGAACCTTTTCCACAGGAAAAAGTACTCCATCCAGTTGCCCATTATTATTTGCGGTTTTCAACGCTTCGGGACTGACAGAAGAAACCTGATCGAACACACCCACCTGTTTTCGGATCAACCGAGACATGTGAGCACCGCAACCGAGTTTTTGCCCGATATCATGGCACAGGGTTCGGAGATAGGTTCCCGCAGAACAATGAGCATCAAATTCTACCTCATTTCCATCCATATTAATAAAATCAATGGAATAAAAATGAACGCTGACGGGTTTTCTCTCGATATTAATACCATTTCTGGCCAATTTGTAAAGAGGAATTCCTTTGTTTTTCTTTGCCGAGTACATAGGGGGCACCTGTTTTTGCTCCCCAACAAAACCCTTAAGGATGTCCCTAACCTGAGTTTCTGTGACTCTAGAGGGGTCTCCCTCAAAAATGGATTTCCCTGTAGAATCCTGGGTGTCCGTGGCCGCTCCCAAGGTCATAGTGCATTGATAATGCTTGGATAATGGGGACAGAAATTGAATTATTCGAGTGGACTGGTTCAGGCAGATAGGCAAAATACCCTCAGCCATGGGGTCCAGAGTCCCTATATGCCCGGCTTTTTTTACGCCCAGTATCTTTTTCACCGAATGGACCATTGAAAACGAGGTGGGTCCAGATGGTTTATAGAGGTTGACCACCTGATTCAGAGTGCAATTCATTAAGTATTCTCGATATTTTTTCTACATGATCGGCGTTATCATCCCGCCGAAATTCCAGTTCCGGTAAGTATCTCAAGTAAAGGTTCTTACCCATCGTGTTTCGGATATAACCTTTTGCGCTATTCAGTCCGTCCAGAGTCTCGGCTTTTTCTTTTTCAGAGCCCATCACGCTAATAAAAATTTTAGCACGTTTAAGATTATCAGTAACTTCCACCTTGGTAACGGTGGTGAAACCTATCCGAGGATCTTTTAATCCCCTCTGAACCATTTTGGATACTTCTTCAAGAATCAGTTCTTGAATTCTCTGGGACCGCTTGAACCGCATGAAAACACCTATTTTCTCAAAAGTTTTCGGAGCCCAAGTTCATGGTTTCTGTTTTGCAGTCGGTGATTTCGGCCAGGTTCATCCGGTCTATTGCATCAATCACCTTTGTCATTAAACCATCCATGTACGGGCGGTCAGATCCTACGGCAGATATCCCCATGTGGAGACTTTGCCAGTTATCCTGGTCCCCCACTTCTGCTACAGACACATTAAAGTTGTTCTTAAGCCGGTCCTTTATAGCTCGGACGACCCGACGCTTTTCCTTTAAAGATCTGCTTCCGTGCAAATAAAACTTGATGGAGCAACAACCAATAACCATATTTATTTATGGAGGACGGCATATCAGGTTGTGATCTCTTCCATTACAAAGGGTTCGACCACATCTCCTTGTTTCACATCCTGAAACTTTTCGATAGAAAGACCACAATCATAGCCGGCGGCGACCTCTTTTACATCGTCCTTAAATCTTCTAATAGATGCTATCTTGCCTTGGTAAACCACCACATTGTCTCGAATCAGACGGGCTTCCAGATTGCGTTCGATTTTTCCCGATAAAACATGGCATCCGGCGATGGTACCAACTTTGGGAATAGTAAACACTTCCCGGATCTCTGCTTTGCCGATAATCCGTTCCTTGAACTTTGGAGCCAGCATTCCTTCAAGGGCCGCCTTCATGTCATTGATGGCATCATAAATAATACTGTAGAGACGAATATCTACTTGATCTCTTGTGGCAAGTTTTGTGGCCTGATCCGTTGGCCGCACATTGAACCCAATAATGATGGCGTTAGACGCGGAGGCCAGAATGACATCCGACTCGGTGATACCTCCGACAGCATCATGAATACATTTTATGCGGACTTCTTTGTTTTCGAGATTTCCAAATGCTTCCAGGACAGCGTGAATTGAACCCTGCACATCTGCCTTGACGATAAGGTTGAGTTCTTTGATCTGGCCTTCGACAATTTGCTGATGAAGATCATCCATGGTGATGCGAGTGGATTTGGCCAGTTGGGTTTCCCGTTGCTGTTGCAGCCTAAGGCTACTGAGTTGCCGGGCCCTTTTTTCATCCTGAACCACCATGAAGTGGTCCCCAGGTTGCGGAACATCCGGCAACCCGACTACCTCTACAGGAGTGGAGGGATCTGCTTTTTTAATTTTTTTGCCTTTATCATCTATAAGTGCCCGGACCTTACCAAAGTAGCACCCCACGATGAAAGGTTGCCCAACTCTTAAGGTTCCGTTTTGAATAATCAGGGTTGCTATGGGGCCGCGTCCTTTATCCAGTTTAGATTCGATCACCACTCCTTTGCCTCGGAGTGAAGCATTTGCTTTTAACTCCATGACTTCTGCTTGCAGGAGTAAGTTTTCGAGGAGGTTGTCAATTCCGGTTCCTTTCAGAGCCGAGACCTCTACATAAATAGTTTGTCCGCCCCAATCTTCTGGCAGAAGGCCTAGGTCGGCCAATTGTTTTTTGACTTCATCGGGTTTTGCATCGGGCTTGTCAACCTTGTTGATGGCAACGAGAATTGGAACTCCTGCTGCCTCTGCATGATGAATGGCTTCCTTGGTTTGCGGTTTGATCCCGTCATCAGCGGCCACAACCAGAACAACAATGTCTGTCACCTGCGCACCCCTGGCTCTCATAGCCGTAAAAGCTTCGTGTCCTGGTGTGTCAAGAAAGGTGATAGGCAATCCCTTAACATGAGCCTGGTAGGCACCAATATGCTGAGTGATTCCTCCAGCTTCTACTTTGGTGACTTCGGTCTTGCGGATGGCATCGAGAAGGGAGGTTTTACCATGATCGACATGCCCCATGATGGTCACAATCGGAGCTCTGGAAGCATGGTCTTTAACGTCGTCCTTTTCTTCTTCGCTAAAATCCAGTTCAGATTTTTCAATCAGGAGCTCCACTTCGAACCCAAGTTTGTCTGCAATCTTGCCGGCCAAATCAAAGTTTAAGGTCTGATTGATATTGGCTAGAATTCCAAAAGCCATTAACTCTTTAATGATTTCATTTGGGGAGCATCTTAGTTTTTCTGCCAGTTCTCGTACTGGAGTATTTTCCCCAATTTGAACCAATTCGAATTCTTCATCTTCCTTAGCAGGTTCTGGAACAGGTTGGGATGCAACAGGGGCAACCTCTACCTCAGGGTGTTTTTCTTTTGGGGCCGGTGGTTTAACTTTGGCAACTGGGGCAGGTTTTGCCTCAACAGGTTTAGGTTTTTCTTCTTTTTTGACTATTTTGAGGCCGAGTTTTTTCCCCGTCTTACTTTCCGGCGTTTCCTTGGATTTTTCCGCAGTTTTGGCTTTTCCCGCAGTTTTGGCTTTGGTTTTTGGGGTTTCGGTTTTATCAGCCTTAACTTCTGATTTTTTCGCGGCTTTTTTGGTCGCGGTGGATTTAGCTTGTGTTTTTGCGGTTGTGATTTTTACCTTGGAGGGAACCTTTATTTTGATTTTAGCCTTAGCCTTTTTCACCGCTACTTTCGAGGTGACGACTTTGGGCGCGAAGAGATCACGAATGTATATCATGGCCTCTTCATCAATGGAACTCATGTGATTTTTAACAGCAATATCATGCTTCTGCAGGGCCTCAATGATTTGGTCATTCTGAATATTGAGTTCCAAGGCCAGTTTGTTGATGCGAATCTTAGGCAAATTTCCTCCTGTTATGGGACAACAACACGATTTTCTTAAGACCCGGACTCAATAAAGCGTTCACGGGTTTGGGTAAAGTTTCTAGATAGAACAAGACCGACTGGGTTTTAATTTTAGACATTTTCAAGATTCTCCAGGCGTTGCTTGACTTGCTCTAAAATGGATCGACCCGTCTCTTCATCAACACCTTCCATAGCTAGTAGCTCTTCCAGCGGGGTGACAGAAAGTTCGGCCAAAGTTTCAAATCCATTATTGATAAGAGTCTGCAGAATCTCAGGGGACACGCCTACCAATTCTTGTACTGGAATTTCTTCTTCTTCTTCTTCTTCTTCTGTAGCGGGCTCGTCGGATTCGCTTTCTATGGATTGGGTAACGGGCTCGTCCTGTTCTATCGCTTCAGGGGTTGCTTCTTCTTTAGATTCCTGTTTTAGTTTGGCGGCTTCAACTTGTACTTGAATTGACTTAACATGGTCCTCGACTAATTGTGCCAGGGCTTCGGCCTTCTTAGGTCCAATACCGGGCAACTCGGTAAACCCTTTTGCTCCCCGTTTAATCGCCTCTTCATAGGTAACAAGATTGTCCTGGAAAAGGATGGCTCTGACCTTCTCGCCTAATCCCTTAGCATTTTTCACGTCTTCCAGAAAATCTACGGTGGATGTGTTTTGGACAGATAAAAATGGGTTCTGACCTCCCAATTCTAAAGATTCAGAGGGGCCTTTTATATCAACTTTCCATCGGACAAGTTTGGCGGCCAGACGCACATTTTGACCTTTTTTCCCAATAGCCAGAGACATTTGGTCTTCGGCTACGATGATCGTCATTTGCTTTTCATCTGGGTTGAGAACGACTCTGGAAACCTTGGCCGGACTCAATGCATTTTTGATATAAGTTTCCGGGTCTTCAGAGAATTCGACAATGTCTATTTTTTCACCACGTAGCTCTTGAACAATGGATTGTACGCGCATACCGCGCATACCGACACAGGCACCAACAGCATCGATTTCCCGGTCGTTGGTTCGCACTGAAATTTTGGTGCGACCGTTGGGTTCACGAACCACTCCCATGATTTCTACCATCCCTTCACTGATTTCCGGAACTTCCATCTCGAATAAACGCTTGATCAATCCAACATGGGTGCGGGAAAGGATCACCAAGGCATGCTTGGGTGTTTTACGGACATCCAGAACATAAGCGCGGATCCGTTCTCCACGGTTAAAACTCTCACGAAAAACTTGTTCACGTCGCGGCAGAATACCCTCGGCTTTTCCAAGGTCAACGACAAGATCACCATGTTCCATCCTGTGGACCATTCCGTTGATTAATTCGCCTTTTTTATCGATATAATCGTTGTAAGTCAGATCAATTTCTGCTTCGCGGAGTTTTTGTATGATCACCTGTTTGGCAAGCTGGGCCGCGGTACGACCATAATTTTCCAAAACTTGTTGGACCAGAACCTGATCGCCGATCTGGACATCTTCGGAAAATGCCGAAGCATCTTGCAGACTGATTTGTTCATCTGGAAGTTCGATGGTTTCGACCACAGTTTTTTCCAGGTAAATTTCAACTTCCCCAGTGGACTCATTGAATTCGCTTTGCAGTTCCTTGGCGGTTGGATACCTTTTGCGAGCAGCCACCTCCACTGCAGCTTTCAAGGCATCGATTAGAGTTTCCTTGTCGATTCCTTTATCGCGGCTGATTTGTTCCAAAATACTGATTGTTTCCATGCTCATGGTGCTTTACCTAAATTTCAATTACTAAGTTTGCTTTATCCACTTGGCTCAAGAGAATTTCAAAAGGCTTCCCGTCCAAATCCATAAATATGGTTTGATCCTTGAAGTCAGCCAGGATGCCTGTAAACTTTCTTCTGCTATCAATTGGGGAAAGGCTGTGAAGGCGGATTCGTTTTCCTTTAAACTTTAAAAAATCCTTTTCCCTTTTAAGAGATCGATCAAGTCCGGGAGATGAAACTTCCAGGTTAAAAGGAGTTTTGATGGTTTCTTCTACTTCAATGAGATCGCCTGTTAGGCGGCTTATATTTTGGCAGTCCTCAACCGTGACACCTTTTTCCTTGTCAATATAGATCCTTAGGACCCAGTTCTTCCCCTCTTTTTTATATTCAACATCAACCAGTTCCAGTCCCTCTGCTACTAAAACGGGTTCGATTAAATTTGTAACCAATTGGGCAATAGGGACTTTTGCCATTTAAACCTCTTATACAAATAGGGGCCTGTGAGCCTTAGCATCCCTCGGGTGAGGAAGAACTAAGGCCGCAAAAACGGCCTATTTTCAAGAATGTTCCCTGAAAAAAGTAAAAAAAAAGCGGGCTCAAAGCCCGCGATGCAGGACCCGTATATGTCCTCGAAATTGTACAAGAACTTGAGGTCTGATTTCAAGGGAAAACTGGGGAACTCCTGGGACGATGTGCTTTTCTATAAGTCCTTTAAAATGCTGGGGATATCTTCAATCACCTGAGGGTATTGGCGCAACTCCGACTCATTGGTTTTGCGAACCTTGATTTCAACTTGTCCGGCTGCAAGGTTTTTGGGGCCGATAATGATTTGCAGGGGGATTCCTATAAGGTCGGCATCCTTCAATTTACCACCCAATCGATCTGCTCGGTCATCAAGAAGGGTTTCGATACCCATTTCCAGGAGCTTGTCATATATGTTGTCGCAGACATTTTTCAAGTCACTATTGGAGTAGTTAACCGGAATAATAATAACTTGAAAGGGAGCCAGGTTCCGAGGCCATACAATTCCTTTTTCATCATGATTTTGCTCAATGGCAGCCGCAGCAGTGCGCCCGACCCCGATTCCATAACAACCCATAACCATTGCGTTTTCCTTACCTTGCTGGTCGAGAAAAACGGCTTTCATAGCGGATGAATATTTTGTGCCAAGAATGAAAATATGGCCTACCTCAATCCCGCGCTTAATCTGATATTTTCCATTCTCGCAACGTGGGCAGGGGTCATTAGCATGAACTGTTCTGATGTCCCAAACTTTTTCGATTTTCAGATCCCGTTCAACCTGAACCCCGGTGAAATGCATGGAAGGTTTGTTGGCTCCCGTCACAAAATCATGCAGTGCCGTAATTTCGTGGTCTGCGTATACGGGAAGATCCAAGCCTACAGGTCCGACATATCCACAATGCAATCCGGGATGTTTGGACATGGCTTCCTCCCCCGCTGGTTGTAGCCATTCGCAACCAATAAGGTTTTTCATTTTGATGGGATTGATTTCATGATCACCGCGTACCAGTCCCGCGACCAGCCCGTTCTCATTTTCAAAAAGAATAGTTTTGACGATTTGCCGGGCAGGAAGGTTCAGGAATTCAGCCACTTCCTGCACAGATTTTTTTCCAGGAGTTTCTACTTCTTTCAAGGATTGCGGTGAAGAGAGAGGTGCGGTGGGCGAAGGTGGCTTGGATTCAGCAAGTTCCAAATTAGAAGCATAACCACATGCTTCGCAGAAACCAATTTCATCTTCTCCAGAATCCGCGAGCACTGCAAACTCGTGCGAAAAGCTTCCTCCAATTGTTCCCGAGTCAGCCTGGACCTGCTTGAATTCCAGACCGCACCTTTTGAAAATATTGGTATAGGCTTGTGCCATTTGGTGGTAGGTGTTCTGGGTGTCTGTTTCATCAGTGTGAAAACTGTAAGCATCCTTCATCATGAACTCGCGCCCACGCATAATACCGAACCGAGGACGAACTTCATCACGGAATTTGGTCTGAATCTGGTATAGCAGAATGGGGAGTTTTTTATAGGACTTGATTTCCTTTCTAACTATATCGGTTATGACTTCTTCATGGGTCGGGCCATAACAGAACTCCCGGTTGTGCCGGTCTTTAATGCGCAATAATTCCTTGCCATAAAAATCCCACCGTTTGCTTTCCTCCCACAATTCTGCAGGTTGGATGCTGGGTAGAAAAACTTCCTGTCCGCCGATTTGATCAATCTCCTCACGGATGATTTGCTCGACCTTTCTTAAAACCCGGAGTCCCAACGGAAGAATAGAGTAAATTCCAGAAGCGAGCTGACGAATCATCCCAGCGCGTACCATGAGTTTGTGGCTGATGACTTCTGCATCAGCGGGAGATTCTTTTAATGTAGGAATGAAAAGTTTTGAATAATGCATGCGTCGATAGTTCCAGTTAATGCTGGTAAAGAGGAAGGGAGATTTTATGCGCTAAAGGATTTTTGAGCAAGGGCAATATGATCGGTATTGTGGATTTCCAGCCAGCCTTTATGAATCTCCATAAAATGTATTGCGAAACCCCGGTCAATCATTTCCTGGACGAGGTCAGTGAAAGTTAGGCTGGAAATATCCTTGGACTCCTGAAACGGTCCAGCAAAATTACTGATGACATCGTTATAGGTTTCGAGGAATTGCTCAGCTCCGGTTTTGCTGAACCGGGCAAGACCGATGAACTCGTGGGTCGCGGTTTCCGGATTTATCTTGTTACCAATATTGGCTACTATATTTTCACTGATGAAGCGTATTTCCCTGCGTTCGGGCTTATGTTGGCTTTTGCTAATAATGTAATCGAGAAAATTTCCTTCCTCTGGCAAGTGGTATTGGGTTGAATTGTCAGCAACCAGAATAATATCTTCTTTGCATTCCATGAGTTTGCTGAGGATATGGTCTTCCATAAGAATGTCTGAATAAAGCATGATAAACCCATTGACCATTTTTTCTTTTGCGATCAGCAGGGAATTGAGCATGGACCCTTTCTTATAATCGGGATTTTCCATAATGTTAACTCCCTCTGCATGCAGTTTTTCCTTGCCATAGCCCGAGATTAGAGTGATGTCGGCAAGGTTGGCATTGTTGAGGGTTTGAATTTGGTGGTCGAGAAGGGTCTTGCCGCAAATTTCCAGCATTGCTTTGGGTTTTCCGTCCAAAATTTCCTTGAAGATCGTATCTTCTCCGGCGGCAGGAATGATTACGGGAATATTGGTGCTTTGTTCATCCTGCTGGTCCTTCTCCTTGACCTCTAAAAAACCTACGGTTTTGAAAATCTCCCGAACGGGGGTGCATAAGGGGTCCGCCTCCAGCGATCTTTGGTTGCGGAGGAGGGTCTTTGCTGTTTCCATCATTGCCAAATAAGCACTGCGTAAAAGGTGGTTGGCATAAATGATGATGTCGAATCCAGCGGCACTCAATTCGTCTTCTGTGATCTTGTTGTATGTGGTGGGTACACAAACCAGTATTTTTTTCAGTTTGAGGTCCTTCAAAATAATCTGATATTTTTGGGCAAACTCTAGAATCTCATCTGGGTTTTTGGATTTGGAGTGGATCATGATTCCATCAACTCCAGCTTGGAGATATTGTGTGGCCCTGTTTAGCGCGTCTTCCATGGATTTTCCGGCTATCAGGCTTTCAATGCGAGCGATAATCATAAACTCGCTACTTTTCTGAACGCTTTTCCCTCGCCGGATTTTCTGTGCGAAAACCTCTGGTTCCTGCAAGTTCTGTTGGACGCCGGCCTCCAGGCTGTTGCGTTTAGGAAAAACTTTATCTTCTATGATCACAGCCGATACCCCGGCTCGCTCAAGCTTGGAGACGGTGTATTCAAATGTATTGGCATCTCCTCCGGTATCGCCGTCAACGATCATGGGCTTGTCGGTCACAGCCAGGATTTCGTTGATGGTGTGGAGCCGAGAGTCAAAGGTGACGACTTCGATATCGGGGTGACCTTTCGAGGCCGAGTCCGTAAGACTGCTTTCCCAGATAGCATCAAACTGTCGGGCTACACTCTGACCCTCCGATTCTCCAATGACTTCAACCGTATTGGCTATGATGCCGCTCAATCCATTATGGGCTTCAAGCACCCGAACAGTTTTTCCCGTTTCCAAAAGGGCTTTGAGTTTTCCTCGGCGTTGTTCTGGAAGAATATTATTAAGAAGCGTCATTATTCTGTTCCAGTGGATTTGTTGGTTTCCATTTTTTCTCGAATCCAGTCAGCGACATAGATGTTGTCCAAATTAAACTTTTTAAGTGTATTAAAAATAACCGCCATGTGTTCTTCGTTGGGGAGGTTTTTATCCAAAATTATAAGGTCCTCACCATTGAGTTTGCAGTAGCCGCTTTGTATAGAAAACTCCTGATCATTGAGATTAGCGACTTCGATTTTTATGGATAATTTCTCGGCGGCGTCTTTGAGATCCTTTATTCGGCTCTCAATGTTTTGCATGGGTAGAAGTTTTTCAGGGTTCAGGTAATGATTCGCATAATGTCATTGTAAAACGCGAACACCATGAGGCTGAGCAACATAAATAGGCCCACCTGTTGTGCCCGTTCCCGGTTCCTTTCGCTAATAGGTTTTCCCTTAAGAATCTCTATCAGGAAAAAGAAAATATGACCCCCATCAAGAACCGGAATTGGCAGAAGGTTGAGCAAGCCCAGATTAATGCTTAATAATGCGGTCAGGCGAATAAGCTCACTGAAGCCTTGCTCTGCCTGTTCACCATAAATCTGGAAAATCAGGATGGGCCCTCCGATGGAGTCAGCGGGGATGGAACCTGAAACCATTTTTTTTATGCTTACGGCGATCAAATATATCAGCCGGCCTGTTTCGGTGCAGGCTCTTTTGAAGGCTCCGAAGATGCCATATCTTTCCGTTACCATTTCTCCAGCCATGCCGATGCCGAGCAAGCCGACTTTTGTGCTTTTGCCTTTAATGTCCTTAACGATTTTGGCTTCTGGAGTTAATGTCGTTACGATTTCTATTCCATCTCTGAGGACTCTGAATGCCAATGCTTCGCCGGGCTTGTCTATGGCGGCTTTTTTCAGATCCCCCCAACCAAAAATAGTCGTGTCATCTACTGATAGCAGGATGTCACCTTCCTGAATCCCTGCAACGTCAGCAGGAGTGCCTTCTTTAACATAAATGATGTTTCGCACTAAGGGAGTGATCCCGATCAGTCCTACGCTTTCTTTTTCACCGAAAAGATCAGTGATTTGTTCAGCGACTGGGGTGACAGCGACATTGACAGTATTTCCGGAACTTCTTTCTACCTGGAAGTCCAGGGAGCGGCCTGGGGATTTATGGACGATTGTTTGAAGTTGTTCCCAATAAAGTATTTTTTTGTCGCCGATTGCCAAAATACGATCGCCCATCTGAAGCCCTGCCGCCAGAGCAGGAGATTCTTCCTTAACAACGCCCACAACAGGAGAAAGTGCCGGAACCCCAACCAAAAAGACACAATAATAAATTGCAATGGCAAAGAGAATATTAAATAACGGACCTGCAAACGCAATGGCAAGGCGGTGCATCACCGGAGCGGCAGAAAATGATCCCTTTTCATCGGCGATCTCTTCCCCGACCTCTTCCCCTTTCATTTTTACGTAACCGCCAAGAGGAATCCATGAGAGCAGGTATTCGGTGCCTCCACGTGTGAAACTCAAAATCTTAGGACCGAAACCGAGAGAAAACTTTTCTACGACAACGCCCACTTTCCGTGCAACGAGAAAATGCCCGAGTTCGTGGACGAAAATGAGAGCCGCCAGGCCCGCTAGAAAAGCCAACATTTTGATCCCAAAATTGAGGATTGTATCTAGAGAAAATATTGAAAGTTCAAACATTAGATTTAAGGGGTATGGGTGTAATCCAAAATCTCTACTCCGGGTGGAGTCTTGAGTTGGAATTGTTCTTCGGGAATTTCCCGATTAATCCGAGCTCGTTTGAACTGGATCTCTGTTTTGTTTCCTAATTTATCATACACGGTCGATCCTGTAATTTGGTAGTTTTTCTTATCAGCTTGAAGGATCAGTCTTGCCAGGCCCTGTTCCTCACTCTTTGGGACAAGCGTAACAAGAATATTCTGGTTTTCCTCGCTCACACTTTCTACGTTAAAGGACTGGGTAAGCTTTCCTTTTCCTGCAAGGAAAAGAGCGGGTGTGTTGGAGGAGTAAATGCTTTCTACTGGTACTTTAGTGGCTTGCTCTTCTTCAGGAACATATAGCCAAAGGTTTTTTCCATCACTGATTAAAATTTGCGTGTCTGGAGCACCATAGACCCATTTCATTTTTCCAGGCTTCTTGATTTTAACTTTACCTTGGACGCTTTGGGTCTGGTTCATCATTTTAACGTAAGACCTTTGGGTGAAATCAGCCTCAAAAGTTGAAACTGTTTCATACTGCTGTTGGATAGCATCTAGTGCCTGTTGTTCAGAAGACTCCGCAAAGAGGGTTCCTGGCAGAATTAGCAGGGTAAACAAAGTTAAAATTTTATGCAGAAGATTCAAAAGTATTTCCTCTCTATTTACAATGCAGGACTCTTCGGCCTGAAAGGGTCAGTTTACCTTCAGCGATCAATCGGATGGCTTCGGGGTAGATGATATGTTCCTGTTCGAGAATCCTTTCAGAAAGAGAAGACTCATCATCATCATCTAAAATAGGAACCATCGCTTGTAATATGATAGGGCCACTATCAACCTCTTCATTGACATAATGCACCGTACACCCTGTAAACCGGGCTCCATGCTCCAAGGCCCGTTTTTGAACATTCAATCCGGGAAATGCTGGAAGCAAAGAGGGGTGGATGTTAATGATTTGATTTGAAAAAGTTTCTATAAAATGTTTGCCAAGGATTCGCATGAATCCGGCCAGACAAATCAAATTGATAGATTTTGATTGAATATGTTTCACCAAGGCTTGTTCGTAGCTTTTTCGATCCGGAAAAGTCTTGGGGTCCAGAAAAAGACATTCGATACCATGATTATGCGCCCGCTCTAAAGCAAAGGCATTTTTTACATCGCTAATCACCAGGCCAATTTCAGCCTGTAGACTATTTTTTTCAATGCCGTCAATGATTGCCTGTAAATTTGAACCTCGTCCAGAAGCTAAAATGGCAAGTGTGAATTTTTCGGGGGTCATTTAAAAAAGAACGTTTTGTTGGGGAAGGGAATAAAACACCTCTTTGAGCTTATCATTAAATAACGTTATTAATCAATGAATTCGATAATTCGGTGAACGGGGAAATTAAAATTTCCCATTTATTAGTTTAGGCATTGCTTTCCCTTGTCATGGAAAACGTCTACAGGGGTATTTTTCGAAGATTTCTGCAAGTAGCTGGGGACACACTTTGTAAATATTTTTGACCAAATTGGGACTCTAACGTAACGTTTTAGGAAGAAATCTAATATATAATGTGAGAATTGATTTAGAGCTGAAAGTATGAGGTTCTAAACCTCAAAGGTAGAGATTTGAATGTATAGCTGGGGTGTTAATGTATCTATAAAATTCTCCAGGAATTAGGAAATATTAGATTAACTTTATTGAAGGACTCGGAAGCATGAAGGAAAGTTTGCAAATTTTGATCATTGATGATGATGAGACCGATCGGATGAATGTGCAGAACCTGCTCGAAAAAGAGGGGTTGAAGGCTAAGGTCCATGAAGCATCAGATTATTCCTCTGGAATGGAGAAAATAAGAGCCCATAAGTTTGATTGTGTTCTGATTGATTATAAGTTGCCTGATGCCACGGGTGTGGAAATTTTGGAGCGCCTAAGGGACGTTGACCGATATAACGCGCCTCTGATTTTGTTGACGGGCATGGGCGGCGAACAGTTGGTTGCAGAAGTGATGAAGAAAGGTGCAGCGGATTATTTGTCCAAAAGTAGATTGAATGGAAAACATTTGGTAAAGAGCATAAAAAATGCCATTCAGATTGGGTCCTTTGAGCAAAAGGTGCGTTCGGCAGAATACGCTCTGGCTGAAAGTGAAAAATCATACCGCACTATCGTTGAGACCGTATCCGATGTTATTTTTCGGTTAGGAATAGATCAGAAAATAGAATTTATTAACCCGGCCATTCGGTTTTTCGGTTATGAGCCTCAGGATTTGGTCGGACAATCCATTGAGACATTTATAGATTTGGACCCAAACGATCAGGATATTATTTCAAAAATTGCCACTCGTGAAGTCGGCCCGATGTCGACCTGTAACTTGGAGGTGAATTTGAAATTTGCTAGAGAATCCGTTCTGGGGGAGAAAGCAAAGCCGATACCTGTCTTATTGGATGCTTTTGGGCTTTGGGATGTTTCCGCGGAACAGGTATTTAAAAATCATGCGGAAAACAACTTTCAAGGAACACTTTGTATTGCCCGGAATATTATGGAGATCAAGGCGGTTGAAGAGGAACTACTGGTAACCCAGAACCGCTTGATGGAAGCGGTGGAAAACCTTAAAAAACTATCCACTATGGATGGGTTGACTGAAATTGCCAACCGTCGGTACTTTGATGAATATTCGGAAAAGGAATGGAAACGCGCGCAGAGGGATAAAAACCCATTTTCCGTTATCATGATAGATCTGGACAGTTTCAAACCTTATAACGACACTTATGGGCATCAACAAGGGGACGCATGTCTGAAAAAAGTGGCTGGAGTCATAAAAGGTGCCATGAAAAGGCCTGCCGATTTGGCTGCGAGATATGGAGGGGAGGAGTTTGTTCTCATTCTTCCTGATACGGATGAGGATGGAGCTTTAAAGCTGGCAAAGAAATTGCGACAGGAGGTTGAGAGTTTAAAAATTGAGCATAAGAATAATGTTTGTGAGAAATGGGTCACTGTCAGCTTGGGAGTGGCAACAGATGTAGTGAAAAAAGGAAATTCGTTTGCTGATCTCCTGGCAAAAGCTGATAAGGCATTATATAAGGCTAAAGAATCTGGTAGAAATCGAGCCTCACTCTTTAAAGAGGCGTAATTTATAGCCCATTATGCAAAAAAAGGTGTTTTTACTGGAATAATTCAGCCGCAATCATGATCTTATCTTATGGAATTAACATTCCACCCCTTTTTGCGATCCGTCCGCCTGTTCTACCTCCCTGGCGGGCGGATTTCATTTTTCTGCAGTTTTTCTTCCCATGTTCACCCCTAATTCTTTGTGAAAACTGATCCAGTTTGAGGAAATACTTCCATTACTTCAATAAGTTGGTTATATTTTTTCTTGATATGAGAACATTTAACTAACTGGGGCACTTGGTGTCTTTCATGGATGTTTGGTGAAAATTCGTAATATTTCAGATTATGAATAACTTAAATATATTCAGATGTACTTCCTTTGCTGTTGGGTTGTTTTTGGTAGGGGGTTCGGTCTCCGCATTCGAGGGTGTGAACGATGCTTTTTTAGCATCCGTTTTTGAGGGGGACCGCAAACAAACTGAGTCATTGCTGCAGGTGGGCGCAGATATTGAGGCCCGTACAAAAAAAGGAAGTACGGCTTTAATTGTTTCTGCGGCTCGGGGGCATACCTCCCTGGTGGAAATTCTGTTAAAGCAGGGTGCAAAGGTCAATGCTCGGAATCGTTATGATGATACCGCCCTGTTGTTGTGCGCCACGATGGGTGATGTGAAATGTATGAAGCTGCTCATTGACAGTGGTGCCGATGTCAATTCCAAAAATATGCACGGCTGGAGTCCTCTCGCAAGAAGCGCAAGATATGGGCACTTGCCAGCGCTCAAAGTTTTAGTCGACCATGCGGCAAAAATAAATATTCGCCTTAACGATGGTGCCACTCCACTCATCATTGCGGCCGGAGAGCAGCATTCCGGAGTGGTTCGATTCTTATTGGAAAATGGGGCGGACCCTAATGCCACAAATTTAGAGGGAACTTCTGCGGTGTTATTGGCTGCCCTGACTGGCCGGGCAGATATTATTCGATATCTGATATCAGGGGGGGCAGACCCTAAAACTCGCAATTCATTTAGGGAGCCTCTATTGTTTTTAACCGTTGAAAGAGATTTTGTGGAAGGCACAAGGGTATTGTTGGAATCAGGAGTCAATGTAGAGATTCGGAGCCCCAAGGGTTGGACGGCTTTGATGAGGGCTGCCAAATATGGACGTATTTTTCCGGCGAAGGTTTTGATTGCGAAAGGTGCAAATGTAAACGCGAAAAGTAAAAGTGGGGCAACGCCTATTATGATTGGGGCTGAGCGAGGTCATATGGAAATGGTTATGCTTTTGACCGAACACCATGCGGAGATAAATGCCAAAAGTAAAAATGGTTCTACTCCATTGATCAGTGCCTCGGCTGGGGGGCATGAGGAAATTGTTGAACTTCTTCTACAAAAAGGAGCGGCTAAAAACGCAACGATTGCCAACGGTTCAACAGCATTAATGGTTGCAGCCGAACGAGGACATTTACCTACAGTTGAAGTTTTACTGCGTAATGGAGCCGATATCCAAGCGCGTAGTAAAAGGGGGTGGACAGCCCTGATGGTCGCCGCAGCAGGTGGGCATAAGGAAATCACCCGGCTTTTTTTGGAGAAGGGGGCCAGCACAGATTCGGTTACTAAAAACGGATGGACTGCACTTAAGGTCGCGCACCAATTAAATCGGCTGGAGGTGGTTCAACAACTTAAACTGGCAGGTGCCAAAGAATAGAGGAGAGCTCGGTCTCTGCGATGAGTCAGTTTTTTTGAATCAGATTGTTTTGGATGTGATGAAGAAGGCCTATGTTTTGTGTATGTCCCGATTTGCGAGCTTTGATACGGCCGCGTATGGGTTTCCCCAGTAAGTAGAAATCGCCGAGAATATCCAGAATTTTATGACGGGGAAACTCGTCTTTAAAGCGAAGTTTTGTATTTAAGACTTTTTTGTCCCCAAGCAGAATAAAGTTGTCAAGTTTGCCTCCAGAAGCGTATCCCATTTTAGTCAGTTGGGCCACTTCTTCCATAAAGCCAAAGGTTCTTGCTGGGGCAATTTCTTTTTTGAAACTTTCATCTCCTTTAAACTCGTAGGTGTAATCCTGAATGCCAATTGGTTCAGGATATTCCATGTGGTAACTGACGCTAAAATTATCACTGGGCTCAATAGAAATAAAAGGCCCATCTTGGTCCTGACTACCAAAAGTATATTTCTTGTCAATTATGATTTCTTCATAAAACCCTTCCTGGTCTTCAAATTCCCCGTCTTCTATCAGTTCACAAAAATCCTTTGCGGAACCATCCATCACTGGTGCTTCATCACCGATTTTTATGAGTAGATTGGTAATGCGGTACATATGTAGAACCGCCATGATATGTTCTATGGTACCTACTGAGGCCATATCCTTTTCCAAACGGGTTGAGTAATCTGTGGACTGAACATTTTCCAAGCGGGCGGGAATGGTTTTGCCTGTGGAAATATCTCCAAATATGATTCCGCTTCCCGGTGGCATGGGTTGTAGAATTAAGCCTGTTTTAATGCCGGAGTGCAAACCGCTTCCGCACAACACCACACTACGCTTGAGGGTGCGCTGGGAGTGGCGGTATCCATTGTGGCTTACTTCTGAGTGGGGCATCTCAATGGAATGGCTGACTATTTTTTCTTTAAGTTGTTTTTTCCCGGTCTTTAATACTTTGCAGGTTGCGTCGATATTCCAATTGTTCTGTTTAAGATGGTGAATGATGAAATGCTTTTCCCAAACTAGTTCTGCTTCCTGCAGGGAACCGGCTTCATCAATATATTTGGTTTCTATTTGCGGTTGCCAGATTTCAGAAGGAATATCCTGTGCAGTTATTTTTTCCTGGTTAGTCCTGGTATGAATTAATTTGTTCAGCACAGACCTCAACTCTTTCATATTTCCAGGCCAGTTATAACGGCATAAGGCGGTCAAGGCATCTTCGCCTATTTCGGGGATGGAAGTTTTTTGAGTTTGCTGGATTTCCTCCAGGTAATCCTTTGCCAATGCAGGGATACTCACTGCGTAATCGCGTAAAGGGGAAACAAATATGATGGATTCTTTGAAAGCATTTAGTAACGCAGCATGAAACTGCCCTTTTGCCGCCAAGGCGGACAAGTCCTTTGTAGATGATGCAAAAATCCGGATAGGAATTAATTCTAACTTGGCATCAGGCGATTGCGAACCATTGGGTTGTAAGGCTTCTGCGAGTTTTTCCTGTATGCCTTTGCTTAATGATTCAATATTACTAAGATAAACTACTAGTTCCTCACCCGTCTGCTTTGGAGCACCTGGGCTAGTTAATCCTTTCTCTGTACGCTTAAATAGTTGGGAATGAATGGCCCATGCCTGGCGAACCGCACAATTTATTTTAACGAAAGACCGGTCGCTCTTCCTGCTTTGTCGATGGATGGCCTGGGCAACAAACTCTTTTCCCGTCCCGTTTTCTCCGTTCAGTAAAACGGGTTTCATGTTTTTTGAAAAAACTTTAACCGCTTTTTTCACTTCCACCATGTTTTCAAAGCATAGAGGAAGCTCTTTAGGAGAAAGGGTCGGCTTTTCTTCAATCTGAGGTGAAGAGTGCTTGTTTTTCAATACTTCTGCAATCGATTGAGTGACCCTGTCCAGAGAAAAAGGTTTTTCGATGAAGTCCTGAGCCCCCAGTTTGGTGGCCTTGACAGCAGTGTCAATGGTTCCATGTCCAGACATTATGATGACTTCAATTTCCGGGTGATAAGTTTTTACCGTTTTTAAAACTTCAATTCCATCCATTCCCGGTAGCCAGATATCTAGTAAAACCAAATTGGGAGGATCCTCCTGAATGATTTCCAGGGCCTCTACACCATCTCCTGTCTCGATGACTTCATAGCCTTCATCGGCAAGGATTCCTGTCAGTGAACTGACAATATTTTTCTCGTCATCGACAATGAGAATACGTTCTTTAGGCAAGAGATTCTCCCGTTGGGCCAGAAGCTTCAGGTTGTGGGTGTGGCAACACCCAGCCGTGAATATTCAAGATAATAGATTTTATGACCCGCATTGATAAAGTTTTTTTCATATTTAGTTTTAGGTAAGTCTTCGCGGTTTTCCAAAAAGCCTGATGCCGGATCTCTGTTTTGAAACAGGGGTTCAGAATTAAAATATTCCAACATTTCCATCGCATAGGTTTCAAAGTCGGTAGCCAGGAAAATGCGTCCTTCAGGAGCCAGTTTCTGCCCGATCAGTTTAACAAAATCAGGCTTGATCAGTCTTCTTTTAGTATGTCTCTTTTTGGGCCAGGGATCGGGGAAATTGATATAAACAGTATCCAGTTCTCCATCCTTAAACAGCAGGGGAATTTTAAACCGCACATCTCCATAGGCCACCCGGATATTCTCCAATTGGAGCTTATTTTTTCGAGTCATCAACTTCCGGATTCCCTTATGATAGAAATCCATGCCGATAAAGCTGGTATGGGGTTCTTTGGCGGCCATCTCAATCAAGAAGCTTCCCATTCCAAAACCGATTTCCAGCTTCAGAGGCTGGTGGTTTCCAAACTGGGCTTGCCAGTCGGGCCATTCATCGATATCAAGAAAACTAAGGTCTTCTTCCGCAATTTTGGAAAAAGAAATAAGTGGTTTTGTAGCCATAAATCTTATGCAGAGGTGCCCTCTTCAGAGCGGTCATGAATAGTAATTACTTCTAGTACTTCATACTCTGTTTTACAATCTGGAAGAGAAATAGTTAGCTCATCACCTTCTTGCTTCCCTATTAAAGATTTTCCTACAGGAGAGGCTGTGGATATTTTCCCCTCATCAGGGTTAACTTCTTCTGGAAAAACCAGATGGTATTTTGCCTCTTTACCGCTATCCAAATCTCTTAATTTCAAGGTGCTTCCGAGTCCTGAACGGTCTTTGGGGATTTGGTTGACGTTGATGGCCATGATGTCACTGATGCGTTTTTGTAAAAGAGAAATTCGGGATTCTAAAAACATTTGTCTTTCTTTTGCCGCCTTGAATTCCGCATTTTCACTCAGGTCTCCATGCTCTCGAGCTGTTAAAATAGCTTTTGGAATATCCACCTGAAGTTCTCTTTGTGATTCTTTCAGATCTTCGTCTAACTTGTCTAAAATGGGAAGCCGCTTCATTGCGAATTCATCTCCCTAATAATGAAAAAAATTGTTAATTTGGTTTGTTGCCCAGAAAAGATGGAGGGTAATGTCCACAGAACTCTTTTCAAGCACTAAAACCAGACAATATCTAAACTAAGGCTGGTTGAATTTTGATTTGGGGAACCAGGTTGCTTGGAAACGTTTAAGGGCACGACTAAATGTCATAATCTGTCTTGAACCGCCCACCAACTTTGGTGCCAGAGAGACGTAACTCGTTGAGCCGGGAAATCGTTTGCCAATATGATCCTCTTAAAGGGTTTAAATCTCATCCCTTACACGTTCTTTAATCAGCCATTGTAGGGTGTGAATCGTTGCTGGGTCAACATAAATTTATAGAGAAAACCGCAATACTTGGCCAAACATCTCTCACAGAAAGAGGTCTATAACAGCTTGACGAATAAGGCAATAAGTGGATAATGCTTAAGATTGGTCAAATTAGGCATTTAACCCATCTGGTTTCAATTGGTAAGAGGGTTTCTCTAACAACTTTGATGTGATTCTGTGAAAGATAAACTTCTGGAGCTATTGGAAACCAGAGGAGACTTGCCTCCTTTGTCTGATGTCCTCATTAATTTGGAGGGACGAATAAATGACCCCGCCAGCGACATTGAAGAAATATCTAGCCTGATCCAAACGGAACCTGTCTTATCCGGGCGCTTGATAAAGCTTTCCAACAGTGTTCTTTTTGGCGGCGGGCGTGATGAGGTGCTTGACCTGAGCTCGGCTATAATGCGTTTGGGCCTGAAAATGGTTCTCGATTTGGCCTACACCCTTGAATTACCTAAAGCATTTAAAAAATCCAAGTCTTTCGATCATGTAGAGTTTTGGAAACATTCTCTGGGCGTGGCTTGTTTATCCAAAACACTGGTTTTACACGCAGGAGGGAAAAAGGAAGACCTGGAGGCCAGTTATCTCGCCGGATTGATGCACGATGTGGGAATTCTGGTTTTCGACTATTTGATTCCTGATGAATATGGGGCTTTTATTGGTACTCTTGGCACCTCTGAGAAAAGCCTGGAAGATATGGAATATAGTACCTTTGGTATTACACACCCAGAATTGGGAGCGCGGTTTATTGAAAAATGGTGGCCCGTTTCCAAACAAGTTGTGGCGTCGGTCAGGAAACACCACGGTCCATTATCAGATGCCAGTAATTCTCCTGGAATTTCCAAGTTCGTAAATTGTGCCAACCAGATTGCTAATAATCATGAGATGCGCAACGGAGTTTCTCCCTATGTGTGTCCAATGAGCGCTAAGATATTGAAAGTTCTTAAGTTAACTGATGGTGAGCTAGAGGTTTTTGTGGAGAATACCGTTGAAGGGGTGGCGGCGGCGGAAGCAATTCTGATGGGATAACGTTCAGATAAACAAGTATTTACATTTTATTTTGTAATGTTATAATAAATTTACGGTTAAATTTCATGGGGTCAGAGGGTCTATTCCAAGTCCTTTGGTGTATGAGGAGGTTGAGGAAAAGGTGGTAAAGGCTCTTCAAAATGCCAAGGCGGAAGATTTGGCTGATGACGATTCTATCAAATCCTTTGTGCAGACCTTACCTCATGAAATTCGCGGAACATTTGGCGGCAATTCTTCCTGTGTATCTATGCAGGTGGGTGACGAATTATTGATCTTCGATGCAGGGTCAGGAATCCGGATGCTGGGGCAGGAACTAATGGCTACCGATTTTGGCCGAGGACAGGGAAAGGCAAATGTTTTCTTTTCTCATACTCATTGGGACCATATTCTTGGAATCCCATTTTTTGTGCCTTTTTATATCAAGGGAAACCAGTTTACAGTGAATAGTCCCTTGCCAGATATCCAAGAGCGATTAGAGGGCCAGCAAAAGTTTGAATATTTCCCAATTCCTTTTAGTATTTATGCTTCGGATATCGATTTTGTTGTCCTGGAAAATAAGACGGAACAAAAAATTGGCGACATGGCGGTCACATGGAAAGCCATGTATCATCCTGGGCAATGCTTTGCTTACAGGGTAGATTACAAAGGTAAATCGGTAGTTTATGCAACGGATGCGGAATATAAAAAACTGGGTTCCTCGGACTTAAAACCCGCGGTTGAATTTTTCCAGGATGCGGACCTGTTAATATTTGATTCTATGTACACATTCAGCGAAGGTTTGGAAAAAGAGGATTGGGGCCATAGCTCTACCTTTATAGGGGTTGACCTGGCTTTAGAAGCCAATGTGAAACAAATTGCTTTCTTCCATCATGAACCTACCTATAGTGATTTTAAGTTGATGGATATTTTCCGCCAGACGGAAAAGTACCTCAAGCTGGTTGCTCCTAAGCAAGAATTGAAAATGTTTCTTTCCTATGAAGGCCTTTCAGTAGATCTTCTCTAAGACTGGTATCCACTGAACTTAGGCTTCAGCAAAAGTTCATGAAGCTTCTATCCTTTCCTGCCTCAAAATTTTTATTCCAAACTTACTGTTTTTGTTTTCCTGAGGCAGGTCGATATGACAGATCCTAATAAATTCAGGTTTTCTATTGACCGAGGCGGAACTTTTACGGATATCTATGCGGAAACGCCCAAAGGCCCGAGAGTCCTAAAACTTCTATCAGAAAATCCGGACCATTATCCCGACGCACCTCTTGAAGGCATCCGAAGAATCATTCGGGAAGTGACCCATCATGAATCCAAGGATACTCCTTCTATTGAGTGGATTCGTATGGGAACCACTGTTGCAACCAATGCACTGCTTGAACGTAAGGGTGCCCGAACAGCTCTCATCATCACCAAAGGTTTTGGGGATTTACTACGAATCGGAAAACAAAACCGGCCGGGTATTTTTGATTTAAAAATAATCAAGCCGGAACCGCTTTATGAAGCGGTGGTGGAAATTGACGAGCGGGTTCATCCAGCTCAGAAGCTTGAGGATTCATCACAATCTGGCGTGAAAATTTTACGATCTCCAGACAGGGAAACCGTTCGGCATCAACTTCAGGATATGCGCCGACAGGGTATTGAGAGTCTTGCTATCGCCCTGATGCATGCAACGCTTTTTCCAGACCATGAACTTCTGATTGCGCAAGAAGCTGTAGAATTAGGGTTTCAAAATATATCCCTCTCCAGCGAGGTTATACCGAGAGCCCGGTTAGTGGACCGGGGGCATACAACCTGTCTCGAAGCCTACCTGAACCCGCATATTCAAAACTACCTTGAAGGGTTCCGCGCTGGGTTTGCAGATCATGATACGGACCTTTTTGTCATGCAGTCCGATGGCGGTCTGGTGGATGCCGACTCTTTTACTGGAAGTCGTGCCATCTTTTCCGGTCCTGCTGGAGGAGTGGTGGGCAATGCCCGGACAACGCGAGCCACCCCGGTGATTGGATTCGATATGGGAGGCACCTCTACCGATGTCTCCAGATTTGATGGGAGCTACGAATGGCAGTTTGAAAGCGAGGTGCGAAAAATTCCCAATCTCGTTCCGCAACTAAATATCCATACTGTGGCGGCGGGAGGTGGCTCCCGACTATTATTTGAAAATGGCATGTTTCAGGTGGGGCCTTTGTCTTCAGGGGCCTGGCCGGGTCCCGCTTGTTATCGCAATGGTGGACCGCTTTCTCTTACTGATGCGAATCTGGTTTTAGGGCGGATCGTGCCCGAACAATTTCCCAACCTGTTTGGGGAGAATGAAGACCAGCCTTTATCTGCTTCTGCATCCAAAAAAGCTTTTAAAGTATTAATGGAGAACATGCACTCTCAAACAGGACAGTCCATAGAGGAAATCGCTTACGGTTTTGTAGAAGTTGCCAATGAAAATATGGCCCGGGCCATTCATGAAATCACCGCATCCCGGGGACATGATGCCCGCGATCATACCCTTTCCTGTTTTGGCGGAGCAGGGGGTCAACATGCCTGTGCCATTGCACGAACTCTTGGAATTTCCAAAATTTTCATTAGCCGGTTTGCCGGGGTGCTCTCGGCTTATGGAATGGGACTCGCCGATGTCGCCGTTGATAAGGAAGAGCCGGTGAAAAATGAAAATGGGGCCGAACTCGAGGCAAGGCTCCAAGCTCTTGCTGACAGAACCGTTTTAGAATTAAAACGGAAAGGAAATTTTACTATCGAGGTCATACGCTATTTGAATATGCGTTATGAGGGTTCTGATACGACCTTAATGGTCAAAGAATCGAAGCAGGAAAACTTTGAGATAACTTTTAGCAAAATGCATTACCGTGAGTTTGGATTTAATCCACCCAAAAGAAAAATTCTTGTGGAGGCAATCCGGGTTCGCGCAGAAGGGAAATCCCCACCCCCCGTTCAAACTCCTCTGCCTAATGGTCAACCAAACCTGAATCCGCTAGCCCGGAAGAAATGTTATTTTTCCGATGGGTGGAAAGAGACACCGATTTTTTTATTAGAGTCCCTTGCAGCAGGGCAAATGTTGGAGGGGCCTGCAATTCTTATTCAGGATACTTCAACTATCCTCATAGAACCCTCCTGCACCGCAAAGATATCACCATTTGGAGATGTTGAGATAGAAGTGGAAGCCTTGCCTGCCCGCCCAGTTGGGACAGAGCTTGATGTTGTGCAATTGTCGTTGTTTGGTTCCCGATTCATGTCTATTGCGGAGCAAATGGGTCGTGTCTTGCAACGCACTGCTGTTTCAACCAACATCAAAGAGCGAATGGATTTTTCCTGCGCAATTTTTGGGCCAGAAGGGGATCTGGTCGCCAATGCGCCGCATCAGCCGGTTCACCTTGGGTCGATGGGAGAAGCGGTTCGGAATCAGGTTGAGTTGAACGGTCATTCGATTAAAGAGGGCCAGGTCTGGGTCACCAACCATTCGGCGACGGGTGGAAGTCACCTGCCAGATATCACGGTCATCACCCCGGTGGTAAAAGAGGGGTTGCCTGTTTTCTTTGTTGCCAGCCGTGGGCACCATGCGGATATCGGCGGTACGACCCCCGGCTCCATGCCGCCATTTTCCAAATCCCTTGAGGAAGAAGGAGCCAGCATCAAAACATTTATGCTGGTTGAGAAGGGTGAGTTTCAGGAGGCAGGGATTACTGAAATATTAACGAGAGCGGGAACGCGGGCTCTGACCGATAACCTGTCTGATTTAAAAGCGCAGGTGTCTGCCAACCAAAAAGGCATTGCTCTGCTAAATGAACTGGTTCAGTCGCACTCTTTGCAAGTGGTGCAGGCTTATATGAAACACCTGCGTGAAAATGCCGGGCAATCTGTGCGAGCTCTGCTAAAAAAATGGGAAGATAAAAATAAGGATGAGAAAATCATTCATCTTGAAGCCGAAGATTTTATGGATGAAGGAAGTCGTATTGTTTTAACAGTAAGCATAGATACCGTTTCTGGATCAGCCTGTTTCGATTTTACTGGGTCTTCAAAAGAGCAGCCAGATAACTTAAATACGCCACGCGCGGTCACTCTCTCTGCTATTCTCTATTGCCTGCGCTGTCTGATTGATAGCGACATTCCGCTGAATCAAGGATGTCTGGAACCTGTCGAGGTGGTGATTCCGCTGAATTCCCTGCTGGATCCTTCCGACAATGCGGCGGTGGTGGCCGGGAATGTATTAACTTCTCAACGTATCACCGATGTCATCTTTAAAGCCTTCAACGCCTGCGCCGCTTCTCAAGGGTGCATGAACAACCTCACCTTTGGAAACGACCACTTCGCTTACTACGAAACCATTGCCGGAGGCGCGGGAGCCGGACCGGACTGGCACGGTCAGTCCGCCGTGCACACTCATATGACCAATACCCGCATTACAGACCCGGAAGTATTGGAGCAACGCTACCCAGTCCTTTTGCGTGAGTTTTCCATTCGCAAAGGTTCAGGAGGGGAAGGAAAGTTTAAAGGTGGAGATGGAGTGATAAGAGAAATAGAATTTCTTGCTCCGCTGAAAGTAGCCATCCTTTCAGAACGCAGAGTCTATGCTCCCTATGGTATGCAAGGCGGTGGGCCAGGAGAAAAAGGAAAAAACCTGCTGATAAAAAAGGATGGGTCGATCACCGATGTAGGAGGCAAATGCCAACTGGAAGTTGAACCGGGTGAACGGATTAGAATTTGTACTCCCGGAGGCGGCAGTTGGGGGAAATTAACCTCCTCCTGATAAGGGGGATTTGGTTTTAAGCGTCCTCATTTTTCAGGTCGCGCAGTAACCGCTATGTTTTTTGATGGATCATTTTTTCTCTAAGCGCAGAAAATGTAGTGAATTGATAGCCCTTTTCTTGAATCAATTTAATCAAGGCATGTAATTTTTTAATTACCGTAGATCGGCCCAGTGAAAAGCGAAACTTATTTGACCCTGCAGTTCCATCAGGAAAATCAGGATTGGTACGGGAAGATAATTCAAACGGGTGGATATAAAGTGTGAATAAATTATTTTTTTCCAAATAATATTCAATCATTTTTTTCATTATGATCCAGGGGAAAATGCGCAGATATCCACCCCCGGACACAGGGATCTGCCTGCCAGCTAAAGGCAAGGTGCTCACTTCAAATTCAAAAAAGTCGTCCAAACTGTAAATAGCTGGAATATTTTGTTGAAAGCCATCCAAATTCAAATCGCCATATAAAGGATGGTTGGTAAATTTGATCCGACTGGAATCAATTTTATAACCAACCTTATTCACAATATCAAGCCGTTCTCTATCCAAACTGAAACAAGGTGCACGATAACCCATAACCTGCTTACCAATAATATTTTCAAGTTTTTCTTTGCTGGCTTTGATCTCAGACTCAAACGGAACCACTTCCATGGTTAACGGCCTGACATGGCCCCAACCATGTGAGGCAATATCGTTTCCTTGCTCACTTAATTCTTTCAAATTGGTTTTTAAAGAATCCGCTATTTCCCCTAATACAAAATAGGAGGAAGGAATATCGTAGGATTCCAGTATTTCCCTATAGACATCTAATCCATCAAGCATTGAATAGGAACGATCACATTCCTTTCCGGAAAAATAATCCAGATGATACCAGTCTTCAATATCCAATGAAAAAACTGCGTATTTCATTAATCAGACCTGTTCCGTTGATTTTAAATGCAACTTAACAAAGTACTCTCGATCCGTTTGCTTGATAGTATAGTTGTCAACACCGATCGAAAGAAATATTCTCTCCAACTGTTCCCTGGAGTAAAAATAAAGAGGACAGTTTTTAAAAAAATATCTGAACTTCCTGATTTTATTCGGCAGGTTGTCAGAACGTGGGAAGGAGGCAATCACTAATTTATTCACATCTGTCTTAAGCTTTTTCAGCATGCTTTCCGCGTCCTCAATGTAGTCGAACAAGCCCATTAAAACAGCCGCATCAAACTTTTGCTCAAATTGATGCTCCATATAATTGCCAGAAATAAACTCAATTTCACCATCCGGTGCAGCTTCATAACAACTTTTTTGCGCAATTTTTAACATGTTTGAGGCCATGTCAATGCCGACTACTTTTTTACCCATTTTTAGGTATTCAATGCAATATCTTCCAGAACCGCATCCCACATCTAGAATTGAATGAATCTCATTTGTTCCAATATTTTCCAAAGTTCGCTCAAACCTTAAATACATGTCTTGTCTGAACGATCGATCTAACCATCTGTTAAAAACTGATTTATTTTCAGAGTGATCATAAATCCGGTCAAACTTCTGGGCGCCAGATTCAAAGGTGGATTTTACTTTGTCTTTATCGTTAGATTCGAAGCTCATATATTTTTCCAATAAATTTGTTATTAATTTCTGGTACCTTTGGTCTATTGAAACAAACTTTAAACGTTCCTTTTTTCCAGGAGCATGTTGTAAGCGTCCAAGGTCTCCTTGATTACCTTTTCTTCGGAAAAATTTTCTACTGTTATTTCCCTGCTTCTTTTACCCATTTGCATTCTTATTTTTGGGGATTGCACGAGGAATTTTATTGCATCCGCCAAAGCGGTAACGTTTTTAACTGGGACCAATAAGCCGTTTTCATCATGACGAACAATTGTCCTGCAACCTGGAATGTCTGTTGCCACCAAGGCTCGACCACATGCTGCTGCCTCAATAAGGACTTTTGGGCAGCCTTCGTGGTAGGAAGGCAGACAGACTATATTTGCTCCAGAAAAAACTTCAGGCATATCTTCACGATGTTCCCACCATTCTATCCAGCCTTCAGATTGCCATTTTAATATTAAATCTTTAGGAAGTGGAACCGGATTTTCGGGGTCTGGGTTGCCAACTAATATCATTCGGCAACTGATCTTTTCATTTTTTAATATTTTTGCCGCCTCAACAAATTCACCCACTCCTTTATCCCATAGCATTCTTGATGCTAAAATTACGAGAGGGGAACCATCCGGTTCAGGGGTATCTATGAATTTGGTAAGACTTACTCCCGACCCACATATAATCCCGGTATTTTCTTCCAACAATAAGTTTTTATCCAGGAAGGCTTTTCTATCGAAAGAATTCTGAAATATGGCATAAGCATTATTATTCCAAAACCCAAACCTAAATACCAAATCCACCAGGGTGCCAAGAATAATAGATTTCCACTTTTTCGCATGAAATTTAGTGGTAATTCCGGCGAATAAATTGACAACACATGGAACCCTCGAAAATCTTGCGGCCCAAGTACCATATAAAATTGGTTTTAAAGCCACATTGTGGACTATATCAGGTTTTTCCCGACGAAAAATTTTAATGATTTCTAAGAAACACAGCAATTCTACAAATATATTTTTACTGCTTCGGACCAACTCGAGGGGGATGAGGTTGAACCCTTCACTTTCTATCAGGTCTTTATATTTGTTTACACGTGTAAGAACGGTTACCTGAAACCCTGATTTTTGAGCAGCCCGGGCCAAGGAAAGACGATGTGACCAAAAATACCAATCTTCAGTAACAAAATAAATTATTTTCGGCATTTATTTTCCAAGACGATTTATCTTTATGGAATATTGGGTTGAACGAGGGTTTATCTGGAGAAATCTTGAAATCAGTGGAGCTCTCTCAAAGCATGTTTCTATAACATCCAAGATATTAAAGCATTCCAAAAATGTAAATTCCACTTGTATTTTTTGCATTCAAGCGCGTTCTTCATTTTTCCGGATACTAAAAATAAAATCCAGGTATCATTTTATTGCGAGGAGTCACTGCTTGCTAGATTTCTTTTGTTTGTCTCGCCAAAGAATGAGCCAGTGTTGCAGTAGTTTGATAGGCTGTGTGCCGCGGAATTTTCGGCGTTTAATTTTAGGGGTCAAGTCGTGCTGTAGTTTGGCGATAACGGTGGCACCCACCGCTTCTTCCAGTACCACACCTCGCTGAGCGTGTTCGAGTTTTTTTGATTCGCAGACTCCGCGGAACGCTACCACCATGCGGCAGTCTAACGGGCGGTCTTCATAGACTTCGCAGGCACCTTCTTCACTCAGAAACGGGCAGGGTTGATTGATGACCAGTCTGTGCCAGTCTACCTGATCGAGTTTTTTATTGGATTTAAGAACTTCATCGACTTTTTTGATGGTTCTTTGTGAATGTTCAATCATGGCATTGAGATCGAGACCATTTTCTTCAGCATTTTTCAGGATGCCGTCCCATTCCAGTTGGGTGCAGGATACACCTGTGTGACAACAGTGGTCACACCCCCGATGACATTGCAAAGGCGGTACGCCTTCGTTATAGATTCTTTTCAAGTGGTGCCAGAATATGCGCAGGGGGGTTGTTTTTTCGGTGCGGGATTTTTCTTTTGTGGCTTCGACCAGATAGTCGTAGGCTTGCTGAATTTTCTCTTCGGAAAACTTATGCTTTAAAAAGCCGCCCAGTTCATCGGTATTGGTCATGCCAAAGATGAACATTCCATTTTTATCTGTCTTTAGGGACATGGGGTGGCTTATTTTTTCGTTTTAGCCACAAACTTCATCTGTAATTCATAGATGAGTTGTTCCAGCAGTTTTGCTTCTTCTTCATTCAGGTTGCCTTGCGTTTTCTCTCTCAGCATGATCAGCATATCAATGGTTTGCTGGACGGCAGGTAGATTGGTTTCAGTTTTTCCTGTTTCCGGATCGGCGATGTCACCCAAGTGATAAAACGCTGACGAAGTCAGGGACATGATGAAGGTGGAGAAATCGATCTTGAAAGGCTGTTGGGCCTGTTCGGGTGCAGGTCCATCGGGTTCTACCTGGGCATCCTGATCTGTAGCCTCATCTTCAGAAATTTGAGAGGAACGGCTGTCTTTAAAAACAAATCCTTCACCTTCTGTTTCTTCGTCGCTCATGGTTCACCTTTTTAAATAATGTTGTTTTAAGAGTCTTCTTCGTCGCCCATTAGCAGGGGAACGGAGAAACCCAATACGATCATGATCAAACCCAGCATGAGGGCGAGATAACCCTTCCCCTCTATAAATTCCATATAGGTTTTTCCTGCCAGCGGCCATTGCCGGATGATGCCTATCACGACAAATATTGCTCCCAGCACAAAAAGAACTTTTTTCATCCAACCGCTATCCTGTTCTTGGGTATTCAATTTTATTGGTACCGGAGGTTATATTTTTGAAAATCAGGTGAGGCGAATATCAGGAGGTCACCGCCTCATGGGTTATGGCGCATTGCTACACCGCAAGTGGATGGTAGCAAATGGGCCATTTCATGTCAAAATATTAGTCGTTCGGCTGTTGTCGTTCTGATAAGATTGAATCATGAGATTCTATGTATTGTTATTATTAGCTCTTGCGTTAGCCGGGTGTTCTACCAGCCGGATGGCAGTTCAGGCTACATTGCCGCTGGTAGAGAGCCAAATCCAGGCCATGCAGGAGGAGAGAGATCCTGTTCTCGCCCAAAAAGCCATCCCTGCTAATTTGAAAATGCTGGAAGGACTCCTCAAGCAGGACCCGGAAAATACCTGGATCCTGGAAAATCTCGCTGAAGGATTTTGCGGTTACGCATTCAGCTTTCTAGAAGATACGGAACCCGATCGAGCTTCCTCATTATATGAGAGGGGTAAGAAATATGCCCTGAGCGCGACTATTATCAGGACGGGCAGAAAAAAATGGGAGGGCCTCTCTTTGGACGAGTGGTCGCGCGCGCTAAATGAAGTAGAGGATTCGCACCAGCCCGCTTTATTCTGGCTGGGGCAATGTTGGGGAAGCTGGTTGATGCAGAACCTGGACTCTGTCGAAGCTTTTGCCGATATTCCCCGTTTGGAAAGTTTGATGGTAAAAGTTTTTGAGTTAAACCCCGCTTTTCACCACGCCGGACCGCATTGGTTTCTCGGCGCTTTTTATGGCGGACGCAGTAAAATGCTGGGAGGGAATCCGGAGAAATCCCTTCAACATTTTGAAAAAGCACTGGAACTGACCGATAATAAATATTTGCTGGTGCGTTATCTGTTTGCCAAAACCTATGCGGTGCAGAATCAGGACAGGAAGTTATTTGAATCGCAGTTGCAAGCGGTTGTGAAGGCTCCGCCCAATCTGTTTCCCGAGCAACGTCTCGCCAATGAAGTGGCCCGTAAAAAAGCCGCCCAACTTTTGGATCAAATTGATGAATTATTTTAATTTCCTGACCCGTTGCCTTATTTTGTTTGCGGTTTTGTTATGCGCCATAGGGGTGAGCCCGGCACAGGCCGGTAAAAAGCATATCATCAAGTTTGCTACTCTGGCTCCCGAAGGGTCTTCCTGGATGAAATCCATGCATACCTTTAACGGAAAAGTCAAAAAGGCCACCGATGGAAATGTGGCGTTTCGTTTTTATGCGGGGGGCGTATCTGGGGATGAAAAAGACGTGATTCGTAAAATGAGGATCGGTCAACTTCATGGTGCAGGATTCACGGGCGTGGGACTGGGGGCGATTTTGCCCGAAGTACGGGTTCTCGATCTTCCTTTCTTGTTTGATACGGATGAAGAAATCCAGCATGTGTATGACAAAATGAATGCTCATTTTAAAGACCGATATGAGAATAAAGGCTATGTGTTATTGGGCTGGGTTCCGGTAGGTTGGGTTCATTTTTTTTCCCAGGATCCCATTAAGTCTGTGGAAGACCTCCGCCAGTCCAAACCCTGGCTGTGGGAAGGTGACCCGCTGGTGGAACAGGCGTATAGAGGGATGGGGGTTCAGCCAATTCCTCTTTCCATAACAGATGTTTTGCTTTCTTTACAGACGGGTATGGTGAATACGGTTTATTCCTCCACCCAAGGGGCTCTGGCATTGCAGTGGTTTACTAAAGTGAAGCACGTTACCCGACTGCGCATGGGTTATGCAACCGGAGGGGTTTTGATCTCCAAAAAGAAGTTTGAAAAACTTCCTGAACCCTATCAAGCGGCTGTGAAAAAAATTGGTGCCGAGTGCCTGCAGGAACTGGTCCAACTCATTCAGCAAGACAATATAAAAGCCCGTAAAGTTTTAGAGAATAATGGCGTGGAGTGGGTCGATCTTCCGGATAAAAAAGAAATGGGTCAGTTTCATGAAGCAGGGGTTGCGGCTCGGAAAAATCTGGCAGGAAAATATATTCCTCCCCAGACCTTGGATCAGGTGTTGGGTCACCTGGAAAAATTCAGAAACAATTAGGCGTGAGGCCGAGGCTTTCTTCCTCAAGGCTTTGTGCCGGTTATGAAATAATTGTTCTCGAAGCTGAAATATAACTATGAACTCAGACTTGATAGTCTTATTGGTGGAAGACTCAGATTTTCAAAGGGAATTCATGGTGGAAACCTTGAAGGAAATGGGCTTTAAAAAAGTTGTTGAGGCGCAAGATGGAATTGAGGCTTTCAAATATCTGCAGAAAAGAAAAGTTGATCTGGTGGTGTCGGATTGGGAAATGCCCAATCTGGATGGAGTGAAACTTTTTGAGAAACTAAAATCCAATTCTATTTATGAATCGATCCCTTTTATACTTTTGACTACAAAAGATGAGAAAGAAAAAATTATTTCAGCCGCAAAAACTGGAATCTCTCATTATCTTCTTAAGCCACTCGATAAAAAAACTTTAAAAAGAAAGCTGGAAACAATTTTCGGAAAAGGTTGATTACCTTCAAACAAAGCAACCTGATAAGTTTTTACGCTTTGCCCCAAGTCTATTGGAAAAAGTTTTCAATCTGCGCTTGTTTTTTCAGGCTATTGACATAAGCGGTTACCAGTTTTTTAGCTTCTTCCGTAAAAAGATATTTTTGAATAGCTTTTTCCATTTCATCGAAGGGTGCCAGCTCAGAGGGATGTTTTTCAATGAGTTGGGCGACGTGGAATCCAAACCGAGTTTCTATTTTTCCGCTGGTTTCGCCAGGGCTTAATTTTGAGACTGCTTCGTCATAAGCCGAGTCGAAGACGCCTTTATAAATGAAGCCAAGGTCTCCACCGTTATCTTTGCTGCCTTCGTCATCCGACTTTTGCTTTGCCAGTTCCTCAAAGTCCGCACCTTCTTTCAGCTCTTTAATTATGTCGTCTATTTTTCTTTCTGCTTTGATGAAAAAATACTCTCTGTTTTTTTGTAATTCGCTGATGGACTGGGTTCGTAATTCCTCTGGAGTGAATAGTGCGGCGAGAATATGGCGGGTCCGGAATGATTCGGGGCGTTGGAATTTTGGTTTGTTATCCTCGTAGTATTTTTTAACATCTGCATCTGAAATATCAATTTTCCCTTTGATGTGTTCATTCAACAACTGCCTGGCATTGATATCCACCGCCATTGAGTTTTTGAGGTCTTCAAGAGTGATGCTTCTTGCGCTCAGAGCTTTGTTGAATTCTTCCTCGCTGGGGTAGGGTTTGCGAAGGGACTCCAATTCTTTTTCAATCAATTCAGAGTCGATCTTTAAATTATTTTTCTTGCCCTGTTGATGAACCAGTTCCCGCACGACTTCTTTTTCTATCAGGTCTTTCACGACACTGGATTTTTCCCGCAAGGTCAGTGGTCGTTTGACGTTTTTTAAAATTTGATTCATCCTGAACGAAATATATTTTGATTGAATTTCGACTCCGTTTACCTTCGCCACAACTTCAGGGATTTTCAAAGTTGTCGTCGAAGTTTGCGCGGAAGCTTTTTCCACCACCGAAAGGGGGTGGGAGAAAAGTGTTAAGGCAATAAGTACTGATAGGCAGAATCTGTTTTTCATGGTTTCGTCAATTGGGTAAAAGGTTTTGTAAAGGGCTGCTTAAAAAGAACCCGTTAATATTCAGGTGCTGGGGGTCGGAGGAGAATAGCACTCATGAAATCTTGTTGCAATACTTGTTCGTTAAATTGACGGATCGGTTTGGCTGTGGGAAAATCCTTCCTCTTATGACTACTCACCCTTCATTTAAAGTTTCATGGGTTGCCTATGCTTGCCTTTTTGCTTCAGGGGCCGCGAGTCTGGTTTATGAGCTGATATGGTTTCGGCATTTGACTCTAGTGTTTGGGGCCAGTCTGTATGCGCTGAGTGCTGTATTGTGCGCGTTTATGATGGGGCTGGCGGCAGGGGCCTGGGTTATGGGGAGGATTTTGGCTCGGATTGGTAGTGAGTTGGAACCGGAGAAACTGATTCGTGGATATGGCCTGCTGGAGGGACTGATTGGGTTATATGCTCTATTCTTTCCGTTTGGCTTGAGTTTTCTGGAAACACTGTACCCTCTGATATTGCCAGAAAGCGGGCAGGTGGGGTTGGGAGTGCATGTGCTGGAGTTCTTTTTGAGCACGTTATTAATGTTTCCCGCTACCCTGTTGATGGGAGCGACCTTGCCGCTGGTAGGTTGTTGGGCTACAGGCAATAAAACGCAAAATATTTTTACTCAGGTCTCATGGTTATATGGGGTCAACACTTTTGGTGCGGTTTTCGGCTGTCTTTTTACCCAGTATTTGGCGATCCGTCTTTGGGGGGTTCAGGGAGCAACAGGGGTTGCAATAGGACTCAATGCTGTGGTTTTTATATTGTGCTTGGGGCGGCCACGAATTTTTTATACTGCGGATTCCAGTTTGGTCAAGGTTGATGCAAAACCTGAAAAATCTAAGAAAAAACTTGAAGCCGATATCTCTCCCGCCACGGGTACATTGGTATTTATCCTGTTTGCCTATTCCGGAATGGCTTCCTTATCCAGCCAGATTTTATGGACCCGGATTCTCATTTTCCCACTGGGTAGCACTTTATATTCGTTCGCGCTCATTCTTTCCACATTCTTATTGGGAATTGCCATAGGAAGTTTGGCCGCAAACAAACTCCTGGGGCGGTCCCATCAGGTTCTGAAGTTTGTGGGTATTGAAATTTCTATTGGTATTTTTTGTGTTGCCATACTTCCCGTGTTGGCCAATTTGACGGAATGGACAGCGTTAGCAGATCAATACTTTTACAGTCTGGAGCCCTCTGCCGGGAAAACCTTTTTGATCCGGTCATTATTTGCATTCGGTCTGATGTTTCTGCCCACTTTTGGGTTTGGGCTTCTCTTTCCATTAGCGAACCATATTTATTCTTATCGCTTTGAGGGTGTTGGAAAAGTTCTCGGAAATACCTATTCCATTAATACTGTGGGCGCGGTATTGGGGACCATTCTGACTCCTTTTGTATTTATACCTTTATTTGGAATTCGCTTATCTCTTTATGGGATTTATGCAGTATTAATTTTGTTTGGATTATATATTCTGGGAAGAGTCCGGGAGCTTAAACCCTTATCCATGGTGATGGTGCTGGGTGGAGCATTTTTTGTTCTGGTTCTTGGGAAAGGTTATTGGGTGCCTGACATAGAGACCCAAAAAGCCGGGCAGGGCAACTTTTCCCGTTTGGAAGTGAATGTGCCTGCGGATCGAATCCGCCTGCTGGATTATAAAGAAGGAGAACATTCCACTATCAGTGTGGTGGAGGATAAAGAAAGCAAGGCGCGTACGATTTATCTGGATGGATTCAGCACCGCCACCGTATCCAGTTCATTTTCTGGCAGTACTTATATGCAAGCCATGGGATTTGTGCCGATGGCATTGCATCCCTCCCCCAAACGAGTTCTGGTGATTGGGTTTGGCACAGGTAACACGATGGGAACGGCTTCCCTGTTTCCAGGCGCGGAAGTTGACGGAGTTGAAATTGATAAAAATGTCCTGGAGTTTTCCAAATGGTTTGCAACCTGGAATCACGATGTTTTAAACCGGCCTAATACGAAAATGTTTATTCAGGATGGAAGGGCATTTTTGAAATGGTCCGAGTCCACTTATGATGTCATCATTATGGAACCCATGTCTCCCCTGCAGGCGGGTGTTGTGAATCTCTATTCCAGAGAATTTTATGAGCTGGCTTTGAGTCACTTAAAAGAAGATGGCTTGTTGGTGCAATGGCTTCCTTTGCATTTAATAGGCCCGCAAGATGCCAGGTCTATCACCCATACGTTCCAAAAGGTCTTTCCCGAATTTTCGGTTTGGAACAGCTTTCTCACACGGATAGTCATGTTGGTGGGAAGCCGGAATCCTGTGACCTTGGATAAAAAACATTTCGAGACGCTTATGGGTAGCCCGGAAATAAAACAGATGGCCCAGGAAATGAAAGTGAACTCGTTTCTGGATTTCGCAGATTTTTTTATTACGGATGGAAAACGTTTGTCTCCATTTTTGGAGGGGGCTGGCGAGATCACCGATAACTCACCCTTGCTGGAGTTTTCTTCTGTTTCGCTTCTGCCTCCGTTACAATGGGAAACGGATGAAAGTTTTTTAAACCTTCTGCGTCCTCGGCTGGATCAGTTTCCCGATATTAAAGCAATGTCCCCCCAGGAGCTGGAAGTTTTCAGGCAGAATTATGCGCTTCGAACCGCACAGCGGTTTGGCCTGTTTGCGCGCCGCTATCATGGGCCGGGAGAAGACTTCTTTTCCTCTGGTGATTATTTTGGCGGACTGGAAGCACTTAGAAAATATTTTGAATCCAATAAGGAAGCTAAAATTAATTTGCAAGGTGCGAAGTGGAAAGATTGAAATGAGTTTCGTGAAAGGGTGATGCATGAAGTTTAACCGGTACGATAAAGTTCTGATAGCCCTTCTGGTTATATTCAACGTAGGCCTTTTTTATTATTTTGGTACGGGATTCAATAAAGGCGACTGGGTCATCATCAAAGTGGCGGAAAGAAATGTGGCGCGCTTTCCTCTTACGGATGACAGGGTCATTCAAGTGGAAGGGCCGCTTGGAATCACTGAAGTGGAGATCAGCCATCGTAAGGCGAGAATTGTGCGGTCTCCCTGCAAGCTTAAGGTCTGCATCAAGTCGGGATACATTCAATACGCTGACCGTCTCTCGGCGTGCCTACCCAATAAAGTGGTGGTGCGGATTGAAGGGGAAACCCAAAGAGGGCTGGATGCTGTCGTAGGATGATGAAAATTTTCGAGTTTCACATCCTCCGAAACGCAGGATGTTTGTGGCTTGTCTTAATGCAGACATTTTGTGTAGCGGAAGTTTGGTCATTTTCTGAATCCCCTATTCATCATGACCTGCGAATAGAGCTGGAACCCTCATCCCGTTTTGCCAAAATACAAGACACGGTTTTGTTCAAAACTTCCCGAGATAATTGCGAGTTCTTTGCCTTTTACCTTCATTCGAATCTAAAGCTGAGCCGGAATCAGGTTCCGGAAGGGTGGCAGGTGCAAACGGCGGATTATAAAACAAATGAACTCAGTCTCCTAAAGATCGAGTTTGTAAAAAGCAATTCCACCCCCTGTCCTGACACGTTTTCAATGACAATGAACTATTCCGGGATTCTTTTCGACCCGGAATCTGATGGTACAGCCGGCTTTATGTTTTCCGGTGCCAGTTATTTTTATCCTCAAACAATTGGGGAATCCTCACGAGTTAATTTTTCAATGCAGGTTTCTCTTCCTGAGCCTTGGCAGGTTGTGAGCCAAGGGCAAAGCACTGGGGATAAAATTTCTGCAGGTAGAAGAAGCATTACTTGGAAGTCAACGCGTCCATCCGAAGAAATATATTTGATTGGCAACCAGTTCCATATATTTGAGGCGGAACATAATGGACTTTCCCTGTACGCATTTTTATTGCAAGAGGAAGAGGAGTTGGCTGATCGTTATCTACAAACAGCTAAAGGCTATATTGATTTTTACTTTCGCTTGCTTGGACCCTACCCCTATAAAAAGTTTGCTCTGATTGAAAATTCCCGGCAAACCGGATATGGCATGCCTTCTTTTACTCTGATGGGCTCCAGGATCATTCGTTTTCCGTTTATTCTGCATAGCTCTTATCCACATGAAATTCTTCATAACTGGTGGGGCAATGGGGTGTTTCCCAAGATGGAGCAGGGAAATTGGTCGGAAGGATTGACCGCCTACCTCGCCGATCACCTTCTTTTAGAGTTGCAAGGAAAGGGTGCAGGATATCGGTTCCAGGAGATGATGAAGTTTTCAAATTATGTCAATGCTGAAAATGATTTTCCATTGAGTAAGTTTAGCTATCGAGACAGCATGGCGTCGCAGGCTATCGGTTATGCCAAGCATCTTATGGTCTTTCATATGCTACGCACGGAAGTCGGGGATGAAAAATTTTTAAAGAGCCTGCGGAGGTTCTATGCGACCAATAAGTACCGATATGCAGGCTATGACAATATGCGCCAAACTTTTGAGGAAACTTCAGGCCAGAACTTAGCTGGATTTTTTGAACAATGGCTCAATCGAAAGGGGGCGCCTAAAATCAGGCTGGAAAAATCGTCTTATGTTCACCGTGAGGGCCGATATGACCTGAAGTTGACGGTGAGGCAAGACCCACCGGCTTTTTTAATGAAGCTTCCTATTGCTATCTGGACTAATGGTTCCCCGGTGGCAGAGATTCACACAATAAAACTTGCTGCGGATGTGCAGGAGTTTAAAATCCAATTAGCGAAAGAGCCGTTGGCGGTTCAGTTGGACCCCTACAACGATGTATTCCGCTTGCCGGGAGATGAGGAAGCACCGGCAAGTCTGGCCCAGACTTACGGAGCGCAAATTGTTACGGCACTTTTACCGAAGAGCCCTAATCTTGCTTACCAGAAATTTGCAGAGGCCGTGGCGAAACCGGAAAAGGTTTTAACGAGTGATGATAACTCACCATTGCCTGAGGGAAGTTTATGGGTTTTCGGGCGGAATCATCCGCTAAAAAATTACTTTTCGGCGCAACTCAAGAAATTCGGGGTTGAATTAGACGAGAAGAGGATACGGGTTAAAGACAAGTCTTACCCTTGGGAAAACCACAGCTTTGTTTTTACTTTGAACAGATTGGATCAGAAAAAGGGAACGATGACCTGGGTCATTGCTGGAAATACTGCGAGTATTCCAGGGTTAATGCGCAAACTGCCGCATTATGGAAAATACGGTTATCTGGTATTTGAGGGAAATGCCCCGGATAACCGGGACAAGGGAACCTGGCCAACCAACCCGAAGGCTCTGCAAAAGATTTTCCGCGATTCACATCCCCGTCTTTTACCAAAACAAAAACCTTTGGTTTCATTCAAGCCGTTCTAAAAAAGAGAACCGAATTCATAATAGGATGTTGAAAGTTTTTAATTAAAATGAAATCATGAAAGCATCCAATTTGGAGGGCATGACGATGAAAGTTTCCAGGTTAAGTTATTTGTTTTTGGTTTTGTTTCTTTTCTCCAATATAGGGATTGCGGTGGCAGGCGATGCCGTTCCATTTTCTGGAGTTGTCAAAAAAGTGATTGCGGATAAAAATAAGGTGGGGATTAAAGACCCTAAAACTAAAAAACGTTTTACGGTGATCGTGAACGAAAAGACCCAGCCGGACGGACTAAAAACTTTAGCAAGCTTAAAAAAGAAAGATAATGTTGCAGGCAAATATACGGTAACCGGTGCGGGTTTGTATATTGCCCTGGAACTGGTAAAAAAGTAAGTTCAATCCTCTTCATAGGCAGGAAGTGTTGTGAGGCGGGTGTCCTCCACCGGCCCTCCAACCGTAAAGTGATACAGGCTTTGATAGCTCCGATCTTCAATGCCGAAGACCTGATGAACGGAATCATCAAAGAAACATCCAATTCCCGTACTGCGGATGCCGCTGACCTCTGCCTGAAGGTATAGCATTTGCCCGATAGCTCCACATTCCCAATAGAGACGGGGATACATCCAGGGGCCATAGTTGAGCGACACATTTTCAAAGGCGCTGATCATACCCAGACTAAAACATCCTTTTCCAGCAATTTCCTGTCCACACGAAACGGAAGTTGCAATGCCGCGAAAATCTCCTTCCTGCAATAAAAATAAATCCAGATTTTTTGGGCAATCATTGGGCTTGGCCCAGGCGAAATCTTTTTTCAACTTGGTTTTTAAATCACTTAAATGGTTTTTATTGCGCACCAAAAAATATAAGCCTTCTGAAAGGCCGTCCACCCGATGAACAAAAAGTCCTAAATGGATTTGTGGCTCCCATGAAAATCTTTGGAAAGGGATAGGGCAGATGGTTGTTGCCATAAACTGATAAAATGTTTCACTTGAAATGCGGGTCTTTCCATCCATGGCAACAGCACTTCTCCGCTGATGAATGGCTTTTCTTATGGGGAAGGAATCCTCCAGGTTTGGCTGAGTTTCCCATTTAAAATCAGGGTTCGGAAAGTCTTCTGTGTGCGGTTTTTGTGTTGCTTGTGAGACTTCTGTGATGCCATGCCAATCCATATGATCGTGGCTCAAAATATTGGGGTCCCCCAACCATTTCAAATCAGAAAAGCCAGCAACGAAATCCTTGTTCTTTGTATTCCTTTCTTGAGGGGTGACGGCCATTAGACAATAGGGGACTTCCATTTCTTCTTCATTTTTTTTGTGTAATCCTAAAATTATTTCCAGATCTTCGCCGCAAAGATGGTCCATCATCTGAGTTCGCCAGCCCAACACTGAGCTTGCTATGTTTATTGCTGCTATAGCATGGCCCATATCATGATGGCAGTATCTGAAAGCTCTTAGCCCGTACTTCCAAGCTTCTCTCCAATAAATAGAACTCAAACCGATAAAGAAGGTGTTTTCAGGAAAACCTTCTGACATGGTTTTCCAGGTCTGATTTGAAAAGGTCGTTCGAATTTCCAATCCGTGAGTTTTTGGGTCGTAATGGGAAACGGAGGGGGAGCTATTGATACCTTCTAAGGGACCGCAGATTAAATAACCTTCTGTCGGGTGTAGATTTCCGCTTGAAGGATTAACCCTAAGAGCCCACCTCGATCCCTGGAAACTTTTCCATGCTGAAATTGCGAGGCTATCGAAAAATAATTGGGAAAGGGTTGAGAAGTTTAAGGGAAGGGCCGATATTTCTTTTTGTTTTAAAACTTCGTAGAAAAGGGGACCTTCGTCCAGAGGGATTTTTTTTAATTTGATTATTTCCGCGCCATTATAACGACGAAAGGGATCGGGTTGGTTTTCCCAATCCATATAGCCGGGGCCCGGGGCAGATCGGTAATGATCGTGTTTAGAGTATTGATGGTATTGTTTGGTTTTTTTCCAGTCAGGCATTTAAAAAATCATAATCAAAACGGATTGGAAAGAAGAGATAGAGGGTTCTCGGTCAGAAAGCTATTTCCTTTTTAATTATAGCGGGAACGCTAAAATCCATTAAAAGAGAATAGGGGTTTTGGGTGCAGAAATTTAAAGTGCTTCTGAAAGTTTTAACTGGAATTAACGCAATCGGTTTAAGATGGCCATCACATCCTGAAATCGAGGGAGGGTGAGCAGGCCATTGTTAAAGGGGGTGATGGACTCCAGCTCACCTGTTTCAATTGTTTTTAAAATTATTTTTATCGCATCACTGTTTGACACATTGGCATCAGTCTCCTGCATATCTTTAAGTTGTTTTAATATCCAGCCGCAGAGTTCTAATTGCCCTGGTTCTACCAGATGCTCAATATAACGCACATCGATTTCAGTTCGTCCCAAAATGAGTGAGATTGTTTTCTGAATTTGAATCACGCAGGGCTTTTTACCGCGGCTGAAATCCAATTCCGATAAATTACGGGTTCGCATTTGCACTTTGGGCAGGGGAGATGGGGCTTCGGTTTTGCGACTGCCGGGGTTTTCCCGGACAATCTGTTTTGCCCTTGCGGTCACCAGCCGTGGTTGAAATGAGTCCATGGCGATGACTTGGTCCGCCGAATCAAAATAATCCCCGCTTCCTCCCATAACGAGGAGGGTGCTCACTGCGAAACTTTTATTCAATTCCTCAATCCGGTCTACCAGTGGCGTGATCGGTTCCTGATTAGAAGTAATCAGAGCTTGCATTCTCGCATCACGGATCATGAAGTTTGTGGCGCAGGTGTCTTCATCCATAAGGAGAAGCGAAGAACCGGCTTCGACGGCTTCAAGAATATTTACTGCCTGGGATGTAGAACCACTCGCGGAGACCGTAGAGAAATTCTCTGTAGAGGGAACGAGCGGCAGGTTATCCATAAACCCGGAAACGTTGATGGGCTGGACGGAACGGCCGTCTTCCGCGCGAATTTTTACTGCGGTTGTTTGGGTCGCGATGCATTCGCGTCCGTCCCCTGTTACATGGGGATAAACTGCATCCTGAATGGCCTTCAGTAAGGTGCTTTTGCCGTGGAACCCACCTCCCACAACTAAAGTAATTCCCAGAGGAATAGCCATGCCGGAGATTTTTCCGCGATGAGGTAGATGAATTTCGGTGCTCAATTCTTCCGGCGCAGAAAAAACCACACCACCGTCTTTAAGAGGCAGGTCGCTAATCCCTGATGCGCGGGGAAGAAGCGATCCATTAGCTATATAACTTGCCCATTGATTCTGGTTTAACATTTCACTCAGCGCGGAATAGTCCTCCAGGGTTTCGAGGGCTTTCTGCACCTGGTTCATGTCGAGGGATTTTGCCAGCAGGCTCTCTTCCCAGACCGGAGGGAGGATATTGGATAAAAGTTTTACGCATTCCTTTGCCAGTACCCTTCGCCCGTCACCGGGAAGCCCCGCGAACAGAGTCAGAATTAAATTATCTTTTATAATTTGCATTCCGCTTCTGCGAATTACTTTTTGTCCCGGTGATTGAACGGCAACTTCTCCGCTTCGGCCGGAACCTTTGACTCTTCCCTGGCATTGCTGGACACGGTGCTTAACTGCTCTTAATAAATGATCTTCCAGAGCCAGTTTTCTTAATGGGGTGTTGTAGTGAAAACTGGAAAAGCCCGCTGAAGGAAGCGCTATTTTTATGGAAAGACGGGAGGGTGCCGCAAAAGGATCGCCTTGTACATGTTCAAAAGTTAATTGAAACAGGCCGAAGGGAAAACTTCTTCCTTGAAGGTTTTTGTAAGCTTTGTAACCCCTGCCATCCATAGAGGTAACCTGATCTATGAGTTCTTGTGGGACAGGCATGGCAGTTAGCATGAGTAGTGTCCGGCGAATCCTTGGGACGAAACTCCAACAGGTAAATAATTGCGGGCAATGTTGACGATTTGGGTTCGGTAGGAGAGGTGGATAGAATCTTCCTGGATTTGGCGCATCGCTGTAGGAAGACGGGTTTTTAAAGTTCGGGAACCCTCAGCGGTTCCATCTCCTTCTATAAAGTGATCGATGATGACTGCCGATGCACCTGCATTTTTTAATCGATCAAAAAATTTATGCGGATTTTCTAGCGGATATAAAGGTGAAAGGCAGGCAATGGTTTTGAGTCCCTGTTCAGAAAGTTGTCGCAAAGCAGAAATCCGTTTATCAATGCTACAAGGGGGCGGGGGCAGGCCGGGTAGGTGATTCCTGTCTCCTTCTATAGAAATATGGATTCTGAGCGAACACGGAAGTTTAAGCAAGGTTGCCTGGTCGTCGAGAATATTTGAACTGTGAGTTTGTAGAATCAATGTGTCAGGTGGACAGGTTATCATGGCCTGGAGGATTGCACGGGTCACACGATATTTTTTTTCCGCGGGTTGCCAGGGGTCGGTGGAACTGGACATGAAAATTGTGAAGGGAATTGAGCGTTTGTGCGCCCAGGTTTTTTCTTTTTCCGCTGTCTGGGTATACAATTCCCCAGCGTTAATTTTTACATCGACAAACTTTCCCCACTCGCGACCCTGAGTGAGCCACGGGTTGAAGCGGACGTAGCATCCCTCTCCACAAGAGGAAAGTCCATAGCCGCAGCCTCCATAAGGGTTGAGAGAATGTGAACAAACCTCTTTAAGGTATCCACTGGAGCGGGTCAGCAGGGTTTTACTTTGAATCAGATTGATCTGCAATTTCTTTACCCAAAGGAAAGTTTTGGGAATGGAAACGAGTCAGGGGATTTCGTTCCACTTTACTGATCCCAGTCTCATCCTAAAATCGGAGCCAGCGTGATAATACACTTCGTAAGCTCCGGTATCTTTATTTGCATCTGCAACCACCCATTTGCCGTCGGGGAAGTCTTCAAGGTCCCAAAGCCAGACTCGTCGGTGATCCGTTTTGGTTAGGGTTAGATAACCGTGATTTTCCCCAAAATAAAACTGCCCATATACGGTAACGGTGGTTCCGGGAGGACCGTCCAGAATTATGGAGTACTCTCCCTCGCAAAAATAATTCCTCATTTTCCGGAGATCTGGGAAATCGCGGCCTTTTTTTATGGTAAAAGCTTCTTTGCAGTGACGTCCCTTATAAAACAGTGCTTCAGGATTCTGGAACTCCTTTAGCAGTACTAATTCAGTTTTGGTTTCTCCTGCCCAATTGACAGCAGGAAAACCAACAGCTACTATCATCAGAACCCATGCGGCCTTTATATTCATATCTTAAGATTTCAGGGGTTAATGCAACATGTAAATAGAATCCCAATTTTCGTTAGCTATTTTATCATTTTTTATTAAACTCCGCTATTCTCCCTGCTAGTGTCCAATTCGTAAAAGCAAAAACCGTTTTCAGTTTCTACTAGAACTCAAGGAGTAAATATTTGTTGATGTGGCATGTTGTTAAAATTCCTGGTTTGGTTTGATGGCACAAAAGATGAAAATTAAAAAAGAAAAATCTCTGAAATATTTGAGTCTCGGGTTGGTTCTTTCGGGGTTGATCTTTATGGTCGACACTCAGGTTCCCCTCGGAATTGCGGATGGAATGCTTTATGTGGTCCTGGTTATTTTAGGGCTGATGTCAAGAAACCGGTCCTTCATTATTGGTGCTGCGATTTTGGGCTCTGTTTTGAATGTAGCGGGTTTTATGATATCCCCGCCCGGAGGGGAATGGGGGAAAGTAATTGCCAATCGACTTCTGGCGATATTCACCATTTGGATGACGGCCATACTTTGCCTGATCATATCCAGAACTGGAGAAAGTCTGCGCTCCTCCAATGAAAAACTGGAAGAAAAAGTCGAGGACCGGACCGGTAAGTATCAAAAAGCCAACGAACGTCTAAATGCTGAAATAGAATCTTCCAAACTAGTCAAGACCATTGCGGTCGTTTCAAATGAGGCTCGGGCAATTGATGAAACCCTACATTTTTGTATTCGCAAGATCTGTGAGTTTGCCGGATGGCCATTGGGGCATCTCTATTTGACCGCAGAAAATCCTTCAGATGGACTTTTCCCAACCAAGATTTGGCACGTGGAGGAACCCGGAAAATTTGACACATTTCAAAAAATTACCAAAGAGACTCTTTTTGAAGAAGGGGTTGGCCTGCCTGGTCGGGTATTGAACAGCGGCGAGCCTGCATGGATCATGGATGTGACAAAAGACTCTAATTTCCCGCGTGCGAAACTTGCAGAAAATATTGGGGTAAAAGCTGGGTTTGCGTTTCCAATTATGATTGGCAAGAAGGTAGTGGGGGTGATGGAATTTTTCTCGCCTAAGGCGGTAAAACCTGATCCTGAAATACTCGACATTATGGCTCAGATTGGAACCCAGCTTGGAAGAGTGCTGGAAAGGAAGCAGGCTCAAGACGCAAGTGAACGTTCGCACGATCAGTTGCGCAACCTGTATCTGCGTCTGGAACAGGTGCGCGAGGAAGAAAGAACCCGTACCGCTCGGGAAGTTCATGATCACCTCAGTCAATTACTCACCACGATCAAGCTGGAACTCTCTCTGCTCAACAACAAACTCGCCCACTCCAATCCAACTATCCAGAAATCGTCGGAACAACTTCTCGAAATGAGTGATGAGGCCATCCAAACTGTACAAAAAATTGCAATGGATCTGCGACCGCCGATTCTGGATGACTTGGGAATTGCCGAGGCTATTAAATGGCAGGCGATGGAATTTAAGAATAGAACTAAAATCGAGTGCAATTTCGAGAATGACCTAAATGACTTTGAGCTTGATTTGGAGAGATCCACAACCTTGTTTCGAGTTTTTCAGGAAACGCTGACTAATATTGTCCGGCATGCCGGTGCGACAAAAGTTTATGTTACACTGAGTCAATTCAACGAATCTATCACCCTTCAGATTCGGGATAATGGGTGTGGAATCTCACCCGAGGAGGTGTCGAGCCTGAGGTCATTGGGGCTACTGGGCATGCGGGAGCGAGCGATGGTTTGGGGCGGTAATGTACAGATTCGTGGTATTCCAAATGAAGGGACAACAGTTACAATCAATATTAAAAAAGGATAATAATGGCAACAAAAAAAGAAACAGGGAAAATTAGAATAATCATTGCGGACGATCACCCGCTGTTCCGCCGGGGATTGAAGAATGCCTTTTCCGAAACCCCGGATATTGAGGTGGTGGATGAGGCAGAATCCGGGGAAGAGTTGCTGGAAAAGGTTCAGGGGATGGATTTGAGCCTGGCTCTTCTGGATATTTCCCTGCCTGGAAAGGGTGGCCTGGAAATTCTCAAACAACTGAGAGACGAACGCCCCAAGCTGCCAGTGCTTATTTTAACCGTATTGCCGGAAGAACATTACGCCGTCCGTTTCTTCAAAGCCGGGGCTTCAGGCTTTCTCACCAAGGAAAGCAGTACTGACCAGATTTATGCCGCGGTAAGAAAAGTTGCTGATGGAGGAAAATATGCCAGTGCTGAAATTACTGAAAAACTGGCGTTCGACTTCAATAAGTCCGACCGACCCGCCCACGAAAGGCTTTCTGACCGGGAACATCAGGTATTTATAATGTTGGCAACAGGACAGTCTCCTACCGAGATTGGAAAAGAGCTATCGCTGAGTGTCAAAACTATTAGTACCCACCGTTCACGCATTCTGGATAAGATGCAAATGAAGAAGAACGCTGAATTGATCCATTACGCGATTTCCCAACATCTTCTGCAGTAAAGCTTTTTACAGCAAGCTAGCCCACGACACACCAACAAAACCCCTTCTTATTGTAGGATAAACACCTAATAGCCTATAGGCTTTTTTCCGTATTCATTGGGACATAGCCTACCCAAAAAAAGGTTTTGCGCCTATATATACAGGTGTGCCTATCCATTAGAATCTCTCAGGTAAATGAGTAGGTCAAAGTTTCTCGTAACACGAGTTAAGTGTTTTTAATAAGTAAAGAGAAGAGCTTTTTAATAAACAAAACTTTTAAGGAGAGGTTATGAAAAAGATTTTTGTTTTGACAGTAGCCATGGTTGCAGGTTTTGCCATGATTGCAAATGCAGGTTCAATCACCACAGGCCAAACCGCAAAATGTAATGACGCAAAAAGCATTACGCTGGAAACTGCAGGTCCTGGAAATGATGCTGGCGGAAAAGATGGCTACACCCAAAATGATCGTGGTGGCGCTAATGTAGTTGTTTGGAAGTCTTCTAACTTCACCACGGTTCCTTTGACATTAGGACCAAATGACAACAACGACAGTGTTAATGGTACGGATGGTGGACGAACCGGTCTCCCTCAAAGAGGCGGCATGGGTAAACACAAAGTTACTTTGGTTGGTCAAAACAACTTCAGCCGTGGAGACTCCATTGGAGATATCAGCGGACTGGTTAAGATCACCAATAATGGCCAGAACGCCGTTATGGTTACCTGTAACTAAGATTGGATTTAGTAAGGGCTTAATAAGCGAGTTGGGTCCTTGCCCTAGAGAACAGCCGACCACTCCCTGGTCGGCTGTTTTTTTTTGTTCTGAACTTGTCAGTAAATTCCTAGTCGCTGTCATTGTTGCCCTTCCCTTGACACTCCCATTAAGTTGGTAGTGTTTGTTTTGCCTTCCTGTCTGATAGAGCTTTATAGCATTCCCTATTTTAAGAAAAGCTCCATGGGTCTTTAAAAACTCCCTCATCATTTTTCCTATTTCTGTGAAGATATTTCCTGCTCAAAAATAGGTGGTGGGCCATTGAAAAAATAGCGTTCAGCTGATACCCAAAATATCTATGTTTCATTACACTCCCCAATAATTACTAAGCATATCTATTAGCACTGCTGAATGAGTGATCATTTATAAAACCCACAAGGAGAGAAATTATGAAAAAAGTTTTCGCTTTAACGGTACTATTTGTTGCAGGCCTTGCTTTTTCCGCTCATGCGGCAAAGATCAGCAACGGTCAAATGGCTAAGTGTAACGACGCTAAAAGCATTACGCTGGAAGCCGACAAAGTAGCTCACATGACTAACGACAAATTTGGTTACACCGGCAATGATCGCGGTAGTGCAAACTTGAGTATTTGGAAATCTTCCAATTTCACCACTGTTCCTATTGCTTTGGGACCGAATGATAATAACGACAGCCTGAATGGTACAGATGGTGGACGAACTGGTCTCCCTCAAAGAGGCGGCATGGGTGCTGGTAAAGTAACGCTGGTTTCTCAGCCTGCTTTCACTCGTGGGGACTCCATTGGAGATATCGGCGGATTGGTGAAAATCACCAACACCGGTGCTATCCCAGTTACCGTTACCTGTAACTAAGATTAGATTTTTAGTAAGGGCTTCATCAGCGAGTTGAGCCCTTGCCCTGAAGAACAGCCGACCACTCCCTGGTTGGCTGTTTTTTTTTGTGTCGAGATTGCATAATTTTGGTTTCGATGGCATCTTTGTTTTAGCGACTCATCTTACCCTCCTCAATTATTACGCTTAAGTTTTCCTATCTAATTTGTTACCCTTAGCCGTTTAGCGAATCCATAAATAATGCAGTTTTTTTAGAGAGTAGAAATGAGTGATCCTGTCAAAGTCCGTTTTGCGCCCAGCCCTACTGGGTTTTTACATATTGGCGGGGTGAGGACCGCCCTGTTCAACTGGTTGTTCGCCCGTCATCATGGCGGACAATTCGTGTTACGTATTGAAGATACTGACCATGAACGTTCCACAGAGGAATCAATCACTGAAATTCTGGAGTCCATGAAGTGGCTGGGGTTAGATTGGGACGAAGGCCCTTACCGGCAAACTGAGCGGCAGGAAATTTATACGCAAAAGGTGGACCAACTTTTTAAGGAAGGTAAAGCCTATAGATGTTATTGCACGCCGGAAGAGTTGGATCGCAAACGCAATGAGGCTCAGAAAAAAGGACTCAAACCTAAATATGATGGAACGTGTAGAGAGCGAACCGATCAACTGGAAGGAAGTCCATCAGTGATTCGATTCAAAGCACCTCTTGAGGGCTCTGTAGTGGTTGATGACCTTCTGCGAGGCAAGGTGGTGTTTGACATTGAAGAACTGGACGACTTGATTCTACAGAGAACCGATGGTTCTCCCACATATAATTTTGTGGTAGTGGTCGATGATGCCGACATGGGTATCACCCATGTAGTGCGGGGGGATGATCACCTATCCAATACACCGCGACAATGTTTGTTGTATGACGCGTTAAACTTTACCCGACCCAAGTTTGCGCATATTTCCATGATTCTGGGTCAGGATAAAGCCCGTCTCAGTAAGCGCCATGGGGCAACCTCGGCATTGGCTTATCGCGAAATGGGCTATCTGCCTGCTGCCATGATTAACTATCTGGCCCGGTTGGGGTGGTCACATGGAGATCAGGAGATTTTTTCGCGGGAAGAGATGATTCAACACTTTTCCTTCGATTCAGTTAATACGTCAGCGGCGGTATTCGATCCGGACAAGCTATCCTGGTTGAATGAACATTATATTAAGACTACTCCTCCAGAAGAACTGGCTCGACAATTGGAGCCGGTGCTGGTTAGCACAGGTGTGTTACAGAGTGGACATGGGTTGGATGCGAGCGAGATTGCGAAAGTGATTCCTTCTTTGAATGAAAGGGCCAAGACTCTCGTTGAGATGGCAGAAAAATCGAAATTCTATTTTAATAAAGAAGTGGAATTTGATGAAAAAGCCAAAACCAAGTTTCTGACTGCTAATGCCAGACCTCTGCTGGAAAAAGTAATTGCCGGACTTTCCCCAATGGAGAACTTTTCTGCGGAAGAGATTGAAACTTTGTTCAAGAAAATCGTGGAAGAAGAGGGCACCAAGCTCGGCAAGCTGGCACAACCGGTACGGGTAGCTCTCACCGGTACTACAGTGAGCCCCGGCATTTATGATGTCATCCTGCTTCTGGGCCGAGAACAAACTCTGGTACGGTTAAATAATGCTTTTCAGGCAATTTGACCAAATTCAAGTTGAGTGATTTAACGAAAACGAGATAAACATGATTTTCGGCTTCTAGATAAAACCCTTGTTTAATAAGCAGTTTTAGAGGGTGTTGCAGGCCTGAAATTTCCTGATAAAATATCCCAATATCAAATAAGAGTATTTTTTTTACAGGTCCAGCTTTTGGGGATTGTGAAAATGATTTATTGGCTTTTATTCTTATCCGGAATTTGGTGCCTTGAAATATTTTTAGTTTCAAGAGTCGTGGAAAATAGGAGTTCACTAGGGTATAAAATTTTTAGAGGTTCAGCGGAGTTTTTTGTCCCGCTATTTATTGCTTCAGGGGTATTTTCATTCCTTCAATTTCAACTATCATTTACTTCCAGCAACTTTAATCAAAAACCCCTGGAATTTATAAGCAGTTTTGAAAATCAACTCATAGCCTTTCAGGAATTTTTTGAATTTTTTAAACTGGAGGCGCTGACCCAATTAGGCATCCTCATTGGTTTGATTTTTATTGGGTGTTGCAGCCCAATTATTTCTGCTCTTAAGTTGACCCGAGCGTTTCAAGGATATTCAAAGTTAATAGGGCGTATATATATTCTCATTACACTCTTTTGTTGTTTTACCTTTTTAGGGAATGGTTTTTATAGCTATGCGAATGGGGCACGAGCCCGAATTAAGGATAAAGCTGATGAAGTGGTGAGGGCCTTAGCTAGCTATCAGGGAATAGTGCAAGATCATATTAGCCTAGCAACTGTTAAAAAGATTATAGAAGACCAGCCTCTGGAAGAATTGTTTGATGAAATCGATACTGTTTCGTTTGTAATAAATAGACCACGATATAACGAGAAATACAAAGGCAATCCTCAAGAATTTCCAACGGATCCTCCTCCTGATCCTCCCCCGGGTTTTAAGAAAAATATCGACAGGTTTGTACGCATCAATTCTGTTTGGAATAATGACCTGGCAAAAATCACGAAAATAATCGAAGAACAAAGAGAAGCCGCTAAGCGTGTTTCTTCGGAAAAAAAACCAGCAGAAACCCCCTTACCAGAACTTAAAGTTGTCGATGCGCTAAAGGCTGGTATTTCCCTTAATGATCTCAATCGAGTAAAAAGGGATTTTAATGAGAAGCAAAAGGAGGCAATAAAGAATTTTGAAAACGAATTGAAATCGAGCCGGTCTCCGCCAAAATCATTTATCAGTGAGATGGCAAAAACTGTTTCTGGCAAGCTCTTGGATGTGGCAGTAAGCAACACATTATTTTCTAAAAATCTTGACCCTCTGATAGTGATGGGCGAAGGGTTTGGCCCTATATCTGAAATTGTGGGAATGTTCTTTGGCAAATCATTTGTTTCCCCCATTAATGATTTTATTAGTGGGGAGGCAGGAAAATATGTAGAGGAATCGCTCAGGGGTTTTAAAGAAAAACCCAAGTCACTGCCCTTGAAACCCATAAATGAGTTTATTGCCGGCAGTACCCTGCTCCAAACCATTTCAGATAAATTTAAAAGGCAACAAAACCAGTTTAGGTCTTTGATAAATGAAATTAATATTAATTTGTATGAAACCCCATCAACCTATTTCCGGGTTCTTTCCGACCTCAGGAGTGATTTTCAGCATAACTGGAAAGAGAATATCATTCAAAAGGTTGAACTTGGTTTGGCAGACTCCAGAAAATTAGAAGGTTTAAAACAAAAAATTTTAGCTGATATTGAGACGAAATCGGGCTCTAAAGAAAAAATTGTATCGATGAAAAATTATTCCAGAGAATTATTTGGCAAAGAACAAGGGTTAGGAGCAAAGCAAATTCTTGGGAATTTAGCAGAATTTGAAAAAAAATATGCGTTTGGAAATGAGCTGGCTTCTGTAGCCAGGGATTATGGCAAAAAAACAATTTCAGCAGATCTTGATTTGTTGGTTATGGCTGAAGAAAAGATAATGCAATCACCTGAAAAAAATACTGTTTCGAAAAGGAGGCCTGTCCGAAGAACCTTAAAGAGAAGGAGATTGCCTGGCTCTGGAAAGGAAAAGGCGAAGGTAAAGGAAAACTCAGGGCGTAGATTATGGGATGATAGGTTTGAGCTGCAAAAAAGAAAAACGATTTTATATCAACAGGTGATGCAATTAAGAAAAACCAACGCACGGGTTGGTGAATTATTTAACGAAATTATGAATGACTCAAATTCGATAATTGAATTTCTAGATATCATTGAGGAGAAAGGTCTTTTTAATGACAAGCTTCACCATGAATTAATGGAAAAAGTAAATTCAAAGGCTACTATAGATAGCCTCTATGCAAGTTTAGGGGTGGATCCTTTTAAAACTAGGGAAATGCGGGCAACTATTGAAGCATATAGTTCTATTCTTAAAGAATTAGGAAAAGGTGATCGGCTTAAAGATTTAATTGAAATCAAGAGGCCGTTTAATTATTTGGGTTTGAAACGATTGAGTGACTTCCCGGAACTTGTGAAATTTATCACAGAACATCCTGAGTTGACAGGTATGCTGATAGCAAGACTCAGCGAGAAAAATAATAGTTACAACCCCTATGTGGGCTCGGGGAATCATTTTCCAAGAGTAAATAGAGGTTATGATAGGTTTTCAGATCTAAGCACATACCGGTCAAATACTCCACCGGAGAGATCTTTTCTGCCAAGGTGGCTGAAATCGTTAAAGGGGAGGTAGAAATGAAGGAATGGTTATATGCGCCCCATTCCAAAGTCATCTTTCATTGGATATGTAAAATCACTTGTAGCGCCTTTTTTATTTATCTATTTTTCCAACATATAACTGCCCCAATTCTTGACTTCAATTGGTTAGGCTGGGTTTTAGGAGGGGGTTGCCTTTTTTTGAGCTTTCTCATGCTGGGCCGCCCTTGGGCCAAAATTTTTATAGCGGATTTCCATGTTCTTTTAATTTGTTTGCTTTCTAAAACGTATTTTCTTTTATTTGATATGGACGTAGAAGGGAATCGTTTGGGAGAAATTTGGGGTTCCGTTTTATTTTCTAGTGGAATTGTTTTGTGGTTGCCCAGTGTTGTTTGGTTGGGCAAAAGCTTTAGTATTCTTCCCGCAGTAAGGGAGATACGTGTTACAGGTCCTTATCGGATAATAAGGCATCCTATTTATTGCAGTTACATTATTATGGAGTTGGGGGTCTTGGCATTTTTACCCTCTTGGTGGAATGGTCTGATTATAGGTTTGGCTTTTGGGATATATGTCATCCGGCTAAATATTGAGGAAAAGATCCTTTCTGGAGAGAAGGCTTATCAGGCGTATTGTGAAAGAGTGCGTTATCGTTTGATTCCCTTGGTATATTAATTAACTTTTCTTTCCTTTCCTATCATTTCTCCAATGTCCTTGACCTCTACTTTGAGGCCTTTGGCTTTCACCGCATCTTCCAGCATGAGCACGCAATAGGGGCAGGATACGGCGATGGTATCGGGGTTGGTGACCATCAATTCATCAAGTCGGTGGTGGCTCATGCGTGCGCCGGTATTTTCTTCAAGTAGGAACCGAGCTCCTCCGGCTCCGCAACAGGTTCCCTTTTCCCGGCTTTGTTCCACTTCATGAACATTCTGCGCTTCCAATACTTTGCGAGGGGCATCGTAGACCCCGTTATGTCGACCCAGATAGCAGGAGTCGTGCACCACAACATTGGCATCGGTTTTATCTCCAAGTGATATTTTCCCATCTGCGATCAACATTTCCAGTATTTCAGAATGGTGGATCACTTCCAGATGGGCACCAAATTCGGGATATTCGTTTTTCAGAGAGTTGAGGCAATGTGGGCAGTGGGTGATGACTTTCTGCACGCCTTTTTGCTGAAAGGTTTCTACATTTTTGTTGGCTAACATGTCGAACAGGTATTCGTTCCCTGCCCTCCGCGCCGGGTCACCCGTACAACCTTCATCATTTCCGAGTATGGAGAAACTGACCCCGGCCTGCTTCAGAGCCTCTACCACTGCTATAGAAATTTTTTTGCCGCGCGTATCGTAAGACCCGTTACACCCGACAAAATACAAATATTCGGTGGGGTTGGCCTTATCCCAGATGGGTACATCCAAATCTTTCGTGGCCCAGTCTGATCGTGAATTTTTGGGGAACCCCCAGGGATTGGACTGGGTTTCCAGCGATTTGAAAGCAGGTTCAAACTCTTTCGGGTAGCGGTCTTCACTCAGTACCAATCCGCGCCGGAGATCGATCACTTTATCAACGTATTCGATCATCACGGGGCAGGCGGATTCGCAGGCTCCACAAGTGGTACAGGCCCAGAGCGTTTCGTCCTCAATCACACCACCTAGAAGAGCGATATCGGAAGGCTCATTAAGATGGTTTCTCAAATCAACCGTGAGTTGTTGCGGCGAAAGAGGTTTGCCGGTCGCTAGCGCTGGGCAGACACGGTCGCACCGACCGCACTGGGTGCAGGTATGCAGATCCAGCATTTGTTTCCAAGTGAAATTTTCAATTTTTGTAATGCCAAAAGTTTCTTCGTTTTCAAAGTCGATCCGGTGCAGACTGCTTCCGGGGTTCAAGTTAGAGAAGAAAACATTCGGGATGGATGTCAGTATATGAAAGTGTTTGCTACGCGGCAGGAGCGTCAGAAAAAAAAGAATGGCGCACACATGAGCCCAGTAAGAGAGGCTGTGAAGGTGCCCGATCAATTCTTTGTTCAATAGGGTGACCAGAGGAACCAAAAGTGTTGAAAGGGGACCCGATCCTTCCATACCTGAATGGAGAGCCAGAAAGGCCGCATCGAAAAAAACATCACTTACCATAATAACGAGTATCAGGCCGAGAATTAATAAACCCTCGCCGGATAGCGTGAGCCGGTCGGGTTTAATCACTAATCTGCGGTAAAGAGCATAAAGAACTCCTAGAGTGACTATAAAGATCGCACCATCCTTGATCCAAAAATAAGGCAGGATAAATGGGGCGGTGGCAGAAAAGTGAGAATTAATATTGGGGAACAATCCGACAATAAAAAATTCGCCCGCACGAATAAGGAGGATCAGGAACCCCCAGAATATCAGAGCATGCATCCAGCCAGATTTAGGTTCTTGAAGGAGCTTGGTTTGTGCAAATGCGATCCGCAGGGTGGTAAAAATTCTTCTTACGGGTTGGTCAATACGGTTATCCTTCTCAGCTTTTAGCAAAAGACTCAGCTTGGGCCAGGCGCGCAAAGCAAAGAAAATCAATGCTATAAATATGAGAAAAATAAGGACCCTGGGCTGAAGATGAGGGGGGGTCCATTCAAAAGCATGGTTGATATGTTGATCCATAATCGGTGTAACCCTGAGGTCCAGCGAGTAAAGAGGTATTTAATCAGCCCACTAGACGTGATATTTGTTCTTAAAGTTCGTGCCCCGCAGGGGGTAGAAAGTGATGTACCCCTTCGTTAACTTTTATGCCCAATAAGGATAAAAGTTTTGGGAGGATACAATGTCCATGGGTCCCCACGGCTGGTGACCGGTTGAGGAATTGTTAGATTATTGTTTTTATTCGTGAATTGCTATTTTATTCGTAGCTTTGGTACTATATAATTATAATAACGATGGGTTATCCTCAGATTCTAATCTGATTTTGGAGATTTTTGACCTTGCTAAAAAAAATGATGGTTCAAATTCGGATATTGACCGTTTTGGTGATATTGGGGACTTTATTCCCGGTTTCAGCATTATCGGTTCCTGTAGAGGATAAGTTTGACAGGAATCAGGCGGGAAACCACCCCGGGGTATTTCCTAAATGGGAGGGGACACCTCCATTGAACCAGGACCTGTTTCCTAACTTGACAGATGGAATCAACGAGCCGCACCCGTTGCCGACTCATGTCAAGCGCGATATTTATATTCAGTTATTAAGAATCGAACCCGTAAATCAGGTGCAAAGCAAGGTGTTCAACGCCGATCGGTTTAAACATCTTCAACGAATCGGGGTTTTAGGCTTTGAAAACAAGACTTTCGCACCTTTTGAAGATAAGTCTGCCGGTGACATTGTATCGAGGCAGGCTTACCAGGAATTGAGAACCAACAAAAACTATTCCAATATTATCCCTCCGCAATTGATGGATGATGTGCGGTTTAAAATTGTTAAATCTCCCGGTTCAATGCCAGATCAAGACTCAGCGAACCAAGATAGCGGAGGCGAAACGCTGGTGGTTACCGGTGATAAGGTTGACGCTGTTATGATTGGAGCTGTGACAAAGTTTACGGATAGATACGTAGACCGGTATGGAAAAATTCAGAAAAGTATTTCCAGTGGCCTGGAATTTACGGCTTTTTTAATGGACCCCAAGACTCAGGAAGTGATTTGGGGGGCTCGTTTTGTTGGGCGTCAAAGACCGGGTATTCAGCATTTTAACGACCATAAAGGTCGCTGGATGAATAAAAAGGACTTCACCCGCTCTGCCATGAAACATGTATTAAAAGAATTCAGAAACCGGGATTGATCCTAAAATCATTAATAAATGTCTTAAATTATGAGTGAACCTTTTAATGGAGCTGCTTATCCGGAACCGGGCCCGCAAAGGGAGAAAAAGAGGAAGCTTTGGCGCAATCTCTTTTTGCTCAACCTTTGCGTTTCGTTGCTTTTAGTGGGTATTTTCTGGTTGCCGGGAAAACTGGTGGATTTGGACAATTTTCTCAATTCTCCCAGTGTTAACCTTCCAGAAGAAGGGCAAATAGCCGAAAAATCGAGTGAACAAGCTAAGCCTGCACTCAAGTCACCTGCCAACTTAATGTCAACCCTGGTAACCACGATAAACGCTTCTTCAGAGAAAGAATTTGTGTATTTTGACTTTTCCAGCGGTAAACCCGTCCGCATTCTGGACTCCTCATCTCTGGAATGGGATCTGGCCTTTAGAAGGGGTAAAGTGATATCTAACGGCGGTGCTTCCAGCAAATTGGGGAAAGCGGGCCTCATCAACTTGGGTGTTGTAGAATTTGACGAGGTGGAAGAAGTTCCTATGGATGATTATATCCAGGATATTGCCGCAAAAACCGAAGTGGAAAACCCTGTCATGGTAAAATGGTACAATTATAATTATCTGACCCATAAGCTTACCGCCAAGAAGAATATTTATGCGGTACGGACAGCAGACGGCAAATTTGCCAAGTTCCAGTTTTTGAGCTTCTATTGCGCTAACAAGGAAGCAGGGTGTATAAAAATGCGCTATGTGTATCAAGACACAGGGTCCAATAGCTTTTTGAGAACAGGTGGAATTAGTACAACTTCGTAGGAAGCATCTTCGCCCCCACTGGAGCCTGCGACCTCATTTTGATATCTAGAAAATAAATTGTTTAGGTTCCCAAGACCGCTCTTTTCTGATAAAAACAAGCTTCAGCTCTCAATTCTATGAAAGTAGGAGATATCTGTAGCCGTAATTAATTTTGATCATAATTTGGATTTGGAGAAAAATGTATGCCGACTTTAAAAGGTTTATTGTTCAATCAATATGCAACTGAAGGACTTTCCGCATTGGTTGAAGAAATGCAGTCAAAATATTCTGCAAAAAAAGGACGTAGATTTAACGATGATAATGTTACCTACGAAATCAGCCGTCCTGTCCTGAAGGATAACGCTATAGAATTTGAGATCAGTTCAAAAATCCCGGAAGATGAAATCAAAACCCCAAAGGAGATGCAATCCTATTTCCAGCAAATCAAAAAAGTTCTGGAGAAAGGAAAAAATAAACCTGTGTCGGTTGAAATGGAAAATATAGTCTGGGACTCAAGAAAAGATACCGAAAAGAAAAGGGATTATGTAAAGCTTCAATACCAATGTCCCCTGGATGATTTGTTTAATAATAAAGAAGTGGAAAAACAGCATGAAAAAGTTATGAGTGGCAAAGCCGATTCTTCCATAACAGATTCCCCCAGTGCTTTCACAAAGGCGGGAAGTATTGTGTTGGCGAACGTACGCGACTCCATGCATCAGTTTGGAAGAGATAGCCTGATCAAATTAATGGATGCTAATAAACAGATAAAAGCCTCTCTGAAAGGCTAAATTCTTTTGGGTTCCATAACGTATTATATTGGCCGGACATTGCAGGTAATAGGCTTGGCCACCATCTCGGCTGTGGTGTTTATGTTCTTTACCCAGATGAGTATGGAACCTTTATTGGTCTGGTCGTTGGTAGGGGCTTCCGAGTTTTATGGCGGTACGTGGTTGATGGGCAAGGAGGGAAAGTAATTCGTACTTTCCCTGTTTGACTGAATAGTTTTTCCTTCCCTTAAGTAATAAAGATTACCGATGAAAACTCTTCTCGCAGAACCTGGTTTCCTGGCCTCATCGGGAACGATAGGGGCAGATGTCAGCTACCTGCTGGCACTCGTTTTTACCGTCCTTTTTCTCGTATCCTGGGGAATGGCTAAAAAAGCCCAGGGAACCCGGCATCATAATTTGATTCTGGTTTCCATGGTCGCGATGATCGTTTATTTCTGTGCTTACTATTACGCTCGGCAGTTAGGCGTGCTTTCCTTTGAAGGTCGTGAAGGTTTTGGCGGCCCGGACGATGTTTACGATAATGTTTTTGTTCCGGTATTGACCACCCATCTCAGCTTGGTTGTTTTCGGGATGATTCTTGCCTTTTATATGCTCTCGCAAGGATTCCGAGCCAGCGAAAAAGTGGGGGGAGACTATCACCTGAGAACAGGAGAGTTAAAGGTCAGTCCTAGAAGATTCAAAATCGTAATGTTGACGATTTTAGGCTGTTGGGCATTTGTCCAGATTCTGCTTTTAGTGTTCCGTGAAAACCCATTTGGAGCCAGCGTGGCGTATGCGTTGATTTTTGCGACCGTCGCTTTAGTGGCGAGTTTAGAGAAATTGATCGAAAAAATGCTTCCAGATGGGGCAAAACGCCATCGGGTCCTGGGGCGCACGACCATGGTAATTTACGCCCTGATCCTGGTGACCAGCACTGCAACCTACCTCATGCTCTATGTCTTCTACCCGACAAAATCTTTAGTTATGGGTTAAATCTGGCAAAGGGAAACGACTGGGGGAGGAAAGATAGCTGAAACGGGGGAAATCTTTAAAATATAGGGGTTTTAGCCTTGACACCCCTTGATTTACCTGCTAAATTTTGCGGAATTATTAGATGACCTCAAAGTACATGAGTAGGAGGTATAAGGCGGTCAGTCCATTGACCCCAAGGCCAATGTAAACGATGGTGTCAAAAATTTTTCCGTCTTTGCTGGCCATAAAAAATCCTCAAAAAGTGTATTTTTTTCTTTGAAATAAAAGAGATATACACTATCATCCAGATTTTGAAACTGTCAAGAATAAACTTTTTGAATATAGAATTAATTTAATTTTTCCGGAGCAGACAATGGATTTAGAAAAGATTAAGGAAAAGGCAGGGCCCCTGATTTATGTCGGAACCGTTATTTTCTCTTTGTGGTTTTTCTATTGGTTTGCGTCCGTTTGGCGGTAATCGATTGGGAAGAGAGCCAATCATTAATTTTTTATGTGGGAGTTTAAGGAAATATGAATGACTTTGCGGCTGACGAACAAAAAAAGTTTATCACTCCAAAATCCATTATCTGGTTCATCATTGCCTTGGTTTGTATGGCGGGCTATTACTTTCTGATCAATATTGGTCTGATGAAAGTTCAAGGACTGGATTTCTTCTATCTTTGGAGTTCAGGCAGTGGCGGCGGTTCAGGTCACTAAGTCTGGTTTATCGAATTAAGAAATGGCAAGCCCTGCGGGCTTGCCATTTTTTTTTTCCTGTTTTACCCTCTCTTAAATAGCTTCCACTAAACTCAAATCATGAATGATAAACCCTCCTGCCGGGTCTACCTGTTCCGTCACGGCGAAACCGCAAATTCAAAAGAAGTGTGCTTCAATGGTCACTTTGATATTGGGCTCTCTGAAAATGGAGAAAACCAGTTCAGGGATTGGGCTCAAGTCTTAAAGGATGAACCTTTCAAAGCCATTTATTCCAGCGACCTTACAAGAACCCGAACCAGCGCACAATTATTGGGAGAACCGCACCAGCTTGAACCTGTTGCTTATCCAGAATTGAGAGAGCTTTGTTTTGGCGATTGGGAAGGCCTGAGTGTCGCCGAGGTAGAAAAGAGATACCCTGATCAACTGGAAGAACGCATGAAGAATATTGAAAAATTCCAGGTGGATGGAGGGGAAACGTTTCAGCAATTGCAGGAAAGGGTTGTGCCCAAGTTTGAAGAGATCATTGCACGCCATAGCAATGAACAGATTGCCATGGTCTGCCACGGGGGAGTAAACCGGGTCATTCTCTCCCATCTGCTTGAGATCCCTATAAAAAGAATTTTCAGGGTGAAGCAAGACTATGCGGCCCTCAATATCATCCAACACTATGGTGATGAGCCGGTGGTAGAATTGCTGGGTGGGGCGGTCGACAAATCCGCTCCTGCCGAAGAAAAAAAGATAGCCATTCAATAAAGAGGTCTCTTTAATGGGGAGTTTTCTGGTCCAGATCAAAAATGCCGATGTTTATGTGGGCGGCAACCTGGCCATCAAGTCATTAAGCTGGACCATTAACGAAGGTGAAAACTGGGCTGTGGTGGGCAATAACGGTTCGGGAAAAACCACGTTAATGAAACTGATCTTCGGAGAACTCATCCCGATATATGGAGGTCAGGTTCATTGGTTTGGCAAATCGGAACATGCTCCTCTGCTGGAAGTCCGTGAAAAGCTCGGTTACGTATCGGCGGAATACCAGAACACTTATGACCGCCCCGCACTCGGTTGGGAGGTGGTGGCCTCAGGGTTTTTCTCATCCATAGGGCTGCACGAACAAGTCACACCGAAGCAAAAAGAATCCGCGCTCACCGCCATGGCCCATTTAGGGATTGAGTACCTCGGTAATACCTCATTCCGGCAAATGTCTTATGGGGAGGCCCGCAGAGTTTTATTGGCGCGCGCACTGGTTCACCGTACCAAACTGCTGGTTCTCGATGAACCCTGCGCCGGATTGGATATTCCCACCCGCGAACGCTTCCTGAATACGCTGGAAAAACTATCACGCACCAGCATGATCTATGTGACGCACCGGATAGAAGAAATCATGCCTTGCATCACCCATGTGCTTTTCCTGAAAGACGGGAAAATAGTAGCGCAAGGGAAGAAGGATGAAATGCTGAACTCTAAAACCCTCTCCCACGCATTAGGGTGCTCCCTTACCGTAGAAAAAAAATCCGACCGCTACTGGCTCTACTCGGCGTAGGGCCAGCGAACAACAAGGCGTAGGGCCAACAGGCACTATCCCTTCCCCTGACCGTCATCGCGAACGACTAAAAGGAGTGCGGCGATCCAGGTAGGGGTTGTTTCAATGATTCCCCCTTCCGCGAAGGGGGTTAGGGGGATTTGGTTTTGCCTTGTCATCCTGAGACATGTGATATTCCCATCACCTGTCATCCTGAGCTTGTCGAAGGATCGAGCCCCGAAGGGGTATGACCCCTTGATTATTTGAAATGGATCTTCGGCGAGGCTTTCAAAGTACAAGTTAATAGGAAAAATTAAGTTTCTTCCCGGATGGTATGACAATAATCTTTGTATTGAATGACCTTCCCCGTAAACCAATCTTTACAAATTTTCACCCCTCCATAGCCACCCAAAACTCAGAAACATCTTCTTTTTTTTATGGGATTAGAGGTTAAAAATTTTTAAGTCAACTAGTTACCAAGCTTCGCCACTCTATTCGATTTGAAGGGTCTTCGTTTTCTAGGTTTACGGTATCTTTCTTGCTGATATTAAGTTGGGTACCTTTAAAATTTAATGTTCATATGGGAAGTCTCGGATAATTATGAGTAAACCACAAGCGCCTATAACAATCCCAAAAACATTTTTAATTTCATCTTTTATAATTACCATTGCCCTGACATTTTCTTTTCTGAAAACTGGATTAGAAAATCATGAACAAGATAAAACTCTATTAGAACTAAAAGGGTTGGTTGGGCGATTGGGAGAGAAAATAATTTACTTAGATGAAGTATTAACAATGTCAGCTCGACTTGCTGCTACAACAGGCGATTTAACTTGGGAAGACCGTTACAAACGAAACGAACCAGTATTAATTGAGACTATAAATCAAGTTAAATCCTTGTCCTCAAGTCTGGTTATACAGCTCTTTATAGAGCAAACGGAAGGCTCCAATAAAAAACTGATGACAATGGAAACCCAAGCTTTTTTGGCTATACATAAAGGTCAGTCGGATTTAGCAAAAACAATTTTATTCGGTGAATCGTATCTGATGCATAAAAATAATTATGCGGATGGCATCAAGAAATTATTAGATAGTGCTAAGTCTAATATAGAAAAAGAAATCAAGAGTCAGGATCAAAAAATATTCCAATTTTTTCTAAGCAGTTGTTTTGTTATTTCTATCCTTTGGTTCATTACCTTCTTGATAGTTAGGAGCCATTTTTCCATCCGCAGGAAAATGGAACAGAACCTGCGAAGTGCCAAAGAAGAGGCAGAGAAAGCCAACCAAGCCAAATCTGAATTTTTATCAAGAATGAGCCATGAACTACGCACACCTTTAAACGCTATCCTAGGCTTCAGCCAATTAATGATGATGAACCCTAACCAGAACATCGAAAAACGGAAAAGCAACATCGATCATATATATCAAGCAGGAAGTCATCTATTGGAGCTTGTTGATGAGGTATTGGATTTAAGCAAAATTGAATCAGGTCAATTCTCCCTAACTGAGGAAAACCTGAACGCCAGTTTGATAATTAAAGAGCTTATCGCCCAAATACAACCTTTAGCCAAAGAAAATAAAGTTGAGATTGTGAATCATCTTTCTCAGCAAGATGATCATTTTGTTGAAGCAGACCACAAGTCTTTCGCCCAAATCATGCTCAACCTTTTAAGCAACGGCATTAAATACAATAAAGAAGACGGGTCAATTGCAGTGGATGGGGGAGTGTTAAGCAAGGACAAAATATGGATCAGCGTTTCAGATAATGGCCTTGGCGTATCCAATAAAAACATTGAGAAGCTATTTGAGCCCTTTGAACGTCTTGGACAAGAGTATGGGGAGGTTCATGGCACAGGTATTGGTCTCAGCATCAGCAAAAGTCTGGCAGAGCTGATGGGCGGGTCGTTATCTGCTGAATGTGAGCTTGGAAAAGGATGTAGTTTTAAAATTGTACTGCCTGTGGGGAAAAGAGAACCTGTAAATATGACCACCCCTGACTCGGGTTCAGCCACTTTAAAAATAGATATTCAATCCAAAAGCCATACCATACTTTATATTGAGGACAACCGGAAAAACTTGATCCTGATCGAGAAAATACTCGAAACCAGGGCTCAAATAAAATTTTTACCCGCCATGCACCCCCGAGAAGGAATAGAGCTTGCGAGAACTCATCGACCCGATTTAATTCTTATGGATATGCAGTTGCCAGATATGGATGGCACTGCCGCTTTTAGAGAACTTCAAAAATTTCAGGAAACATGTGCTATCCCTGTTATCGCTGTGAGTGCACAGGCAATGGAGAGTGATATCAAGAAGGCTCTGGATATCGGATTCAAAGATTACATAACCAAGCCCATTGATGTTCCTAAGCTCTTAAATACAATTGATGAGGTTTTTGCATAAACTCCTCTGCAACGTTCAACTGGCTATGTAAAAAACCGAGCTGAAAGTTTCAGATCAACTCCGGCCTCATTATATTCTTCCTAAATTCTTACCCGTTCTACCCTTGCAGGGCATGAATTTTATGGTTGGGGATACCACACGTTCCCTGAAAGGGTATGTGATGCCCTCTTCCTTAAAATTCATGCCCCGAAGGGGTACTCACGCCAAATCAGCTCTTACCTTCAGGTTTAGGTTATTCAGCATTCAACAATGTGGATTCTTGCAGTTTTGCCGTGCTTTGATCCTGTGGTTTCTTTCCTGATATCGCAAATTGCCAAAGCCCAATTCCTATCAAAACGATCCCTGGTAACATCATGAATCCCTCTTTATGCCATGTCATACTCAGAAAATAAGCATCCGCCATCCAAGCAAAAAAAATGATTAGACCAAGTCCGGTTAAGCATAAGGAAGAACCGAGTCCCCGCTGTAAAATTTTTCCTCTGGAGGATATAAATTGACGGAACCCGGAAAAAATAAAAATGGGTCCCATTACAAATAGAATGATCTGATAAATGCGGTGTACCGGGCTATCTGGAAAACTCGTGAAAACAGCCAAAACTAAGGCGCCAATCCCAATTAGGATTCCAAAGGATGCCCAGTGAATGAGGGTCTCTTTTTTTTCTTCTGTTACGGGTTCTCCGCAATCCGGGCATTTAGGAAGATTGATTGCAAATTTATGGTTACATTTGCTGCAAAACATATTAAGTATGTTTTCTGACATATCTTAGCCTTTCTTCGTACCTATTATTTCAGGGGAAGATAAAAGTGTTTGTTGCTCAAGCTATCAGCAGTATGAATTCATCCCATTATTTCTTCAATCCCGCAAATAGGGGGGGATAAACATTGCACCACGTTTTTGGCGGTCGTATGTTATATCCCCTACATTAGACTTCATGCCCCGCAGGGGTATCAGCGTCACCGCCCTATTGCCTCCCCCGCCAGGGGGTTGGTTGCTATTTTATTTTGATCGGGGTAAAATTTCGTTTCTTATATAAGTTTGAGGAAGAGGGGATATGAGGATTGCGGTTTTTCTAGTTCTATTTTCGTTCGGATTCCAAGTTCCCACGGTTTGGGGGTTATCGCCTGAACAATGGTTTGAGGAGGGCAACCGGTTCAGTTCGGAGAAGAAATTTGAAGAGGCAGTAAAAGCCTATCAGAAATCCATCACCGCTAATGCATTGTCGCCCGTGGCGCACTATAATCTGGGAATAGCCTACAAGAATTTGGATCAGTTGGATCAGGCGGTAAAATCGCTTGAAAAGGCTGTGGAATTGGAGCCCGAGAATATGGACATGCGGGTTACTTTGGGCAATGTCTACAATCGCCAGAGACGATGGGCCGATGCCATTGGGCAACTTAATATTGTGGTTCACCGTAAACAAGGCGACGCGCAGGCCCATGGAAACCTGGGTTGGGCCTATTACAATTATAAGAAGGGACCTCCTTTTAAGAAGGTGGTGATTCTCAATCTGTCCCGAGCTGTGCAATTGTTTAAAGAGGAAAATCTTGATGAGGCCGCAGAGGCGACACAAAAAATTCTAGAAGAGGCCCGGAATAAATTCGGCCATTCATTGATCCAATAAGCGGGATTATTTTTTTCAGAGGATGTTATGACTATTACCGTTATACCGACACGCAGTGAACACACCATCACGTTCAAGGTAGATAAGGCTTTATTGCCATATGGCAAGAGCATTCCTTTTTCTGAGCCCGGCGTTTCCAAGTTTCACCCGATAGCTGAAGCCTTGATGGCAATAGAGGGAGTGAATAGCGCCTGGATCATGGCTGACGAAATCATGGTTACTAAAGAAACGGAAATCCGCTGGGCTACCGTAAAACCAAAAGTAATGGAAACGATCCGCAGAGTGCAGGCCACCCCTGTCAAGGGCGGCTAGTGGTGCTTACCCGGTCGCTGACCGGAAAAATTCTTTAAATACGCGGATCATATATTCATGATCTTTTGTTCCTGACATTTCGCGGATGGAATGCATGGACAGCATTGGGTTCCCCACATCCACTGTGCGGATTCCGAGATTAGCGGCGGTGATCGGGCCGATGGTGCTTCCGCAACCGAGGTCAGACCGCACTACAAATTTTTGCACCGGCACTCCTGCTTTTTTGCATAACATCTCAAACCATGCACTGGACAATCCTTCCGTAGCATAACGTTGGTTGGCGTTGCTTTTAATCACAGGTCCACTATTAATGATCGGCATATGCTGGGCATCATGCTTTTCTGAATAATTGGGATGGACAGCGTGAGCCATATCCGCCGATATAAAGAATGAATTGGCCATAGCTCGGAAAAAGGTTTCCCTATCTTCCTTCAAGACGATTCGTTCTAATACATCTTTGAGGAAAGGAGACCCTGCTCCTTGCGCGGTTTCACTGCCCACTTCTTCATGATCGTAAAACGCGATCACCCTTGTTGCCGGATCTTTTTTCGTGGATTCTGCCAACGCCTGCATAGCGGAATGACAGCTTGCAAGATTATCCAGCCGACCGGAAAAAATAAATTCTCCTTCAGGGCCCGCAAGGGTGCCGGGTTGCGTGTCGTACAAAGATAACTCCAGCCCTGTAATATCGGCTGGCTTGCATTTCAATTCTTTGGCAACCATTTTTTTAAGTATCTCATCGGGAGAGGATTTCTTTTTCAAAGAAAATATAGGCGGCAAATGATTTTGCTCATTGAGAATCAATCCCTTTTTATTGACGTCGCGGTTCAGGTGGATGGCTAATTGAGGGATGCGTAATAAGGGTTGATCAAACCGGATCAGTTTAGAAGAGGGCTTTTTCTTTCCAGCTAAAATCACACGCCCTGCGAGCGATAAATCCCGATCCGTCCAGGTAGAAAGAAGTACTCCGCCATAAACTTCTACTCCTAGTTGCTGGTAACCACTTTTTGTATATCCTGCATTTGGTTTTAGCCTGAGATTGGGACTATCTGTATGGGCGCCGATGATTTTAAACTCGGGTTTTGATCCCACCGTAAACGCGATCAGGGATGAACCATTGCGGGTAAGAAAATATTTACCATTCGGGACAAGGTCCCAACTGTCCGCTTCATTTAATTCATTAAAACCTTTGCCTGAAAGATAGTCTGTCATCTCTTGCACGGCATGAAAGGGCGTAGGAGATCGGTCGATAAATTCCAGCAGGGGGTTGGTTTTAGTTTCTTTCTTCATCAATGATATCTCCAAACGCGCTTGGTCATCACCCTGAACAAGTTGCTTCAATCTGGGTTTGACTTTGAGTTGTTTTGATTCCTGCCAGTTTTTGCGAGAGCAGGGGATTTAACTTGTTATAAAATATGGCCTTATTTGATGCTTAGGATTAAGGTCCGATTGAAATTAAAAAAGCGATGCTTTGGTTTTGGCGGTTTGCCGGATTTCCTGTAAAATCAGGGTTCCTTAATTGGGAGTATTTTATTATGGGCCTTTTAATCAAAGCCGATTTTAAAAAGAAGCTGGACATCAAACTTTACCGGTTTGATCCAAAAAATCTCAAGACAGAATACCATGCCGAAATTTTTTGTGAAATGTTTTCCCAATTCCCGCAGTTCAAGGCCCATGTTGCGGCCTATATAGAAAGAAACTATTGTTTTGTGGTCAACGATGAAGACCACTCCGACCCCAATTCCCTTCTCAGCACTTTAAAGCCCTACGAAGTCAGAAAACTGAATGAATGGGTTTTGCTGCGTAATAAACCCGGCACTGTATCCAGATAAAAATAATTCCAAACGAAAAAACCTAAAACCGTCATTGGCTTGGAATAATAAGGAGCAATTGCCAAATTATAGGACCTTGGATATTTAGGGTTTAATTAAGGTTCAACCTAGTGTAAAAGTAGTTAGTTTAGGGCCTTAGTTCGTTATTTTTGGATGGAATACCATGGCTTTTGATAAACGAAAATCCGTTAAAATTCTTGTTGTTGAAGATGATGAGGCTTCCAGCACTATTGTCTTGAGATTTTTAGACCAGATGGGTTTCTCGAGGATGGTATTGGCAGAAAATGGAAGCGAGGCTCTGAATAAACTTTATTTGAACAAAGTCGATTTGATCATATCAGATTGGCGGATGCCTGATATGGATGGGTTAGAGTTTTATAAAAAAGCCAAGGAGGAACAACTTCTTGAGGGCGTACCCTTTTTAATGGTTTCGGCGGAAAATGAAAGAGCTAAAGTCGCTGTAGCATTGAAAGCCGGAGTGAAAGACTATATTCTGAAACCCGTGGACTATAAAATACTCACCGATAAAGTTGATAAACTTCTCAATCTCTCCACATAAAGCCTGTTGTTTTAACCCGAGGCCCTGCATTATTCTTCAAGGTAGACCAAATGAACGGAATTTTCGCCAGCAAGATTGAGAAACAGTCATGTAGAAGTGCGCAGGAATGTTTTCTGGCTTAAGCTTTCTTAGAAATAAGATTTTAGTGAAATCACGATTGGAGAGATAGATGGAACAAAAACTGAATCTTTTTACCCAGGCACCTTTATCGATAACAGCATTAATAATTAACCTTGGGGCGGGAGTGTTTTTGTCATTGCTACTTCGCTGGCATTTTAAACACTTTGGTTCCACACTTTCTAATCGGGACGAATTTTCCCAGGTCTGCCCTTTCATATTGTTGACCACCATTTTAATTATTACTGTGGTTAAATCCTCTTGGTTCCACACTTTCTAATCGGGACGAATTTTCCCAGGTCTGCCCTTTCATATTGTTGACCACCATTTTAATTATTACTGTGGTTAAATCCTCTCTGGCCTTATCTCTGGGTTTAGTGGGGGCACTTTCTATTGTCCGTTTCAGGACTCCTATCAAAGAGCCCGAAGAGTTGGCGTACCTATTTATTGCTATTGCAATGGGCTTGGGGCTGGGGGCAGACCAACTGGTGCCAACATTAGTGGCGGGACCTTTGATTCTGGCAGTTATGGCTGTTTTTAAATGGACAAGAAGGGAATCTAAAAAGAAAAATCTTTACCTATCTCTGGACTGGAAGGGAAAGCCTGATGAGACACAGGGTTTTTTGACCCGCTTTAATCAAGTGCTCGGGAATCACGTGCTGGTATCTGACCTTCGCCGAATGGATGTGAGGGAAGAGAGTTTGGAAGCCACCTATTTTATCGATGTGGAAAATCCTGATGATTTGTCCCCACTGGTAGATGATTTGCAAAAATCATTTTCCGGGATAGGTGTGACTTTCATCGACCAGAATCAGATGCCAGGTATATAAAGAAGTGATAACCGTCGATAACAGGCATAAAAAATCTTCCTTGATTAAGGTAGCGGTGGGAATTATCAAATCCTTACCTAAATCGATTTTTAAACCCATTCCTGTAAAATTCCCCTTTAAGTATTTTTTAATTACCGTTATATCCACCATCCTGATATGGAGCTTTTTACTTTCTGCAATTATATATCGTAATGCTTATAAGAAGGAGGCGGCGGTATTAGCTGATTTGATTCATTATAAAGGCCCGAGAGAGAAACATCGCCTGGGCAAAGCGGTTAAGGCGATTCTAATGGCGCCCTATAATTGGATGTCATCAAACCTGAGTGGTGAAAAAATTCCGCATTTTTATATCGATATTAAATTTAAGCATTATCAAAAAATTTTGCAAGAACGCGAGAAGGCCTTATTACTAGGTCGGCTTGTGTCCGGCCCCGACTCCTATATTCCTGCAAGCATACGACACCAGAATGATACCCATAAAGTTAAATTAAGGTTGAAGGGAGACTTGTCGGATCATTGGGCGGGAGATAAGTGGTCATTCAGAATCCACATGAAAGGCAAAGAACACTTATTGGGAATGAGGCGATTTTCCCTTCAAAACCCTCCTAATAGAGGCTTTGAAGGGGAAACTATATATTTTGAAGCTCTCAGGCGGGAAGGTGTTCTGACTCCGCGGTATTTTTTTGTAGATCTTACAGTAAACGGTGAATATAAGGGGGTCATGGCTTTCGAGGAACATTTTTCAAAAGAATTATTGGAGTCACAAGGGCGCAAAGAAGGCGTTATTTTAAAATTCGACGAGTCCCTTCAGGTGGGTAATTACAGCAGTCTCACCTTTGACAATTATATGAATAATCTGATCAAACCTTTCCGGCAAAATAGAATCAGCAAATCCAAGGAGCTGTCCGGGCATCTGGAAACAGCAATAGGCCTACTCAGAGGGTTTGCTCATGGAACGCTTTCAAGCTCCCAAGTGTTTGATGTTGAGTTAATGGGCCGTTTTTTGGCTGTTTCCAGCGTGTGGGGAGCTTGGCATCCTATGCGCTGGCATAACATCCGTCTGTACTATAACCCTATAACCGCAAGGTTGGAGCCGGTTGCATACGATGGTTCTTTGCATTATTTTAAACGAAAATCTGTTGAGCCATCTCACGACCCTTTTTTTGCATCTTTATTGGAAACCGATCTGGGAGTCAGGCCGTTTTATGAAGCCGCTTTAAGAAAACTTAAACGCGAGGCAGAAGAAGGAATTACGGAAAAATGGGTGAGTTCTATTCAAACCCGGGATCTTAACATCCTGCGTAAAGAGTATCCTCTGTTGGCTGGTGTAAACCTGTTTGGTGTGGGCCGAGCGGCATCACAAAGTTTAGAGAGAAATAAAAATGCAAAAGAGCACTATAAGAAAATACTGACTGCATTTTTAATTGAAGATGAAACAGGAAGTTATTTTGAACTAGTAAACCATTTACCTCAGAAAATATTTGTTTCTCAAATCGAGCAGGTCGACCAAAACACAGGAAAACGAGTGGCATTAAAAACCACACATTCCCTGAAATACCCCTTTCCCCTTTCTCGTACTCCCATGAAGACAGCACCACGCGCCAAAAGGGTTTATTTCCAGAAACCTGAAGGCGATCATGATATTAAAACTTTTGTTTCTGCCTTTATTGAGGGCGAAAAAAGAAAGTGGACCGTTGAAGTTATTCCTTATTTTCCTGCTTTAAGGAAAAACCCTCTCCCCGTGGTAACCATTGAGCAAGCGCTGGAGCGGCATTCATTTTTAACTCATAACACGGATTCAAATTCCTTGAGAGTCCAACAAGGGCATTGGGCGGTCAATGAGACTTTGGTGATCCCTGGAGGCAGGCGGCTGATCATTCCCCAGGGAACAACTCTAGACTTTGAACCTCAAGCGGGACTCGTAGCTACCGGCCCGGTTGATATTGAGGGAACTTCTGATGAACCAGTCGTATTGAAAGGGAACTTTGCCGGAAAGGAAAAAATGACATGGCAGGGAATTGCCATCATCAAGAGCGGTGAATCTTCGATATGGTCTAACGCGAAAATTGAAAATACCGCTGGGATCCAAATTGATCAGTGGTCTTTGTCAGGCGGGGTTAATTTTTACGAGTCAGACATAGAAATGGATCATGTTTTATTTTCCGGAAATCGCTCAGAAGATGCCCTCAATATTGTGCGATCGAAATTCAAATTAAAGAATGTGACAATTAAAAATACCACATCGGACGCTTTCGACTCGGATTTCTCTAGCGGAGAAGTGGTAGATGGGGTGTTTGAAAATATTGGTTCGGAGGGTGGAGGAGACGGAATTGATGTGAGTGGGTCAGAGGTCAGTGTTTCCAGAACCTTTTTTAAAAATATTTCCGACAAGGCCCTTTCAGTGGGAGAAAATAGTCAACTCAAGGCGAGCGAGGTGGACATCAACAATGTCGCGATTGGCGTTGCAAGTAAAGATGGTTCACAGTTGTTCATTTCTGATTCGAAATTTACAGATATAAAAAAGGCAGGCCTTATGGCCTATATTAAAAAGCCAGAATACGGTCCGGCAAAGATTTCGGCAAACGCGCTTGAAATCCATTCAACAGAAAAACGGGCTATTGCGCAAAAAGGTAATAAAATTACTATCGATGGAATAGAAATTCCTTCTGCTGAACTGAATGTTAAAGAACTTTATACTTCTGTGGTCCAACCTTGAATATTTCGAATTCCTCTCTCCCCCGATATGAAATCAAGTTCGTTGCAGAGCCTTTAGAATGTCAAAGGATTTTGAACTGGTTGCGTCAGCATAACTCCTGTCTGGAAATGGAATACCCAGACCGGCAGGTCAACAATATATACTTTGACTCTTTAAATCATAATTCGTATTGCGAAAATATTTACGGATCTTCTTCTAAATCTAAAGTCAGATTCCGTTGGTACGGTGACTCGCAGGAACCGCAAAATGGCTCCCTCGAAATAAAATGCAAACGAAATCAGTTGAACTGGAAATTGATTTACAAAGTTAAAGGCGAGTTGGGGAAAAATGGTAGTGATTGGCGAACCCTTTGCTCTGAGATTCGCCGACAGCTTCCCGCAGAGGGGAGGCAATGGATGGAGATGAATCCCCTGCCGGTTCTGATCAACAGGTATAAAAGAAAGTATTTTGTTTCCAGAGATGAAAAAATTCGCGTGACCCTGGATACAGATTTAGATATATATGATCAGTCACGAAAACCTTTCCCAAACTATACCTCAAAATCGAACCTGCCCAAAGTTCTGGTTCTGGAGATCAAGTTTCCTCGAGAGTTGAGGGATCACGTGGTGCATATGTTCGGAGATGTTCCCTGGCGCTCCAGCCGGTTCTCAAAATACGTTTCAGGATTTCTATCGATAAACGGCCGCTAGGCAAGAAGGCTAGGGTCGATTATTACAACTGGTGGGTAAAAATTTATTCGGAAGCTATGCGTAAACTGGAGGGTTGGCTTATTGCATGAGGTGCACTCAACCGCCGATGGCGTGCATGGCGCGGTCGGGTTGTTTGAAATCTTTCAGATTAATTTTGTGGCCGGGTTCTTTGATCAAAACTGCTTGCTGGATGGCCTCGGCTATGGTGGCATCCGTCGCGCCGTTTCGGATCAGGTCTTTCAGGTTGTGCTCGTTTTCTGAAAACAGGCAAGTCCTGAGTTTGCCATCAGCCGTCATGCGGATGCGGTTGCAATGATCACAAAACGGATTACTGACTGCTGTGATGATGCCGATCTTTCCCTTGCCGTCAGCAAAGGTGTATTCGCTAGCCGGACCGATTTCCAAGGAGTTGTCGATCGGTACCAGTTCGTGTTTTTCCTTAATGAGATCGACAATTTCGTGACCGAACAAGACTTTGTCACGTTCCCAGACTTTATCTGAGTCCAAAGGCATGAACTCGATGAAACGGACCTCAAACCCATCGGATCGCCCCATTTCTATAAGGCCCATGATCTCGGTTTCAGAAAAATTACGCACTGCCACGGCGTTGATCTTTATCGACTTGAATCCAACATTACGCGCTGCATCCAAACCATCTAAAACGGATTGCAGGCAGTCCCTTCGATTGACATCGCGAAATTTTTCAGGATCGAGTGCGTCAAGACTGACATTCAGTCTTTTCAATCCAGCATCTTTCAGGCTTTGAGCCTGGTCTGTAAGAAAATAGGCGTTGGTGGTCATAGCGATATCGTTGATGCCTTCCACCTCATTGATCATTTTGATCAGACTGGGTAGATCTTTTCTCATCAGCGGTTCCCCACCTGTCAGGCGGATCCGGTTTATCCCCAATTTGGAAACGACTGTCACGACTCGGTGAATTTCCTCAAATGTCAGCAGGTTGCTCCGTTCCATGAATTCAACGTTATCTGCTGGCATGCAATAGGTGCAACGAAAATTACAGCGGTCAGTGACCGAAATTCTGAGATTGACAATGGTCCGTCCCATCCCATCAACAAGTTTTGGGGAATTGCTGGTCATTCAGATGTCCTTGTGATCTAGGGGCGCACGGAGTCCGCTTTCAATTACATGGAGCCGACAAGCCGGCCTGAGCCCGAATTCAAGTTATGCTAAATTATATCTTTTTTAACCTGCATATGTATAGAATAAGTTTGGAATCTATAGCTGGATTCAACCTGGTTTAAAAAGTTTTTTAGCGGGGATCAGGCAATTTAGTGTGTCTGTGCATCCGTTACCCCCGAATGTTCGAATATAAAGAACTTTACCGCGCCAAATGCATCTAAAATATGTCGAAAGAACAGTATTTGATATATAATTGAGGATACAGATTCTATCTGGATAGTTTTACCGTAATCCAGAGTGTTTGATCCGTTAAGCCTTTTAAATTTAAGGATTTGCCTGTGTCTGTCGCGGAAGATAAATTTTCGGCTAAATTTGAGGAAACGGCGTCCGGAATTAAACATCGGGGTGCTTATTACCAGGAGGATGCTGGAGAGAAGGGTATGGCTCTTCTCGAGGCCAAATTTAAAGATACAAAGCTGTATTGGCTGGTCGATGTAAAAGAAGACCGCATTTTCAGTGCCCGCTTTTTTGCCTATGGGGGAAAAGTATCCTTGGTGATAGGTGAAACGCTCTGTACCATGGTTGAGGGGTTGACGGTGGACGAAGCCTGTTCACTATTAAAAACCGATGTGGAAGCTCGGCTTCGTGACGAATCGGAAGTGCCTTCCGTTCCCGAATCCAAAATAAAAGCTTTCGATACTGTGGAAGAATTACTGAAAATTGTTAAAGAACAGTATCCTTCAGCAAAAGGCGTTGCCATTGCCAGTGCAACCATTGATAAGGCTGACTTTCAATCTACCACTGAATTGAATCTGGCGGCTCAGGCCTGGATGGGATTGACGAAGGAAGAGCAGAAGGAACAGATAGAGATTGTTTTAGATGAGTATATCCGCCCGGCTCTCATGAATGATGGGGGTAACGTCCAGGTTCTGGATGTGACGGACGGTGAAAAAATATTAGTGCAATACCAAGGGGCATGCGGCAGTTGTGGGTCTTCATTAGGAGCCACCCTGTCGTTTATGGAGTCCACCCTGCGTAAACATATTTACAACGAGTTAAACGTTGTACCACAAATGTAATTTGTTTCCCGGAGATTCATAATGAGTAACGAACAAAACTCCGTTTCAGATATTCTGGAAGATAATACCTATAAATATGGGTTCACGACAGATGTTGAGTCTGAAACTTTTGCCAAAGGCCTTAACGAGGATGTCGTTCGTGCCATTTCCAAGAAGAAGGAAGAGCCGCAGTTTATGCTCGATTTTCGGCTTAAGGCCTTCGCAAAATGGAAAACCATGAAAGAGCCGGAATGGCCGAATGTGCATTATCCACGCATCAATTTTCAGGATATTTCCTATTATTCCGCACCGAAACAAAAGAAGGTATTGAATAGTCTGGATGAGGTTGATCCAGAAGTCATGCGCACCTTCGAGAAACTGGGTATTCCTCTGGATGAGCAAAAGAAACTGGCTAATGTTGCGGTAGATGCCGTGTTTGACAGTGTCAGCGTGGCCACCACTCATAAGAAAAAACTCATGGAAGTGGGCATCATTTTCTGTCCGATTTCTGAAGCCTTGAAGGAATATCCGGAATTGGTGGAAGAGTATCTCGGTACGGTGGTTCCTGTGGGGGATAATTATTACGCCGCACTGAACAGTGCCGTGTTCACCGATGGTTCGTTTGTCTATATTCCTCCCGACACGATCAGTCCTATGGAAATCTCAACCTATTTCCGCATCAACACAGAAGAGACGGGACAGTTTGAGAGGACACTGATTATCTGTGCGGAAAACAGCTATGTTTCTTATCTGGAAGGATGTACCGCACCGCAATTCGATACCAACCAGTTGCACGCCGCAGTGGTCGAACTGGTTACCATGGAAAACGCAGAGATCAAATACAGCACTGTGCAAAACTGGTATGCCGGGGACAAAGAAACCGGTAAGGGGGGCATCTATAATTTTGTCACCAAGCGGGGTAAATGTCAGGGGGACAATTCCAAAATTTCCTGGACGCAGGTGGAGACGGGATCTGCCATTACCTGGAAATACCCGAGCTGTATTCTTCAGGGCGACAACACTTCAGGAGAATTCTATTCCGTAGCATTGACCAACGGGCATATGCAGGCCGATACCGGGACAAAAATGATACATCTTGGTAAAAACACCCGGTCGAGTATTATTTCCAAGGGCATATCCGCAGATTATTCCAGTAACAGTTATCGAGGCCAGGTGAAGGTGGGCAAGAATGCCACCAACGCGAGAAATTACAGCCAATGCGATAGTATGCTTGTTGGCGATAAAAGCAGTGCGCACACATTCCCATATATAGAAGCCGCCAACAGCTCGGTTCAGGTCGAGCATGAGGCCGCTACCTCAAGAATCAGCGAAGACCAGCTCTTCTATTTTGAGTCGAGGGGGATTTCCCGTGAGAATGCGATTGAGGCGGTTATCAGTGGATTCTGTAAAGAAGTTTTCAAACAACTACCGATGGAGTTTGCTGTTGAGGCTCAGAAATTACTGACCCTGAAGCTTGAAGATAGCGTTGGTTAATCAGGATTAGGTTGGAGGGTTGGGAAGCTTCTGCATTGTGCAAAATTCCCCCTGTGTTTGTACTCGCCAATGTATTGGAGAGAACTTGCAGGGTTTTTTTTATTGATTGAGGAGAGGGTGAATGCTTGAAATCAAAGATTTGCATGCGGGTATAGATGGAAATGAAATCGTAAAAGGAATATCTCTTGCGATTAATAAAGGGGAAATTCACGCAGTGATGGGTCCCAACGGATCAGGGAAAAGCACCCTGGCTAAAGTGCTTTGCGGTCATCCTTCCTATGCGGCCACGGGTGGGGAAATCCTGTTCGAAGGGAAAAATCTTTTGGAGATGGATGCGGAAGAGCGGTCTTTGGCAGGAATTTTTATGGGTTTCCAGTATCCGGTAGAAGTGCCGGGTGTGAACAACGCCGAATTTTTACGCATGGCTCATAATGCGAGAAGAGTCTCAGCGGGTGAGGAGGAAATTGACCCTCTGGATTTTGATGAACTGCTTTCTGAAAAAATGAAAACGCTGGGAATGGAAATTAAATATAAAGAAAGAAACCTCAATGAAGGTTTTTCCGGGGGTGAGAAAAAGAAAAATGAAATTCTACAGATGGCAATTCTCGAACCTAAACTTTCCATCCTCGATGAAACCGACTCGGGGCTAGATATTGATGCTCTTCGAGTTGTAGCTGAAGGTGTGAACAAGTTGCGCACCGAGAATAATGCCCTCATTCTCATCACGCATTACCAACGTCTACTGGATTATATTAAGCCTGACTTTGTGCATGTTCTCAGTGCTGGGAAAATTGTTAAGTCGGGAGATAAAGCGCTGGCGCTTCAACTCGAATCCCAGGGGTATGACTGGGTGACAACTGCGAATTGAGGAGAGGCTATGACGGATACACTCGTTGAGTCCAGTGCTGAGTCTGCGTTTCTGGATCTACATAAAAAATTACTGGAGCAAGGAAGCCCTGCTCTAGAGCAATTTCAACAAGCTGCGTTGAACCGGTTTGAGTCGCTTGGGTTCCCCCATTCCAAGCATGAGATGTACACCTTTGTGAACACAAAGGGGTTGGCGGAAACCTCCTTTAATCTGTCTAAGGGTTCGGTTTCTGAGGATTTTGTTGCCAGCCATATTTACCCGACCTGTAAAGATCAATACATAGTCTTTGTTGACGGGGTTTTTAATCCTGGCTTGTCTCGTGTTGAGAGCATAAGCGCCAGCTTGATATCTTTATCTGAAGCTGTTACGGATCAGACTCTGAAAGATTATATTTCGCAAACGATTGAAGATGAAAATGATGTGTTTGCTTCTCTCAGTGCAGCGTTTTGTAGTGAGGGGCTGGTTTTCAAGGTAGCAGACAACACGCAAATTTCCGAACCTGTCCAAGTCCTGTTTGTGTCTACGGGCAAAAAACCTGGACCGGTCATGCATACCCCCCGACTTGTTTGGCAGTTGGGTAAATTAGCGGAAGTCAAAGTCATAGAAAAATTCGTGGGTACCGAAGGGGGTTATTTCATCAACTCTGTTCAAGATTGGTTATTGGCAGAAGGTGCGGGAGTGTCATTCACGCAGGTTCAGGCGGATCCTTTTGATTCCTGGCATTTTTCAAAAACCCGAATCCGTTTGGATAGAAATGCTAGGTTCAATTCCTCAAACTCTTCTTCTGGAACCCAATTGGCTCGGCATCATTATGATGTCAGGCTTGAAGGGGAAGGCTCAGAGTTAAGGTTGAACGGAGTAAGCGTGCTGGATGGTAAGGAACAGTTACATAATTTTATACGGATTCACCACGAAGTACCTCAATGTGTCAGTCATCAGCATTTTAAAAATATCGTTAATGGGCAGGGTCGTTCCAGTTTCGATGGAACCGTGATCGTCAACCAGGGCGCACAATTGACCAGTTCCAACCAATTGATCAACAATCTTATGCTATCTGATGAGTGCCATGCGAACAATAAACCGAACCTGATGATATTTGCCGATGATGTTAAATGCACGCACGGTGCGACCATTGGTCAGATTGATGAGGAACAATGGTTTTATCTACAAACGCGGGGGTTGTCTGCCAAGGCAGCGAAAGAACTTCTCACTCGGAGCTTTGCTAAAAGTATTATTCAGACCATTGAGTTTCCCGAAGTGGTGACTGAACTGAATGACACACTTCTTAAGAAACTGGAGGTTCGAAATGTCTAATACCGGTGTTGCGGACAATATTCTGGATGTAGAAAAAATCCGTAAGGATTTCCCCATCCTCTCCCAGTCTGTTCGAGGGAAACCGCTGATCTATTTGGATAATGCCGCAACGACCCACAAACCGAATGCGGTGATAGAACGGGTCCGCAAGTTTGATGCGGAAGAATATGGCACAGTCCGGCGTGGGGCTTACAAGTTGAGCGAAAATGCTACCCAATTGTACGAAGATGCGCGCCAGAAGGTGGCTGATTTTATGGGAGCGGAGAAGAAGGGAGAAATTGTTTTCACCAGTGGAACGACCCAGGCAATCAACTTGGTCGCCTATAGTTTTGGCAAACGATTTGTTAATGAAGGCGACGAAATTATCATTTCCAATATAGAACACCATGCGAATACGGTTCCCTGGCAAGTGCTTTGTGAAGAACGAGGGGCCAAGCTTAAGGTGATTCCTGTTAATGATGACGGCGAACTGGTGATGGAAGAATACGAAAAATTGCTTTCGTCCAAAACTCGTATGGTTGCTGTCAATCATATTTCCAACGCGTTGGGAACGATCAACCCGGTTAAGGAAATCACCGAAAAGGCGCATGCAGTAGGTGCCAAAGTGTTAATAGATGGAGCGCAAAGCTCAGCTCATACAAAAATGGATGTGCAGGATATTGGCTGTGATTTTTATACCTTTTCTGGTCATAAAATGTATGCCCCCAGCGGTATAGGTGGGGTTTATGGGAAAATGGATGTGTGGGAAGAAATGCCGCCTTATGTGACAGGTGGAGATATGATCATGCAGGTGACGCTGGAAAAATCTACCTACGCCAAACCTCCCGCTCGGTTCGAAGCGGGAACACCGCCTATTACTCAGGTGATTGGCCTGGGTGCGGCCATTGACTATCTTGAGGGAATTGGCCTGGATAAAATTGCTGATTACGAAAACTCTCTTCTCGAATATGGCACTCGGTTATTTAAAGAAATTGAAGGCGTACGAATTATTGGAAACGCACGCCATAAGGCTAGCATCATTTCCTTTTATATGGATGCTGCTCATCCTCATGATGTGGTGACCCTGTTGGATCAGGACGGAATCTCCTGCCGTGGTGGGCATCATTGCGCCCAGCCAACTATGATCCGCTATGGTGTGCCAGCCACAACCCGGGCTTCTATGGCTTTTTATAATAAACCGGAAGAGCTGGATGCGCTGGCTGAGAGCGTGAAAAAATGCATCCGTTTTTTCTCCTGAGAATAGCCAACGTTCCTTGATCGACTGCTTTTTCCCATGATACAATTGTCTTACCTTTAGCTTTTAAAGAGATCCCATGTCTTACGATAACGAACTTTACCAGCAGGTCATTCTTGACCATAATCGAAAACCGAGAAACTTCCATAAGATGGAGAATGCCAGCCACTCCTGCCACGGTATAAATCCTCTTTGTGGCGATGATATTACTGTCTACCTGAATGTGGGTGACGGGGCGATTGATGAGGTCAGTTTTCAAGGTTCCGGTTGTGCAATTTCAAAGGCCAGCACCTCCCTGATGACTACTTATCTGAAAGGCAAATCTGTAGAGGATGCCCGACAAATCAAGGATGAATTTCATAAAATGATTTTGGGAGAGATGGACCCGGAAAAGGAAGAACATCATCTGGGTAAATTGACCTTGTTTATGGGAATCCGCGAGTATCCATCACGCACGAAGTGCGCCAGCCTGGCCTGGCATACCCTTGTCGGTGCACTGGACAAAAAAGATGAGGGTATCAGTACAGAATAATCTGGAGGTTTTTTATCTGTGCCACTCATACCACACACACTCGATTCTTTAACCCGCCCTGGTGATCTAGTTCAAGAGCTTGATAAGGGAAACCTGCTTTGCACTGCCTGCGGACATTTATGTAAGCTGAGGCCGGGGCAGAGAGGGGTCTGCAAAGTACGATTTAATTCCGCAGGAACTCTTAGAGTACCTTTTCGCTATTCAGCCGGTCTTCAAAACGATCCTATAGAAAAGAAACCTTTTTTTCATGCGCTTCCAGGTAGTCGAGCTTTGAGTTTCGGCATGTTGGGTTGCGACTTTCGTTGTGCCTACTGTCAAAACTGGCTCACCTCGCAAAGCCTGAAAGATGAGGCATCAACCGTTCGCGCCACTCCCATTACTGCAGGAGAAATTTGCCGACTGGCTTTGCAACAGGGTTCAAAGGTAGTGGTCTCGACGTACAATGAGCCTTTGATCACCAGTGAATGGGCGGTAGAAGTTTTTCAGGAAGCAAAAACCAAAGGACTCGGCACAGCCTATGTTTCCAACGGACATGGTACGCCTCAGGTGCTGGAATATCTGCGTCCATGGGTAGACTTGTTCAAAATTGATTTGAAAAGTTTTTCTGAAAAGGAATACCGCCGTCTGGGAGGTAGCCTTTCTGCAGTCCTTGAAACGATTCAAACAGTACACGCAATGGGAATATGGTTGGAGCTGGTTACTCTGCTCGTTCCCGATTACAACGATTCCGATAGTGAGCTGGCCGAAGTGGCCGAATTCATTGCCGGAGTCTCTCCCACGATTCCCTGGCATGTGACGGCGTTTCACCCGGATTATAAAATGCGGGATCGAGGGCGCACCCCGGTGGATACACTTTTACGAGCCAGCCAACATGGAAAAAAGGCCGGACTCCAGTTTGTTTATGCCGGTAATTTGCCGGGGCAGGTGGAAAATACCGAGAATACTTATTGTCCTCGCTGTCAGCAACTATTGGTCGAAAGAAGAGGGTTCCAAGTATTATCCATTCAATTAAAAGGTGATCTATGCCCATCCTGCAATATTTCGGTACCAGGTCGCTGGATTAATTCTTTTTAATAATTGTAGATGGTTATAAATTGATTTATAAAGAAGTCCGATACGCCTTTTATAGGATCGTGGCAAGCCGATATTTACGGACCAAATCCTGAAAGCGGAATGATAAAGTAAAAAAATGCCTGAGTCCGGTTGCAGTATTCGAATGGGAGAAAAATGAAATGCCGAATCCATTGAAGCCAATTGTTATTATTTTGTCCTTAATTTTTAGTGGTGTGTTCTTTATTGGAACCGGTTTAGCCAAGCCTGATTCGGGAACCGGTACCTCGCAACAATGGGCCGTAGTAAATGGTTTTCGCTCTGCTCAGTTTGGCATGAATGAAAGGGATCTAATAAAAGCCATCAGGGGCGATTTTGGGATAGGAAAAAAACAGGTCTCCCGACAAATCCACCCGAATGAAAAAACCATTACGCTGGGAATTTCGGTTTCAAAGCTTTTGCCAGAAAGTGGTGATGCAAAAGTTTTCTATATCCTCGGATATAAATCAAAACGTCTAATTCATATCAATGTGATTTGGGGCAGGCCAGTGATGAAAAACCCGAATGCCGAAGCCGTAGTTGCGACCGCCAATCAGTTGCGCAATCATTTTATGCAGAAAAAATATCAGAAAGAAGGTTTCGCCCTCAATGCTCAGTTGGGTGAAGGTGTTATTTTGGTATTCCAGGGAAAAGATCGAAAAGGAAGAGCCGCAAGGTTGCTATTGAGCAACCCCAAATCGGAAGGCGATAAAAAGGCGGGCGAAAATATTGCCCTCACCCTCTCTTATATCGAAAAACCGGAAGACCCTGATGTGTTCCGCATCAAAGAAGGAGATTTTTAAAACCACCTACTCCTTGTAACTCATTGAAATTATTATGCTTTAGATAACCCCCTCTCACTAAATGTGAGTGGGGGTTAATTTATTCGGAATTGCTCTATAATACACTCGGCTTTTTATGCCCTATATGGGCTTTTATGGTTGAGGAATGAATGACTTATAGAGAAAAATATATTCCAGTCCGGCACAAGATAAAGAGATTGCTTTATTTTACCGATCTTATCGCAGGGTGGTTTTTATCCATTGCCCTGCCTGCTTGGGGACAGACCGATGCTGGGATTATCGAGAAATCCCTGCGGCAATCCCGCCCTGAGTACGCTCCCCCACCTGAAGAAGTTGTTCCCGATATTGAAATTGAAGACAGCCGCGAACTGATTGATGCCGGTGCAGGTCCCACATTTTTTGTGCGGGAAATTAAAGTGACTGGCAATACCCTGATCTCCACTGAAAAGCTTGCCCCGCTCTTGGATGTTGGAGAAGGAGATAACATGACTCTGGGTATCCTCACTTTGTATGCCAATGAGGTGACCGCCGCGTATGCCACTGAAGGTTATTTTCTTGCCAGGGCCTTCATTCCCGCGCAGGAAATTAAAAATGGGGTGATTCTCCTGCAAATAGTGGAAGGAAAGCTGGGCAATATTGAAGTAAAGGGAAACGTTAGAAACCCTGCCGAACAATTTATTCAGAGAATGCAACCTCTTCGCGATGAAGAAGTTTTAAGCGAGTCGGCTTTGGAACGAGTGTTGCTGGAACTCAACAGTCTGCAGGGAATTCAAGTGCGCTCGGTGTTACAGGCAGGAGAATTGCCTGGAACCACAGACCTGATTCTCAATGTCACGGAAACACGACCCTATACATTCAGCCTGGATGTCGATAATTTTGGCTCTCGGTTCACCGGACCCATAAGAGTAGGAATGACCGGTACGGTAGGCAACCTGTTTAAACTGGGCGACCAATTTTCGCTCCGCATTGTTGAATCAAATTTGGGTCAAGACTATTTCCAACCCACCTTCCTGTTTCCCATAACCGACCGTGGCACAACGGTGAAGGCTTCGTTCACGCATTCGGAACATGCTTTGGGTCAAAGCCTGGCTAGTTTGAGGGCAGGGGGGAAATCGCAAATTTTTTCACTGGAAGTCAATCATCCTCTACAGCGTTCGCGCACCTCGCAGTTGTTTGTAAAAGGGGGACTGCAAGTGAGAAATTATACCAACGAGCAATTGGGAAAAAATACCAGTGATGACAGGTTGGTGAATATATTTTTGGGAGTAGGGGGAAACTTCAGCGACCCCTATAAAGGCAGGAACTTTTTTGACGTTCAGGGTAAATCTGGTTTTTCCGAAGGCGATAACGATGAAAACCTGAACTCAAGAACCGATGGACGCGGTGATGTGGCGGTCTTCAATTCCAGCCTGACCCGATACCAGAATGCCAGCATACTGCATAAAGACTTTCCTGGATTTTTCATCATGAAAGCATCCGGACAGTTTGCGCTGGATCGGGTTTTATCTCCCGATCAGACTTCGGTCGGCGGCTTTGGCTCGGTGAGAGGGTTTGCCCTGTCCGAGTTTTCAGGCGACCATGGCTACAATTTATCAATGGAATACAATTATCCAATTACCTGGAAGGCACCCTTCTACACAGGTTGGAAGAAAAAGGATATCAATACCACCCTGCTTGCTTTCATCGATCATGGAAAAGTGTTTGTCGATGATTCAGAACCCGGAGAAGACCATCAGGCCATCACCGGAGCAGGGTTTGGAGTTAAAATTAGTATGCCGGCTAAAGATGAAGCTTTAGTCTCCACCAGTTTTTCGCTAATATGGGGGGTACCGGTTATGAGTGGAGTGGTGCCTTCGGACCGAAGCTTTGGCACATTTTATTTAAGTGGTTTGATCTCTTATTAAAATATTACTGAAAAGCCCAATGAAACCTCGTAATTTTATATCCTGGAAAAGAAATGCAGGAAGGCTGATTTGGGCTTTTGTTGTGTTGTTTCTTTTCGTGCCAGGATTTTCTTTCGCCGAAGAGAAACCGGTCGGGCGAATCATTGGCATTATTGGCACGATCGAACTTCTGGTTGGCGAACCGGTGGCCCAGGCTAAAAAAGGCGAAGTCCAGCAAGCCTCGGCAGAAGTCTGGGAAAAAGTAAAAAAGAAACAACCCGTCTTCACGAAGGATACTTTTAGAACTGGTCGGAAAAGCCGTCTCAAAATTCTCTTCGAAGATAAAAGCCTCATGGCTCTTGGTCCAAAAACCAGGATGTCCATAGATTCCTATTTGTACAAACCGGAGGACAAACTGCGCCAGGGGGTCATTAACGTGGCGCATGGTCTCTCCATGTACATTGTTAATAAATCGCAGAAGAACAAAAAATCCTCCTTCCGCATTGTATCTCCCACTGGTAATCTGGCCGCTCGCGGTACTCAAGGTTATATCAGTGCCAGTCCCGATAAAACTCTCATCGCTAATCAGGCCGGCACCGTATCCGTCAGTAATAGCGATCCGAATGTAGGGATGGAACGGAAATCGAATTGGTTTGAGTTTGAAGAAGGGTTTGAACCCCTTTTCACCACAGCGGCTTTTGATGAAAATACGGATCTTTTTGCGCAAGCCCCCGGAGGAGAAGTGGCTGTAGGCGCCATGCAAAAAACCAGTGTTGTGCAAGGACAACCTCCGTCCCCACCTGTGCCTCTGACTCCCGGAGAATTACAGGCCATCCGCAATGTGGTCCTGGCAAAAATTGGTGGTAGCTCAAAAAATAAAGGATTGATAAAAGTAAAAGAAAAGAAGACCAAAAAAAAGAAGAAGAAAAAAAAGAGTAAAAAGTCTGATAAATCTGAAGAGTCCAGTGAATCTGGAGAAACTTCAGAGTCTGAAGAATCCAGCGAAGAGTCTGAAGAATCCTCCGAAGAGTCTGCAGAATCGGAAGAGAGCGCCGACTCTGAAGAGAGTGCGGACTCCGAAGAAAGTTCGGAATCTGCCGGCTCCGATGAACCGGGCAGCGAACCGCCGGGCTCGGAAGACTCCGCCGGATCTCAGGACGGGGATGTCGATACCGGTGGTGATACCGGTGGTTTTGACTCGGGTTTCATGAGTGAATTCACCGAAGGTGCGGTTCCCGAAGGTAGTTTTGGAACGACGGAAGATTTTTCCGGCGGTGTGGATGTTTTTGATGATTCCGGAACTGAAAGCTGTAGTGGATAAAGAAAAGCCTCCCTTCAAACAGGGTGGTGAATTATTTAGCATAAATCCTCATTTCATTACCCGTCAAACCCCTTGAAGATTCGCAAGTTATTGTTGTAGCTGAAATGATTCCTTGCATGGCATTGCTTTACCTTTCCCCTTTAATTACAATTACCTTGCGTTTGAGGTAACGATAATTTTACCTGCATTAGCATTGTTTCATGCTGTTTTAAGGGGAGAACGGCATTTTGATTTCAGAGCCTTCCAAAAATCTCAGTCGTATTAGACTCTTTTCCCGTAAAACGAAAAGAAAGTCCCTCCTGTTCTTGCGTCACCTCGTAGTTGTATTTCTCATCTGGTTAATCGGTGGTTTCCCGACGCTTGTCTATGCCCTGCCAGAAGATGGGCAGATTGTCTCCGGCTCAGGCACCATCACCGAACCCACTGCCACATCCATGCAGATAGACCAGTTCACAGGTGAGATGATCATCAACTGGAACTCGTTCAATATCGGCGGCTCCGAGTCGGTCAACTTCACCCAGCCCTCATCCAGTGCTATTGCGCTCAACCGTGTTATTGGGACGGACCCGAGCCTGCTTCTGGGCAATCTCACTGCTAACGGACAAGTATTTATCGTCAACGGATCGGGCGTGTTTTTTGGTCCCGGTTCCAAGATTGATACGCATGGTCTGATCGCCACGACGATGGGGATTTCAGATCAAGACTTCCTCGACCAGAACTACAATTTCTCGCAGGACATCGACAACCCTCTCACCTCCGTCATTAACGAAGGCACGATCAGCACGACCAGTTATGTCGGTCTGCTTGCCCCTGCTGTGGCGAATAGAGGAACCATTGTCGCCAGCCTCGGTTCTGTGGACCTTGCCGCTGGTAAAGCTGCGACGTTGGACTTCACCGGTGACGGCCTGATCAGTTTTGAGGTGACGGAAGCGGTATCGGGAACGGTAACGGATAAAGACGGCAATGTTCTACAGGATAGGGTGAGCAATAGCGGACTCATCCAGGCCGACGGCGGTCAGGTGCGCATGACGGCGAAAGACGCGGGCGATGTGATTCGTCACGTCGTCAACATGGAAGGGACGATCCAGGCCAATACCGTAGTGGAAAAAGAAGGCCGGGTATTTTTAACCGGTGGCAGTTCCGGTGTTGTTAATGTATCGGGCACGATCACCGCTTCAGGAGATGATGTTGGAGAAGAGGGCGGCACGGTTCATGTGCTTGGTGAGATGGTCGGCTTGTTCGATAACGCTGTTGTTAACGTGTCCGGTGATGCGGGCGGCGGTGAGGTGCTCATCGGCGGCGATTTTCAAGGCAAGAATGCGGAAGTTCAAAATGCCTTCCGCACCTATGTCGGTGAAGACGCCGTGATAGATGCCAGTGCCGGAACATCCGGTGATGGTGGCAAGGTCATCGTCTGGGCCGATGACGTGACACGTTTTTACGGCAGTGTCCTGGCTACGGGTGGCTCGCTTTCTGGCGATGGCGGATTCGTAGAAGTTTCAGGCAAAGGCACTCTGAATTTTCACGCCCTTCAAATTGCATTGGGTGCGGTGAACGGTGTAGATGGAGTACTCCTGCTCGATCCGTTAAACATTACTATTTCCTCTTCAGCAGATTCCAACACCGCCGGATTCACCGCCGGGTCCGATGACACCGAAGCTTTTGCAGAGGATTCAGGTCTGACCAGTAACTTTGATGTTACGGCCAGTTCCGGAAGTTTTAATGGCGTAACCGGCACCATTGAATTGCAGGCCACCAACGACATCACCGTCAGTGCCGCCTGGAACATTGCTACCTCTACCGGTAACAGCAACGTCAGCGTTGTTCTAAGAGCCGGCAACGACATCAACATCGATCAGGCTATCACTTTGGATGGCACCGGTACCCTGACCATCGAAGCCGATGGCAACACGGCTAACGGTGCGGGCGATCTGGTTTTTGGAGCATCAGGCAGTTTCACAACCGGCGGGGGGAATATAGATATCACCGCCAATGATATCGACCTCACTTCCGGTTCCATAAATGCTGGAGCGGGCACGGTAACCCTTTTGGTTTCTGACGGCGGCGCTATTGCTTTGGGTGCTTCCGGAGTTGGCATGGTTATCAGTGGCACTGAGTTGCAAAACATAACGGCGACTAATTTAACAATCGGAGATGCAACGAACGGTGATATCACAGTAGAAGGTATTACGGGTGCAAATACCATCAATATTACCGGGCTAACAACCTTAAACGCGAATAATACAGGAGCTTCGATAAATTTTTCCAGTACAGCTTCGATATTCACTAATGCTCTGACCCTAAATGCCAATTTTGGAGTAACCATGAATGTGAGCCTGACTGTGGGTGGAGCAATTGTTCTGGATTCGGACAGTGACAACAATGGCGCTGGTGATTTCTCAGTTGCCGATGGCCAAACGGTAAACTCTAGCAACAATTCCCTGACAATTACGGCGAACGACATCAACCTGAACACTTCGGGGGCTTTGAATACCGGGTCAGGCGATATAACGATCCTGGTTTCTGACGGTGGGACTATTGGTGTTGGGGCCGCATCAGGCGATATGCAGATCACCGACGCCGAGTTGGGAAACATCACCGCCAACAACCTGACCATCGGTGACAGCACCGGTGGCAATATAAGCATCAGCACCGTTACCGCCGCCAACACCAACACCATTTCCGGCACTATTACTTTGGATGCATCGGGGTCAGGCAAGCTCATTTCCACCGATAACAGCACATCGGTCTTTGAAAATGCCCTTACATTGACCGCCAACACCAGCATTACTGTAGCTGGGGATCTAAGCACTAACCAGGGCGACCTGAACTTCAACGGCGCGATGATCATAGGTGAGGCAAATACTCCAACAGTCTCAACGGGTGCCGGAGCGGGTGACATCACAGTGACCGGAGCGATAACAGGGACGACCGGAGGGAGCGCGGAGACTCTGATCCTGCTGGCTGGCACAGGGGCGGTCACCCTGGCAGCGGTGGGCGCGGGGGATACCACAGGTCTGGTTAACTTTACCATCTCCAGCTCCGGGTCGGCGACCTTCGGTGGCGCAGTCAATCTACCCACGCCGGGAGTTCTTGCGGTGACTTCGACCGGTGATATTACAGGGACAGCTGCCTCAATAACAGTGGTGGCGACATCGAGTTTTACCACCAGCGGCACAGGCACGATCACGTTGACCAACGCCAGTAATGTGTTTACCGGCGGGATTACTTTGTCATCCGGTACCGGAGCGGTTCAGTTGACAGATAGTTCTGCAACGATTTTGGCGACATCGACTCTGGGCGGTAACCTGACGGTTACATCCAGTGGAGCGATTACTCAGGCTGGATCTTTGACTGTCAGCGGAACATCCAGTTTCACCAGCACAGGGGGTGACATCACCTTGACCGATGGTAGTAACGATCTCGGTGCTAACCTGACTTTGGATGTTAACAATAGTTTCAATGTGGTCACCACTTCTACCCTGACCGACTTGACCCTGACGGTTAGTTCGTCCAGCTCTTCCACATATGCTCTCAGCGCTTCAAATATTAGCGCCTTCAACTTGTCGGACACGGGTTCTAATATTCAGATCGGTACTTTGACTGCTACTGCCTTGAATTTTGGCCTGACGGTAGACACGGATACAGTCACGACCTCCGGAGCTATGAGCGTAGGGACAGGTAGTTTATCCGTCACGACGAGTGAACCCAGCGGCAATGGATCTATTACTATTTCCAATACTCTTGCCGCGGGTTCTCTGACTCTGGATGCAAATGGTCAGCAATTGGATGTAAATATTAATAATGTGGTAACTATCGCTTCTGGAGGTGCAGTAACCCTCACCGCAGATGACGCGATCAATTTTTCTTCATCAGGAAGTATCACAGCCAGTGGGGCTGGAAACATATCCCTCCAATCCAATACCGATGCTTTAGCTGGCGGCAGTGATGCGATTGCCATGACTGATGGATCAACCATTGATGCTGGTAGCGGTACTCTTACGTTGACGTCCACAGGAGCCAATTCAGGGGATATTACTGTGGGTGAATTGACCACCACAAACAGCACCGCTTCGGCTGTGACGGTTACTGCGGATGCGGCAATTGTCGACGGCGGAGATACAGATGTGGACATTGTCGCGACTTCTGGAACTATTAATCTGATAGGGGCCACAAGCATAGGTTCGGGCGATGCCATTGAAACAAATACCGCCGTACTGGTTCTGGATTCTAACGGAGGTATCGAGATTGCAAATACAACAACAACGCTGACGGATCTGACAATGACCATCGACCCGGCTAGTAATCCTACCTATGCACTCTCTTCGACGGGACTCACCACTTTCTCATTGGCGGCATCGGGAGGTGACATCACCACCTTTGTTGTGGATTCATCCACCGCCTTGAATTTTAGTCTGAATACAGATACGGGATCGATCACGACCTCAGGAGCTATGGATGTCGGCACAGGTAGTTTCTCTCTCACAAACAATGACACCGGCACCGGCAGTGCTATTAATTTTTCCAACACTCTGGCTGCGGGCTCTCTGATCCTGGATGCCAACGGACAGTTCTCAGATATTAATATTAGTGCTGCGTTGGCGATTACGTCTGCGGGAGCGGTGACGCTCACTGCTGATGATGCTGTCAATATTAACTCTGGAGGAAGTATTACTGCCAGTGGGGCAGGGAATGTATCCATCACTGCCAATGACGTTACGACTGATGGAAATAGTTTTGACGTAATCCAAATGTCCAGCGGGACTTCCATCGATGCGGGCAGTGGAACGATTACGTTGAGTGCGGTAGGGACAAATGCAACCAATAATACACTTCGCCAATTGACCACCACCAATAGTTCTTCAACGGCCCTGGTCATTAATGCCTTAGGTAATGTTGCCTTTAACGATACCGTGAATGTCACAGGAGACATTTCGGTGACATCTTCCGGTAATATCTCACAAACTGCTGCTTTGACCATCGGAGGTGCTTCCAGTTTCGACACCAGTGCCAGCACCGGAACGATAACCTTGACCAACACTTCCAACGATTTCACTGGCGCGGTTACCCTGGCATCCGGTACCGGGGCCGTACAAATTTTCGATAGCGCTACTCTGATCCTGGCCACCTCGACGACGCTGGGAGGGAACTTGACGGCCAGCGCTGACAATGGACTCACGATCAGCGGCGACCTGACCTCAACAGGCAATATGACTTTGGAGGGCGATGCCAATAATTCTTCAGATGGAACGGATAACATTTCTATTACCTCTGGTGTGACCCTCAACTCAGGCGGTACCCTTACAATGGATGCGACAACAGGAGGCATCACCGCAGTGGGTTCAGCCGTCTTTACCGCCACCTCTGGCATCACCATCAACGACACGCTCTCAGTTTCTACCGGAACCGTTACGTTCAATAACGCTGCAAGTATTGCAGGCCTCTCTTTAACAGCAGGCACTATTGATGGGGCAGGGGACATCACCGTAACGGGCGCTATGACCTGGAGTGGAGGAACGATAAGTGGAACGCGGACGCTGACAACGGATACTGGTGTGACGACCACAATGTCGGCTTCGAGTGCCGCGACATTAGATACGAACGTAACCTGGGAGAATGACGGCACGATCGACTGGAACTTTTCGTCCTCAGACTTTGCCATTGATGGAACGCTGAACAATAAATCGGGAGCAGACTTCAACCTGCAGCATACGACTAACAACGCAGATATTACGGGGTCGGGCACGGTGAACAACTTATCGGGTGCGACGATGACGTTGAACGCAGCTGCAACAGATACTGATTTT
>JABHBK010000072.1 GCA_018673915.1 Nitrospina sp. | reverse complement strand
GGTTATGGTCTTTATTGGATTTCCTTGGACGTTAAATTGGTGGAGGCGGGGGGAATCGAACCCCCGTCCGAAAGGTTTCAATCAAAGGCATCTACATGCTTATCCTTTGTTTTAGATCTCACTCAGGCAAACTCCCAAGGCAGGATTAAGTCTGAGCCAGTTCCTAAAAAATCTCGTTCAGCTTGCCCGGAACATGCGCGCCAAACCAGTTCACTGAGTGACGTTCGACCCGCTTCCCGTGAACATGGACGCGGCGAACGGTAACCGTTTAAATTAAGCGGCTACAGCTACATCATAATCGTTAGCGATTATATAAACACCGTTTTTTAACGGGCCAACGGTATCCCGTGCATGCAACCTTTGTCTCAGCTCTCCCGTCGAAACCAGATCGCCCCCTGAATTCAGGATAGGATTTACTACTATTAATATATAGTATAAATGCTTGAGATTCAATGAGAACGCTCTGCCTGACCGTTTTGCCCTCTACAGAATCTAAGTCTGGAAACGCCAGATAAGCGTTTCCTTGCAATTATTTCGCATTGGATTTATCCTTTTCCTAGTCTATGAGCCATCCGGAAAAAAAACTCTCGATTCTTTCTCTTCAATACCATTGTTATCCCGATGAAGTCGGTGGGGCATGGGGTTTGACCTATGAAGTCAACAAGCGCCTAGTCGCCAAAGGGCATGATGTACATTTGATTACCTGCAAGCCTTCAGAATCGTTGCCTGATTATGAAACGATTGATGGAGTGCATTTCCACCGCATTTCTTTTCGAGCCAGCAAGGGTTTTATTTTATTATGGAAGGCGGTACGAAAAAAAGTGCGCCAAATTGGTAAGTTGGGGGAAATTGACCTGATCCATATCCATAATCCTCTTATTGGCTTTATGGCTATACTGCTCCCACAATTATGGAAGGTTCCCAAAGTTTGCCATTTCCATAGTTCCTGGTATGACGAGGAAAGAATAAATGAGATTGGCACCGAAAGCACAGAAGTATCTATAAAGTTGAAAACTAAACTTCAGTTGATTCGGGTCATGGAGGGGGTCGGGTATGCAATGTCCCGAACCCTATTCTTTTTGAGTGAATATTCAAAAAATCGTTTTCTAAAATATTATACTTTTACTAAACCAGATTTGTGTGTGATTCCTGGTGGGGTTAACGTCGATGAATTTCAACCCCCAACCTCCAGAGAGGCGATAAACTCAATTCGGGAAAAATTAAAACTATCAACAGCCATTCCTCTGTTGCTTACGGTTCGACGATTAGAGCAAAGAATGGGATTGGAAAATCTAGTACGTGCGGCGGGCATTCTGAATCGCCGTGCGCCGGACCTCAAATTTCAACTGGTGATCACTGGTAAGGGTAGTTTGAGAGAGCGGCTGGAACAATTGATCACAGAAGAGAAGCTAAACCAGTGTGTTCATCTCGTGGGGCTTGTGCCTCGTGAAACGCTACCCCTTTATTTTCGTTGCGCCGACCTGTTTGTTCTTCCCACCACCGCTATTGAAGGGTTTGGCCTGGTTACTGCAGAAGCTTTAGCAAGCGGACTACCTGTGATGGGAACACCTGTAGGAGCAACAGAGGAGATTTTGCAACAAATTGATCAGAGACTTCTTTTAAAAAACACATCCCCTGAAGCATTGGCTGAAGGAATAGAGACTTTTTTAAAAGCTCCAGAAATATTCCAGGAAATGGGGTCCCGGTGCAGGGATCTGGCGGAAACTAATTATTCCTGGGAGCAGGTGGTAAAACTAATGGAGCAGGAATTTATAAAAGTAGTGGGTAAATATTAAATCTATAATATCTAATCAAATATTCAAGGGCGTACTCAGAAAAAAAATATTCAATGATTCCTAGTTCCTTCTTACAAAAATTAATATTAGTCACGGTGATTGGGCTTGTATATGGCAATACGTTCCTGAATGCTTTTCATTTTGATGATATCCCTTCAATTCTCGAAAAACCGTGGATCCGCGGAATCGATAAGGTTCCTCAATTCATATTTAGTTTTTTCGAGCGTCCTCTGGTGATTCTCAGTTTTAATATTAATTATGCAATCAGTGAATTCAAAGTGTGGAGCTACCACCTATTCAATATTATTTTTCACATCGTTGCTACATTATTGGTTTTTCAGTTTGTAAAACAAGCTTTGGGTTCCTTGAAAGAATTTTCCCCTCAAAAAAGTATTGCGTTTTTTAGCGCAATGCTTTTTGCGCTGCACCCACTCAGCACACAGTCTATTACTTATATTTCCAGCCGGTCTTCTGTGTTGGTAACTATTTTTTATTTAGGGGCACTGATTTTATTTTTTAAAGGGTTTAATACCTGGAAGGAAAAGGGTAAAAAAAGTTGGAACTTTTTTTTAGGTTCAGGTTTTTGCTTTCTGCTGGGAGGTTTTTCAAAGGAAACCATCGTAACACTTCCCGCTATGCTTTTCCTTTTTCATTTCTATTTTATTTCCCGCGAGAAACCAAAAATATGGATCGCGATTTATGCAAAATGGATGTTCCTTCTGGCAATTCCGCTTCTTACATTTGTGGGATACAAACAGTTTATAGGTGGAGGGCTTTTATCTTCTTCTTCAGCTCACCTGCCACCCACTACCTGGTTTTTGACACAAACAGCTGTGATTCCCTTTGAGTATATTAGGAAGATGTTTTTCCCCTTCAATTTGAATATTGATGTCGACTTTCCAATTCTGAATGATTGGTTAGTGCCTGAAAACTGGTTGGGGATAGTAGTGCTGGGACTTTTTATGTTTTTATGGATTCGAATATCCACCCGCAGTTCTGATTCAGAACCATTTGAGGTCGAGAGACGGTTTATTGGATTTGGAATGGCCTGGATACTGCTCACCTTATTGCCAACGTCTAGCTTTATTCCTTTGCTTGATGTGGCGGTAGAGCATAGAACTTATTTACCTATGGTCGGTTTTGCTTTTATGTTTGTTGGAGGATTAGGTTATGCGCGAACTTGGGAGGTTTTTCCGGCATCATCATTTCCAAAGACCAAATTGGTTCACTTTTGCGTAGTAATAATATTGCTTTGTTTTTCCATGGGGGTGATGAATCGAAACGGGGATTGGGCAGATGAAGTAACTTTGTGGAACGATGCGAAAATGAAATCGCCTAACCTTGTTCGTCCCTATAACAATTTGGGGGAGGCTTATGACAAGCTCGGGAAATATGATGAAGCTATCATCGAATTTAAAGGGGCATTAAAAATTAATCCCAATTATTTTTTTGGACTGAATAATCTAGGAAATGTATATGGAAAGCAAAGAAAACTACCGGAAGCGATTGGCTATTTTCAAAGGGCGTTGGAACAAAAGCCAGATTACAGTCCGGCGCATTATAATCTTGCCAGGGCATTCCATTTAACAGGCAAGCGTGAGGAGGCTGTAGAGTCTTACCGAAAAGCTATAAAATCGAATCCCTATTTTGAGCAGGCTTTTTATAATCTAGCGTATCTGGCGATGCAGCTTAGCCAGTTTGATGAAGCTATTATAAATTTCAATAAATTTTTAGCCATGCAACCCAACCACTCGAAGGCTCATTTCGGGCTGGGCAATGGTTTGATGATGAAAGGGCAGCTGGATTTGGCCTTGGCAGAATATAGAAAGTCAGCGGAGTTGGACCCCAAATTTGCTTTCCCGTATTTGAATATTGCAAACATTCAAATGCAAACTAAAAATATTCCTGCCGCTATTGAAAACTTTGAAAAGGCCCTAAATATCAATCCGTCTATGCCAGCGGTCCATTTAAGTCTGGGGATGGTCTACCACCAATATCAGATAAATCGGGATAAGGCTTTAATGCACTTAAAAGAATCCCTTCGCCTGAACCCGAACCAATCTAAGGCCGAATCTATCCAGTCCTTGATCCAGGGTTTGGAAAACAAACAACCGACTTAGGGAAACAGCATTTGATTTCGGACTATGTGTGGGACGCCAAAACGCATATGAATCAGTTCAATCTTGACATCTTTACCCCCGGCTTGAAGACAACTTCCATAGTCCATTGAAAAATAAGCGTTTTCCGCCTCAGAATATTTGTTGAATTTATGGGTTGTTGTTGATGGGTCATCAACAGGAAAAAAATCTTCTAATCTGTCATCCCAATATCGAGTTGCCAGCAGAAAATAATCCTCAGCGACCAAATTTTTACCGTTCTCTAATGTGGTATTCATTTCCTCTCCCTCTCCAGGTTGGGTACAAAAATCCTATTAACTTTTAATATATAGCCTCACAAATATGATGTCACGGGTTACCTGCAAAAATTTTTCTAGGAAATAGGTTTTGAATTTTAACCTAAAATCTTATAATAATAGTGTACTTTTTAGGGCCATTTAGAGTTCTTCTTGATATTTATTGATCCAAAGATAAACTTATAAGCCATATTAGGACCTATAATTTAAAGAAAGGGATCTTATGCGACAATCAATATGGACCGTTATTTTTGTATTGGCCTTCTCGGTACCGGCCTGGGCTCAAGAGTCCTTGGAGAATTTGTATTGCAGTGATTTTCATAGCGCGCGTGTAAAAATAGTTTCTGATTCTTCTGCCCGGAAACTTTCAGATGCCGTTATGACCGCCGGGGGAAGTTCTATGATTCGGATCAATGTTGGTCAGCTCAAAGACCTTTCGTCAAACGCACGTGCATTCGCGGCTAATTTTTCATGCGCCAGCTTGGTCTTGGGGCATCTGGTTAAAGGAGCCGAAGATATCTATGATCACTATAGTCAGGTGGAGAACGCTGATTGCTGGGCTGTAGGAAAACTATTTTACAATGGACGTGTAGACAAAAACGGTGTGGGTGCCCTTGAAGAAGAAATAAATCAGTTGAACCGGAAGCAATGGTCCCATTTTCCAGGTCCCGTTCGAGTCGTTTCCCTGAACGATACTTGTGAATTAAAACCTATGAACTAGGTAGTAAACCAGCAAATGCTTTACATGATATTTTAATAATTAGGGGGCGTTATATCTTTATTTAGCTTCATCCCTCTAGGGACGGAGGATCTATGGAAATTAAAACTTCTTACCCTTGAAAGGCTCCTCAGTCTTCTGAAGAAGCAATAATCATGCTGTAGAATTTTTTCTGAAAATACTGGGTTTCAAGCAACTCGCTCTTATCCTCCGGAATCCCCAAAAAGATTGCTTCAAAAAATTTCATTAGTCTATTGCTGAAACGCCAATTTCGTCTTCTTTGCAGCACAAAAAATTTTTTATACCCAGTATTTTTTAAAAATTCGATAACATCGGAAGTTCCTTGGTTAAAGCTTTCCTCTAATTGCTCGAATGCAATTACCGGGTGGTGTTTTTCGAGTAATCTCTTGGCACCTTTGAAGGCTTGGAGTTCATGTCCTTCTACATCAATCTTAACAAATCCTATGTCGGTGTTTTGAAGCTGATCCATAGAGTCGAGCGGAACCAGGGAAAACTCCAAATAGTTACTGATTTTTTCATTGGCAACAAATGAATCATCAATGAGCTTGGCCCCGCCCATATTATAATGTGTGTCAACGGCCTTCATTTTACAGGTGCTGTCGGAAGCTCCAACATTAATTGGGTCAATATTGCCCACATCCATAGTATTTAATTCAAGAAGGCGAAATGTTTTCGGATGCGGCTCAAAAGCAAATACTTGCTTGCAATAAGGAGAAAAAGCGAGAGAGTGGTTTCCGATATTAGCGCCAATATCTAATACGGTCTTTCCAGACATGTATTTTTTAAAATTGGTGATTAAGCAAAGTAATTCGGTTTTTTCAAACTGACCTCTAAAGTTTATCTCGTGACTTATATGGTCAAATGAATAACAACACATTTGAGGAAATTGAGAAGCATGAATTGGCCGGATTTTCTCAAAGTAACGGTAGGCTAGCGAAGCATGTACTTCCTCCCAAACTTTATGAAAATGGGAGCTTAGGTTTTTGAAAAACATAGCTGGAGAATTAATGTGAAATTAAAAAAAACATCATTTTTTAAAAAATTATGAAATATTTTTTGGTCGAGGTTGTGCGAGGTGAGATTTAAAATTCATTAAAAATTCTCATGATTAATCAGGTTTGTTTTCAAGTCTCTATGTTTATATAAACTTGAACCAGGTTTCCCCACCTACAAAAGTAGTAGCAAAGAAATAATACCATTATTTAAAATAACTTGTAAGGGTACTTACATTAGTCCGACTTGCTGATAGGAAAAAGCTCAAAAAACTATCGTATTTACCCTCTGCGGAAACAGGAATGCAAATTGTAATTGGCTTCATGAAATCCATTTTCTCCATGAAAGCCCCGTGGCCTCTATGGGTAGTTACACTGATGGCGTTGAACATGATGGGGCCGTTGTTTTTCATTCATACTCTGGAAGCAAAGGCAGTTCTGGTCTCAACTCTGGCAGGAGGGGTGCTCATGATGTTTCTCTTTGGACGTTATGGATTCGTCCGACTCTTGGGATTAGGGCATTTTTTCTGGATTCCATTGGTGATCTGGCTGGGAACCCGTATCCCCGAAACGGGGCTCAGTACCCCTTTTGGTTTCTGGCTGGCTTTGGTTCTTGTTGCCAACATTATCTCACTGGTGATAGATGTTCTGGATGTTTCGCTATACATCCGGGGAGATCGAAAACCGATGGTCGCCAACTAGCCCACCTTCGTGGAAGAGAATGAGGCAAGAACTTATTAAGCCGAGAGAACTCTTTGTACGCCTGCAAAAGCCTTTGCTAGTTTACTCCTTCGGGGCATGAATTTATGAAAAGGGTTATCACAGTCACCAGCGTTTATGCCGGTCGAAAACGGTTTTCCAGGTTTTGCACTCCGCGGGATAGTAAAAGGGTAAGAAGCAGATAGGTCAAAGCCACATAGGTATAGGTTTCAAAATAGTTGAAATGTTTTGTGGCGTATTCATTGCCCACTCGAAGAATGTCAGAAATGGCGAGCACAGAAACCAGGCTGGTATCTTTTAGCATACCTAGAGTCTGGTTGCCGATGGCGGGAATAATAGTACGCAGGGCCTGCGGAAGGATGATCTGAAACATGGCCTGCTTTTCATTCATACCGAGACTACGAGCCGCTTCACCTTGCTCTTTCGGGATAGCTTCGATGCCTGCCCGAAAGACATCGGCCATATAAGCCCCGTAGCTGAAGCCAAATCCCGCCACCGCCGCTACCAGTGCAGGCATATGAATGAACTCTCCCAAAGCATAGTAAATGTAGAATAAAAGAACCAGTAGCGGAATGCCGCGCAAAACTTCGATATAAAAAGATACCGGAATTCGTATGAGAGGATTATCAGAGAGTTTTCCCAGGCCTACTAACAGCCCCACAATAATGGCGGAGGCACTTCCCAAGAGGGTGACTAAAAGCGTGTAGAACACTCCTGAAGGTAATAGCGAAAGTAATTCAACATAACCGCCGCTTTGTTCTTTAGTTATAAAAACTTCCTGAGCAGGTAGATAAACCAGAAAAATAAAACTCATCAATACGGCAAGATTCCACGCCCAGGATTGAGGATTGGATATTTTTTTGGTGGGCAATGACATGGATTCTAAAAGTTTTGCTTATGACTGATTTTATTTCGGGATCTGGGCGGCTTGGCCCAGGTCCCATTTTCTATGGAGTCGGGCGGCAGTTCCATCCGCAAGGACTTTTTGTAAGGCAGAATTAATCTGGGTCAATAGATCGTTATCCCCCTTACGAAAAACGATGGCGTAATGCTCATCTGTCATGATTTCGCCAACCATTTTAATTTTATTAAATAAAGGTTTATTCTGATTTTTGTAAAAAAGGGTTCCGGTGCTTTCCCCCAGTACTGCGTCAATCTCACCATTGATGAGGTCAGCCACAGCGTGCCCGTACATTTGATATCCTTTTTTGCGAACGTCAGCATCTCTTTCCAGCAGGAAATAAGCTGTGGTCCCAATCTGTGCACCCACTAATTTTTTATTTTTTTGTACATCTTCAAAAGAATTTATGTCTTCCTCATTTTTTCGGACCACCAGCGCCAAACCGCTTTTGAGGTAAGGTTCGCTGAATGCCATGCGTTCCTTGCGTTCTTCCAGAACGGTGACAGAACTAATCACCATGTCGAATTTTTCGGTGATGAGTCCGCCAAATAAACCAGCCCATTCGACATTTATCATACGAATATTGATTCCAGCCTCCTTGGCAATAGCTCGCATGAAATCAGGTTCGAAACCAATTATATCGTTGCCGACACTCATAAAAGACATGGGCACCAAAGTGGCATCGGTCGCTACCAGATAGGTTTTTCCTGAGGGAGAACTGTCGCAACCGGTTATTAACCAAATAGTGGCAATAATAAGTTTTAAATATTTTTTAATTCTATATGAATTATTTATCATTTTTTTGTTGGGATAAACACATCAGATACCGCGAACAAAACTCGAACTGAATCGCCAATGGAATATTGAAGACTGCGAGATTTACGGTGCTGGATTGAAAGAGTTAAAGTTTGCCCATCAGTAAGCTCGATTTGATACCGGGTGTGACTGCCGAAAAACTGTATGCCGAGCAGAGTACCTTGCAAAACATTGACGGGTTCGGTTTGTGGTCGGTCTGTATCAAAAAATAATTTTTCTGGTCGTACGTAACAGGTAACATTCTGGTTTTCCGGGCCAGGAAGATCCGAAACGCATTGGAAAGTTCCAGCGGATGCTAATGAAACGGTGATTTGGTTGCCGGATCTTTGTTCCACCTTGCCGGTGAGTCGGTTCACCTCACCGAGAAACTCGGCAATGAAAGCCGTTTGAGGCTTCTCATATAATTCTGGAGGCGTGCCCACTTGTTGCAGGCAACCGTTATCCATGATTCCCATTCGAGTGGCGAGACCCATGGCTTCTTCTTGATCATGGGTGACAAAGAGAAACGTAATATCCAATGCTCTTTGCATTTCCACGAGTTCTTCCCGAAGGTGTTGGCGCAGGCTGAGGTCTAGTGCGGAAAGAGGTTCGTCGAGTAATAGAATTTTCGGACGATTTATAACAGCACGGGCCAGGGCTACTCTTTGCGCTTCCCCGCCACTGATTTGTCCAGGGTAGACATCGCGCAGAGCCTCTAGATGAGTGATCTCAAGAAGCTCGTCAATTCTTTTGGCAATTTCACTTTCAGAATGTTTACGGATACGAGGCCCAACCGCGATATTATCGTAAATAGTCATATGAGGAAACAAGGCGTAGTTTTGAAAAATCATTCCAACCGGTCTTTGTTCAACAGGCAGAGAACCGACATCCTGACCGGCAATGGAAATGGTTCCGCTATCGGGAGTTTCGAAGCCGGCGATCAGCCGCAATAAAGTGGTTTTTCCACAGCCACTTCTTCCCAGCAGGGTGAAGCGCTCGCCCGCCTCGACTTCCAGCGAGACATTTTCAACAACGGGTTTTCCGCCAAAGGATTTACTTATGGAATCCAGCTTCACCATATACAAATTACCTAATGGTTTGAAAGAGTTGCAAGACCCGTGTATTTTATATAAATTCTTACATGAATCATACCAAGATAATAAGGAGACTTAATGCGGGTACTGGTAATAGGGGGAGGAGGAAGAGAACACGCTCTGGTCTGGAAAATTAACCAGAGCCCAAAAGTAAATGAAATTTTCTGCGCGCCAGGTAACACCGGTACGGCTGAAATCGCTCAGAATGTTCCGATTCCCGCAGACCAAATCGATCAACTTTTAGAGTTTGCTTTGGAAAAGGAAATCGGACTCACTGTAGTAGGACCGGAGCAACCTCTGGTGATGGGAATCGTTGATCGGTTTCAGGAAAAAGGCTTGCGAATTTTTGGTCCCACTGCCCGTGCCGCTGAGCTGGAAGGAAGTAAAGCATTCTCAAAAGACATCATGAAAAAATATGGCCTGCCCACAGCAGAATATAAAACATTCTCTTCTCATGAGCTGGCCCAAGGATATTTCGATAAAGAAACTGGGCCCATTGTTGTCAAGGCCAGTGGACTGGCGGCTGGCAAAGGGGTCATCCTATGTCGGAATGCGAAAGAAGGCCTGAACGCGGTGGACACGATTATGAAAGATAAGTCGTTCGGCGAGGCGGGAGACCAGGTGGTGATTGAAGAGTTTCTCGAGGGTCAGGAAGTTTCTGTGCTGGCATTTTCCGATGGCAGCACGGTGCTCCTTATGGATTCGGCGCAGGATCATAAAGCTGCGCTGGACGGTGACCAGGGCCCCAATACCGGTGGTATGGGGGCTTATTCTCCGGCTCCGGTTTTCACCGATCTTTTACGTCAGAAAGCACGCGACAAAATCATGCTCCCTCTTGTTCGCGCTATGAAAGCAGAAGGCCGCCCCTATCAGGGAATTCTTTATGCTGGGCTGATGCTCACCAAGCATGGACCCAAAACGCTTGAGTTCAATGCCCGATTCGGAGACCCGGAAACGCAGCCGCTCCTGATCCGTATGGAAAGCGATATCGTCCCGCTTTTTGAAGCCTGTATTGATGGAACGCTTGATCAATATGATTTGAAGTGGAAACCGGAACCGTCAGTCTGCGTGGTGATGGCGGCAAAAGGGTATCCGGGATCTTATGAAAAGGGAAAAGAGATTACCGGGCTGGACGAGGCCGGGGCATTGCCGGATGTTGTGGTCTTTCATGCCGGGACAAAAGGGGAAGACGGAAAAGTTCTTACCAACGGTGGACGGGTCTTGGGCGTAACTGCAACAGGATCGGATACACCATCAGCTATTTCAACAGCTTATGAGGCGGTTGCCAAAATCAAGTGGGATGGCATTCATTACCGCAAAGATATCGGCCATAGGGTTAGTAATTAGATGAGAGCCTGAAAATGGCAAAGGCAAAACTCAAGATCGGGGTAAGCAGTTGCCTGTTGGGCGAACGGGTTCGATACAACGGGGAGCACAAGTACAACCAAATTGTCATCGACCTATTAGGTGACCGGTTCGAAGCGGTACCGGTCTGCCCTGAGTTAGAAATGGGTGTCCCGAGAGAACCGGTTCAAATCGTGGCAGGCAACGAACATTTGGTGGGTGTTGAATCTGGAAAAGACTGGACAAAAGCTATGGCTAGCTTCAACTCGAAAAAGCTGGAAGAAATAGCCCAGCTAAACTTGAGCGGATTTATTTTTAAAAGCCATTCTCCTTCATGCGGATTAAGAGACATACCTGTTTATAATGAAACAGGATTAGCGCAGGTCGAGACAACTGCCGGACTGTTTGCGCAGGTTTTTATGAAGCGCTTTCCGTCCCTTCCTGTTATCGATGAAGAAGCATTGCAGGACAAGCAAACCAGAGAAATTTTTATCGCTCGTATTATTTAGCGGGCAAGGCTACGTTTTGAGGAAAGGTGAGTGAGCTATTAGTGAAGGGGGAAAATTACCCGTTTGCTTAATGGGTATTGACCTATTGGCCCTGCGCCGAGCAGGGTTAGTCTAGCTGGGGTTCTTTATCTTCGGCTTCGACATCTTCCATTTGTTTGTCGAAGAGTCGGTGGGAGAGGTACCAGCATCCCCACGAAACGGCAACAACGGTGCCAATGCCAACACTGCCCCATAGAGCAACATTGCCGGATGAAGAAAGCCCACGTAAGAAAATAAACGCACCCAACGGTAATGACATGATGAACCCAAAACAGGATAGAAGCATGGAACTGCGGGCATAATATTTTGGTCGCACATCAACATTGAGTTCCGGCAGATATTTTTTATTCTCGGGCAAAGCGGCATCGAGCAGTTCGATCTCGCCGGGACATTTCGGACAATACTGTCCACCCCAGAACGCGTTTTTGCACTCTAAACAAAACTTAACCATAGTTACCCTGTCGTTTTTTTGTTGGCCTTCAGCATACCTCATTTATAATTGATACTCAATAAATGAGAAACTTTAATGAACCCCTCTTCCTCGAAGAGGGGCTGGGGTGATTTGCTTCATGACAGATAAAAATAAACTAGTAGTGTTGACGCACGGCGGAGCGGGGTCAGACCCGGCCTTTGCCGATGGGACCGCCATTGCCGGGCAGATGAGCATGATGTCTCTGCAAACCGGTGAACCCACCATTGATGCGGCTTGTCTGGCCGTAGCTACCTTAGAAGATGACGGACGTTTCAATGCAGGGATCGGATCGCATAAACGTAGCGATGGCACCGTGCAGATGGACGCTTCTTGTATGGATAGTTCGGGTACCTTCGGAGCCGTGGCCGCGTTGGAAGGATTCAAAAATGCGGTCCAGGCTGCGCGCATTGTAAGTCAGTCTGAATACAAAATACTGGCCGGGCGTGGGGCTAACCAGTTCGCCGCCGATCAGGGATGCCAAACTCTGTCTCCAGATCAAATTGTTGGCACGGGAACCGATTTTTCCACCACCGATACCGTTGGATGCGTTGTTCGAGCAGGAGATGAGTTCGCCTGCGCACTCAGCACGGGGGGTATCGATAGTGCTATCCCCGGTCGCGTGGGCGATGTTCCGCTTATCGGATGCGGACTCTACGCTGGGTCGGAAGGGGCCGTGGCCACCACCGGTGACGGCGAAGCCATTGCCATGAAGGTGACTGCCCTGCGAGCTTATCAGTTGATCGAACAAGGGATGGACCCAAAAGCCATTGTTCCTACCGTCATAGGGTGGTTCAAAGAAACCACTGCGTTCGGCATTATTGTTGTCAGTAAAATAGGGTTTGCCGGTGGGTCGAATCGCGGCATGGCCTGGACAGCCAGCGAAATGCTCCACTAGCTGCTCCCGTGGGAGGGAATTACAAGAGCTCGTCAAGCCGAGAGGACTGTTGCTAGCCAGATAAGTTATTGCTCATTGGCCCCACGCCGAGTGGTTAGATGCTGTTGAGTTTTATCAGACGTTTTTCAGAAAGTGATTCCAGCCAGGTTTTAAAGCCGGGATTGTTACTCAATAATTTTTGGAAGGTAGATTTGAGCAGAACAAAGCAGACCATATTTTCTTGCGCGACAACAGTCGCCACACGTGGTGCATAGGTGAGAAAAGCCATCTCCCCAAAAAAGGAGCCGGAACCTAAAGTAGAAACCTTTTTCTTCATAACAAGCATTTTGTTTTTGATCACCTTCACTTTTCCCTTATAAATTAAAAAGCAGGCGTTGGGCGCATCCCCTTCTTTAAAGATAATGTCTTCAGGTTTATAGCTGATCTTATACATATCTTCGATCAAAGCTTCCCGCTAGGTGTAGCTGAGTCCGGTAAAAACCTCTTTCTTTTTGAACACCTCTTTAATCCAGGCGAACTCATTCTTGTCAATTTCTTCGGCCATTCGTTCCTTTATTAAGATAGAGGCAGAGATTATTGGGTGGTCGGCATTGAAGACCGGGTTGAGTAAACAATGAACCCACACACGAAATAACAACCACTTTGCAAAGCAGATGATTACTTATATACAACCAATGTAAAACATTTGCCAGATCTTTTACAAGCCAAAGTTCTGCCGGCGAGCCAGCCGGTGGGAAGGAGCGAAGAGGATCCCTGCTTTGACTAATTAGTTTGAGTGAGAACAATTTTCCCGATGCTTGAACCTGCCTCCAATTGATTATGCGCGGCCATGATATTCTCTGCAGACATTTGACCGAAAATTTCATTTAATGTTGTTTTAATTTTTCCTGAATTGATCAGGTCAGCAATAGAGTTCAACAGTTCATGCTGTTTCACCCTGTCACTCGTTTTATGCAGGGACCTTGTAAACATAAACTCCCAGACAAACCCGGCACTTTTAGATTTTAATTTATCCAGTTGATGATTTTGTGATGTTTCCACAACACTGCAAATCATTCCTTGCGGTGCTATCAACTCAGACATCGTCTTAAAGTGATAATCTGTATTGTTCAGGCAAAGAATATATTCAGGTGAGGCGAGGCCCTGTTGCTGGAATTGCTCAATCATGTTTGAGTGGTGGTTGATAACCTCATCGGCACCCAAAGATAAACACCATTGCCGGCTTTCTTCTCTCGATGCGGTAGCAATTACCCGTAGGTTGGCAATTTGCTTGGCGAGTTGAATTGCGATGGAACCCACCCCTCCGGCACCACCAATGATAAGAATTTGTTTGTCTTTATCTACTGCGGGATTAATTTTCAAGCGATCAAAAAGGGCTTCCCATGCAGTGATACTGGTGAGAGGCAAAGCCGCTGCTGCTGCAAAGTCCAACGATTTTGGCATATGACCTACTATGCGTTCGTCCACTAATTGGTGAGAAGCATAGCTACCACTTCGGGTGATGTCTCCTGCATAAAAAACACGGTCTCCTTGTTTAAAAAGACTGGCTTTTTCACCTACCGATTCGACAACACCGGCGGCATCCCAACCAAGAATCTTAGGGAGATTCTGTAAATCATTAATCCTCTGGCGAACCTTGTAGTCAACCGGATTAACAGATACGGCTTCTATTTTTACCAGTAAATCGTAGTCTTTGGGTTTCGGTGTGGGTTGTTCAAATTCAACGAAAGAGCCAGCTTTCTTTTCCGTATCAAATTGGTATCCAATTGCTTTCATACCTTTGCCAGCTCCTCGTAAAATGCAGACGAATACTTATATACACCCAGTGTAAAATAATTGCCAGATCATTTGCAGGCCAGAGAGGGCTTTGGCCCACCTCGGTAGGGGGAACTAAGCGGTTGATTTTTACAGAGAAGACGATGTAAAGTACATTCTTTCAATCTTAAATAGACACATGCCAGCGTAGCTCAGGGGTAGAGCAACTGATTCGTAATCAGTAGGTCGGCGGTTCAATTCCGCCCGCTGGCTCCAGTACTATAAGGGTTTACAGTCGCTAGGCTGTAGCCCTTTTTGTTTAGTGCGTCAATTGTTCGTCAATAAACCTAACTTGCCCTTCGTTTTAGCAGAATTAAATTATCATTCTGCTTACATACCCGATTTGAATATTCCAACATCTTCGCCAACTCAGGAGCTGAGTAATAAGTGGTCATACTCATTTTCCCTTTATGGCCAGTCAAGAAGTTTCGATCCTCTTCAGGAACCCCAGCGGCTCTTAACCTTGCACCGTAGGTATGTTTTAAATTGTGAATCCCAGCATTCCGGATGCTTTTGAGCTTTATAGCAGCTCGTTTTCTCGCATTTTGGAATGCTGTTCCACCCATGCTCTTTACAGGGTGTCCCTTGTAAGCGAATACATACTTTGGGTGTTCACCGTGACGTTTTTGAATTACAGATCTAGCGATATTATTTAAAACAACCACTCGCCCAATTCTGTTTTTCACCACATCATCTGGAAGCTCAAAGAACCACATGCGATCATCCGTTCGGACCAACCATTGCCACTGGAGTTGGCATACCTCTTGTTCCCTGCAACCCGTGTTGACCTTGAAGAGACACATATCACGATTTAACTTAGGAAGCTCGTTAAACAAAATGGTCTGCTCTTCCCAGGATATAGGGCCAACAGCTCGTTTAGGCTTTAGCCCCAATGACTTTGATTCTTCTTGATCAATAAGGTGAACACCGGCCCAGAAAGAAATAAGTGGTTTCCCACCAGTTCCTCGCCATCTCTTAACAGCTTTGTTCCCGATGATGTTAAGAACGATCAAAGCGTAATTGATGGTTCGAGCTGTTATCTTCTCCTTGGCCCTATCAAGAATGAACTGCTCCAGCGGTGTTGGGTTATTGTGTTCATCATATCCCCTATAAATTTTATTCATAGGTAATGACCCAACATAAGGAGCCATTTGCTCAATATAACGAGCGTCTTCCTTGATTGATACCTTGGTCGACTCGTTCAGATGTTTGGCAGCCACCGTATTGAAATCAGCAACCGCATCTTCTTCACCGAAAAAATGTTTCCTTTTTTCCCGGTTAACGAAGTTATTGAGGATCAGGGTTGCCTCTTCTTTCGATGCTGTGCCAGTGCTTTCTCTAACACGTTTCCCGAAGAGGGTCCCTTCAGCGTACCAATAGGGTGATTTTTTCCATTTAACGAGTTTGATTCCTGCTGTTTTACGTCCCATGCTTCTTCTCCTTTCCTTGCGGGGACGCCGTTGCGTTCTTTCATCATATCAGCAAGGGCGTGAAGATCATAGATGTCGTATACGATTCCAGACTGAGGAGAATTACCCATTGGAATATATGGAAGATGCGGTCTTATATCTGTATTGAATTTGCCTAGGCCCACCCCAAAGAAACGAGGAGCGTCCTTGTGCCTAACAAATCTTATTAACGGGTCATACATTTAAAATTCTCTTTTTCGCATCAAAATTATTTACCGAAAGCATAATCACCGTCCGTGAAGGATAATTACCCTCCACCACCATCCATAACCCCCAAAACAAGCGGTTTTCTCAGCACTGCTACTATCAGGACTTAAATTTTCTTTCGATATTCAGCCCTAGTTCCGATAAAAGGCTGTTTACTAAAGAAGGACAGTTAAAAATAGAATAATAAGCCCGTTTTTCTGTACCCTTACTCAGGTATCAACTAGATCCTGATCGTTCAAATTTGGTTGGCTTTTACCAACCGCTCGCTGGATCAAGGAGCTATTCATACCTCGGTCAGCAAGGGTCTTTTTCTGCAGGTCAGAAAGTTTCTGTTTGTGATTTGGGTTTTTTCCAAACCTAAAATTAAATAGCGCACAGTCTGGGGATGGACATTCTGCAATTCGCTTTTTATAACCTTGGCTGTCCTTGCCGCCCATACATTCCTTGCAATGTTCCCCGATAGCCTTAACCGGTATTTTATGTTTCTTAGGTTTATATCTATCCATTGAGTGAGCCTTTTATAAAAACTTAAATACAGTTAGTGGGTAGTTCAATTACAGATTCTGTATGAATAGGCTTACTCATGGAGCAAGCAAGTTCGGATTCTGTATCGATTTTAGTAAAATTGAGGGATTTCATCGTTCATATTCTGTATAGCTTATAGATCTGCCATACTGTAGGGATTATAAAGTGTCGCCTGCTGCTGACGAACCAAATCTAGGTTTAGGGTATCTGGCATTCAGCACTTTCTTTTTTTTGTCTGCATCCGCCATCGCAGTTTTGAAATACTTGGAGCCAAAACCAGGTTTGTAAGGAACTACTTTAAATCGGTCGGAACCAAACTGTTTCCATCTCTCAGATTTTTTAAAAATTGCGGGAGCATTCAGACCACCACCATCCACCGAATCCAGCAATCCATTTTCCACCAACTGCTTCTTTGCTTTGGAAAAGGTGTCTGGCGACTGGCACACTCCATATTTCTTCGCCTGATTAAAGGTAAGCGTTACATTTTCCTGATGACCGCTTCTCACATCTCTCAAAAAATATGTGTAAGCTATTTTTGCCGTTGCACTAAGAAGCTTGTAGGCTTCTGATTCAATAAGCCTGTGAGGCAATGGAACAAAACCGCCTTCAATTTTCTTCCCTTTTTTACCCATACGCTCAATCCTTTCTGCTCGGTTCAAACTTTTATTCTGTAGCCACCTTACACTCAAATCCTATTTGGATGGGGGTGCTTATATACGTGCCTTAAGGCGCACAAAAAGTTAGCAAAAACGACTGGTGAAGTTAACAAGTAGCGAGATATTAAAATGGAGGAGGGGTGAAAGAGGTGCAGATTTTACCTGATGGTTCTGAAGTTAGGGATGTTTTTTAGGCGGTGATTACGAAGGTATCTGGAGCAGGCATCATTGTTCGGGAACAAAAACTTTTTGGCACACTCTATAACAGCCTTTTTTCTTTCATATCCAGAAGAAATTAGTTTCTCGTAATACGAGGTGACAGCTTCTGGATCATAAAATCTCTTTTTCCCTTTGGGAGGAGTATCAAACGGCAGGTTTGTTGTTGGTTCCTTAGCGCCCTTCGTAAAGCCTAGCCTTCGCCCGGCTGTTCGAAGATTCTTTTCGTAGGAATTAGACTTGTCTTTAATAGCAGTATTAGCCCAGGCCAACTGTCCTTCCAAGCAATCAAGTTTAATCTTCGCCCCCAAATATGAATAACTATTATGCAAGGCCTTTTCTAAAAGCTTTAATTCCGAACTGCTAAAGCGTAGTTTCTTCTTGTCTTTGGAGTTTTTAAACTTATCAATAAGTTTAAGATGGCTTTGGGGAGTTGAACCAGGATCCATATGGAACTGTTCCAGAAACTGCTCATATTCCTCGGGGGATTTAAATTCTTCATCGGTGAGTTTGATCGTTCCAAGTGAATCGCCTGAATTTTCATGGACTATTTTAAAGGTTATGGCTGCAATTGGGGCCTTCCTGCTTGAGGGTTTCCGTTTCTTTTTTGGGGGAGCCTCTTTATTTTTTTTGCGTGTAGCCATTATTTTGTCTTATATCTATGGCGGTGAGTGGAGTGATCATCCAAAAAGACTATTCCTCGTTTCCGTCTTTGAATGTTCCCTGGAATGTTATCTTCCCATCTTCATCCCATTCAGTTACCATTCCGTGTTCTTTCCCATCTTTATAACGCTCTTCACTTTTCTTTGCGCCAGATTTGTACCAAACAGTTGACGCTCCATCTAGAACCCCGTTCTTATGGTACAGTTCCATCCATTTTTTTCCAGATGGGTACCAATCTATAAGCAGGCCATCTACTTCCCCATTCTTGAAATGGGTTTCATTCCGCTTTTTGCCATTTTCATACCAAGCGGTTGCCTTCCCATCCAGTTTTCCGCTCTTGAAAGATGCTTCACTCTTCAATTCTCCATTATCCCAGTATCCCCTCCGCACTTCTGTTTCTTCTCCATAAACATAACCAATTCCAGAAAAGAAAAACAGAAAAGTTATTGAAAGTAAGAGTGTGAGTAGTTTGGTATTCATCGTTTCATTCTGGGTTATCAAACTTCTCACAGTTTCCAAAATATCCAAAAATAGAATCTGGATTGGCCACTCCCACCTGAGCAAACTCCTTAGTTTCGGGATTAAAATTAAACAATCCATACTCGTTGTAGGCAATCACTCTGCTAGACGTTCTTTTAACAATTTTCACCTCTTGAAAGAAAAGTACATCGGGTATAGACAGGGTGTTTTCTTTTATACCTTTTATCTTTAAGATGAACTTGTCGGGTACTAAGCGTTCTATTTCTCCATTCTTCTTATAGCTTATAGCTTCTTTCATCACACACGCCCAAATACCTGTGTAATATTCAGTGTCCCAGTTCCCCCTCTTTTTCACCCCATAAACAGGAACAACCGTAAAGGTGAGCAGTAGAATTAGAATGAGTTGTGTAATGGTTTTCATAAGGCACCTGCACGAATCAATTTGTAATGCCCTTCATTTTTATCCAACTCACTTGCACTGCAAAGCATAATCTGCTGACACGGTTGCTGTTTTAGAAATGAATAAAATCCGTTCCTTCCTTCTGGATCAAGCAGTCCACATGGCGAATCGAATACAGCAGGAATATCGAGATTCAACACCTTACGAACTGCAAATGCAAAAGCGTAGCCTAGACAAACTGTTTCACTCCCCGCCATAACGTGAGGTTCTAAATCTTGATGAGCTTTTATTTTGTGAGGTTTTTCTTTCAGTAAAGCCCGAAAAATAGTTTCTATTTCATCTTTGACTGTATTTTTTGGGGCATCCGGGAATTCGGAAAGTATAGTTTCTTGATTTTTCGCAATGTGTACTACGGCTTCAGACCCAAGAAAGATTAAAATACGGTATTTTTCAATAAGCTTAGGATTTCCGCTAGTTGTTACTTTCGCAGACATTTCTTGTGGGTTGGCTTCAGAGTTAGGCTTTATTCCTCGTGCAGGCCCTAGGTTAGCAAGTGCGTTAACAATAGTCGTTTTACCAGCACCGCAACCCCCTACAATGATAGTTTGTTGCCGTTCAAACACAAAATCATGTGAACCAAAAAAAACACCATAATTGTGAAGGTGCAACTTCTCAAAACGAACAGATTTGGCATTAAGGTCCTGCATAAAAAGTATCTCTAAGTAGTTTTCTATCCGCTGAAGCCTCTCCGTTCCTTGCCAAACTTTGGGCTTCGGCTATATAGAGGCAACTATTGCTCCTTCCCATCTTTAAAAGTTCCCTGGGGTGCTATCCTTCCATCCTCTGACCATTCAGTTCGTAGCCCATTTTCTTTTCCACCTTTAAATGTTGTTTCATACTTCCTCCGCCCATTTTTGTACCATTCTTTAACTAACCCCTCTTTCTTTCCATCTTTATAATACTCGTCCCGCATTATTTCACCTGAACGGTAAAAATACCTAGACGGGCCATCTTTTGTGTACCCATCTTTTACATGTGCCTCTACACTTTTTTCTCCGGAAGGGTAAAAGAAGGTAACGATCATACGTAAAGAGCCATCATCAATGTCATCATTAAAACCATCTACAAGGTATTCCTCCTGAACTTTCTTCCCATTTTTATTCCACATAGTGCTGCGATGATTTCCATCATCCTCATAACTTTTATTTCCGTTTTCATACCATTCTGTTCTACCTGCTTCATTCCCAGCTTTGTAATGGCGCACTTCATGCTTTAGTCCATTTTCGTTCCAACGAGTCACAGGTCCATCCAATTTCCCGACCGCATAGTGTCCTTCCCATTTCTTTCTTCCCTCTTCATCCCAAGCAGTGGAAACTCCATCCTTTTCCCCATTTTTAAAGTTTGACTCCTCCCTTTTTCTGCCGGATTCATACCACACTGTTTCTAACCCATTTTTTTCGCCACTTACCGAGTGGGTTTCTTTTTTTAATTTTCCGTTACCCCAAAATTCCTTCTTAACCTCTGGTTCCTGACCATAAACAAAACCAGAAAAGAGAAACAGAAAAGTGAGAGAGAGAAGGATTGTGAGTGGCTTGGGTTTCATGCTACAAGAATACCGTATTTTGTATGATTTATGAAATGGAACCGATTGATTATTGCCCTACCTTGCCTATCCCTATAAACCGGCGTAAAATAGCCTGATCCTTCAATTAATAGAGGAAGTTATGTCTGGCAATGCAAAGTTCAGGTGGTTTCTTCTAGCACCCATCTTTTTAGCAATATCCGTAGGCGTTAACTCTCCTGTTGCTTCCTTTGCGGGAGAATTAGAAGATGGTGTTGATGCTGCTTTCAGAGATGACCCCAAAGAAGCAGTAAGGTTGTTTCGTCTTTCAGCAAAACAGGGGAATGTTAAAGCCCAATATAACTTGGGGTATATGTATGAAATCGGAAAAGGCGTTCCACAGGATTATAGAGAAGCAGCCAAGTGGTTTCGTGTTGCAGCAAAGAAAGGGCTTGCTCAAGCAAAATTCAAATTGGGATGGATGTATGCCAACGGACGGGGGGTGCCACAAGATTATGTGTTAGCACATATGTGGATTAGTCTTTCTGGTTTGCAGGGATACCAAGATGCTATAGATGGTAGAAACATGGTGGAAAAGAAAATGACGCCACAGCAAATTGAAAAAGCACAAGAAATGGCAAGAAATTGGAAACCTGATCCTAATAAAGCAGAACCAACCGTTCAAGCTACGAATGAAGAAGTAATCCACAAGATACCCATTGCAAAAAGGTTTGGCGCCCCAAATCCTCATGCTTATGCATTTGAACCGAAAGGTTATCCTGATAGTAGAAATAGTATTAGCGTGAAATACACAAATATTATAAACGGCATGATGGTCGATGTGAAATGGGAACCTATTGACTCGTATGACGGTTCTATAGTGGGAGAGGCAACAATTAAATTTAAAAATATTAAAGATGGTTCAAATTTTTCTATTTATAACTCTAGTTTTGCAATTGCCAAAGACAGGGTAGAAGGCTTAAACCTTGTTAGGGTAGAGCTTGAAGATCAAAACAAAGAGGTTGAGGTTGGCAGATTTATATTTGATAAAAAAGCCATGGATCTTGAATATAAAGCACCTAAATTTAAAAATGATAGTAATATTCTGAAACAAATTTATGATTTCGATGCACCTTTTTTCTTTTACGATTTAGACTTTGACAACAATGAGGAACTAATAGTTGTGCTTCGTGGTGCAGGGCAAAGATATTCAGACATCTTTAAAGTTTATGTACTTAAAGACGGGCGTCTTGTTGATAAGCAGGAACAAATAACAGATCATGAGCCATACCTACAGCTTGATGGACTTTCAACAATAAACACAAAAAATAGAACTATAAACATTCATGGCTCTTCTGGGGCATGCAATAACTACGATAAGGTTTATAGATTTAAGCCTATTCCAAATGATAGGCAAAAGGGAAAATATATTTTAGAGGAATATACTGTGCGAGAGAATGTGCGAGAGAATGGATTCCTAAATTGCACCGGTTTTACTTATAAAGTTGATCAAAATAGAAAGCTCACGTTAATTTCAAAAAAACGGCTGTAGTACCCTGCTCTATTATTTAGACTAAGGAATCAGTTATGAAAATTTTTATCCAGACCCTTCTCGTCACCCTTTTATTTTCTATTATAGGTTTTAGCTTTGCACTAGCGGATGAAAAGCTCCCCGATATTAGCAAAATGTCGGAGGAGGAGATTAACAAACTCCCAAAAGACGTTATAGAGAAACTCCCCATAAAGGAGCTTGTTAACCGGATGGGAGGCGATAAATTTGCTCTGGTATTTCCGTTTCTTTTGTCGGATGCTTTAGCAAAGCTTGGTTATTTTCCTCCCCCCTCCGAAAAGCAGATCCGTGAAGCAATCCAAAAATTCCAACGTGATATTGGCCAACCGGAAACAGGGGAACTTACAAAGGGGCAATTTGAGGAACTGCAATTACGTTCCACTCGCATCACAGACACGCCTGTTTATCTCCCCACTTTTGGTGACGAAATAAAGGTTTACGGTTATTCAGATTATTTAACCACTAAGGGAACATGGATAATTGAAGGGGAAAAGATATATGCCCCAATCAACCACTCTGAAATTAGATGCCGTAAATCTCAAGGTACTTGCGAGGTATTTCAAGCTCTTACTGATATCCCAAAACTCAGAGGTACGGGACTGTTTGGGCAGGTTAAAGATTCATACACTTTACGAATGTCCAATGATACCTTCGAGATTATATCTTGGACAGATTCCGAAGTAATCTCTCAGACTGGAGCAAAATGTCGAACAACAATCATGACAATAAATATCGAAAATAATGAAGTGTTTCAAATCACACGAAATAAAGGTGACAATGAATGTGATGTTGGAATTGCGAGTCTCCCGCAACTAGAAAAACCTCGTATTTCTAAACTGATTCCTGGTTATAAATTTTCATATGCCTTTTGGATAAATCGCAAAAAGGAAGCCAGAAAATATCTAAACTCAGACTATCTGAAACTTACGAAAGAAACCCTTAAGCCTCTGGAAGCAGCCAAGGATAAAAAGAAAGAAAGTAGTGCACCCAAAGAACCCACTAAAACGTTACCCCCAAAAATGGGAATCATGTTTCCACTTGATCCTTTTGTTGTAAGCCTTGCAGGAGGTGAAGGAAAACGATTTCTTAAAGTAAACATTTCCCTAGAAATGGGTACACCTGAGGTTTTTGCCGAGCTTAAAGAAAATATACAAAAAATCACTGATTCTATTACCGCATTATTAAGTAGCAAGTCGCTTGAAGATGTTTACTCGGTGCAGGGTAAGTTTAAGCTCAAGGATGAAATCACTGTCCGAGTGAACCGATATTTGGTGGAAGGACACGTGAAGGACGCATATTTTACTGAGTTTATAATTCAATAAATAACTTACATAGGTAGTTCAGTACGAGGTGAACTTCAATTATTTCGTAGAGGTTAAAAGATGAATAAATCTCTCCTAATGGCAGTATTTTTATTGTTAACATCCCTGCAAACCCCGCAGGTTTCTTATTCTCAAGAATCTGATGTGAAAGTTTGTATGGGAGATTGTATGGTCATTTGGACGGAAGAAAAAGATTACGGAGACTGGAGAAGCATATTTCCCAAAGAAAAAAATCTGAAGTATTTCTTCGAAGATGTTCCGATCATAGATGTTTTTTTTGACGCAGATCAATATAACCTTGATGAGGCGGATCAGGATATTTTAAAGATAATCGCAAAATACCTGATGATTCATAAGAAAATTCATTTGGAAATTCAAGGTCATTGTGATGAAAGAGGGGGAAATCATGAAAATATTGCACTTGGTGAAAGAAGGGCAGCAGCGGTTAAAACATACCTAGTTTCATTAGGTATGGATTACCGAAGGATGCACGTTATTTCCTTTGGTGAAGAAAAACCATTCTGCATGGAATCTAATGAAGAATGTTGGAAACTCAATAATCAGGTTCATTTTATGGTTGCAAAATAGATAGTAACTATAGATAAATTATTCTCTATGAAAAATTATTTAACAATTGCTGCTATTTCACTCATTGCAATACTGCAGGGGATGATAAGTCTTTCATGGGCAGATCAATGGGAATGGATACCTCAAAAAGAAGCAGAAATGGCTTTCAAACAAGTAAAGAAGTCGAAGTCTGTTAGGTTATTTTGTCTTCCCTGTGGAGATTATGACTATGAAGAAATTTCAGTATCTACAGTCGCACTAAAAAAAACTCCGGATAATCAGCATGAGCGGAAATTATTATTTGTAAATGATACTGGTGTGGATTTGGCATATACCTATATCAAAATGGAAAATAAATGGAGAAATTTAGCTATTCATTTAGGTTTAGAAACTGAAAGTACCCCATTATATATACCACCACCCCCGCTCATGTATTTTTCGCATGGAATGATAAATTATTGGGAACAACTTAGATACGATGACGATGCTAGCAACCTTTTAGCGGATCTAATTAAATCGTTAGAACTTGGGTATGAAAGAGCAGGCATTGTTATTAAAATGATCGAATCTAAGGACTATGGAAAAGTATTTGAAGTTTATGAAAATGTCTTAAAAGAAATTAAAACAGAGGCTTTTTTTCAAAAATATCTCCAGTAACTTTGCTTGATCAGTCCCTCTTCAATCAGTCCGAGAGGTGGGTTTTCTTTTTGAAAAATTTGAAAATTTTTTGAATTTTTTTCGGGTAGGTGCGTTAGACACCCATTCTCACCAACCCCGGCCTTCTTTATACCCCCCTACCCCCTCGACCTGTCCGCCTTTTGTCCGTGAACCATCCCCAACTCATCCCTATTCAGCCCATAAGTATGCATCCGTTTTCCTTGCTTTATATGGTGTGATTAGGGATACTTAGGCATGGCTTGGAATAGGTATCCCACTCATAACCGGTAGGTCACAGGTTCGAATCCTGTTGGGCCCACTTTAAATACAAGGACTTACGGCTTAGGCTGTAAGTCTTTTTTTGTTTGGGGTAACATTCGGGGTAACATTTGGGAAGGAAAAGCCGCCTTAAACTTCCAATTTTTGCAGGTGAGTGGCCTTTTTTTGAAACTCCGTTTTGATAACCTGCAGAGCTAAGATAGAAAAAATAAGTTATACAATGTTAAAGTATTCCAAGTTGCTACCAGAAAACCATATTTAATAAGACTTAAGGTAAAGATTATGCAATTTCCATTTGAGAAGCTAAAAATTCACTCGTTTCTGTTATCCAACATTGTTGCTTTATCTCTCGGGTTTTCTGGATGTAGCGTCCTCAAGGAGTCGCCCATACCACTTTACCCATTCCCAATTCATAGTTTTGCTCCGGAAGTACCCTTATTGCCGGATACACAAAACACCCTATCAGGTCAACTTCAAGAGGATATTGATAAAAATATACGCGAAGGCTCCATTATGACCATGAGAGGCGGCCGTGGCATAATGGTCAAAAGTCGGAATCAACGGGAAGAGGAGTTGCTTAATAGCTTGCCTTCAAGTCAATTAAAAGTTTCTTTTTTAGGGGAACTTTATATTCCACCGCCAAATTTTGATAGACCTAAAGCTGGTGACAAACATTATTACAATTTTAAAGTTACAAAGGAATTTGCTAAAGCTAATGATCTTTACTTAACTGGTCAGGGAGATGCTG
>JABHBK010000069.1 GCA_018673915.1 Nitrospina sp. | reverse complement strand
TTTATCGGTTGGAATTTTTCCAAAAGAAGTCGAGCGGAGTTTGATATGGCCCTTGGTCAGGTTTCTCGGTTGTGGCATGGAGTAATCTGCTGAGGGGCCATCCCCTTTGCCTCCTTCGCCATGACAATAGGCGCATTTTTCAAGATATACCTGCTTGCCTCTTTCCAGGGAAGGGGGGGCTTGTTTGCCGGGTTTGGCATGCCATTGTCCCGCCGTTTCATAGATATAGGTGATAATTTTCCAAACGTCCTCTTTGCTCAATGAATCTTCCCAGGCGGGCATGGCAGAGTTCCAGGGTTCGTATTTTTCGGGTAGCCCTTTTCCTCCTTTCATAATGCGCCAGAAAGTGTAGGCCTGGGGCCGGGAAAGGATTGAGTCGAGACGGGTGAAGTCTGCGGGAGCGGGAAAAAAACTTTTTCCAAATATTCCTTTGCCGTCAAGCAAATCACCATGGCAGAAAAAACAGTGTTTGGTATATAAAGTTCCCCCTTGCTTGATAGCTTTGGGATCATTTTTTAAAGGATTAGCAAGGCTTTTAAGGGGTATCTCTTTGCCCTTAAGGGTAAAGGTTTTGGGGACATCTTCTGATGGAGGGGGGGTAAGCCCCCATGCGGGGGCTGTTATGCATAAAGAGAAAAAGAGGAACAGGTTAAATACACCTGGCCAAGAGAAAGTAGGGGGATTTATCAATGGCTTCAAACTAGCGCCCCATTTCTTTTCCTTTTGCGGTACCTGGAATGACCGCATCTTTTTTGATTCTTCCAGACTTGATGGTTTCGTAGAAAGGTCGAACAACCTTGTCTGCGTTAAAGTCAAAATTCAGGTCAATGGTTTCTCCAGCGACAACTTTAATTTTCCTTTTTTGCGGTTTCATCAAATAGTGCCAGGCGTTTACCACATATTCTCCCGGCGGAATATCACCGATATTGAAGTTCCCATCCAGTTTGGTTTGGAAGTAGTAGGGGTTTTGCACTCGGTAACCCCAGGTTTGCATGAATTCGTGCATGCCGCAGATCATTTGCATTATCTTGTATTTCTTTTTGAAATTGACGACCCCGTCAGAAACTTCCTCAGCTGGGATGGGAATGTTTAACAGAATTTTCCCTCTCTCCTTTTGATAGACTTGGCTGTTATGCATGACGGCATCGACATTGTCGACCTCAAAACGTTCTCCCTGCCTTATGATATTTACATCCGGAAAAAATTTGCAGTTTTCAGAAAGAATCATGATGGGTTCTTTATTAAAGGGCTTTCCGGCTTCGACATGCTCGAGTGTGATGACGACATCTTTTAACCCACCATCTGTTGAGATCTTAAAATCATCAAGAACCCGATTCATTTCATCATCGGTATCCACTTCCGCACACATGTCAATGTTAGGAAATAAAATCAAGTGGTAATGGCGGGGAAAGGGCATATCGCCGTACATTTTTACTTTTCCCTGTATTGTTCCTCCATTCTGAACATTAATTTCCTGATAAGAAAAAGCGGGAAGGGAGAAGGTCAATAAAGTGACTAGGGCAAGCAATACTGTGGGGAGGAGCAATATTTTTTTCATTCTTAAAACCCTCTAATCAAAAGTTAGCAACTCGAAAGGGGATAATTCGTTGATTTCATTTTTCTTTGAGAAACTTGCGAGGTTTTAGATGAAATCCATGCTACCGCGCTTCAATAGGGCTTTCTCATTTAATAAATTTTCGTTACCCAGGCCATAAAAAAAGTTGGGGTGCTCAAAGATGTACCCGATTGGGGAGGCCCCTTGAGACAAAAACCAATATTTTATGAATAAAGCCCGTTTCTCAGGAAAAACCCAAGATAATTAAAGGGTTACACCTTTTTTTAGTACAAATCCCCTGTCAAGTCAAGGGAGAGTTTTGGCTGGTAAATAGTGCTATATTCCGTTTTCTTGAAAAGGCTTTTAAATTAGTTTCCCCTGATTTAAAATGGGCTTAATGATAAAAGGTTCCTTGTCTTAAGAGCAGATTTCCTAATAAATTATTCCATGAAATGGAGCACATCATGCGAAAAGTATTTATATCAATAATTGTCATAATTTTAGCCGTTGTTCCCGCTTTTGCTGGGGCACCTTCACCTGGGGAGCAGGCTCCTGGGTTTTCCTTGATGTCCATGGATGGAAAACAGGTAGCGTTGTCCGACTTTAAAGGCAAGGTGGTTTTGATAGGAATGTTCCATATATGCGTTCCGTGCATGAACCAGGCTATGGAATTTAATAAGGTGAGAGATCAGCTAAGTGAAAAACAAGTGGTGATATTGGGGATTAATACTAATGGAGATTCCAAAGAAGCTGTTGCAGAATATCTCAGCAAGTTCCCTGAAAAAGTGCGATTCCCCTATTTGGTCGACCCAGTTAAAGTAGTTAATCAGGCTTATTTGCAAAGGGACATGCCAACGGTTTTAATTATTAATCAGCAGGGCGTTTTAAATGCGCGGGCACCTGCAGCAAGTGCTGACCAATTGGTGCCATACTTAAAAAAAATGCTTTAATTTGGAGGCCTTTTACTTTTGGACTCACAATTAGAAAGCAACTCTTCGTTTTTTGCTCAATAATTCTTCAATCTCCTGGGCTGGCCCTGAATAAATATTTGTTTTATAATAACTTTCAGTGCATTTGAGGGCTAGCCACATTGGCTTCCCGCTTTTTACCTCCATCGATGACAGGGTTCCATCAATGACCGATTCACGCAACTCAATAATAGTGGGCGCTGTCTTTGGGTTTTGGTTTTTTTCTTCATCGGTAATGGCGGGGGAAGGCGCCGAAAAGGGTTGGATGGTTCAATTGGGTTCATTTCGCGAAGAAAAAAATGCGGAGCAATTTATATCCCGCATTAAAAAGAAGGGCTACACGCCTTTTATCGCAAAAGGGAAAGACTCTACCTGGTACAAGATTCGTGTTGGACCATACCCCTCTAAATTAGAGGCTCGACAAGTTGCTCAGGACCTGAAGAAAAATCAGGGTATTTCTGCTCTGGTAGTCCTTTCAAAGGCGGGTGCTCCCGATTCGGAAGACCCGGTGGACTCCATCGATGTAGTGGTCTCCCAATTACTGATTTGGCTGAAAGCTTGGGAAAGTAGGAAGATCAATGAGTACCTGTCTTTTTATTCAGCAAATTTTAAGGATCCCAAAAAATCCCGCAAAGATTGGGCTGCGCAACGCCGTTCTGCTTTGAATGGGAATTCAAGTATCAGTATCCAGATCAGTGATATTCAGATGAAGCAAAATGATGAGACGGTAGAGGTGACATTTATCCAGGATTATAAGTCCGATAGGGTGTCAGATGTGGGCAAGAAGGAACTGGTCTGGAAAAACGAAGGGAATGGCTGGAAAATCATACAAGAAACTTGGAAGCCCTCCTGAATGACTTTGGAACCGAATCAGGGAGACTATTTGTCTCAACCCGAGAGTTCACATAAGCCCAAAGGGCGATTGACTTTGGTGATTAACAAAGTTTCAGCGGGGGGAGCACAAAGGGTTTTAACCCTTCTGGCCAATGAATTGTGTGAAAAGGGTTGGTCTGTGACCTTACTGACTCTTGATAGTGGGCGTGAACCTGTTTTTTTTAAGCTTCATCCTCGTGTTCAACACTGGCCTTTATCCTTGATGAGAAAACAGGAGAGTTTTTGGAAGGCAGTCAGGATTTTTCTTTCAAGGCCCTTTTTGCTTCGTTGCGCAATAAAAAAAAGCAAGCCAGATGCAGTCATTTCTTTTGTAGAACTAATGAACATTTTGACTATTGTGGCCTCGGTAGGGTTAAAGACACCTATAATAGTTTCAGAAAGAGGGAACCCTTTCTTTTCCCCGATGGGAAGGCTCTGGTCATTTTTTCGGCAAGAGTGCTATAAAAGAGCTGCGTGTCTGGTGGTCCAAACCCAGGGCGCACTTTCATTTTTTTCTGCTTCAGTACAAGAGAACTCGCGGGTTATTCCCAACCCTGTCCTGGTACCTGATTATTTAACTTCTTCCAAGAAGTCGGAGACGAGTTCTAAAACCCTGGTGGCGATTGGCCGATTATCTATGGAGAAAGGTTTTGATCTTCTCTTAATGGCATTTGCTCCACTGGCTAAAAAATTTCCTGATTGGATGCTGGATATCATTGGAGATGGATTAGAAAGAGAAGCTTTGGAAAGTTTGTGCGATGAACTGGGTTTGAAGGGGCGTGTACAGTTTTCAGGATTGACTAAAGAGCATTATCAAGTCCTGTCGCGAGCAGATATTTTTGTTTTGCCCTCAAGGCATGAGGGGTTTCCCAATGTGTTGGGCGAGGCCATGGCTTGTGGTTTGCCGGTTGTCAGCTTCAACTGTCCCTACGGCCCCTCTGAAATGATTCATGATGAAGTGAATGGCTTGCTTGTGCCTTGCGAAAATATTTTGGAACTTTCATGTTCGCTAGAGAAGCTAATGATATCTGCGGAGTTACGAAAAAATTTGGGGAAGCAAGCCATGAAAATAACGGAACGCTACTCATTAGAGAGAATAAGCCAGACATGGGAAGACCTGGTGTCGAACTTAATCTCTTGTCCCTCCATTAAACGTTAATATTCTGGATTACTTTCCCTATGTGCGGTCTTGCCGGATTTCTCACTAAGACATCTTTAAAATCGAACTCCGAAGATTTGCTAAGAAAAATGGGGCGGTCCTTGGTCCATCGTGGCCCGGATGATGATGGGGTTTGGATGGACCCTGCTGCTGGAGTTGGCTTGGCTCACCAACGCCTTTCGGTTATTGATCTTTCTTCCGAAGGCCGACAGCCTATGATATCTGCCAGTGGCAGGTATGTGATCACATATAACGGAGAGATTTATAATTTTCTTGAATTGAGAAAAAATCTTGACCAGACGGAGGACTCGCATTGGCGGGGCCACTCTGACACCGAAGTGATTTTAGCTTCTATTGAAAAATGGGGACTGCCCCAGGCGTTGAAAAAATTTAACGGCATGTTTGCCTTTGCTTTATGGGATCGAGAGATGCAGACCTTAACTCTGGCTCGGGATCGCATAGGAATCAAACCGCTTTATTACGGTTGGATGGGGGCAACATTTTTATTTGGCTCAGAATTAAAAGCTTTGAAAGCGCATCCCGAATTTGAAGGCAGGGTAGATCGGGAGTCACTTTCCCTGCTCATGCGTTTTAACTATATTCCTGCGCCTCGTTCTATCTACCAAAATGTTTTTAAGCTCCAACCTGGAATGTTCCTGACGGTGAAGGCTGGCGAAATGGATTCATCGCCAACTACTTATTGGTCATTTGAGGAAACCGCCCGGCAAGGCGTCCAAGATGGGTTTGACGGAACTCGAGAAGAGGCCGTCGATCAACTGGACTCCTTGTTAGGTTCTGCAGTTAAGCTCCAGATGGCTTCGGATGTTCCTTTGGGTGCTTTTCTTTCCGGAGGAATCGATTCCTCTACGATTGCAGCTTTAATGCAGAAGCAAAGCCCGCAAGCTATTAAAACGTTTTCCATCGGTTTTGAGGAAAAAGGTTTTGACGAGGCGCCATATGCCCGGAGGGTCGCAAAGCATCTGGGAACGGATCATACGGAACATTATGTTTCATCCCAAGATGCAATGTCCATAATCCCGCGTTTGCCAAACTTGTACGATGAACCTTTTGCGGACTCTTCTCAGATTCCGACTTATTTACTTTCTCATCTAACCCGACAAAATGTGACAGTCAGCCTTTCCGGAGATGGGGGAGATGAGTTGTTCTGTGGCTATGACCGATATTCTTCATGGAAAAAATGGTGGAATAAATTTCATTGGATTCCAGAACCTTGCCGTAAGCTTTTAACAGGCCTCATTAAAGCAATGCCTGCTGATGTTTTAGATGCGGGGGGTCCTTCCATCAGCCGTATGTTTGACCGATTTGGACGTATAGGAAATTTGAGCGAGCGGTCTAACAGGCTTGGAAATGCTTTGGCAGCAGGTGGGCCTGAAGGTTTTTATCTTCAGGGCATTTCCCATTGGGTGGGGCCGGGTTCTCTGGTACTGGGGGCCGAAGAGCCAGATATTATTTTGAACCAGATTTCTTCTTGGGGAGATTTTTCTGCACCAGAAATGAAAATGATGTTCCTTGACGGTACGCACTATTTGCCGGATGATATTCTCACTAAGGTGGATCGTGCCAGTATGGGAGTCGGGTTGGAAGCAAGAGTCCCTATGCTCGATCATCGTGTGGTCGAGTTCAGTTGGAGGCTTCCTTTGGCTATGAAAGTTCATGATGGCCAATCAAAGTGGATACTCAAACAGGTCCTTCAAAAATATGTGCCTCGGCAGTTGGTAGACCGTCCTAAAATGGGTTTTGGTGTGCCTCTGGATATCTGGTTGAGAGGGCCTTTAAAAGAATGGGCGGGTGATTTGTTGAATGAATCGACGCTTCGCCAGGATGGATTTTTAGATCCAGTCCCTATTCTGCGAAAATGGAAGGAGCATGCTTCAGGCCAATATAACTGGCAATATTTTCTCTGGAATATTTTGTCTTTTCAGTCTTGGCTTCATAGCCGTTGACACCGCTAGCTTCTTCACCACCTTATCTTTAAAAAAGGAACTTCATCTCTATTGGACTCGTTCATTAAATTCTTAAGGTGGATTGAGGTGGACCGCGCAGTGGCGTATGCGATTCTGTCTAAGATATGGTCCTTATTTGCGGGTCCTATTACTTTATATCTTATTTCCATTTATCTTTCCCCTGAGATACAGGGATTTTATTACACCTTCTTGAGCCTGATTGCCCTGCAATCTTTTGTAGAGCTAGGTTTTTATATTGTCATTACCCAGTTCGCCAGCCATGAATGGGCAAACTTGGAACTTGATAATGAGAGAAGAATTAAAGGTGACTCTCCAGCTTTATTTCGCTTAATCAGTCTGGGTCGCCTCGTTTTCAAATGGTATGCAGGTGCGTCTGCTATTTTTATCCTGCTTGTGGGGACAGGAGGGTATGTTTTTTTATCTCAGTCTTCAGATCCGGGCATTATCTGGGTCCAACCCTGGTTTGCTTTAGTATTGTTGTCGGGTTTGCAATTATGGATGTTGCCATTTATTTCACTACTGGAAGGTTGCAACCAAGTAAAAACTATTAATTGCTTCAGGTTGGTTCAAGGAGTTGCTGGGGCCTGCGCTTTGTGGTTGGCTATGTCGTTAGGAATGGGCCTGTGGATGATCATTGTTAGTTCTGCAATGGGTGTGGTGGTCAGCTCATTGCTTTTATTAGTGTACTATCGGAAGTTTTTTGAACCCTTTTATAAAGCTACCGGAAGCACTGGTATTCATTGGGGCGAAGAGATATGGCCCATGCAATGGCGTCTTGCGGTAGCAGGCATATTAAATTATTTTCTTGTTTCTCTCTACACACCGGTCATTTTTCATTATCATGGTTCTGCGGCCGCAGGTCGAATGGGGATGACCTGGCATTTGATAATAGCTTTAAGTTCCCTTGCCATGGCATGGGTGGCCACAAAGGTGCCGCGTTTTGGTATCCTCATTTCACAAAAGAAATTTGTGGAACTGGACCGTTTATTTTTCAGGACCTCAAGCGTTTCGCTTGTCGTGATTGGCGGAGGTGCCCTGGTTCTTTGGATATTGATTTATGGGTTGAACCAGGCCCAGCATCCTATGGCGGAGAGATTATTAGAGCCTCTGCCCGCGGGCCTGTTTTTTCTGGGTATTGTTTTAGGGCAGGTGTCACAATGTCAGTCGGCTTATTTGCGGGCGCATAAAAAAGAGCCCTTCTTAGTTTTAAATATTGTATACAGTCTGGCAAATGGGTTGTTAGTTTGGGGCTTAGGCAGGCAATGGGGTGCCTTGGGGGCATCTATTGGCTATTTGGCCGCCATGAGTTTGATTTGTATTCCAATGGGAACAGTTATCTGGTATCGATGCCGCTTGCAATGGCATCTGCAAAATTAATAGAGGATTATTGTGAGTCTTCCGACATTTTCAGTGCTTTTGGGTAATTACAATAAAGGCTCCTATATAAAAAAGACCCTGCAAGCAGTTTTAAGTCAATCCTTGTGTCCTGATGAAATTATAATTATTGATGATTGCTCGACGGATAATAGCGTGGCAATAATCAAGGAAATATTAAAAGAAGAACCGAAAATTCGTTTTATACAAAATGAAAAAAACATGGGTGCGTGTTATACCCTAAACCGGATTGTTCATGAGGCGTCCTGTGACTATTTTCATCTTGTTGGTACGGACGATTTGGTGTTGCCTGGGTTCTATGAGAAATCTATGAAACTAGTTTCTCAATATCCTCAAGCGGGTTTATGTTCTGCGGTCGTTCAATGTTATGACATAGAGAATAAAAAATTACATGTAGAGCCGAGCCCTCCTTATATGTCAAAAAATGCTTGTTATTTATCAGCTGAAAATTTTTTGAGTACTTATATTAGCTATGGGTGCTGGTACAACGGGGCTGTAACTTTTTGGCGCCGGGAACCTTATATGGAGTCGGGAGGTTTTGCTCCTGCCGAATTGGGTTCATTGACGGACACGTATAAATTTTTCGAAATGGGACTGGAATATGGAGCATGTTTCATCCCGGAAGTTTTGCATACATGGACCGTGACATCGTCTGGTTTTTCAGGCAAAACCCGGCTGAATCCAGAACGCAGTCTGAAACTCATTACTCGGGTGGAAGAAATAATGATCAATCACCCAAGGAGTCTTTTCCCTTCCTGTTTTGTAGAAGAATTTAAAAGGCGGGAGCTTGCCACATTCGGAAATGCAATCTTTGATAAAATGGATTCGGATCAAAATGAATCATTGTCGTTTTTTAAACAAGCTGTTTCTGGGAATAATGTTGTAGATAGACTTGTGATAGGTTTCTCCAAATCATTGATGTGGCTTCAAAAATCATTTCTCAAAATATATTTGGGTTTTCGATTGCGTCGTTTTAACGGGGTATTTTTAATGCGAATGATTTACCATGTTAAAGATTGTGTGAAAAAACTGATTAAATAGTTCCATTAAACGAGATGGGAATTTACTTTGGGTTTGGTATGCCATAGCCCTGTTTCAAAATTTAAAGGTGGTCTTTTAGCTTCCTCCGCTTATTTTATATGTAGCACTTTGGTGATTCTCCCATTATTAAACTCAATTTTATATTTTGATAATAAGGCTTCTAAAGCTATCACTTCTTCTATCGTTGTTCCTGCCGTTTAATTCGGCGGCGTTTGACGTAAGTTTTGAAGGGCGATTAAAGGTGGGCAGTCAGTTTGTTTTTGACAGCCCTTCCTTTCGTAAAGATTTTGACAGTGAGCTGGAGTTTCGGCTGGGAGCACTGGGAGGCTTTTTTGAAAAAGGTAATTGGGTTCTGGATTACGAGTTGTCAGTGGACGCAAAACAGGCTGATGGTCCAAGTGAGCAGTCAGGGCTTCGCCGAAAAACAGATGTAGATTTTTTTCGTGCATGGCTCCGTTTGGATAATGGGAAGTTCAAAATTAGAGGTGGGCGTCAAAAAATTCTTTTTGGTTCTGGAACCATATACCGACCATTGGGACTTTTTGATACCCGAGATGTTACCGGTGTTGTTCCCGAAACTCGGGGCGTGAATGGAGTGCGTGCCACCAATTTTCAGTCTGAGACGGCTCTGATAGAGGGTTGGTTGGTCCCGGCGAAAAAGGGGAGCGCAATGATTTTTGGAATACGTGGTGAGATGTTGATAGAAGATATCGAAGCCGGTGTTGTGTTTCAATATCACCCTGAGTCTGACTTAGAGAACCTACCTGGTTTTGACCAGGAAATGATACAGATGGGATATCATTTAAAAGGGGAAAGTGAACTTGGCTTCTGGAATGAAAGCCGTTTGGATATTGAAATGAAACCTTCTGCTCCCATGCAGTTCGATACTGTTTTGGGAATTGATTATACTTTTGATATCGGTGAGGGCTTGCATGTTTTGATGGAATATTTTCTCACTACCCGGCAAAGAGAATTTAGCCTGACCGACCTTAAGGGGCACCGAACCTATCAGCAAATTGGGATTTCTTTTGATCAGCCCGTGGGGATTGATCTCAAATGGCAGTTGTTTGGGCTTTATGATTTGCGTGATGAAAGTTTTCAATGGATTCCTCAAATTGAATATGCCTTGACCGACTCTTTGTTTCTTTACGCTCATGGACGGGTAGGGGGATCTTTGAAGAAAGGAAAAAAGGATGGACGCTTGTTTCGTAAGACGGATGAATTTAACGGAACAGAACCTGCTGTGGGCATAACGCTGGTGAATTATTTTTAGGTATTATATTACACCGTCTATATAAATTGAGAGTTTCTTGAAATGAGTGAAAATTTAATCACCCTTGAACATGTATCAAAGGTTTACAGGGTAGGAGAGGAAAACTTTTCCGCCTTGAATGATGTCAGTCTTGAGGTGAGCAAGGGAGCCTTCATGTCATTCGTCGGTCCTTCTGGTTCTGGAAAAACCACCTTGTTGAATTTGATAGGTGGACTGGATCGCCCAACTACCGGAAAAGTACTTTTTAAGGGAACTGATCTGGAAAATATGAGCCGTGACAAATTAGCGGCTTACCGCAGGGAAAACATTGGCTTCATATTTCAAACCTATAATTTATTGCCGGTTTACTCGGTATATGAAAACGTTCTCTTTCCTTTAATTCTTAATGGGCTCAAAGAAAACCAGGTTCGGGAACGCGTTGAGGCCATGGTTGCAAAGGTAGGTTTACAAGACCAGATCAATAAAAAGCCGGCGCAATTGTCGGGGGGGCAATGCCAGAGAGTTGCCATAGCTCGAGCGTTAGTCAAGGACCCTTTGTTGATTCTCGCTGACGAACCCACCGCAAACCTTGATTCGGAGAACTCGCATCAGATTTTAAATCTAATGCAAACACTCAATCAGGAATTTAAGGCGGCGGTTATTTTTTCTACCCACGATGAAAAGGTGACTCGCTATATCCGCCGGGAAGTGAAGCTGGAAGATGGCAGAATAAGTTGGGACAAACCTAGAAACGGCACGGAGATAGAAACTTGAACTGGGGAATTGCGGCTAAAAATTTTTACCGTCAGGGGTTACGGGCATTTTTGAATGTACTGGTAGCGGCTTTATCTATCATTGCACTTATTTTTATGTTGTCCTTGTTAAACGGCTTCCAGGCGCAGGCAACAAGAAACCTTGTGTCGACAGATGTTGGGGGTGGCCATTACCGTGCGCCTGGGTTTGATATTCTCACACCAACGGAGTGGGAAGACTTTACAATTTCCGTTCCCGAGGTATTGAGTGATCTTCCGGCCAAAGACAAATCCGAAGTATTGATCCAGCAAGGCCAGATATACCCTAACCGCCGATTATACCCGGTACAATTGCGAGGTATCGAAATGGATCAGTCGCTTCTTCGTCTACCGCTTGCTGGATTAGAATCTTTTGAAAATGAACTTGGAGAAAATATTCCTGCTGTTGTGGGTGTGAAAATGGCTAGAAAAGCCCATTTAAAAAAAGGTGACACGGTAGTTTTGAAATGGCGCGATAAGGGAGGGGCGGTAGATGCCCGTGATGTTTTGATTGTCGATGTGGGGGATATTGTTAACCCGAGAATTGATGATGGCGTGGTCTGGTTGCGGTTGGACCATTTGCAAGCCATGACTGACCGCAAAGGTGAAGTGAGTTGGGTGGCTGTCCGTAAGTATTTGGGCTCGGTGGAAGGTTTTGAATTTCACGGAATAGAGCTGCTTATGGCTGACCTCCTGGCACTTTTACGCCAGGATCGAATCAACTCTAAAATCCTTTGGGGCATATTGATGGTTCTGGTCTGCACCAGTGTTTTTAACACTCAGATATTGAATATCTTTAAAAGACAGAAAGAAATAGGAACCTTGATGGCGCTGGGCATGGAACCACAGCAAGTTGTGAAAATTTTTACCTTGGAGGGAGTTCTTGCGGCTTTGTGGGCCTTGTTTTTTGCAGTGGTTCTAGGGGTACCTTTTTTTATCTGGTTTCAAGGTGTTGGATTCGATGTGTCGCATTTAAGTGAAGCATCGTTCCCAATCCGGGAAACTATATATCCAGATTACCATCCCAGAGAAATTTTAGTTTCCGTCCTCATTGTTCTGACATTGATCATTGCTTCAGCATGGCTACCCGTAAAAAAAATTACCCGGCTTGATCCAACTCTGGCATTACGAGGGAGGGCGATCACTTGATCAGCTTTTGGTTTCGCGGAATGATCCGCGATAAAGCACGATTTTTATTTCCGTTCACTGTCGTGACGATTGGGGTGGCTTTAGTGGTTTGTTTGGTGGGATTCATGGAGGGTGTTTTCATGGGCATGATCGACATGACCGCTAATCTTGACTCCGGTCATTTGCGTCTGGTGAACCAGTCTTTTTATGATGAGGAACACTTGCGCCCTTTGGATCGTTCCCTAGCTAATCAGCGCGAGACTCGTGACTGGCTGGTAAAGCACTCTGACCCTGAAGTGGATTGGGCACCTAGAATTCGCTGGGGGGCCATATTGGATGTTCCCGATGAAAAAAGCGAAACGCGCTCCCAAACTCCAGTAGTAGGGATGGCGATGGATTTAAAATCTCCAGACTCGGAAGAGATACAAAGACTCCGGTTAAAATCCTCTCTAGTCCAGGGAACTCTCCCTAAAGGATCCAATGAGATGTTGATGGGATTTCAACTGGCAGAAGTTCTTGATGTGTCGGTGGGCCAGCCCATAACATTAATTGGACAGTCTTTCGATGGCGGTTTGGTGGCGGATAATTATCAAGTTGTAGGTTTGGTCCGGTTTGGGATCACCGCCATGGATAAAAAAATGGTATTGATAGATTTAGCCTCTGCGCAGAGCACTTTTTATATGGAAGATATGGTGACAGACTGGTTGGGTTATTTTCCTTCCGGGGTTAATTTTGACCATTACGAGGAAGTCAAAGGAAGCATGAAAGTGGGACTTGCGAATTGGAGCCCACCGAAAGATTGGGCGAAAGACGATTCTCCCATAATACTTAGTATTCGCGACCAGCAGAACATCGGCGCGATTATGGATAAATTTCAGGTCATCAAAGGGTTTGTGGTAGGTGTTTTTACGTTTCTTATGATTCTGGTGCTTTGGAATGCTGGTATTCTAAGTGGTATTCACCGCTACGGAGAAATGGGATTGCGCCTGGCTTTTGGCGAACCGCATTGGAAGTTGATTCTAACTCTGGCAATGGAAGGGTTGTGGGTTGGTATTCTGGGGTCGTTGGCCGGGTCATTATTGGGCGGATCGTTCGCCTGGTATCTTCAGGAAGTGGGATTGAACATGGGAGATAGTTTCGCTCAAAGTGGATTGATGATCAACGATATTGTAAGAGCCCGTGTGACGGTGGGCGGTTTCATCCAAGGTATTGTGCCAGGAATTTTTGCCAGTGTCGCTGGAACACTTGTAGCCAGCATGGCGATTTTTAAACGCTCGGAGGCAAATTTATTCCGTGAACTGGAAGCAGGGTGATAATCATGAAGAATAAAATTATTATAGCAATGAATATTTTGCTTTTCTGCATGTTTACTTTTGTAAACCCATGCTATGCAGAAGAAATAAACCCTCAAAAACTGTTGGAGCAGGTGGACGAAAATTTATGGGCCAATACAAAATTTATAACAGGACGGTTGATCATCGATAACGGACGCAAAGTGCGTACTTTGACTCAAGACTCTTGGATGCAGGGAGTAGAACGTTCTTACAGTCGTTACAAGTCGCCGGCCCGTGAGAAGGGCACTAAAATGCTCAAGATAGCTGGCAAGCTATGGATGTATACTCCACGAACTGACAGGAAAATATTAATTGCTGGACATCTACTCCGGCAGTCGATGATGGGTAGCGACCTCTCTTATGAGGACATGATGGAGGACCATAAGTTGAGCCATTCTTATTCTGCTACCTTGGAAGGGTTTGATGAGCTTGCCGGTACCCGGTGTGCCATTTTGCATTTGGTTGCCAGGGACAAGAAAACGACTTACCAGACCCGTAAGGTCTGGATCACTCCAGAGGACCGGATTGTCTTAAAGGAAGAACGTTTTGCAAAAAGCGGAAAACTGCTAAAAACTATATTGTTCAAGGACTACGAAAAAATTGAAACCCGCCTGTTTCCCCGCACTATGGTCTTTCGCGATATGCTCAAAGAAAATACCCAAACCACCTATAAATTTGATGTCATCAAATTTGATGTCGATATCCCCGCTAAATATTTTTCGCAGAGTATTCTGAAGCGATAGAAATCGAATTCCTTCGCAATAGTTTTTTCAGCCAAAATAAATTTGTTTAGTATTGAAAGCTACCAGTTACTGGAAGTTTTCCAATGGCTAGTGGATAAAAGCTAGTAGGTGCATCAGATCAATCAAATGTGCCTGAGAGTTGCCAAATGCAGTTTGCGTGTCTTCCGTTTTTAAACTTACTTCATGGCCTCTTTGTACGAGATGATAGATTAATGATGCGGCTTCACTCACTCGTTCTTCCAGGATTTCTGCATGAACAGGCTGGTTGGTAGCGGGGTCGGTGAGGGTTAGAAAAATTGTATAGCTGTTTTGGCTCTGGAATTCCTTTACTCGGAGTCGCCCTGATTTAGCTGAGGATTTCCAGTGCACGGAACTCAATGAATCACCGGGCTGGAATTCTCGAATTGCGTAAAGTTCATCTCCTCTTCGTTCCACAATGCCATCACCTTCCTGCCCAGCATCGGAATGCTGAGGGAGTTTGACCGGGTGTATGGCAGGAAAAACTACAGTCTCTAATTTTAATGGGATAGTTTTTGTCTTATAGAAAAATCCGAAGGGAAAACGGGTTGCCAGTCGGCATGCGGCAACCTTTAAAGGTCCGCGTTTTTGCGCTGTCAGTAAAACAGGTATTCCAATTGTTTTTCCGGATGGGATGAAAAAGAAATAGGGTTCCGGGTCCAGAAGGAAAGGCTGGTGGGAATTAGCCCCCTTAACGCGAATGGAATAGGATGGTGCCCATTTTTTATGATTGGTGAGTTTTATCTTCAAGGAGCCGGGTTCCTGAGCGTAAAGATAAGCGGGTACCTCGCCTTGAACACTAAGTTTTTTCAAGCTCATTTCTGACAACACTCCTGAAACGGCGATGAAACTGCAACACATCGCCAGCACCAAATACAAAAGGTTGTTTCCAGTGTTGATGGCACCGAGTCCCACCCCAAACAGAATTACGATGAACCCAAATCCTTCCCGGGTTAATTTCAGTGTCCGGTTATGCAGAGTGAGGGTGAAAACAGAACGGGCGATGGTCATTTCAACCTCTGGGCGTTGCCATTTTAAACGGGAACGGAAACTTTTTCTAAAATCTGACTGATGAGGGAAGCCGTATCGGCAAAACGCCTTGAAAGGTTGTGCGACTGAGGAATGACACGGTGGCACAATACCGGGATGGCTAGGTGTTTCACGTCATCAGGGGTGCAGTAATCTCGTCCGCAAACGAGTGCTCTTGCTCGGAGTGCTTGCTGGAAGATCAACCCTCCGCGGGGACTCACGCCAAGGGATAAATTAGGATCTTCTCTTGTAGCGTTGATGATGTTAAGAATATAGTCGGTCAAGACCGGTTCTATTCGGACTGAATTAACTATGGCCTGAAGTTCTAAAACTTCTTCTCTTTCCAGAACTGTCTCAATGTTTGCCGGGTTGGGCCGGAAGGATTGGTCCTGCAATAAACGCCTTTCGTCATCCTGGGACGGATAGCCCATAGAAATGTAGAACATGAATCGATCTAATTGCGATTCTGGCAGGGGATAGGTTCCCTGACTTTCTATCAGGTTTTGCGTGGCAATAACCATAAAGGGTTCTTCAAGAATATGGGTGTTGTTGTCGACAGAAACCTGTTTTTCGTTCATTGCCTCAAGCAGGGCACTTTGGGTTCGCGGTGTGGAACGATTGATTTCATCTGCCAGTACAATGTTTGCGAACAAGGGGCCTTGTTTGAAATGGAAACTTTTTTCTTGCTGATCGTAAATGGAAACACCCGTAATGTCGGCAGGCAAAAGGTCGTTGGTAAACTGGATGCGTTTGAATTCCAGCTGGAGTGAGCTGGCCAGACAATGGGCAAGAGAGGTTTTGCCAACACCGGGAACATCTTCAATGAGCAGGTGACCCTTGGCGAGGAGACAGGTGATTACAAACTCAATAGTCTCGCCTTTTCCAAATATAACCTGCTCAATATTCTTTTTGAGCCGATTTACTTTTTCCTGTATCGAATTCATTTCTTAAGCTCTTTTAATACTTTCTTCATATCTTCATGGACCGCCTTGCGATTCTCCAGCGTATAGAAACGAATCAGATAGGACGGATGAAAGGTAAGCATTAGCTTGATGCCTTCGTATTCATGCCAGGTTCCGCGCTCTTTGACGATGGGCACGGTTCTTCCCAACAGGGTTGAAGATGCGGGTTTGCCTAAAGCTACAATGACTTTGGGTTTGATGGCTTGCAATTGTTGGATGAGGAAGGGTTTGCATGCAGAAACCTCATCCGCTTCGGGGTCCCGATTACCGGGTGGACGACATTTGACGATATTGCATATATAGGTGTCTTTTTCCCGATTCAGGCCCATTCCCTTTTCAATAATTTCTGTCAGCTTTTTTCCAGATCGACCTACGAAAGGGAGTCCTTGTTCGTCCTCATCAGCACCTGGCCCTTCTCCCACAAAAACAAGATCTGCATTGGGGTTGCCTGAGCCGAAAACGATATTCTTTCTCCCCTCAGAAAGTTTGCAACGGGTACAATCGCCCAACACTTTTTGCACGGCAGCCAGAGAGTTGCTTTTTTTTGAGGCCATATTATTTGCCGAATTAGAAGGATTTGTTTTTTGAAATGCTGAATTATTAAGTAATTCTGCCTCACAGGGAATTTCTGTATATCCCAAGTCCTTTAAATGGATGAGATAGTTTTTTAATTCTCTTAGCTCTTGTTTTCGAGTTTCCATAATAACGCCCAGAATAGCAAACAGGCACAAATTTGACAAACCAATATGGATATCTTTATAAACTAGGGAATAAATAGCATTTCAAGTCTATCTATATGATTACACTTGAATTTAAAGTCTATATAGGTTCAAATAGACGATATCCAGGATGGACCTGTTTAAGATTGCCGTTTATTGAGAGTTTTAATGAGCTGTCGACTAAAAATTAGGCTTTTCCCGATTTCGCTTCTGTTTTGCATGGCCTTGTTTATGGCTTCTGTGGCACAAGCCGGAACATCGCATCATCATCACCCTGGAAAATCTGATGTGATATCTCCTTTTAATAAAGAAGTGAAACCCGTGCATTGTGTTTTTAATATGCATCAGCATTTTCGAAATGCTCCCTGTCCTCACGACAAGCAGAAAGGGACGGTAGGAAACAGTGAGTTACGCCCAGACTGTGGGACTCATTCTGGCTCTTCGAACTCTTCCAGCAACACCAAGGATTTATCCAAAATAACATCTTACTTTGAATTCTCGCCGGATTCAAATTCTCAGGAAGTAGATTTATTGACTTACGATAAACACCAAAAGCTTCTCCGACTTATCGATCATCCCCCCCAATTCATCTGAACATAATTGACAGGTAGCAATTGTTCTGTGCTCTACCGGAGCGTAGATTCTATTATTTCTGCTCCTCCTGTCAGATCTTTAGTAATTCACCTTTTCATTCAAACTCTATTTTTTTGAGGTGTGTTCATGTTCAGGAAAAATGTTTTTATATTGACTCTAAATATTGTGATGTTGGTTTGGGTTTCATTGGCCCAGGCTTATATAGGGCTGTGTTGTGCCCATTGTGGGGGAAATATGCCGCTCAATCTTACTGGTGGTGGCATTCCAGAGCCACATGAGTTTCGGTTCAAGATGAGTGAGATGATCATGAAAATGGGCCCTCTCCGTGATGGTACTACTGATATTTTGTCGACTGACCTTGTGGGGAATCCCGGTGTTGATCCAACTAAGTTTCCTGCCGTTCCACGTTCCATGACGCAATATATGACCATGATCGGCGGAGCTTATTCTTTTACGGATGATTTTGCTGTGATGGCGATGACCAACTTCACCGTCAACGAAATGCCGATGGAAATCCTTCCTGCTCAAGGTAGTAACTTTACTATGACATCGGCTGGATTAGGGGATATCACCTTGCTGGCGAAGTCCCGTTTGCATGCCAATGACAACCTTGCTCCCACCAAGCAGTTTTCAGTTTTGTATGGCTTGTCTTTACCCACCGGGTCCATTGAAAGGAAATTTACTAATGCTACACCCAATGGTGTAAATGGCATTCTTCTTCCTTTCAAGATGCAATTGGGCAGTGGTACGGTCGACCCCATTGTCGGATTGACCTATCAGTCTTCACGCGATCCGTACTGGTGGGGACTCAACACTCAATTGGAAGCGCATGTCTATGATAATGAGCAGGGTTACCATCGAGGCCAGGAGTTTCGGTATGATTTTTATGCCATGAAACAGGTTCATGACAACTGGGTGCTTCAAGCTCAATTAAATGGATGGTATGAAGGAAGCTTTAGCCGGGAGCCTTTTAACGGACGGGTCAATGGCGAAGGCCATACCAATAAAGTTGCAGGGAATCCATTTTTGAGCCCTTTGTTTGATCCACAAAACTATGGCGGTCATAAAATGGCAGTGAGTCTGGGTTTTCAATACCAGCCCATTCCACTTCATATCCTGGAACTGACTGCGACATTGCCCATTCATCAGGATCTGTCGGGACCGCAATTAAGGGATAACTGGATGATGCAACTGTCTTATTATGTCGAGATTCCAACGAAAAAGAGTCGGCGTTATAAAGGCTTTAATCCGCCTAAAGAGCTAGGATTCTAATAATGCTTTTTGGTTGTAAAGAAGTAGGGGTAATTTTGGTCGCGCTATTTCTGATGGCTTGCGCCGGGACACAAACGATCCCGGAGCCGGATAGTCCCGGTGCCAGATTATTCAAAGAACGATGTACCAAATGCCATGGACTGCCGGGACCCAAGCGTCATACACCGGAGCAATGGGATCACCTTTTAGTAATGATGGATGGTTTTATGCAGGAGAAGGGAATGCAATTCCCGGCCCAGGAAAGAAAACTGCTCCAGGATTATTTACATAGGAACGGAAGATGAGGAAGCTATTATGAGACCAATGAATAATATTATTTGGATGGTTTTTATATCAGTACTTTTACTGGCTCCTGCCGCGGGGTATGCAGAACATGACTCCTTTGGCAAGATGGGAGTGGTGCCGCCAAAAATTTCCCAGTCAGCACCCGATTTTCTGGTGAGGAATTTAAAGGGAAAGATGGTCAAACTTTCTGACTTTAAAGGGAAAGTTCTTTTGCTTAATTTCTGGGCTACCTGGTGCGGTGCGTGCAGAGAGGAAATGGCTTCCATGCAAAACCTCCACACTTCTCTTCAGGCTGAGGGTGTGGAAGTGCTTGCAGTCTCCATAGATCGATGGAATGAGGATAGGATTCAGGAATACGTGAAGGTCAATAATTATACTTTTTCGGTGCTTCTGGATCAGGACCAGAAAGTCAGAAAGCAATATCACGTCATGGGACTCCCTACCAGCTACTTGATCGATGGTGAAGGTAAAATCCGGGGTTATGCTTCCGGGGCAAGAGCCTGGGACAGCCCGGATTCACAGGACTTGTTTTTGTCTTTGAAGGATGACGGTTCGTCAAATGATTTGCCAGTGGAACGGTTTTCCATGCGCGTAGATTAAACCTTTCCTTTATGATTCGATTTAGAATTCCTTTGTTGCTTGCGCCGATCCTTGTGGGGCTGGTTATAAGCTCTGCTTGGGGCCAACCCTTCCAGTCAGCCCTTTCCAAACTTGATCAAAACTATTATTACCCTCAGAAGCAGGGATTAAAAAGCCTTTCTGTCCGGGTTCAATGGGAACAGTTGGATGTGGCTTCCAGTTCCGGAAAGTTTCTACGAAATCCTGACTTCATATTTAGCTGGAAGCATAGTTCTGTTGATGGACTTGGGAATTTTAGATTGGCGAAAGGGCAGGATGAAGGCCGCTTCCAAGAATTAGTCCAGCAAATTAAATCCTACCGCGAGTTGATTGTCCCATTATTTTTGAAGCAAAAATTTGCAGACTTTAAAGACCAGGTCCGCAAATTAAAAGGGGACAAACTGATGATTGAATTAAACCCCATAGTAGATTCTGGTCAAAACTATAAGCTTCTGGTCGACTCTAAAGAGTGGGTGATTAGGAAAGTGAAATTTCAGCAAACAAGTTCTCCTGAAAATGTGCAAGGAGAAATGAGCTATTTAAGGTTGGAGGGAAAATTCGCAATCTCTGAAAGCCGTTCAAGTTTCAAGGTCAGAGGGCAGGAGTATTTTGAAGTCACACGCTATAAATATAAAAAGATTGAGGGTGTTTGGATGGTTTCGCGGATTGATCAGACTCTCAAGCAGGACGGTTATGTTTTGCAGACGCATGTCTTCAAATTTTCTGATTTCCAAATGGTCCTTTCTCCCACTCATTAAAACCAGAGCAGGGTCTCTTTTAATTGAGAATTTTGTATCAATCAGATTCATATGCCTATTGAGTCTGATTTATAATTCCTTTATAATTAAATAGTTAATCAATTTTTTTGAGAGATAAAAATGTCAGGATTGAAGAGTGCTTTGGAATTAAGCTTGGAACGTTCGGATAAGTTGGCCCCAGAGTTGAAAAGTCAGAAGAAGCTGACTAAAAAGCAAAAACAGGAAATTGCTGAGATTCGAAATGAATATGCCGCCAAGATTGCGGACCGAGATGTGATGTTTCAGGAAAAAATGCGCAAATTGCCGGAGCAGATCCCTCCAGACGAGGTCGAAGCTGTAAAAGCAGAATTAGAAAAGCAGTTCCGAGCGGATAAAAAAGCTTTGGAAGATGAAATGGAAAAAGAAGTTGCCCGTAGCCGGAAAAATTAACCCTGTTACCTGCCTGAATCTAAAAACAACCCTCATTTTCCCCGATCTTATATTTTCTATATAACTACATTTTTGTTTTTTAGGTAATACCTGAATGAAAACTGAGATAAAAAAAATTATTCACGATGCGCTGGAGAAAGCACAGGAAGCAGGGGATCTAGAACTTTCTCCATTTCCAGATATTGTAGTGGAAAATCCCAAAGACGAAAAAATGGGAGATTTTTCTACCAATGTTGCCATGACGATGGCAAAGAGTGAACGCAAGAAACCAAAAATTATTGCAGAAAGTGTTGCCCGTTATCTCAAAAATGGAGATTTAAGTCTGGTTGAAATTGCGGGGCCGGGATTCATCAACCTGAAAATGTCTAACAAGTTTTTTCTTGAGCGCTTAAAAAATGCTGTTCAGCAGGGAGATGATTTCGGTCAGTCTGATGCCGGGCAGGGCATTAAAATCCTGGTCGAGTTTGTCAGCGCGAACCCCACGGGCCCTTTGCATGTCGGGCATGGTAGAGGGGCAGCTGTCGGGGATGCCTTGGGTAGGATTTTGAAAAAAGCCGGGTACGATTTGAGCACCGAATACTACATCAATGATGTGGGGAACCAGATGAACTTTCTCGGCCGTTCCGCCTGGCTCCGTTATCGTGAACTCCTGGGGGAGACTCTTGATTTTCCTGAAGATCACTACAGAGGGGAATATATCAAAGATATTGCCCAACTAATAATTGACCAGAGCGGGGATGAGTTTTTAAATAAGCCTGAGGAGGAGTGCCTGCCTTTTTTTAGAAAATTTGCTAAGGATAATATTCTTAAAGGAATTGAAAGCGACCTTGCCGAGTTCCGGGTAAATTTTGATAATTGGTTCAGTGAAGAATCCTTGTACGACGATAACTCGGTAGAAAAGGCTATTGAATGGTTGAAGGACAAAGGTCATATCTATGAAAAAGATGGAGCGGTTTGGCTGAAATCATCTGCATTCGATGATGACAAGGACAGGGTCATCGTCAAACAATCTGGAGAGAAGACTTATTTTTGCTCAGACATCGCCTATCACCAGAACAAAATTAACCGCGGATTCAAAAAACTCATCAACCTGATGGGTGCCGACCATCATGGCTATGTGCCCCGTATGGAGGCAGTTTTGCAAGCCATGGGGTATGACAAGAAAATTTTTAAAATCCTTTTGGTTCAGTTTGTCAGTCTTTTGCGGGCCGGTGAAACAGTTTCCATGTCCACCCGGTCTGGTGAGTTCGAAACACTTGCAGATGTGGTCAATGAAGTGGGTGTCGATGCGGCGCGTTATTACTTCCTGATGCGTAGTTCCGACACGCATTTGGATTTTGATCTTGAGCTTGCCAAAGCGGAGACCCCGGAAAATCCCGTATTTTATATTCAGTATGCTCATGCCCGGATATGCAGTATCTTTCGCACCGCTGAAGAAGGTGGCGTGGTGTGGAACCAGTCTAACGAATTCGATCTCACACTTCTAACTGAAGACGAGGAGTTCGCCATTATCCGCTCTATTTTAGCTTTTCCTGAGGTGGTAGAAAAAAGTGCTCGGGCTATGGAGGTACATCGGATTTCCCATTACCTGCTTGACTTGGTTTCTCGGTTTCATGGCTATTACAGCAGACATCGGGTTATCTCAGATGATAAAGCGCTCACACTTGCGCGTTTATTCTTGCTGGATGCTTTGAGAATCACAATTCGTAATGGTTTCGAACTGATGGGTATTTCGTCTCCAGAAAAAATGTAACCACTTAGATTTATAGACGCCTTTAATTTATGAGACTTCTTCTTGGAATGTTTTTTTTGATGGCTTCTGCGGCGGGGATACATTTTTCCGGTTTCGACTTAACGGCTGGATTTCAGGGAAAGAAGGCATCAGTAAAAAAAATAAGTGCCGTCAAACCCAAGCGTGAGAAAATCAAAGAGCCTGAAATACCTGTTTATACATTTTTTGAGACTCTGAATGATCCTACCATGACCCGGTATGTGGGCCTCAATGGCAAGTTTTTGCCGGAGCCTGCACAAAGCACCACCTCACCGGTGGTTCCTGCAAAAATTTCTACTACTCCCCCTCCTGTAGAGAAAATCGAAGATTCAGAACCTGCCGCAAAACCTGAAAAGAAACAGAAGAAAGAAATTCGTTCTGTTCCTATTGTTGAAGGTCTACCGCGTTACGCGGTGCAAGTGGGTTCATTCCGGGATGAGGGTCGGGCAGGTGCTTTGAAAATACGTCTTCAGAAAAAAGGTTTCGATGCGTTTTTGATGCAAACTAAAGTCACAGGGAATACCTGGTACCGGGTTTTTCTCGGAAGGTATGCGGATGAAAAAAAAGCGCAGGAAGCAGCCCTCCTGGCCAAAAACGATTATAAACTTAATGCGGTGGTAGTAAGTAAAACTAACTAGGTGGATGATTTAATAGCGAGATCAATTTTCCCGGGCCTTATAATGACCACAAAGATGGTCTTCATCACAGAAGACTTGTAACTCTTCTACGGCATCATCTATTCTTGGTCCGCCATAAAACTTTTCTTTACTGTCGAACCAGGTGTTGAATCGGTAGCCTTCAATGTCATCGTGATATAGTTTTCTTTTTTCATCTTCCCCTCTAAAGTCGAAATCTATGCTGGCTTCTCCTTTTTGGGGAATAGTGATTGTTCCTCTTTGCTTAGCTATATATGGATGCCAGGCGACTACCTCGTAAGTGCCGGGGGGTATATTTTCGATGCTGAAATTGCCATCGGAATCTGAAATCGTGTAATAAGGGTTTTGTATCAGGTAGGCGTGAGTTTGGAGGAACGGATGAAGATTACATTTGATGATAAATTCCTCTGCATCTTTGCGTACAAAAACACTTCGTACCTGACTGGATTTTTCAGGAAGAGGGCGGTTGCTGGTCTGGTCTGAATAAATATTTCGAACTTCATAAGTCGCTATCTCATGCTGGATGGGATCAGTGTTTTCCACCATAATGTTTTCACCATTCTGTGCGCCAATAACATATTTATTGGCCCGGCAACGGTCAATATGGAAAATTTGCATTTTGGGGTAAAACGGTTTTCCTTTTTCAACATTCACCAAATGGATGACGGTATCTTTCAGCCCCCGATTTCTTGAGACGGTGAAATCGAAAAGGAGTCGATGACCTTTTCCATCGGAAATTCTTGAGCAGAATTCTATATTCGGCGCGTGGATCAGGTGAAAAGAGCGAACCCGGGGAACTGGACCCGAAAGTGTGACACGGCCTTTTAACGTGCCACCATTGTCTACTGAAACGACAGTGTAAGGAGAGTCAATCTGGTCAAATAGTTTTTTTGAGAGTTTGTTGTTTCTTTTGAATAAAGTATCAACCTTTTCTAAAGCTTTTTCGCGTTTTCCCTGCAAATTGTATAAAACCCCCAGATCATATTCTGCTCTTACCATTCTGTGGTCCATTTTCAATGCAGTTTCCAATTCATGGACGGCCTCGTCCAACAATTTAACACGAGCAAAGGAAACCCCCCGGTTGTAGCGCAGACCGGGGGAATCATATCCTAGTCTCAACGCTTTTTCGAATGATAGTAAGGCTTGCTTGTATTTCCCCGTTTGGCTGAAGGCGACCCCAAGGTTTGCTTGAATCAGGCTGTCTTTTGGGGCGAGTTCTGCAGCTTTTAAGAATTCGGCCACAGCATTATCCCAATCTTTTTTCTGGCTAAAATTCAGTGCGTTTTCATAGAGGGCTTTAGCATCCTTATCAGTAGCACCAAAAACTAATGGGCACGACAATACAAGGGCTACGCAGAATATTAAGAAGCTCTGGATATATTTGGATTTAATAGTTTTCACTTTGGTAATATGATTGATGAATTTGGCAATTTAGCAATACTTAAGTGGAGTGTCAACTCTACCTTTTTAGACTCAAAGCAATTGTTAGATACTTGTAGGGGGCCAAAAATTCCATAGAGTTGCATTGTTTTTAGGGGGAAGTTGATTTTTGGTTTCCCGCGATAAAATTTTTACGGAAAATATTAATTTTGCTGAAGAATGAATTTAAGGGTTGTCCAAGACATGGAAGCATTTGAAGCGCATTGGGGCATTCCGGGAGGCATTGTCCAGACGATTGTTGGCTCTCAGCTAAAGGGGGGGCAATTGCCTTGTCCTCCACGTATCATGCATGAACTGCAATTGGATGAACAGGCGAAGATCATTTTGTACGAAATTGAACCAAAAGATAAAACCAAACCTATTATTCTTCTAGCTCATGGTATGGGTGGATGTTCCGAGTCCAGTTATATTAGGCGGATTTCCACAAAGCTCTGGATGCGGGGTTATGGGGTGATTTTGATTAATCATCAAGGTTGTGGGCCGGGTATGGGTCTAAGTCCACGATTGTGGAATGGGGGTGCCAGTGACGATTTGGCAAAAATGATTGACTTTGTAATTCAGCAGAAACCAGAAAAGCCTCTGTTGCCGATTGGTTTTTCTTTGAGTGCAAATGTTCTTTTAAAATATTTAGGTGAAGGCCGAACGATTCCAGACAATGTGTTAGGGGCTCTCGCGGTAAACCCTCCTGTAGATTTAAGAGTATCAAGTGCGATAATTTCGAGAAAATGGGGTTGTGCCTTGTTCAATCAGTATTATATGAGGTTGATTCGAAATCAGGCGGTTGCCCTTATGAAACATTTCCCGTCTGCATTGAGTCCTCTCAAAAATCTGAAAACGATATGGGATTTTGATGTCAGCTACACCGCTCCCGCAGGCGGATTTAATGATGTTGATGATTATTATGATCGGTGCAGTTCCATGCATTATTTGAAGGGAATAGGAATTCCTGCTTCCATATTATGTGCCGAGGATGATCCTTTTATTCCGAGTGAAGTTTTTGGCCGAGTAGAGATGAGTAATAATGTGACATTGCATAAACCTGAGCAGGGGGGACACATGGGGTATATATCCAAATATGTCACACCTCATGGCGATCGAAGATGGATGGACTATGCTGTATTGGAATGGATTCAGCAATTGCAAAAGGTCGGGGACAAATCATGAGTAGGGTATGGCTTCTTTTAAAATTCAGATTGAGGGCTCAAACCAATTTCTTTAAAAGGTTTGGGTTAAAAAAGGCCTTACGTCCGATTTCTATTTTTGTAATGGGGACGTTGTTTGTCATAGGGGATTACTGGTTTTTTCACAGGGTGATTGTTTATTTGGATGGATTGCCATTCAGAGTGGGCGATGAGTTGATCGTTCAATTGGTCAACCTGGTTTTCATCACCCTGTTTATGATGGTTCTTTTTTCGAGCCTGATCGTTTCCCTCTCGGTCTATTTTTTATCTCGCGACCTGGAACTTCTCCACTCCCTGCCGATTCCTATCCGGTCGGTGATCACAGCTCGATACTTTCAGTGTATGGCAAATAGCTCCTGGATGGTTTTACTATTTTCCCTGCCGATGTTTACTGCATATGGTTCTTACTTTAATGTTTCGTGGGGTTACTACCTGTATTTGGTATTCAATTTGTTTCCTTTTTTATCTATTCCTTGTTTGCTCGCCATTTTAGTGATGATGGTTTTAATGAAATTTTACCCTACCCACAAAACGCACCAGATATTAACTTTCATGGGTTTATTTTTTCTGGTTGGTGTGGTGGTGTATTTAAGGTTTTTGTCTCAGGATAAATTTTTTGGCCAGGATGTCTCCGATGAACAGATCATGGCGTTTGTGGTAAGTCTTAGGGCACCCGATTACCCATTTCTTCCTAGCAACTGGATAACCCGAGGGATTACGGGTTGGGCTACGGGACAAAGAGAAATATTGACGTCTCTAACATTATGGGCGGTTGCGAGTGGATTATTCGCATTGCTTTTGTGGGTAGGTTCGCGGATTTATTTCCAGGGTTGGTGCCTGACCCAAGAGGTTCGAAGTGCTCCTTTGGATGGAGGGCGACGGGCGGCTCAAAGAAAAAACTTTTTTCAATATCTGCCTATGTCTGATCATGGCAGAGCTTTGTTGAATAAGGATTTTAAAGTCTTTATTCGTGACCCGGAGCAATGGTCGCAACTTTTTATATTATTTGCTCTGGTCTGTGTGTATATTTTTAATATCATGCATCTTCCTTTGGAAAATAAAGTTTTGCGGGATGTGGTTTCTGTTTTGAATGTTGGCTTAGTGGGTTTTGTAATGGCGGCCTTGATATCCCGCTTTGTGTTCACTTCAACGAGTGTCGAGGGCAAGAGTTTCTGGCTAATTTATACCCGGCCTGTGACCATGCAGAGTTTTCTTTCGAGTAAATTCTGGATGTTTTTCCCACCACTTTTATTTATTGCCGAATTGCTGGTGGTGGTTTCCAACCAGTTGTTGGAGGTGGATGCCTTTGTGATGAAAGTTTCTGTTGCAGGCGTCTTTCTATTAACTTTTGGTTTGACCAGTTTAGGGCTGGGGCTCGGAACCCTTTATCCTAAATTTGATCATGAAAATATTTCAGAAATTTCATCTAGCTCCGGCGGCGTGTTGTTTATGATTTTAGCGTTGAGTTATATCGGGTTGGTGTTAATGTTGGGAGCTCGTCCGCTTTATGTGCACTTTAATGAGAAATTTCTTTTTAAATCAATTGGTGGGCTAGAGGTTCCCATTTGTTATATGCTGATACTTGTTCTCACTTGGGCGGTTTCCCATATTCCTTTGCGGTTGGGTGTCCGTTCTCTAAGCACCAGGGATATTTAATGTTTATAAATGAAAAATTATGGAATTGTTTCCTGAGTTTGAAATAAAAGCACCCCTTGCACCGCTGGCGGACCGCCTTCGCCCTGAAAGCTGGAAAGGTTTTGCCGGACAGGAGCATCTTGTGGGGGAAGGTCTGCCGCTAAGGGACTTGATTGAATCTGGATCACGGTTATCCTTTATTTTATGGGGGCCACCTGGTGCTGGTAAAACTACCCTTGCCCGGATTGCTGCCCGGTTGACCGAAAGCGAGTTTTGTGAAATCAGTGCAGTGAATGCCGGGGTGGCAGATATCCGTAAGGTTATCGAGGTTGCACGCCAAGCTTGGAAATCGAATAATAAGGGAACAGTATTATTCATCGATGAAATTCACCGGTTCAATAAGGCCCAGCAGGATGCCGTCCTTCCCCATATTGAAAATGGAACGATTCGCCTGATAGGCAGTACCACAGAAAATCCTTCCTTTGAAGTCATTCCCGCACTTCGCTCACGGTGTCAGACTTTTCGTTTGGAGTCCTTGGAGCGGGCACAAATCAGGGATATTCTGGACAGGGCACTGATAGATTCAGAAAAAGGTTTAGGAAAATCCTCACTTCAATTGTCTGGAGAGGCGATGGGTTTGATTGTCAGTCATGCCAATGGTGACGCTCGCCGGGCTCTCAATGTGTTGGAGGCGGCTCACGATGTGGTTTCCTCGCGAGAGGATAAACACGTTAACTTGACAATCATTGAGGGGATAATTCAAAAAGCCGCTACACTTTACGATAAAAAAGGCACGGAGCATTATGATCATGCTTCTGCATTCCAGAAAAGCCTACGTGGTTCAGATGCGGATGCGGCGATATACTGGCTAGCCAAAATGATTTCGGGTGGAGAAGATCCACGTTTTATTGTCCGGCGATTGCTGGTCACGGCGGCCGAAGATGTGGGCAATGCAGATCCTAACGCATTTATTTTAGTGCAGGCTGTGGCCAACGCAGTGGAAAAACTGGGTTTTCCAGAAGCCCGTATTCCTCTTGCTCAAGCAGTGATTTATGTTGCCCAGGCTCCCAAGGAAAATTCTGCTATTGTGGCTATTGATCAGGCTTTAAACGATATCCAGAAAAAGGGATTATCTTATCCCGTTCCTGATCATTTGAAGGATACTCATTATAAGGACGCTAAGTCCAAATATGGATTTGGTGTGGATTACAAATACCCTCATGATGAGGACTCTGAGGAACAGGAATACTTGCCGAATCAATTAAAGGGCAGGCGTTATGTTCCCCCTTTTGGAAAAAAATGAATTGGCGGGTTCTGCTCTTCATGATATAGAAAGCACCGATAGGATTTAATTAAGGATTTGTGATGAGCGAGAACTGTAGGTTTAAAAGTGTTGAGGAAATTTTTGAAGGTCGCTTGCGGGGTAATCAATTGATGCTCAGTGGAAAGGGTCTAAGCTTTGAAGAAGCGAGGCTCTTATGGCAGGCACCCAAAATGATGGAAATTAGCTGGCTGGATCTGGATGATAACAATCTTGGGGATCTGGGAGTCCAGGAATTGGTCGAATGTGCATTTTTGGAAAACATTCAATATTTAAACCTCAATCAGAATCATGTTAGTGATGAAGGTTTGAAGTTTCTAGCCAAAGCAAAGCATCTTGATAAGCTCAAACGCCTACATTTAAAAGGCAACCCAATACAGGGAGAAGGCGTAACAGCCTTATTTAATTCACAAACGCTTGAGAGCTTATCGACCTTTCAGATCAATGATGGCTGGACCTGCAAAAAAAGGGAAGGGTGGCGTTATAAGCCGCAAACCTGATCCATGTCTTTTTCTTCCTCCAGCCAACTGCACGTTCATATCTCCGCGCAAGACCGACCGGGAATTTTAGCTGAAACCCTGGCGTTTATCGTTAAGACGGGTTGGAATGTTGTGGATATCAAGCAATTTGTATTTAACGGGTTGCTCAATCTTTCCATTCTGCTTGATGGTTGCGATGACAAGCATATTCTTCCTCTGCGTGAAGCATTGTCTGATTATGCGGAGAAAATGGATTTTAATGCCACCATTTATCCTTGGGAGACGGCCACCCGCCCAGATGCTCCCTATGCGCACCGTTCGGTAGTGTCCTTGCTTTGCGATTCCATTCCATCTTCTGGTTTTCTTGAAATTACTCAGATATTTGCTGAACTGGATATAAATATTTTGCGTATTGAACAACTGGACTCTGGGGATGTCCATGCTCTGGAGTTTATTATCGGAACCCGCGAGGCGCACTCCTCTGAGGAAGTTTTGAATGCTCTGGTGAAGTTCAAGGAAAAATATGGAGTCGACATCGCTGTTCAGGAGGAAACCTATTTTCGGCGTAATAAAAGATTGATTGTGCTGGATGCCGATATGACCTTTCTGCAATGTGAAGTCATTGATGAGCTAGGCAAACTCGCTGGGGTGGGTGAAAAAATGGAGGGAATCACCAGACAGGCCATGAATGGTGAAATAGACTTTAAATCAGCTTTGCTGCAACGAGTGAAACTGTTAAAAGGTCTTCCGGTAGAAAGCCTGCACCAGCTATCCAACTCTCTGCCTCTAACTCCTGGAGCGGAAACTCTGGTAAATATCTTGAAGCACCTGGGATATAAAATTGCTTTGGTCAGTGGCGGGTTCCAGTATTTTATCGATAAGATTTGCGATAACTATGGGTTGGATTACGGGTTTGCCAATCAATTGAAGATAGAAAACGGGCAAGTTTCAGGAGAGTTGGAAGGGCAAATCATTGATGCCGAGGCCAAAGAAAATACACTGGTTTCGCTTGCTAAAAAAGAGGGATTCTCGCTACGCCAAGTAGTGGCTGTGGGGGATGGCGCCAACGATATCAAGATGCTGGCCCGGGCTGGATTGGGAATTGCCTTCAACGCCAAACCCATTGTGCAACGCCAAGCACTAGCCAGTATTAATCAGTCTAATTTAAAATTAATCCTTTATTTTTTGGGTATTAATGGTGCAGATCTTCAGGAATTAGATGAGGTGGTGCGGGGTGGCAAAGTTCAATCCTGGCCTACAAAATAATAGGGGCAATAGATGTAGGGTTAAGCGGGAACTTTATTTTTATGGACAAGATCTCTGAGGGAAAGAATTCCTGTTATCTCTTCATTATCTGTCACGGTTAGATGACTGAGATTGTATTCCTTCATTAATGTGCCTGCCTCGCAAGTGGTGGCATTCAGGTCAATGGATAGAATGGACTCCTCCATAATTGAAGAGAGAGGGGTAGTCTTTGGATCCAAGCCTTCACTTACTATTCTGTGTACCAAGTCCCGTTCAGCCAGAATGCCGACATAACCCTGGCAACCCTTTACTAGCAAGGAACCGATTTCTTTTTCCACCATTAATTGTGCGGCTTCCTGTGCGGTTGCTTCGGAATAAATGCTAATAACCGGAGTGGTCATTTGAGAACGAATGGTTTCCATAGAATTCTCCCCTTGGCATTGATTATTCTGTTTATGCTATTATAATTTTCATCAGTTGTAAATCAAATACCGATTGTTTTAGACAATCTTTTTTACTTGCCTATTTAGACTCCCAATAACGCATTGTTTTTTATAACCCATCCCCTTTTTTTTGCCTCTTCCTTTAACATTTCTCCTGATAGTGCTTTTTCGATGGGAATCGCACCTTTGGGCAGTTTTCCCTGCGCCGAAAGTATGGCGACCATGCTAGCGTGCCAGCCGGTAAATTTTTCCATGGCTGTGAAATGAGTTTCTTCATCAAAAGTTTCGCATAGGTCCAGGGTACAGACGGCACTTTTTCCATCGATTTCTCCTTCACAGCGGACACGGATTACGCAGATATCCCGAATTGTGTCACTGGAGATTTTGGGTTGAAGAAGAGTGTGGAACACTTCTCTGGGGATGAAGCGATCTTCTTTCATCGCCACCGGAGTTTGCTCAAACAAACCCAGCTGCTGGAATGCTTGAAAAGTTTGCCAGTGGCCTGGATAGCGCAAGGTTTTATTTTCCAGGCGTTGGAGTTTGCCCGCAAATGTCCAGGGAGCGGTAGAAAGTCCTCCTGATGTAACTGCCGCTTCCAAAAGTCCTAAAGGGGCAGGGAAATCCAACTCCTCCACCTCACTCAGGCAAGGGACTTGAGTAGGTTTGCCATCCCTAATGAACCAGGCAGGTCCCTCGTACTCGTTGGTCAGGCCGTTGATATGGAATGTAGAGACATAATTCCAAGGAGGAACCGGGTTAAGCGGTAAACCGCCGTCCCATATAAAAAGGTTGATAGGCTTTTCCAGGAAACTCATGGCTAAAACTCCCAGAGAAATGTTGAGTCCCGGTCCCATGCCGCAGTCGGGAACAATGGTGATATCGGAAGTTTTGGCAGACGGATCAAGGGCCAATTGCTTGAGAACGGTTTCGGTGTGTCCGCCCAGATCGCAAAGGTGGGTTTTACATTCGATTGCTGTTTTGGTGATATCCAAGTTGAGGGGGAAGGGAACTGCGCTGATGGCGGAGTCGACTTCCTTTAACACCTTATGGAGTTGTTTCAGATTCCCTGCATCCAGACTTACTGGTTTGAACAAATCTTGTGAAAGCAGGGTGCGTAGTTTTTCTGCTCCCTCCTTTGCAGCTTCCAGATTGAGATCGCAGAGAAGGATTTCCTTTGCAGACCCAAAACGGGCCAGATCAAAGGCGGCAGATAGGCCTTGTCGGCCAGCTCCAAGGATTGCGTAACGATAACCCACAGTCAATTAAGGTCGGGTGATTAAGAGGAGGTTATTATATCCGAATATCAAGCAAGAAGGACCAAACCAATGGCATGGGTTGGAGTGCAGGGGGTTTGTTGGCCTAAATCATCCCATCCATTATTATGGACGGTTTCATTTACATCAATGCCGCAGGCTTGCAAAGTGGGCCGGGCTTTATCGGGATGCTGGCAGTTTGTATCAATGGTACAGGGTATACACAGATTGCAAGGCTGAGCAGATAAGGCGAAAGCTTTGCTAAAGCCTTTCTCTTTTAAATAATTTTCCAAATGAACTACAATTTCCCCTACATTTGTTTCTGGACTGGCGTTGATGAGCAGGGCTTTATCATACTCAGGAAGAATGTCAGCCATTTCATCTGCATTGGGGGTGTAGGGCGGACAGGTCAGGAGAGAGCCATAGTGGGAACATCCATATTGGCACTGCAGTTTCATCCAATGGGCCATGGATATAGTCTTGGTCAAAATCACTTTGGCCTTGGTGCATCCTAAGTTAATTGCTTCCTGAATCAATTCCTGATTCGAGCAAATATTTCCAGGTAGGGCTTTTACGTTTTCAGGGACCATGATTTTTTCTGCTGTTCCTTTATCTTCTTGGTGCTGTTATTATTTAGTGGATAGAGCTAAAGGTCAAGGCAAGAACTTGCTTCCTGATAACTGAAGGTGTCCCTGAAAAGATTGGGCATCCACCTATCGTGCAAATATCAAACTATCTATTGATAAATAAAGGATTATCGTTTTTCATTTCTTAATGTTAATCTCCCAAATTTTACGGGTTGGAATACAGCAACTATAGGTGGTGAATGAATTTTCCATTTAAAGCAATTGGTTTTGATTGGGCGCATACCCTGGTCGACTTGGGAGAAGAAGATGACAGGAAGCCTCTGGAAAAAGTTTTTTCTTTTCTACAGACGAAGCAAATCGCCTTGCCAGACTTTGAAGAATGTCTGGGAAAATCCAGAGAATTATTTAAATCCATGATTGAGTTATCTCGAACTACACATCGGGAGGCACGTTACGAGGAAGTTTTACAATATTTACTCTTCTATTTTAAAGTTCCATGGGAGGGGCAGGTCTCTATTCAGGAAATTCTGGAAGTTTATTATAGAGAAGTTTTTCTGGAAAGAAGGGTTTATCCCGAAGTGGAAACTGTTCTAAAAAAATTAAGCGGTGTTTCTATGGGAATTATTTCAAACACCACGAACCCTGTTGCCATAAAAGAATTGGAACTGAAAAACTCTGGCTTGAAAAAGTATTTTGATTTTGCGATTTATTCTTCAGGGTTTCCTTTTCGCAAACCGCATCCTTCTATTTTTCAATTGGCGATAAGCCAGTTTCAGTTGCCACCTTCCGAAATTATTTTTGTGGGAGATAGCCCTTCCACAGATATTCTGGGTGCCCAAAGCGTGGGAATGAAAACGGCCTGGATTAACCGTAAAAAGGAACAGACTGATATATCCCCTGATTATGAATTAAGCTCACTGGAAGATTTATTGCAGATTCATTGGGTAAATGCATGAGTTCCCTGCATAAATTTTTTGTTCCCAAAGAACAAATTATTAATAAAAGGCTGACTCTTACCGGATCGGATGTCTCGCATATCAGAACAGTATTGAGATTGAAAGCAGGGGACTCAATACAGGTAATCAGCGATTCAGATAAATGGCTCACTGTTAAGCTGGTTGAGGTCAAGGCGAAGGAGGTTCATGGAGAAGTCATTGCTTCTGAAACGATCAATTTGGAATCTCCTTTAGCGATTCACTTGGGGCAGGCATTAACCAAAGCGAATAAGTTCGATATGACATTGAGAAAGTCCGTAGAATTGGGAGTGCGTTCTGTTACCCCTTTAACCACCGAGCGATGCGTGGTAAAAATACATCGGACTGAGATGGAAAAGAAAATCGGGCGCTGGAAGAAAATTGCCTTGGAAAGCTCTAAGCAATGTGGTCGTTCTCAGGTTCCAATTGTGGCGGAGAATATTCAAACTCTGGAAAATTTTTGCCGCAAAAATGAGTGTCAGGATCTTAAGTTGGTTTTTTGGGAAATGGAGGATACAAAAATTCTTAAAGATATTGATCTGGATGTGGAACCACGCTCTGTTGCTGTTTTGATTGGACCCGAAGGGGGATTCAGCCAGGCTGAGATCGAAACGGTCCGTGAATTTGGATTTCAAACAGTGAGCTTGGGCCCACGGATTCTCCGGGCGGAAACAGCCCCTGTTGTAGCTTTAGCCCTATTGCAGTCACGTTGGGGTGACTTGTAGAAATATAAGCTCAATTTTAATAACTTGGTTATTATTGAGTGCGAGTTGAACTCATGATGAAAACTTTAAATCTATAATCCGACTATGACCTATCGATGTAAACTTGAAATTTTTGAAGGCCCCTTGGACCTGCTTCTTCATCTGGTTAAAGAGCAAAAGATGGATATCTATGATATCCCCATTGCCGAAATTACCCGGCAGTATATGGGATATCTGGAGTTGATGCAGGAGTTGAATCTTGAACTGGTCGGGGAGTATTTGGTCATGGCCGCTGAATTGGCTCGTATCAAATCAAAAATTCTGCTTCCGACTCCTGAAACGGATGAAGAATGGGATGACGGAGGCGGAGTCGACCCCAGAGCAGAATTGATGCGCCGGTTACGTGAGTACCAGCGCTATCGGGATGCGGCGTTCGAATTAAGAATGAAAGAACATGACCAGCAACAGATTTTTGTGCGGGGTGGGCAAATTGAAATTGAGCAGAGTTCGGAAGACAAAGAACTGGTTGAGGCAACGGTTTTTGATTTGTTTAAAGCCTACCAGAAAATTCTGGATACCAAATCGTTTGAAAAAGATTACGAGATTGAAATTACGGAAATGTCGGTCACAGACCGGATTCAGCACATCATGGAAATTCTTAATGCTTCCGAAAGTGTTACGTTTGATTCTCTTTTCACCGTTTTAAATAGTAAGCAGGAAATCATAGTGACTTTTCTTGCTGTGCTGGAATTAATGCGTCTTAAATTATTACGCATCCAACAAACCAACCACTTTGAAACCATCCGAATCTACAAGGCCGCCGACCAGGATACTCAGGATACGATTCTGGAAGAATATCACCGCAGCATAGATTCAGAATCTTCTGATATCTGAGTTGTCATGCCATAGGGAAATTTAAGTGAATCGACTAATCTATTTCCTTATTTTTTCTATAACTTTTCTGGTCTCCTGCGCTGGAACCGTTAGTTTATCAAACCAAAAAACAGATTTTAACCCCATAGCGGTAGATAACTTCAATCCTGTTTTTAGTGAAATAAAAAATTCCCAAACAAAACAAAATGAACTTCTAATAGTGTTTGATATTGATGACACTCTGCTAACTTCAGAACAATTATTAGGAAGTGAAAGATGGGTTCAGTGGTACAAAAATAACCAAACGAAGCACCAATTACTTCCTTGCAGGTTTGATGTGGCAAGCATGCTCTACGAAATTGGCACCATGGTTCCTACCGAACCCAATTTGAATGACAGGTTTAATGCAATTCAAAATAACCATGTGATGCTGCTCACAGCAAGGTCAAATAAACAGCGATCTGCAACTGAAAGAGAGTTGTTGCGAAATAAATATTTTTTTTCTAGAAATGATCGACTCCCTTCTCAGAATGATTGGTCTGCTATCATTCATGCTGAAAATAGAAAAGCTGAAATTGTTTACAGGGCAGGGTTGATGATGGTTGCGGGTGCCGATAAAGGAAAATCTTTGACGGAATTTTTAAGGTATAACGATCTAAACTACAAAAAAATTATCTTTGTCGATGATAAATTGCACAACTTAAAGAATGTTTACAAAGCCATTGAAAACAGTAAAACAAAGTTAGTCAGCTTTTATTTTGGCGGGAAAAATATCAAAAAAGAAATGGGTCAAGACGAAGTTGATAAGGCCATTGAAGCAAATAATTGGATCAGAGATGCGCTTAAACGTTTTTTTATGCCAAGATATAGTTATCTGACTTCACCACAACCTGAATGCCTGTATTAAAATTTGTGTATTATTTTGTGCTGAGATTGAAAACGCCATCCCAGTCTTTGGCGGGAGGTTGAAGGATGAAATTTTCGCATCTCTTCAAATAAATTTTTGAGGGGCCATCTTCGGGACGTATTTTCAAGGCATTTTCAAAATATCTTTTGGCTTCGGTCCATTCGCGATTTTGATAACTTTTCAAGCCCTGGTTATAATCGGGTAAAGCTTTTTTTAGGAGATCATCTATCTCTCCCCGTTTTCCTAAAAGCTCATAAATATTAATAGGTGTTGCACGGCCTACGACACGAATAATATCTAATTTCCGGACCTCGATGAATTCTTTGGCGGCCTGGTAAGTGAACTCGCTGATCAGAGAGTAAGTTCCGTATTGTTTGTTGGCTCCTTCGAGACGGGCGCATAGATTAACCGAGTCGCCGTTCATTCCATACATCATGCGGGTGGTTGAGCCCATGTTTCCGATTACCATTGATCCGGTATTGAGGCCTACCCGCATGAGTAATTCTGGCTTGCCTTCTTCTTTAAATTTCACACGCATATCTTTGAGCTTGTTTTGCATATCTATACATACCCAGCAGGCCCGTTTTGCATGATCATCGAAATAAATCGGAGCCCCAAAAAACGCTTTAATTGCATCGCCATCATATCTATCCAAGGTGCCATCGTATTGCAGAAGGATGTCCGTCATTTCGGTGAGGTAGGTATTTAAAAGGTCAACCAGTTCTGTAGCGCCAAGCTTTTCAGAGAAAGTGGTGAATCCTTCCAGATCGGTGAATAGAGCCGTAAGTTCTTTTTGTTCTCCTCCCAGCTTTAGTTTTGAAGGATCATTGATCAGTTCTTTTACGACCCGGGGTGAGAGATATTGACCAAAAACCTTTTTGATAAAAAGTTTTTGCTTTTCCTCTTTAACAAAACGATCCAGCATGATCAAGGCGGCAATCCCAGTATTCTCTATTAATGGATAGACATCCGTTAACCAGAATCCCTTGTTAATGAATAGCCAATGGCTTAAATAAAAAGAAGCGCAGACACATACTGACCAGACCATGAGACTCATCAGAGGTTTGATGCGGGAGTACACCACAGTTAAGACTACTCCTATCAACAATAAATATAGAGAATCGACAACCGCTGTCCAGGAAGGCTTAGTGAGAAAACGATGGCTTAAAATATTGTCGATAATCGTTGCGTGAATTTCTACTCCTGGTAAGGCCGGATCAAAAGGGGTCGGCTTTAAATCTTCAAGAGCAGTTGCTGTGGCACCTATTAGCACTATTTTATTCCGTACTCGTTCTTTGATTGCACTACTTAAATTCTTATCTAAAAGATCGCTAATGGAAATTCCAGGGAATGTTTTCCGCGGGCCCAAATAATTGACCTCCATTTCTCCTTTTGAGTTAGTTGGGATAACAATAGGATTATCGTTATCCAGAATGACTTCTTCCATCCCCAATTCATTGACCCTGAAGAGAAGGGTGCCTTGTAGATATTGTTCGAGAATCCTTAGAGAAAATGGAGGGAAATAATGATCCTTCCCATTGTCAACATATCGGACAATGAGTGGAAGTTGTTTTACCGATCCGTCGGATTCAAGATCAAAACTCAGATAACCGGATCGGCTGGCTGTTCGCGAAATGGATGAAATATTAGACTCGACTGCAAATGCAGTGGGGAAAGTCAGGTTAGATAGTTTGAGGTTTTCACTAGAACGAAGAAACCCATTGAACCGGGATGTTTTTATATCTTCAAAATATAGGTGTCGCTGGGTAGGGGTTAAATGTTCCAGCCCCTCGGGTGAAAAGTGGAAGAAGTAACCCAACACAGACTTGGAACCTTTGGATAGAGCTTGGGAAAACTGGATATCGGCATTTGTTTCCCGCAATAATTGGTTTAAATATTCTACGGCTTCAGGGTTCTGAGTAGGACTAATTATATTTTGTAATTTTATTAAGGCCTCATGGTCGGAATTAATCTGGGGCGAAGAAAAAATAATATCGAATCCAATTACTTCTGCTTCATATTCATGAAGTCTTTGAACAAGCTTCGCCATAGTTTGTCTTGGCCAGGGCCAACGACCCAGTGTGTCCAGACTCTTCTCATCAATTTTTGCAATGACGACATCAGAGTTGGGGGAGAGGGGACCGCGCAATTTGAAGTGGGTGTTTTGAACAATATTCTCCAATGGCTCCATTGAAGAGGGGGATTGATTGTAGATAAACAAGCAAAGTGCGGTGACCAGTAACCCGCAGGAAATAGAGGAATATTTTTTGGCTAAAAAGATCAATTAATTAGATGCCTTTTGAGTATGTGTAATCCTATTTCACATTATTGAATAAGTTTTTGATTTGAACAAGGGCAAGGAACTCCAATAGTGGCTCTAAGAAATGTAATAAAATTGGTACAAAAGTTTGATGGGTGGTATATTTTTTCTTTATAAAGTAGCGCATTACAATGATTATTGGTATGGGGATATGGTCGGTTTTTATGTATACCCTGATTATGGGGGTTTTAAATTATTCGATCTTGCTTAACAATAAGAACATAGAGGTTAAAGAGTTGTGTTAGAGGGAGCAAGAGCCAGGTGAATCAAGTTATGACCTTAGCAATGGATGAAGTAAAAATATTGGAGCAGTTAAGAGGCGTCGATTTTCTCGGCTTTTTTTCTGATGAGACTCTGGAAAAACTGGCCCGTTCTTGCAAGGTAATTTCTCTCTCTCCTTTTGAAGTGCTATTTGAAGAAGGGGATGTTTCCAACTCCATGTACATCATTCTTTCCGGGGAATTGCTGGTATATAAAAAAAATAAAGTGATCGCAAGAAGAAAACCCAGTGAATACATCGGGGAAATGGGCTTGATAGAATCTGAGCCCCGGTCTGCATCCATTCGAGCAGAAACACAAACACAATTGCTGGAAATTACCGCAGAAAGATTTCATAAAGAATTTGATCTTCAAGCTCAAGCTCTGTTTGCTCTTCTCAAAACCCTTTCAGTAAGGTCCCGAAAAGATTTAGATGTCATGGACGAGATGAAGGGGGAATTGACCTTGGCAGAAGATAATGCTGAGAAATTTTCACAGATACTCGATGGCACCAGCAACGAAACTTACATTCTAGATACTGAAAACTACAAGATTACCCAAACCAACGCGGCTGCTTCCCGAAGCCTGGGTTACAGCAAAACTCAGATTTGTAGCAAAGCGTTATACGAATTTTGGGAAGACCAGTCTCTCTTAGAGTTTGAGTTGTTTGTAGAACCGCTTCGAACGGGAAAAAAACTACTTCAAGTTTTTGAAGCTCTGCAAAAGAGAAAGGATGGAACGGTTTATCCGGTACAGGTTAAATTAAAGTTAGTCCTTTTTAGCAAAACGATGGCTTTGTTGGCCGTAGTTCAGGATTTGTCAGAGTCGCGTCTGTTGGAATCAAAAATAAAGCGCATGGCGTTTTTCGATTCTTTGACCGGGCTGCCCAACCGCAACATGATCAATGACCGCATCACCTTGGCACTTGCCCATGCAGAACGGAATGAGCAAAACTTTGCCTTATTGTTTCTGGATATGGATGATTTCAAATCCGTGAACGACTCTCTGGGTCATTCTATTGGAGATGAGTTGCTAAAAGAGGTGGCCAAACGTTTGACAAGTTTATTGCGTGGTGAGGATTCGGTGGCGAGGATTGGGGGCGATGAGTTTGTAATTCTTTTAACTGGCTTGAAAGATGATAACTACTCCACCCGGTTGGCAGAAAGGATTATCTCAGCTCTCAAACCTGTATTCAAAATTGATACGCATGAAATTTATTCAAGCTTTAGTATAGGAATCGCACTTTATCCCAACGATGGCAAGGATGTAGAAACGCTGTTTAAATGTGCGGATACGGCGATGTACCGTGCGAAAGAGCAGGGAAAAAACTCGTATTTTGTGCATGATCCTAAAATGCTTTCTTTGGCCCATAACCGATTAGAGTTGAAGACCCTTATTGGGCGAACGCTTGAGAATGATGATTTCCAATTAGACTATCAACCAAAAATTGATATCAAAACCGGTGAATACCAAAGGCTTGAAGTCTTTTTAAGGATGAAGGATCCTGACAGAGGATTGGTGCTTCCTGCTGAATTTCTTCCTGTAGCCGAGGACAGCGGTTTGATAGTTTCGATAGGAGATTGGGTGATGCAGTCCGTATGTAAACAAATTCAAGCCTGGAAACAGGAAGGGATCCCTTTGGTACCTGTTTCCATCAACCTCAGTCAAACCCAGTTGCTTCAGGGAAAGTTGGCGGAAAAAATTGAGAGTTGCCTGAGTAACTTTAGTCTGGAACCGAATATGTTTGAGTTTGAAATACCTGAAATAGCTTTGCAACAAACTCCAGCGCATAAAAACTTAATGGATCTTCACGACTTTGGCTCCAAGCTGGCTTTGGATAATTTTGGCATGGGACTGTCTTCATTAAATAATCTCGCCCGTATCCCTTTAAATACCTTGAATATTGATCCTAAACTGATTCGAGGTCTCTCTGCGGGGATTAATTCCACCATCACTAACACGATTATAGGCATTGGGAAAAGCTTGAACTTGAAGACGGTTGCAAAGGGAGTGGAAACGATTGAACAAAAGAAATTATTGGAGCATACTGAATGTGACTGGGCTCAAGGTTATTTTGTTGGTAAACCGTTGTCACCGGAAAAACTGAAACTTTTACTTCAAAAAGATTTGTGAAGTAGAAAGTTAAGGAGTGAGTCATGAGTTCGAAATTTTTCACCAAAAATAAAGTGTTGTTGACACGCTTTTTCCTGTTGGTAGCAATAGGTTTTTCTTTTCTGTTTATCGTGTCAGCTACCCAAAATAACTCGCAGGTCAGCAGGGCTGAGTTTGTGGCGATTGTTGCCCAAAATCAACCTGATCACCCCCTCCTTCCTAAAAATCATGCGGAGTTATCGCAAGAGGACTTGTATGCTAAAACTGCCAAAATTTTAAAAATTCGAGGATTTAAAGTTCTGAGTGAAAAGGACGCAAAAGGCGCGTTGACCGATCAGGAATTTGTTCGGGTTACCTACGCATTATCCGGCGAACCCCCAGGCAAAAACTTATTTGAGCAAAAACAATTTTTGAAACAGCAGGGAATAGTCAAATCAGCCGACATTGGCATCACCACGGGGGTTGAAGGGGAGATTCTTCAGACTCATAAAGGGCAGAATACTTCAACAGATGTTAAGTTGGCTTCCCCGGTTTTTATGAATGACCATATAAAAACCAAGCCGGAATCAAAAGCCACTTTTACCTTTGATGATAAGAGTTCATTGACCCTAGGAGAAAATGCTTCCGTCAATATTAAAAAGCATATATATGATCCCGAAAAAGATCTGCGGCAAACTGTGGTGAATGTAGCTTTGGGAACTGTGCGGTTTGTGGTTACTAAAGGTAAATCGAAGGGTTCGGCCTTCAAGGTAGTGACGCCCACCGCTGTGGCGGGAGTGCGGGGAACAGAATTTGTGGTGACGGTTCAGCCAAATGGCAAGACTACTTTCATTAATATTGAAGGTAGTATCGATACTGCCCCGAAGCTTTCCGGCGGAGGCCTGGGACCGCAATCGGTACTTACCAAGGGGAAAATGCTGGGTGTTTTGAAAAATGGTGTGGTGTCCGATATTCAGAATCTTCCTCCGCTTATAGTTGACTTGGCAGCGAACGATGCGCTTCCACCTGGATTACTGGCGATGGCCAAAAATGGAACTTTCCCCCCAGGGCTCCTGAAAATGGCTGAGGCAGGGAACTTGCCGGCTGGTTTGATGAAGCAGGCAGATAAACAAAAGGGGCCTCCAGCAAAGAAAGGTAAAACCTCCACCACCGTTACAAGAAAAACAGCAAATGTTGCGACCACGGGTTCATTTCTTGGAAACGCCTCAGATAGAATTGAAAGAGGAGGAAAAGGTACTGGCGGCGGCGGTAAACTTGTCACCGCCAAAGGACCCAAAGGACCCAAAGGATCAGGACTAAAAGGACCTAAAGGTGGAATAAATCCACCCCCAGTAAGAGAAAGAATTGCAAGAGGCCCAGGAGGTGGACACAAACCACCTGTAGGCATAAGGCCGGGCAGGCCTGATACCAGCACTATACCGCGTGGTAATCCCGGTGGTGGTAATCCCGGTGGCGGCGGTGGACCTCCCCCTGGTAAAGGAGGCGGACCTCCCAGTTAGCGGGCTTATAGCTTTGCTCGTTGCGCCTACCAAAATAATTGGAATTTTAATGAAATGGGTCATTCTTTAAATAGAATGGCCTATTTTTTTAGTTAGTGGGTCCCCTAAAGCATTTGCACCAATCCTCCTAATCACCAAGCCTGCCTAAATAATAAGCAATTAAAAACCCCAACTCACTGATTAATATTGGATTTATACAAAAATTATAGGTAATATCCTTGTTTCACCTTTAATTGCCTTTTATTGTGCAGAAATTCTTCTCATTTCTATTTCTTTCACTGTTCTTCTGCCTGAATAATATTCAAGCCCAGGAAGCCAGCGCCCCCTCTATAATCCGTGGTTTGCAATTTTATAATGAGGCTAAGTTTGACCAGGCCCTCAGTGAATTCTCAAAGGTTTTGGCCAAAGATCCTTCCAATATTGAGGCGCATTATTATCGGGGTCTGACCTTCCTTAAAGCTGAAAAAAATACTGAAGCGGTTGCACCTTTTAAAAAGGTCCTTGAGCTGGACCCCGCATATAGTGGTGCCCACCGTAATCTTGGTATCGTTTATTTTAATCTTGAATCCAGTGACCTGGCTCTCGAGGCATTGAAAAAATCCATTGATCTAGATCCTCAAGATGCCTCCGCCTATTTATATCTAGGTTTTACCTTGCAGCAAAAAGAACAATACAAGGAATCTCTCATTTATTTTCAAACCGTATTAAGTTTGGACCCTGACCTTGAGCAATTAGCCCTGTTTCAAATTGGGCTGGCCTATTTTGAATTAGGGCAGAAAGAAGACGCTAAGTTTGCGCTGAACATGGCATTGGAAAAGAATCCGGAATCGGAAACCGCCGATCAGGTTGAAATCCTGTTGAATGAATTAGGAGAGAAAACAAGTAAAAGCAAAAAAAACTGGTGGTTCTTAGCCAAGCAAGGATTTCAATATGACGATAACGTGTCAGTGACCAGCCAGGATATCGTTTCCAACCAATCCGATACGGCGGCTACCTTTGAGTTGTCGACAGGTTACAAATTCTATTCTACCCCTATTGTCGAGCTCCGATTGGGATATGATTATTACCAGAATGCCTGGACAGACGCGGCTGAGTTTAATTATATATCCAACACCTTTTCGCTGGGGGGGACTCATAATGATAAAAACTGGGACGCCGGACTAGACTACTACTATAACTACAGTTTCTTAGATGAAAAGGATTACCTGACCTCTCACAGTGTTGTCCCGCGTATTGGTTTCTCGCTTCAACCCGAACTCTACACCAATATTAGTGCAGTCATTTCAGAGACCACCTTTTTAGGGGACGAATTGCGTAATGCCCTCAATGTTTCCATCGGTTTTGACCAATACCTGTTTTTCGCGGAGAGCAAGGCGTACGCATTCGTGACTTACAGGTATTATGATGAAAATACGAAGGGAAGTGAATTTGACTATGTCGGGAATCTCATCAGCGCGGGGTATAATTTCTCTGGTCCAGATAAAACGAAATTTCAGCTTTCCTACTTGTACAACCTATTGCTTTATGAAAATGTTACGGAAAGTATTGGAAAGAATAGGCGGGATGAAAAACAAACAGTCCAATTCACAATTACTCATCCGGTTTTAGAGTTCCTGAACATTGATCTCGACTTTCAATACAACCTCAACAATTCAAATTTAGTATCGGTTGACTCCAAACAAAATCTTCTAACATTGAAATTCAATTTTTTTTATTAATTGAAGTTAATTGCCCTATGCCAAATAGTGTTATAATTCTGCGGGGGACTACTGTTTTGAGCAGATGAAAATCTCAGACGAATAAGGCGAAGTGTGGAAAATAAAAATTTAGATTTTCTGAGAAAAATTGATTTTTTAACAAAGGCTTCCACGGATACACTGGAATGCTTGGCCTCTGAATGTCAGTTGAGGGATCTGGATGTAGGAGCGGTTTTGTTTTCAGATGGGGAAGAGGGTCGCTCCATGTATGTCATACTTTCCGGGGAGTTGATAGTTTCCAAAAATGGAATAGAGATTGCGCGTAGAACAAAAGGAGATTATCTGGGAGAGATGGCATTGATTGAATCCCAACCCCGTTCTGCCACCGTTAAATCAGCGGTACCCAGCCTGTTGTTGGAAATTACACAGGAACAATTTCAGACTAAATTATCTGCGAGTCCTGATGTCTTGATGGCTATCATGAAAACACTTTCCTTCCGGGCAAGGGAAAATTTAAAAATCCTTGAATCTCAAGACTCGGGAAGGGTTCGATCCCATCAGGTGGAAGGTGAAGTCAAACTTGAAGAGCATACAAAATACTTAATGCAGGAAGCCGGATTGACAAGCCGGGAAGCTGATGTTGCCCGTCTGATTTGTGAAGGCCTGAGCGACAAGGAGATAGCCAAAATGTTAGACTTGAGTCATCACACCGTCAAAGACCATCTTAAGAAGATATATTCCAAGTTTCGAGTTCACGCTCGCTCTCAATTAGTTTCCCTCATGTATAAGTAGATCTGCATCTGTTGGCCCTCTCTACAGAGCTCTTTTTAGTAAATATAGAAATACCCGGGTTGAAAGGGGCATTGCCTTTCTCAGCTTTAGAAAGGGTGCTGAAGGGAACTATTTGGAAAGGGGGCTTTTTGTTTGGTGTTGAGTGGAGTATAATATTACAATAAACAATAACTTATACCCCAAGCCCAAATCTATGCTCCGTCTAATTAAAGAAGATGTCCGGGTTGCTTTAGAAAAAGATCCTGCCGCGAGGAACTTCCTTGAGGTAGTGATTTTGTATCCTGGAGTTCATGCTCTGATCGGCTATCGCTTGGCTCATGGGTTGTGGAATTTGGGATTCAAGTTTTTAGCCAGGGCCTTATCCCAATTTTCAAGATGGATAACGGGAATTGAGATTCATCCCGCTGCAAAAATTGGGCATCGTTTTTTTATCGATCATGGAATGGGCGTTGTGATTGGAGAAACTGCAGAGGTAGGTGATAATGTATTTATCTATCAAGGAGTGACCTTAGGGGGATTTGCAACCAAAAAAGTCAAACGTCACCCTACCATCGCTAACGATGTTGTCATTGGTGCTGGGGCAAAGGTTTTGGGTCCTATCCATGTGGGTCGTAACACGAAAATAGGTTCCGGGTCGGTAGTTCTCCAAGATGTTCCAGAATATTCCACCGTTATAGGAGTTCCTGGAAGGGTGGTTTTTTCCGGTATTTCTTCTGATATGGAAGACAATGAGGGTCTGGAATCCTTTCCTGATCCAGTGGCTCGGGCAATTGAGTGCATGTTGGATAGTTTGCCTCGAATGGAAAAAGAAATCCGCCAACTAAAGGAAACCCTGGGGCAGAAGGGAATTGACCCCGCACCTGCAAAACCAGTTGCAATGGATCCTTCCAATATAAAACGGGTCTCCGGCCAGTCTAAATCCTGAATTTAGATAATTGGCGAAACACAGGCTCTGTTGCTTCCTGATTAAACCCGAACCCTTTCTTCGCACCTTGGTTTAGCGGATAATTCTTGTAGGTATTTTAAATTGAATAAAATTTATCTTGATCATAATGCTACCACGCCGGTTGCTCCAGAAGTTCTGGATATCGTAACGAATGTTTTGGAGAAACAGGTTGGGAATCCTTCCAGTGTTCACTCTATAGGGAGGTCAGCCCGCGTTTTAGTGGATGAGTCTCGGGAACATGTGGCCAACCTTATTGGAGCTTCTCCATCGGAAATAGTTTTTACTAGTGGAGGGACAGAGGCAAATAATTTTGCCTTATTAGGAGTGGCTTTAGGATTGGGGAAAGGTGGGGGGCATATCGTTACCAGTCAAGTGGAACACCCATCGATTTTGAATCCCTGCAGGCAATTGGAGAACCTGGGCTTTAATGTGGATCTGCTAAAGGTCGATAAGTTGGGGCGAATTGACTTGGATGCTTTGGAAGATTGCTTGACAGAGTCGACTTTGCTGCTTTCCTTGCAACATGCCAACAGTGAGACGGGGGTATTACAGGACATTGAAAAAATTGGAGAGATCGCAAGGAAAAAGGGAGTGTTGTTTCACACCGATGCGGTGCAAAGTGTAGGTAAAATTCAGGTTGAGGTTCAAGATGCTCCGATCGACATGTTATCCATTTCAGCGCATAAGTTGAATGGTCCTAAGGGGGTTGGAGCCCTCTATTTAAAGAGGGGAAGCCCTGAATTATTTTCACCCATTTGTGGGGGAGGTCAGGAGAAAAAGAGAAGAGGAGGGACCGAAAATGTGGCGGGAATAGCGGGTTTTGGTAAAGCTTGCGAGCTTGCACAGAAACATTTAGTTTCCCAAGAATCTTCAAGCCTTTCTTCTTTGCGAGAGCATTTTTATAAATTGATCTCTAATCAGATTTCAGGGGTGGAGATCTTTGGTGATTTGGAAAACAGGCTCCCTAATACTCTGAACCTGGGATTCGATGAGGTTGAAGGGGATACGTTACTGATTGGTTTAGATATGGCTGGAGTGGCAGTTTCTACGGGATCAGCGTGCAGTTCGGGAAGTGGGTTGCCTTCACCGGTGTTAACAGCAATGGGAATACCCCTGGATAAAATCAACTCATCCATTCGTTTCAGTTTTGGTTGGGGTAATACATTGGCGGAAGTCGAAGAAGCCGCTAAGGTTTTGGAGGAGACAGTATTATTAAACCGGGTGGGATTTTCTAAAGAAATGAATAATAAAAAATTAATGAAATCCCTTTAAAATTCGATAAATAATAGAATATTTTGAGAAGAACAAATCATTCATATATGAGGTTGACATTTTTAGGTCAAAACCATATAATTCATTGATTATTAAGGGGTAATTTATCCTTATTGAAATACGATGGAGTTAAACATGTCGCCCACCCACATTTTCACCCGCCTCATTCTTGCATTGGTACTTCTTTTTTCATTGTTTTTTAATGGTTGTAGCTATCTTCCCTGGATGGCTGAAGATGATGATGACCTGGCTTTTGAAGAAGATTTCCCATTTGAAGATGATAGAGAAATGGCTCGTGATGATAGGCGTCGTGGTAGGGATGATGATAGAGGCGGTTCCGATGAAGATGATTTCTTTTCCGAGGATAAAGGTTTCTCAGAAATAGATGAAGGGGAAGATGGTTTTATAGATGGGGATCCGGATGGCTTTGCCAGTGTTGATCAACGTACTGATAGGAGCGAGCTGAAGGGGGATGTGGAAAGTCTGCAAAGCCAGCAAGAGGCATTGATTAGCAAGGTTCGAGAGCTTGAAGAGGTGTTGAGTACATTGGAACCTAAAATTAATGCAGCAAGTGAAAGGCTGGAGAGTGGCGTCTCATCGGTTACAGACTCGTCTGACTTTCTGGAGCCTGAGGTTGAAGATTTAAAGGCGCAGATGGCCCGGCTCAATGAAGAGATTGCCCGAATAAAAATGCAAAAATCCCAAGCAAGGCCTGTTCATAAAAAGAGGACTCGCAGAGCATCGGCAAAGAATCCTCCCGAATATGACAAAGCTCTAGCTGCTTATCGGAATAGGAATTATGATGAGTCAATTTTGTTGTTTCAAAATCTGGACCTGAGTAATCCTCCCAATAAACTTAAAGATAATATTGCTTTTTGGATTGGCACCAATTATGTGGCATTGGAAATGTATGATGATGCGGTTCTTCAGTTTGAGACAGTTTTAAATAAATTTCCAAGAGGGAATAAGGCGCACGATTCCCGATATATGCTTGGTATGACCTATTCTAAAAAAGGTGAAACCAGCCGTGCAATTGAAGTTCTAGAGGGTGCGTTGAAAAAAAATCCTCCTGCCGAGGTACGAGGGAAAATTCTTGCCCAATTAAACCAGATTCAGTAGTTAGCCGCTTTGCAACCTTTTGCCTTCACTTCCCCACTTATCGGTTGAAGCCAGTTAAATTTTGGGTTATTCTCCTTCCATACAGGTCTTTGTATGCAGGCATTTCCTGATATCAAATTCCTGATCGCCTGATCTGAAATCCCTGTCGGCTCTGGTGGTTTAAGGCTCCATTTCTTCAGATAAAACCCTAATGTTTTTCAAATAATATTTGTCCAGAATTCTTTATTTCTTCGGGAAATTAAAATTCTCGCAGGAAAGATATAAAGAGAAGGAAGCGATTTCTTTTGTCATATATGATTCGGAAACATGGTCAACTTTACCTGACGGTCTTATTTTTTCTTGATGCTTTGGCAGTAACTCTCTCCTGGTTGTTTGCTTATTTAATCCGGTTTAAATTACAACTAATTGCTCCCTCCGGTCCTATACCGAGTGAAAATATGTACTTGTATGCAATAGCGCCTATTTGGATAGTATTTCTTATTAATGGTCGGGTGCTTGGGTTTGCTTATCAGTCCAGTAAACAATCGAAGATGAGTCAGGCCTTAGGGGCTTTGAAATTAGCCACTTTGTCGGTTCTTATGCTCATGGCAGCTACGTTTTTTATCCGTGACTTAACCTTTTCCCGGATCATGGTCGTATACTTCTGGCTAATCGCTACTATTATGTTGTTTTTTTCCCATCAACTAGCGGGTCTGTTGATTAAAGAGATGCATGCCAAGGGGGTTAACCTAAAAAAAGTTTTGGTAATCGGGGCAGAAGAGCTTGGGCAGAAGGTTGTGGAAAGGTTGGTGAAAAATCCCGAAATTGGTTTTTCAGTAGTGGGCTATTTATCCGATTCTCCCGAAAATGTGGGAAAGTTATTTAGGGGCCATACAGTTTTGGGTGCTTATCAAGATGTGGTTCGGGTTATTCGAGAAAACGAAGTGGACCAGCTTTTCATCGCGTTGCCGTATAAGGCTCATGATCAACTCGAAGAAATTTTAACCTCTTTAGGAGAGGAAACCGTTGACATCAAACTAGTGCCCGATCTTTTACGATATATGGATTTGCATTCAGGGGTAGAAGAGCTTGATGGGATGCCACTGATCAACCTATTTGAATCTCCCCTTTATGGATGGAATATTGTATTGAAGCGGTTTTCAGATATTGTTCTTTCTGGGTTTGCCCTTATTATTGCTTTTCCTCTTATGGTTCTCATTGGAATAATTCTTAAACTGGAATCTCAAGGACCCTTATTTTATCGGCAAGAGCGCATGGGGTTAGACCGAAACGTTTTCTGGATGTACAAGTTTCGATCCATGACCACTGAGGCGGAGAATCAAACTGGACCAGTTTGGGCGAAGGAGAATGATGACAGGCGCACCCGAGTTGGTACGATTTTAAGGCAGACTAGCCTGGATGAACTGCCTCAATTATTTAATGTTTTTAGCGGGCAAATGAGCTTGGTGGGTCCACGTCCTGAACGACCAGTGTTTGTAGAAGAGTTCAAGAAATCCATTCCTTTTTATATGTTGCGATTGAAGATGAAGGCGGGGTTAACTGGGTGGGCTCAAGTAAATGGTTGGAGGGGAAATACCTCTTTGGAAAAAAGGATTGAGTGTGACTTATATTATATTAAAAACTGGTCTTTATTGTTTGATTTGAAAATTCTTGTCATGACCATATGGAAAGGATTGATCAACCGGCATGCCTACTGATTCAAAAGTCATAGCCGTAATTCCTGCACGGTGGGCTTCCTCGCGGTTTCCTGGAAAACCTCTTGCCCTCATCAAAGGAAAGCCAATGGTGCAATGGGTTTTTGAGCAGGCCAGCAAAGCAAAAAGTATCTCAGAGGTGATTGTTGCCACCGATGATAACCGGATTTTGGAAGCTGTAAATGGATTTGGCGGTAACGCCGTCATGACTTCTGCGGATCATGAGTCCGGAACAGACCGTATAGCAGAGGTGGTTCGTGATCGAGAATGTGAGGTTGTGGTTAATGTGCAAGGGGACGAGCCACTTATTGCCCCCGAGAATATAGACCGAGTCGTGCGCCCTTTATTAGAAAACGCTATAGAGTCAACAGTCACGTTAAGGATTTTAATTAAAAGCTGTGAAGAGCTGATGGATCGAAATGTTACCAAGGTTGTGGTCGATAATTCCAACTCAGCCTTGTATTTTTCAAAAGCTCCCATTCCCTGGGATAGAGATAAATGGGGGGGTGATTCGATTGAATATTCATCGTTCGACCCATTGAAATCTTTCTGGTATAAACATATTGGGCTGTACGCATACAGGAAAAAATTTCTAATGGGTTTTGGGAGTTTGCCTGATTCGGGTCTTGAAAAAATTGAAAAACTCGAACAATTGCGCATCCTTGAGGGTGGATTCAAAATTAAAGTTGTTGAAACAAATATAGACTCAATAGGAGTCGATTGTGAAGCAGATTTGGCGATTATAGAGAAACATTTGGCGGCGGTTTTACCCTGAACTGAAATTGATGAGGATATTTGAGTGAAAAAACGAATTAACGGTAAAAAAGTGAAATATATCTTCGTCACAGGTGGAGTTCTGTCATCTTTAGGCAAAGGAATTGCGGCATCATCCATAGGCAGTTTACTGGAATGTACCGGCCTCAAAATAACTATCCTAAAGTTGGACCCCTACATCAACATAGACCCCGGTACGATGAATCCGTTTCAGCATGGGGAAGTATTTGTAACCGATGATGGTGCGGAAACGGATCTGGATTTGGGGCATTATGAACGGTTTACGCACGCAAAAATGCGTCGGGCAAACAACATTACTGCAGGTCGTATTTATCACAACGTAATTCAAAAGGAACGTAAGGGAGAGTATTTAGGGGCAACTGTTCAGGTCATTCCTCATATTACAGATGAAATTAAGAAGCATATTCGCTCTGTTGGCAATGATGTGGATGTTGTGATTTGTGAAATTGGAGGAACAGTAGGCGATATTGAGAGTTTGCCTTTCCTGGAGGCAATTCGGCAGTTCCGCTTTGATGTCAAACCTAAGGATATACTTTATGTGCACCTTACTCTCGTTCCATATATGAAAACATCGGATGAATTAAAAACCAAACCAACCCAGCACAGTGTTCAAAAGCTGAGGGAAATTGGTATTCAACCAGATATTCTATTATGTCGTACTGAGAGAAAACTGTCTAAACCCATAAAAGAAAAAATTGCTTTGTTTTGCAATGTCGAGGCCAACTCTGTAATTACTGCCATGGATGTAAGCTCCATTTATGAAGTCCCAATTGGTTTGGAAAAAGAAGGCCTCTGTAAAATCATTCTGGAAAAGCTTGGGATGAAAGGAAAGAGTCCTGATCTGGAGCGATGGCAAAAGATTAACCAGATATTGAAAAAGCCGGATGGTGAGGTGAAAATAGGAATTGTGGGCAAGTATGTGGATTTAAAGGAGTCCTACAAAAGCCTCACTGAATCCTTAATTCATGGTGGAATTGGCAATAATGTCCGTGTCAACATTGATTGGGTAGATGCCGAGGCACTTGAAAAAGAGGAAGGATCAGTATTGCTAAAAAGCTGCGACGGGGTTCTGGTTCCTGGAGGGTTTGGCGATCGAGGCATTGAGGGAAAGATTAAAGCGGTTCAGTTTGCCAGAGAAAACAAGGTTCCCTATTTTGGAATTTGTCTTGGTATGCATTGTGCCGCGATTGAGTTTGCCAGGAATGTCGCTCATCTCAAAAACGCCAATAGCTCAGAATTTTCGACTACATCCCCCTATCTCATTATTGATCTCTTGCCCGATCAGAATGCCCAGGGAGATAAGGGGGGAACGATGCGGCTAGGCGAATATCCTTGCCAACTAAGAAAAAACTCTAATGCCTATAACGCTTATGGGAAAAGGGAAATCGAAGAGAGGCACCGCCATCGATATGAATTCAACAATATGTACCGTATCCAAATGGAGGAGGCGGGACTAGTCATCAGCGGCTTGTCGCCAAACGGCAATCTGGTGGAGATCATAGAATTGAAAGACCATCCCTGGTTTCTTGCGGGCCAGTTTCATCCTGAATTTAAATCTTCTCCTATGAGCCCACACCCCCTGTTCAGGGACTTCATCTCCTCATCGCTTAAGTACAGGAGCAATAACCATAAAGTGTGATTGCCGGTTAATTTGTGTTTTACAAATTAGCCAAACGCTTTAGTACTCGGGCTTGGTAATTGTAGGAGTTTACACCGGAGCCGTTATATCGGCGCATGGCATAAGGCCAGTCGCAGGGGAAGTCCTTACGGGCAGGCACATCTTCAAAAGAACCTTCGTGGTATTTGGTTTTCTGGAATTTATTTTTAGAACCCTTGTAGTAGGGAGTTTTGTCAGCCACGATATTTTGTTTGTTAACATTCTGTGCGCAGTTTTTGCAATCTGTTAAATGACGTGAGTCGTTTTCATCATATTGGCAGATTATCGGTTCCTTTCGAGTTCTGCCATCGGCAAATCGATCATCTGCACGTCTTCCTCCAGGCGGGCCTGTGACAAAGTTTTCAAATTTATCCTTAAGTTCTGCAATTGCCTTGCTGATATTTCCCTCTATTGCCACCATGAAGTTTTTAATTTCGCTCTTTGTAGGTGGGTGATGAAACAGAGTAAATTGTCCTAAACCGTACCCACGCGAAGTGATGACATGTTTTTCTCCTGCATTGATGTCCATCCCCACAACTATATAGCTATCATCATCCCTACCACGAGGAACATAGAAGTGCTTTAGATTGGACTCTTGTTTGAAGATTGCTTTTAAGAAGGGGATGGAGACTTGAGAAGAACGCAGGGCATCCAATTGTTGGATGACTTCATCATTGGCTTCTTGCGGATTCTCGGCAAAAGGAAGTTTGGGATACTTAGCATCGTCCAGCATGTCTGAAATACATTGGACCAGATTCTGGTTAACGATACCATTTACATCGGTTACCCGCCCCTGATTGTAATCGGCTACAGCTACTGGAGCTTCTCCATCATTGCGAGTACTTTGACCTTGGTTGTTGAGAAGGTCATACTGCAAAGCTTTGACGGCTCGTTCTGTGCCCAGCCCAAAACCACTATCAATCCAGCGATACAGATAACCCAATTGCCGGAGATCTCTTTGCAAATCTTTGATCTGCATTTTAGATGCTGAGCTTGAACCGCGTTTTAAAATCAAGCCGGATTTATTATATGTTCGGGTGGGCATAAGCTCTAGGAGTTGATATTTTTAACTCAGTACAATGTTGTGAGGTAGATATTGGACCTTAAATTTTATCACCATTCTTTGTGAATATCATTTGAAACCTGTTGCCAAAAGTTCTGCCAAAAAAGGGTTTTCCGCTCAAAATAATTGAAATATTTGCAATAAATCGTTTGATATAACCCCCATGTGAATAGGGAAATCCTGTTTCAAAAATATTCATATGTTTTAGCTCAAGAGAAGTGCTGACTCGGCCAAAAAAGGCAAGTTGTTGTTTTGATTCAGTACGAAAAAGATGGAATGGAGAATGAAACATGATTAGATCAGAACGCAATGAATACTTTAACCAACCATATACTAATGATGCCCAGTAAACCAGGCTTGGATTGTCCTCCAATGGGCCTTCCACAAACAAAATGCCGCCGGTTTTTAGAAAAGGTAATATTGTGTTAAGACTATCGATAGGGTTTGAAAGATGTTCCAGCACATCCCCCAAATAAATTACATCGAAGCTTGGTTTGGGAGATAAGGCTAAAAATTTTTCAACAGACATCACCTCACATGCAGTAATATCTCTGGCATGTTTGGCTACATCTGAGCCATACTCCACTCCAAATGGAAAAAATCCGTTGGAACTCAATACTTTTAAAAACGCTCCTACCCCGCAACCATAGTCAAGCACCTAGGCATTGTCTTGTGCATACTGTTTTAATAAGTTTATCGAAAGCGTAAAATCTATTTCCTCATTATCATTAGAATATTTATCATGGTAAGCCGTTTTCGAGTACATGAGATCCAGAGTTGCGCTGTCAGGAATTGGATGGACAAAGACACTGGGGCACTTGCTACACTTTAAATAGTTAAAGTGAATATTATTGAATTTGGTGGAATAGGGATAGAAGACCTTTTCAGGGTTGGAGCCACAAAGAGGGCACAAACAGTTTGGGTCAAAATTCATTAATGATTTACTTTGTAGGAATATTTCTAACTTTCATTGAATACAACTTAGAAATGTGGAGTCCTCTCCACGACTAAATGCTAAGATTATATTAGTTTAATAATATTTAAATTCAATATTTATTTCTCAGAGAGAAAACTCAACAGAAAAAAGAAACCAATGGCTCACCTCATCATTGATTGAAATGGTAAAAGATTGACCATTTTTGCTTTTTCCGGATCCTGACTAGCGATTATGTTTTTTTTAAGCAATATAAATGCTTGAAAAATACACGGGCTCGTTGCTTTTTGGGTAGATTTTTATATAAAATGCGAAGCATTCTAATCACATTCTCAAAGTGGAGAAAAAAATGAATTTAAGCTGCATTATAACGGTGGGTCTGGCGGGTGTTTTTACCGTTACATTGATTTATTATTTCTTTACGGAGTGGAACACAGATTAATATTTAGCGTTGGGAAGCATTTTCCTTTATTTACTTAAAACTTGGGTGCAGTCAGTGGATGCTCGAAAAACCCTTCTATCCAATGTTTCTGGCTATCTTTGCGTTTTATTAGGGAGCATCGTTATTTATGGTTGGCACACCCAATCCCATCAATTAATTCAAATACATTTCTCCTTCGCCCCAATGCAGTACAACACTGCGTTGGGGTTTTTATTTTTTGGCCTTGGGCTTATTTGTATAAACCTTGAAAAATTGATTTTGGGAAGTTTTTTTGGGGCAATAACATTGCTCATAGGAATGATTACTCTCGCAGAGTATCTATGGGGATTAAATACTGGGCTAGACGAATTGTTTATGGAGGGCTATGTAACGGTCATGACCTCCCACCCAGGGCGAATGGCTCCCAATACGGCATTATGTTTTTTGTTAAGTGGTTTGGCTCTTGTCCTTGTTAACCCAATACATAGAAAAACTAAATTAATTGGACTCTTCCAACCCTTAGAGACTTTTGGGGCAGTAATTACGGGTTTAGCTTTGGTCGCTCTGGTCGGATACTTATTTGACATAGAGTATGCATCTGGTTGGGGTAGTCAGGTTAGGATGGCCATACATACCTCAATAGGGTTTTGTGTTGTGGGATTTGGACTGATTATATATAAGTTCCCGAATTTAGAGGAAGGCGGAGTTCCTGGATTACCAGTATTTTTAGCAGTAGGGTTGCTGGTGGTCTCCATATCCTTTTGGAAAGCCCTCAATGTTGAAGAATATAAAAATATTGAAAGTATAAGGAATAATGAAGTCCTGCATCTTAAAAGTCTTCTCACTCATAGAATTAACCAGGATATTCTTTCATTAGATCGCCTGAAATATCGCTGGCAAAACAGAATGTATTTAAATCAAGAGCAGTGGTTGAAAGACGCAAGAAATTACATCAAAGATAAAAAAGAATTATTAGCGGTCGAATGGGTGGATGAGAATTATGTCGTCCGATGGTTAGAGCCTATAAGAGGTAATGAATCTGCTAAAGATTTGGATCTGTCTTTTGAGGAAAACCGTAAGCGAACACTGGATTTTGCCAAACAAAATGGCAAGACCCAAGTAACCGATGTGGTTGAGTTTGTGCAAGGGGGGTTGGGTTTTCTTATCGTTTCTCCAATATTTGCTGAAGATAAGTTTGGGGGCTTCATTTTGGGGGTTTTTGAGATTAATAAATTGCTAAGCTCTTACGCCCAAATTCGGGAATTAGAAGGGCTATCTATTGAATATTATGACTCTGAGAAGGGACTTGTTGATAGTGAGGGGGTTCTCAAAGATAGCCCATCTAATCATTTGCAGTATCGGACGCAAATAGATTTTAGGAACATAAGCTTTGGTGTAAATATTATATTTGAGGATAGTTTTTTTTCAAACTATAAATCCGGATTTCCTACAGTTATTGGTGTTGCCGGAATTCTTCTTTCAATAATCTTTAGTTTGCTGGTCTATTACAATAAGAAAGCAAAGTTTCACTATGACAACATAGCTAAGTTGGCGGATGAAAGAAATAAATTGAACGAAGAGTTGAGGAATCTGTACAACAGAGTTGAGAAAGTTCGCGAGGAAGAGAGAAAACACATTTCCCGTGAGATACATGATGAATTGGGTCAAATGTTGACGGCTATTAAGTTGGATCTTTCCTGGCTAGAGAAAAGAGTGGACTTATCTGAGACTCGCATGCGCGATAAAGTAAACTCTATTTATTTGTGTTTGGATGATTCCATCAAAACTGTACGAAGAATCTCAACGGAATTAAGGCCTCAAGTGCTGGATGTAATGGGATTTTGTGAGGCTTTACAATGGCAGAGTGAAAAATTTATGGAGAATACTGATGTGAATTGTGAATTACATATTGAACCGCAAGGCATACGGGTAGAACCGGAACTATCAACAGATTTGTTCCGAGTATTTCAGGAAACCCTGACTAATATTTCACGCCACTCTCAAGCAAAGAACGTTAAGGTTGACTTTTTTGAAAGGAAGTCCGAGTATGAATTAAGGGTCTTAGATGATGGGATAGGCATAGATTTGGCCCAAATAAATCATTTGAACTCCCTGGGATTATTGGGTATTCGTGAGCGAGTTCTTGCTTGGCAGGGTAAGGTCGAAATCAAGGGCGTTGTGGGTGAGGGAACTTTATTAAAAGTTGAAATTCCGAAAGTAAATAATGGTAAGTAATACTTTGAAGACAATTAAGATTATTATTGCTGATGATCATGCTGTTGTGCGCAAGGGATTGATTCAGATTATTGATGAAACCCCGGATTTGCAATTAATCGATCAGGCTGGTGATGGCAATGAAGTTTTGGCCAAACTATCCAATCGGGATGTTGACATATTGTTGCTGGATATAAATATGCCAGGCCAAACCGGTTGGGAGGTCATGCAAAAAGTTCATCTAGATTATCCTGATATTAAAGTAGTTATTCTCAGTATTTCTTCAGAAGAAAATTATGCCAAACAATTTTATAAAGCGGGCGCCTCAGGTTATTTAACTAAAGACAGTGCTCCGGAGCAGCTTGTCGAAGCCATTCGAAAAGTTGCAGAGGGTGGGGTTTATGTCAGCCAGAAATTCGCTGAAAAAATGGTTACGGGTCTTAAGAGTGATTCAGATATGGCATTGCACGAAAACTTGTCACCGAGAGAATTACAAATATTTTGTATGATTGGTTCGGGAAAAACCCTGACCGAAATTGCGGGTGAGCTTAACCTGGGAGTGGGAACAGTTGGAACCTATCGAAGCCGGATTCTGACAAAAACCACTTTGAAAAATAATGCTCAAATCACTAATTATGCTTTCAAGAATAATCTTGTCCAGTAAGTGTTCCTGATAATTTGAAATTCCCGTTTATTTGTTTTGCGAGGTTTTTGGAGTGTCAAAATTAAACGCTCCTGGGTTTTTTGTAAGGTTTTCTTTTTTCAGCTTGGGTAATTTTTTAATCGAACTTTCTGCTTTTAATGCGGAAGACCGGCTTCCAATTTCCTGCTCAAATACCAGCTTTAGCGGACCTTTACCCCGAAGATACTTTGCTGCTTTTTTCCCACCTTCCTGATGCTCCAAAAAACGCCGACTGACATCCTGAGTGATTCCTGTATAAAGATGGCCCTGATTAGTTCTTATCATATACAGGTGCCATTGCTGGGGTTTAGAGTTGGAGGCCCCGCTTGTCATTTAAAGCCCATTATTGTTTTCTGAATAAAGATTTAAAATCTTCATATCCTTCTTTTGCCAAGCTTTCTGCGTGAATAAATCTTAAAGAAGCCGAGTTGATGCAATACCTTAATCCCGTGGGTTTGGGACCGTCTTTGAACAGGTGTCCTAAATGCGAATCGGCATTTTTTGACCGCAATTCGACTCGTGTCATATTATAGCTGGTATCTCTTTCTTCAACTATGTTTTCCTGGACCAGCGGTCGGGTGAATGAAGGCCAACCTGTCCCAGACTTGAACTTGTCTTTAGAGCTGAACAGAGGTTCTCCAGAAACGATGTCTACGTAGATTCCAGGTTGTTTGTTATCCCAATACTCATTCCTGAAGGGCGGTTCGGTACCTTTTTTTTGGGTGACTTTATATTGTAATGGGGTCAGGCTAGCTTTGGACTTGGTTTTATTGCCTATCAAGGTGAATTGGGGTGTATTAGCCTCATCGAAACTTGTTTTAGATATTTTGTATTCCCGATCATCACCCCAAACTTTGGCTATGAACTCGTCCCTCCCTGAGCCTGCGCGGTAAACTTTATAGCGAATATAGTTTTTCTTGAAAAAATCCTGATGATATTCTTCTGCGCGATAAAATGTCCCTGCCTTTACCAGTTTCGTTAGAATTTTTTTGCTGAATCGTTTGCTGGCCTCCATGCGTTTTTTTGATTCCTCAGCCACTTGTTTTTGTTTCTTGTCTAGGTAATAGATTCCGGATGTGTATTGATTTCCCCGGTCGACAAATTGCCCGCCTGCATCCGTTGGATCAATATTCCTCCAGAAAACTTCGAGGATATCATTGAACGAAATTATTGCTGGATCATAATGGATCTCTACAGCTTCGACATGGCTGGTAGAGCCGGATGCGACTTCTTTGTAAGTAGGATTTTTCTTTTTCCCGCCTGTATATCCCGAAATGGCCTTTGAGATTCCGGGTAGGTCTTCATAAGGGTGCTCCATACACCAGAAGCAACCTCCCGCAAGAATCGCTATTTCTGTATTGCCGGATGCGTCAGATACTTTCGTTGCAGTTCTAGTTTGCTTCGAAGCACTGTCTACATTTTTGGGTAAAAAAGTTACAAGAAGAAAATAACTGATAAATATCAGAAAGGCTGCATAGAATTTATTCATGATAATCATCCTTAATATATCCACGGTTTGAGTCCTGATTTATTATGATACCAAAATCATTCGGGTTAAATAACTGAATATCAGTCGCAGGAATATAAATTTAATTACAGAAAGATGTTGGCGGAATGATTATTCTCTGAAAAATTATTGATTTACGGTAGGTTCTGATGCATTGAGTTCTGATGCTTTTTTTGCGGTAGACCAGGGTGAATGTTCATTGCGGTTTGTAGTGGCTGAATAGCCTTATTGTAGCGTCCCATTTTCATATAAATTTGACCTAAAGTATAATGCGCTTCTGCATTATAAGGATTGAGACGGATAGATTCATTGATAGCCGAAAGGGCCTCCTGATATCGGTTCGATAGAATGCAGGACAACGCTAAAAAATAATAGGTGTCAAAATTTTCTGGCTCCAGTTTGATGGCTTTTTGGTAATATTCACTTGCTTCATGGTGTCTGTTTAAAGCTGCATGGGCCAGTCCAATTTTGAAATTGGCTTCGGCAAACTCTGGATTGATACGAAGGGCTTCTTGCAGTTCTATTAGTTTTTCATGGTGACGCCCCACAGCACCAAAGGCCAAGGCCAGATAAAAATGTGATTTAAAATCATTTGCCTGGATTTTTAGTGAATGCTCCAGAGGGGGAATTGCTTCCTGAAACTGTCTGTTTTTGATATAGGCAAGACCCAGTTCCGAGAGGAGGGCGGCATTTTCCGGCTGAATTTTCAATGCGGCTTTCATTGACATCACTGACGCGATTTCTTCCTTCGATAATGCTGAAGAACTGGCGGTATAAAAAATCACACTCACTATGAAAGCCACTATTTTTTTCATGAAATCTGCCTTTACCGTTTTGGTAAACCGGTTCCCTGAATCGAAGGAAACTATAGCCTTGCTCAGTCCACCTGTAAAGATGGAACGTATAAGGCTAAAAAATTCAAGTTGCTGGAAGACTGTTTTTTTAAGGGCTAAAATCAGGAATGTAACGAAGTTTTAGAGTATCTTTTAATACAAAGAGTTGTAGGAAATATTCTGGTTAATATCTTTATTTTGGAGCCGTAATATTGGGCGCGCTATGGTGGCAGGATACAAAGGAATTGCTATCGCCAGTTTTTTCAGGATATTGGCTGGGGCATTTTTGGGATAATACGGATCCCTGTTCTTCATTAAGGAAAATGGGGCATCGAGGGTGAAAGTGGCAGCCGGATGGAGGGTTAAGCGGCGAGGGCACATCTCCTAATAGTGGCTTAAAGGGTTTGCGGGCTTCCAGGATGGGAACGGATTCGAGAAGTGATTTTGTATAAGGGTGACGAGGATTTTTAAAGAGATCATCGACTGGAGCCTGCTCCACAATTTTCCCCAGATACATAATGGCTACCGTGTCAGCCATATAACGTACTACACTTAGGTTGTGACTGATGAATAGGTAAGTCAGCTTGTGCCGCGCTTGCAATTCTTTCAGTAGATTAAGAACCTGGGCCTGCACCGATACGTCCAAGGCACTTGTGGGTTCATCCAGCACCAGAAATTCCGGTTCCAGAATCAAGGCTCGTGCAATGGCGATGCGTTGCCGCTGACCCCCGGAAAACTCATGGGGATAACGTTCCAGAATGGATGCTCCCAGTCCCACTTCTTCCAAAACCTGGGCAATTTTTTGAATCCGTTCATCAGAAGAAAGTAAAGGCTGGTGAACCTCCAATCCTTCTCCCACTATTCTTTCGATGGTCATTCGAGGTTGCAGGGAGCCGAAAGGATCCTGAAATACAATCTGCATATACTTGCGAAACCGCTTCAAAGTTTCACCTTTCAGTTTCATGATGTTTTGATCGTTGAAAAATACTTCTCCTCGCGCATCGGGTACCAATTGCAGTATGGATTCCCCCAGAGTGGTTTTTCCACAACCGGACTCACCCACCAGAGCAACGGTTGACCCTTTAGGAATATCCAGGTCAATCTGATCCACTGCGCGAATATGGTTGGCAACCCGCAAAAACACTCCTTTGCGGACGGGGAAATAGGTTTTTAAATTCCTTATCCGCACAATGGGCTTGTCCTCAAAATTTCGGGTTGGTATGGGCTCACCTTTACTGATTTGATTTTGGGATGTCCTAGGTCCTTTTTCCAATAAGTGGCAAACGCTTTGATGGTTCTTGCTGATTTGATGGGCTCGACTTTCTTTCTCATGGCAAATAGTCATGACTTCAGAGCAACGGTCGGCAAATCGGCATCCTTTTCCATATTCCGTTGCGGAAGGGACCATGCCCGGAATGGTGTTGAGCAGAGCTTCAGCTTTTTCAAGTTTTGGAATGGAACTGAAAAGTTTTTGTGTGTACGGGTGGGTCATATTGCTAAAGATCTGTTCCCGACTTCCATATTCTGCCATCTGGCCTCCATACATGATGCATAAGTCATCAGCCATCTGGTTGACGATTCCCATATCGTGGGTGATCAACAGGATAGCCATGCCAGTTTGTTTTTGTAGATCACTCATCAAACCCAGGACCTGAGCTTGAATGGTGACATCCAGGGCCGTGGTGGGTTCATCTGCGATGAGCAATTTAGGTTCACAAGCCAAGGCCATGGCAATCATAACTCTTTGCTTCATCCCTCCTGAAAGTTGATGGGGATAATCATCGATGCGCTTGTGAGGATCGGGAATCCCCACCCGATCGAGTAGTTGAATAGCTTGTTTCCGAGAATCTCCTTTTGCAACTTTCAAATGTTGCTTCAAAGGCTCTTCAAGTTGATCGCCAATGCGGAATAAGGGATTCAAGGAGGTCATCGGCTCCTGAAAGATCATGGAGATATCGTTTCCCCTCAGATTGCGCATTTCCTCGGGGTTCAATTGGAACAGGTCCTGTCCTTGAAACCGAATTTCTCCCGTGGGGTGATAACCGTTTTCAGCAATGAGGCGGATAATTGAAAATGCGGTCTGAGTTTTCCCACAACCGGACTCCCCAACCAGAGCCAGAGTTTTGCCCTGCTCAAGATCAAAAGAGATGCCATCCACTGCCCGGGCAATTTTTCCCGGACCGGCATGGAAATGAGTAGCTAGATTTTTAACCGATAAAAGCATTTGAAGAAATTTTTTGATTCAATGGCAAGGTGAAGGCCTTATCATTATTAGTGATATTTTTTAAAGTGTTTTCCTCGGGTCGAAAGCGTTGCGAATGCCTTCTCCGATAAACGTTAATAAAACTATCATTGAAGTGAGAGCGGTGAAGGTCGGCAACAATATCCATAGTGCCTGTAGGTTATTCTTTCCTTGCGCCAGCAGTTCTCCCATGCTGGGTGCGGGACTGGGCACACCCAGGTTTAGGTAGTCCAGGCTTACCAGTGCGAGAATTCCTGCAGTGACTTCAAATGGAAAGAATGTGACCACAGGGGTTAGCGCATTGGGAAGAATATGTTTGCGCATGATGGTGAAATTAGAAACTCCCAACCCTTTAGCCGCTTTGACAAATTCAAAGTTGCGAACTTTTAAAAATTCCGCGCGAATATAGGCGGCAATTCCCATCCATGCTGTAAGGTTCAAAATCAAAAATAACAATAATGCTGATGGAACCAAAAATGAACTCAAAATTATCAAAATATAGAGGCGGGGAATCGATCCCCAGATTTCTGTTAACCGCTGACCAACAAGGTCCACCCACCCGCCAAAAAATCCTTGAGTTCCTCCCATCAGGCATCCAATCAGGGTTCCGGTGATCGCCAGTGAAGCTCCAAAAAGCATGGAGATGCGGAAGCCGTAAATCAAGCGTGCCAATACATCGCGGCCCCGGTCATCTGTTCCAAGATAGTGTCCATCTTCCCAGGAGGACTCGATGAAACCTTCACCGCTGGGAGTAGGCGTGCGATAGGGTGCCGCAAGCACTACATTTCCGGTATTTGATTCTGTCGGAATATATTGGTAGTCATAGCGTATAGGAGGCCAAAGAGCCCAGAATTCCCTGGGCTCTAGTAGAGTTTCTGTTGTGGGCATGATTTCAGCAGGTGGGGTAATGGACTCTTCACTGTCTTCAAAATCATCCAGACCGATACTGAAATTATCTTCCTCAAAATCACCGATCTCCAAGCCAAATGCGTTTTTTGTATCTAGCTGTGTTGCCTCGGGCATTCCTTTTAATATCTGCAAAAATCGGGCGGACTTATAATCGGGTTCGCTGGGCAAGGTGCCGCCAAACTCTTTCTCACTGTAAGTGAAAGTGATGGGGAAATAAAATTTCCCCTCTACAACGATCATAATGGGACGCACATTACAGATCAATTCGGCGGGCAGGGTGGCTAGAAAAAGAAAAGTCAGAATTAAAAAACTGGTGTAGGCACGTATATCCTTTTTGAATATTTCCTGCTTAACTTTCAATTCTTTATTCAATTTCAACATTTTCAACCCTGTGATTCATCAAAAGAAATTCTCTTGTCGATTAAAACGTACGATAGATCGGTTAATAATTGACCGACCAGTGCCATGAGCGAGAAAATGAACAAGGTGCCAAGGACAATAGGATAATCCCTCTGTATTACAGCTTGATAGGAAAGGAGGCCCAGCCCATCCAAAGTAAAAATTTGTTCCAATAGCAAAGAGCCGCTGAAAAACATGGCTAGAAAAGCGATGGGAAATCCCGTCACAAGAGGAATGAGAGAATTTTTCAGGACATGCTTGAACAATACTTGTTTTTCCGGCAAGCCTTTAGCTCTTGCAGTCAAAACATATTGCTTGCGCATTTCTTCCAGAAAAGCGTTTTTGGTCAGCAGGGTCAATGTGGCGAATCCGCCTAGCACATAGCACAATAAGGGAGCCGCCAAATGATGCAGGTAATCGGTCAGCTTATCCCAAAAGGACCAGGTTTCGTAACCGGGGGTCCCTGCAGATGTAAGTCCGGCGATGGGTATTAGATGGGCGATGGCACCATCTCCGGGACCAAAAAGAACAATGATGAAAATTGCCAAAACAAAACCCGGAACACTGTAGCCGATGAGTACGATCAAGCTGGTAGCGGTATCAAAACGGGTGCCGTGTTTTACTGCTTTAGCGATACCGAGGATAATGCAGATGGTGTAGGTCAAGAAAAAGCTGGTGACACCCAGTGACGCGGAAACCGGTAACTTTTCCTTGATAAGTTCAAGAACGGATTTGTTTCGATAAAACGAGTTGCCGAATTTGAATACCAGAAAACCTTCCCAATTATCATAATTTAAAACACTCTCTATAACGGAAGCATCTTTACCCTCAGGTGAGTACCATAGAAATGTACGCAAATATCTTTCCCAAAGCGGTCTATCGAGGTGGTAGATTTTTTTTAATTGCTCCATATGCTTGGGGTCTAACGCACCGAATTTTTTTCCGGGATATGTCAAGGCTCCACCACCTGCTTCTGTCAAGGTGCTACCGTGGCCACTTAAAAGTGATTTCATCTGGTCTATTGGACCTCCGGGAACGAATTGGGTCGCGATGAAAGTAATGGTGATAATCCCAATCAGGGTCGGGAACATCAATAGAAGTCGGCGTAGGATGTAAGCAGTCATGAAACTATTCAGGGAAATTTGTTCCAGTTATTGAAGAGTATTTCCTTTAGACTTCGCACTCTCGAGTTTTTGAGCTTTCTTGTCATCCCACCACCACCATTGCAGGAGATTGTTGAGAATGGAACTTTGAGAAGGGTTTATTTTTGGGCGGCTGAATTTGTTCCAATAAACGGCCCGGTCATAGGATATATACCAATGCGGAACCATGTAAAACTGATGCGTGAGAATCCGATCCAGCGCGTGAATATGAATGATCAGATCTTTTCGGGTTTTAGCTTTGATGATCCCATCGATCAATTCATCGATTGCGGGATTTTTAATGCCCATATAATTTCTGCTTCCGGGCATTATGGCGGCTTCACCTCCCCACAAGGAGCGTTGCTCGTTTCCCGGTGACCGGCTTTGCATAAAGCTGGCAACGATCATGTCATATTTGAAATTGCGCAGGCGTTCTTCATACTCTGCAATTTGCACGACCTTGATATCAAGATGGACCCCGATCTTTTTTAAATTAATTTTATAGGGTTCAGCGATACGCTGAAATCCTGGGCCAGCTAAAAGAAGCTCAAACTGCAGTCGCTGGTTGCCTTTGGTACGAATTCCATCAGCACCGATTTTCCATCCGGCTGAATCCAGTAAAGCGTTGGCAACCTGATTATTTTTGGCGGCCGATTGGCCTTGCCCCGGTGCCCCTACCGGTTTGGTGAGTGCGGTTTTAGGAACATGGCTTTTATGTTTTTTCCTTAAGTCAAGAAGAAGAGCTTTGACCTCACCTTGTGGCAGGCCCTGGGCTTTCATTTCCGGATTGTTGTCGAAATAGCATTCGTTTCGCGTGTATTGTCCATAAAATAAATTTTTGTTACTCCACTCAAAGTCGAAAGCCATGGCGACTGCGGCCCTAACTTTGCGGGACTGAAAAATCTCGTTTCTCATATTCATAGCGAATCCTTGCATTCCAGCAACTCGGGAATGAGGAAATTCGCCGCGGATGTAATATCCTTTTTTGACAAAATCCCCTTTATAGTCGAGGGCCCAGTCGCGGGAACTGTTGATCAACTGCATGTCGAACTCCTCACCCTTGAAAGCTTCGCGCTGGGCAACGGGATCAAGGTAGATTTTGTAAGTCACCCTGTCGAAATTATAACGCCCCTGGTTGATAGCGATATCGTTGCCCCACCAATTGGGATCGCGTTTGAAAGTTATGTATTTACCGTATTCATATTTTTCTACTGTGTATGGACCACTGGCGATGGCGATGTCATCGAAATCAGCACCAAAAGATTTTTTCTTGGCGCCATATATATGTTTTGGGAAAATCACCATTTGTCCGGTTATCAAGGGGAGTTCCTGATTATAAATTGAGAAATGGTAGCGGACCGTATGCGCATCTATTTTTTCGATGGACTTGATATCCTTGAAATACTCTTTAAAGAAGGGATGATATTCTGGATCTTTAATCAAGTTAAATGAGAAAACAAAATCATCGGCGGTCAGAGGGTGTCCATCTGAAAACCTTGCCTGTTTATAGAGGGTATAGGTCATGGAGAGCCGATCCTCTGCAAGTTCGACTTTTTCCACAAGATGACCATATATTGAAAAGGCTTCCTTATCGTCTGTGGAACTGTCCATAGCGGTTTGAAATACCAACTGACTGATACCTGGGGCGATCACGCCCTTGAGAGAAGCCGGGTTCAATTTGGTGAAAGCCCCAAAATCGGATAGAACCAGACTGCCGCCTTTGGGGGCATTGGGGTTAGCGTGGTCATAATGCTGTCCAGATTTGTATTTCAGGTCCTCAGGGCCATATAATGAAAGCCCATGCTGAGGAGCTCCCCATGCTTGTTGAGCAATGATTAGCAGGAGGAGGATGAAAGAAAAAAATTTTGTCATGGTATATAGAGGTTGATTGTTTTTTACTATATTACCATTCTTAAATCTTTAAGTGAGAACAAACTAAATTGGGTTATCTTGAATTAAGCCAGTCTGAATTAGAGTTTAAAGCTCAACAAGCTTATGAGATTTATAGGGAGTGCCGGGTGTGTCCTCATGCTTGCGGAGTGGACCGAACTCAAGGTGAAACCGGGTTTTGTGGTCAGACCGATCTTTTGAGGGTTTCATCCAGCGTTCGGCATTTTGGTGAAGAACCGCCACTGGTCGGGCAGGGTGGGGTGGGCAATCTTTTTGTCACTTCATGCAATATGCGTTGTGATTATTGCCAGAATTTTCAAATTTCTCAGCAATGGAAAAATCCACTAGACACCCTTAGCCCAAAACATTCTTATGAAGACGTAGCCCGACAAATGGTTCGACTTCAGGAGGAGGGAGTGCATTTCATCGGCTGGATTTCTCCTTCTCATGTGGTTCCGGGACTTTTGCAAAGTCTTTGTATCGCCCGAAAAATGGGTCTGAAAATTCCAATTATCTATAATACCAATGCTTATGATTCTCTGTCTTCCTTGAAGCTTCTGGATGGAGTGGTAGACATTTATTTACCAGATTTGAAATATGCCCATTCATCTACGGCTAAGGAAATATCCCATATTAAGGAATACCCGGAATTTTCCCGCCAGGCTGTGCAGGAAATGTATCGGCAGGTGGGTCCTTTGGTCTTGGGAGAGGATGGTTTGGCTGAACGGGGGTTGTTGGTGCGTCATCTGATATTGCCCGAAGATCTTGCAGGGACCTGGGAAACCCTATGTTTTGTCGCTCTCGAATTGTCTCCCAGCGTTCCTTTGAGCCTAATGAGTCAATACCGCCCGGTTCATAAAGCCCGGTCTTCCTTGAGCAGAGAAATCACCTCTGAGGAATATGAAAAAGCCATTGCCATGGCGAGGGATCTGGGTTTTGAAAATTTGTACCTTCAATCCATGGAAGCGGCAGTGCATAATTTGCCGGATTTTGACAATACGGATAACCCTTTTCCCTTAGATTGTACGCATAACAATATTGTCGGTCAGGATATTTGACAATTATCAGGATAAAGGAATCCTCACCTTGTTCTGGAACCCTTTATTTGTTAACCTTTACCTTTGATACTTTTAGGCCCGCCGAGGTTGGAAGAATCCCATTAGGAATGTGAAAGAATGAATCCCAGAAAAACACGAAAAATACGTATAGGAAGAGTTGAAATTGGTGGTGATTCCCCCATTGCTGTACAAAGTATGGCGGCAACCCAAACTCAGAACTTGGAAGCCACTGCCAGGCAGATAGAAGTTTTGGAAGCGGCTCAGGCGGATGTCATTCGCATTGCTGTAGATAGTGAGCAAGATGTGGAGGCATTACGGGTCTTGCGTCAACAGTTCCCAGAAAGTGTGTGGTCGGTAGATATTCAAGAAAATTATAAGCTGGCGCCGATTGTTGCGCCCTTGGTAAATAAGATTCGGTACAACCCAGGCCATCTGTTCCATTTGGAAAAAGACAAGACCATTCGCGAGAAGGTGGCGTTTATTGTCAACGCGGCGAAGGAAAATGATTGCGCGATTCGCATCGGAGTCAACTGTGGTTCGGTAGACCCCGATTATAAAGAACGCTATAAAGATGATTCCGTAGAGGCCATGGTCCGGTCCGCTGTTGACCATTGCCAAATGCTCGATGAAATGGGTTTTGAAAACTATTGTGTTTCGCTTAAGGATTCAGAATCTCAAAAGGTTATAGATGCCAATCGTCGGTTCTCCAAAGAGCGCCCGGATGTTCCCTTGCATTTGGGAGTCACCGAGGCCGGGCTTCCCCCTGAGGGAATTATTAAAACCCGGATTGCTTTAGAACAATTGATCTCAGCGGGAATTGGCGATACGATTCGTGTTTCACTAACCTTACCGAACGATGATAAAGGACAGGAAATTCAGGTAGGACGGGAAATTCTGAAGGATATAGAAGAAGGGCGCTTTCGGTCAGTGCCGGAGAACTTTCTTGAAGGATTGAATATCATCGCTTGCCCCAGTTGTTCCCGGGTGGAAAATGACAAGTTTGTCGATCTGGCTCAGGATGTACGTAAAATGACAGAATATGCTGAAAAGTATAAACTGACCATTGCGGTGATGGGCTGCCGGGTAAACGGTCCGGGTGAAACGGATGACGCGGATTTGGGACTTTGGTGTGGCCCGACCCGGGTTAACCTTAAAAAAGGTACAGAAGCCCTGGGATCTTTTTCTTACGAGGAAATATTGGGTCAACTTAAAAAAGAAATCGACCAGATGATTTTGGATAAATTTCCGTCAGGCGTGGAGCCAGCGTGCAACAAGGCTCCGCTTTAAGGACAGGAACAATTTTTCAGTATGAGTGAGCAACTTTTAAAAAGGTCTAAAAATGGAATTTGATGTTGAAGAACTAGAAGGTTTGAAGCGGAAGATCAATATTGTCATCCCTGAAGAGGTGGTGAGCAAACGAGTGAGCGACGCTTATGAAGTGTTGAACCGCAAATCCAAGATACCTGGTTTCCGGTCAGGAAAGATTCCGCAGAAAGTTCTTGAGAAGCAGGTTCCTATGCAATCTTTGGGAGACATGTTCCAGGAGCTGATGCAGGAGTATTATGATGAGGCACTTCATAAATCTGGACTCAGACCGACGGGTCAACCAGAAATTGATCATTCAGGCATGCAAGATATTAAGAAGGACGAGCCCTTAAAATTTTCTGTGATTCTTGATGTAAAACCGGAAGTAAAGGTTAAGGACTATAGGGGACTAAAGTATAAAAAGAAGGAAGCTAGTGTTAAGGATGAGGAAATTGAAGAAACACTGGAAAAGGTTCTTAGTCGCCAAGGTTCCGTAGAAGAAATGCCGGCAGACTATAAGGTTCAGGATGGAGATATTTTGACTTTGGACTTTGATGGCACCATGAATGGAGAGGTGCTGGAGAATGGAAGCGCAAAGGATTTTGAAATGCGAGTGGGCGAAAAGAAAATGATTCCGGGATTTGAGGAGCAATTGATTGGGCATACTCAGAGTGAGGAGTTTGAGATAAAGTGTGTTCTTCCTGCTAACTGGAACCAAAAAATGCGGCGGGTTAGTTTCCCCATTCCTGGTGCTCCTGACGAACAGCAAGAAGACGATCGGGCTGTTTTTACAGTGAAAATTAAACAAGTGAGAAAACTATACCTTCCAGAGCTCACAGATGAAATTGCTCAGCGCGAAGGAGTTGATACCGTTGCTGAACTTCGTCGAGCCATTAAGATTGATCTGCAAAACCATAAAGACCAGGAAGAGGAGTTGAGAGTAAAAGAGGAAATATTTAATTTGCTGGTCAAAGATGCTGAGACCGCTCCACCTGAATCCTTGATTGAGCGCGAGCTAAAATTTATGATTGAAGGAATGAAGTATCAAATTGCCCAATCTGGAACGAAAGTAGAGGATTCCGGATTCGAGCCTGAGAAAGCGATGAAAGAATGGCGGGAGAGAGCGATCTTTAACACCACTGGCTATATGATGCTGGAATTTGTCGCCAATGCCGAGAATATTCATGTTACCCAGCAGGATATGGAGGGGGAATATGAATTGCTTGCCAAACAGACCAAACAAAAGGTTGAAGAAATTCAAAAACGGCTCATGTCCAATCCAGACTCGTTGAACCAGACCACAACCAAGATTTTAGGGCAAAAAGCTATGAATTTTATCTACTCAAACTGCGAGTTTGAGTTTTACAAAGAAGGCGAAGCGCCTGAAGATGAGGCCAAACAGGAAAGTTGAAGATCTATGAAATATGTAAAAGTTATGCCAGAGGAGGATCTTCCTATTGGCAAGTCTGCCATCATAGCAGCAGGCGAGGTTGAGATCGCTCTTTTTAATTACAAAGGGAATTACTATGCTATTGCCAACAAGTGTCCTCATAGAGGTTCGCCTTTGGGAGAAGGACGTATTGAAGAAGGCATTGTAATTTGTCCGGGCCATGAATGGCGATTTAAATTAGAAAATGGCGCAAATATGCAGAATCCAGAACTGTTCATCCCCACCTATCCAGTAAAGGTTAAAAACGAAAATATATATATTGGATTGGAAGGGGAGAGTGGGAATATCGCTTACGGAAAAAAGGCCTCCACTTTACCATCAAGCCTCAAGTTCAATGTTCCTACCATTCAGAAGCCGCGTAACCCAGAAGAAGAACTCGATTGATTATCTTGCATTTCTAATTTCTTTTTAAACTCTGCATCACTGGGTAATTGGAGGGAGCAACCTCCCAATTTAGAGCCCATCTTTTCACCAACAACCAGAGTTCCATTTTTTAAAATAGTGGGAGATGTGTATTGTTTGAAGGTATGGTTGTCTGGAAGGCTGCCTTGGTTAATTTCTTCAAATTTGCAACCTGATTGTAATAAAAGATGTTTTGCTGCCTCATAGTTTGGGCATCCATCAAAATAAATGAGTTTGATATCATCTTGATTCATAGAGTGGAGTTTTTTTCGGTAGATATATAAACTACGAATTATTAGAGGAATATTTGTTCAGCCAGTTGGGTTGTCGTCTTCAATTTCAACCCATTTGGGATCACCATGAGCCTTATAGTTTTCTGTTCCGCAGAAAGTCCCTTCGTGGTAGATATTGACCTTGAATTTACCCCCGCCATACTTATCGGTGATATAAGGTACCGGGTCTTCGATTTCTACGAGCTCAGGGGTACTATATTTCCCAATTAGTTTGAATTCCATTCCCATTCCAGAGGGAAGCAGGACATAAAATTTCAGGTTCGTTTCGGCCAGGATTCTTTTAAAATCATCTTCGCAGTCGTCACGAGTATAATTGGGGCCTGCTTTCTGTCTGGCCCGGCGTTTGAGGTAGTCTTCCATCAGGTTATAAAACCACCAGTTCTTTTGTTTACGTGTGTCATGGAGAAACGGGTATTCCACAAACCCGTGCTTGTTAATAAAAGGTTTTTTTGCCATCTGTTACTCCTTTTGGTTGAAACAATGATTATATTCTTTTGCCTTGTGGCTGACAAGCATTTGGAACTTTAGATTGCAGGTAAATTCATGGAAAAATTTTACGGTAAAAGATATTGGTCGGTAGGATTTCAATCTAAATTGTATGATCGATTGTCTCCAGAGTCCTATTTCGAATCCATGCGAAGGGTGGTTGCCAATCTACCAGCAGAAAAACCCTTAAACCTTCTGGATGCAGGTTGCGGTTCTGGGCTTCTTTTGGATTTCCTGGAAGAAACCATCCGGGAAGGTATGGTTTATACTGGAATGGATATTCTTAAATCTGGGGTAGACCAAGCGTTACTTCGTGCTCAGGAACTGGGGATTGCTGAACGTGTTTCCTGTTTTCAATCAGATTTAACCTCCCCTTTGCCTGCAGATTCTGAAAAGTTTGATGTCGTGGTAGGACATTTTTCCCTTTATACCTTGGCCTCCGACGAATTAAGGCAGGTGGCTTTAGGGAATTTGAAGGCCGTCCTGAAAAAGGAAGGGATGCTTGTTCTCGTAAATCCTTCTGTAGGTTATGACGCGGATTTGATTATCAAAAAAAGCTCCCAATTGGTTAGAGAACGTTATGGATATTTTTCGGGCCTCATTAAACAATTTTTGGTTTATCCATTTACCAAATCATTGGGGCTTCGATTTATACAAAAACAATTATATTCGGAGAAATGGAAGGCTTATACGCGCGAAGAGTTTTCTGGAGAAATGGAAAGAGCGGGATTTAAGGTTCTTCATGTTGAGGAGGTTTATGCCGGTGGTGCTTTTTTAGGATGTTTTGCTCGAAACCAATAATTCCAATACAACTACTCTTGATTCGCCAGGGAAGGGATCCTAATGGAGAGGGTCTAAAATGCTAAAACCCTGAAAAAACAATAAGTTTGTCATGTGTTTAGGATTGTGCTAAAGTAAATCTAATTATAGATGGTAAAATCAGTATTAGAATGTCTTGGGAATTTGCTTTAAATTATTATGAATTACGACATTAATATTCTAATAGTTGAAGATCTTTTGACTACCCGGTTGTTTCTGCGTCGGACATTGAAGAAACTGGGTTATACAAATGTGGTCTTGAGCGAGGATGGAGAGGCTGCATTAAAAGAGCTTGAGCGCAAGGGTTATGATCTTATAATTTCCGACTGGCATATGCCAAATATGGATGGTCTGGATTTTTATAAAGAGCTGAGCAAAAATCGCAAATGGAGTGAAATCCCTTTCCTATTGATCACTGCGGAAAAAGAGCGCGACAAGGTCATTGAGGCGGTTCAGGCAGGCATTAAAGAATACTTGGTGAAACCTGTTCAGCCGGAAAAATTAAGCAGTAAAATTAAAGAAGTGGTTTTTGGGGATGCGGCCTAAATAACCCGCCAACATCCCGATCAATTTTCTATCGTTTTTTCCTTCCTGTTTCTAATTATAACCCTGCATCTTTTCTGATAGCTTTGGCTTTATCTGTTTTCTCCCAGGTGAAAGAACTTTCTTTTCTGCCAAAATGCCCATAAGCCGCGGACGGAAGGTAGCGAGGTTTTAAAAGATCCAGTGATTTGACAATACCAGCAGGTTTAAGGTTGAAATGGGATCGGACCAGGTCTTCGAGGGTATCTGGATTAACATTATGGGTTCCAAACGTTTCAACACAAATGGAAACAGGGTCTGCAACCCCAATGGCGTATGCGAGTTGAACTTCGCATCGGTTCGCAACTTTAGCCGCAACAAGGTTTTTGGCTATGTATCGAGCCATATAAGCCGCGGAGCGATCAACCTTGGAAGGGTCCTTCCCCGAAAATGCTCCTCCACCATGTCTGGCGAATCCACCATAAGTGTCCACAATAATTTTTCTTCCCGTTAAGCCACAATCGCCATGAGGGCCGCCAATTACAAAACGTCCTGTTGGATTGATATGGATTTTCATCTTTTTATGCTGCAGTTTTTTCGGAATAACCTTTTGAATTACTAGTTCAGTGATATCTGCCCTGATTTGCTTGGTAGAAACACTGGGGGCATGTTGAGTTGAAATAACGACCGTTTCTATGCTTACAGGTTTATTATTTTCATACCTGACGGAAACCTGAGACTTGCTATCGGGACGTAAATACGGGAGTGTTCCCTTTTTTCTTAATTCGGCGAGTTTACGAACCAGCTTATGTGAATACATGATGGCGGCTGGCATGAGCTCTGGGGTTTCATCGCTGGCATAGCCGAACATCATTCCTTGGTCACCGGCACCTTGCTCGCGTTTATCATCGTCCACTCCTTGGGCGATATCGCCAGATTGTTCATCCAGAGCGACCATTACTCCGCAAGTCTCAAAATCAAAACCCATGTCGGAGTGGGAGAACCCAATATCTTTTATGGTTTTTCTGACAATTTTAGGAATATCCACATAACATTTTGTGGAAATTTCTCCGGCAATCACCGCGAAGCCTGTAGTGATCATTGTTTCACAGGCGACTCTTGCTTTGGGGTCCTTCGCCAGTATTGCATCCAGAATGGAATCGGAAACCTGGTCGGCTATTTTGTCGGGGTGTCCTTCCGATACAGATTCTGAAGTGAACAGATAGTTTCCTGGGTTCATTAAATTATTCCTTATATTCAAAGGTTAGAATTTTAGATAAATATTTTTTAACGTCTTAGTCGTGTGCAGGGTTCAGTTTTTCCTCAAAACTAGGATCCCGGTCAAAATCTTCCGGGAAACGGACCCGCATTTCACTGGTAATGAAAGAAGTTATTTCGTCTGGGGAACTCATTTCTAAAGCTTCATCGGCTAATTGGCGTGCTTCCTCAAGTCGAATGGTGCGAATGATCTTTTTTACTTTTGGAACAGAATGAGGCTCCATGCTCAAATCATCTAATTTTCCCAAGCCTAATAAAAGCATTGTTGCCATTGGGTCTCCTCCAAGTTCGCCACAAATTGAGACTTTTTTCCCCGCACTTTCAGCTGACTGCATGATACTTTTTAATGTTCTCAATACTGAAGGGTGAAAAGGTTGGTAAAGGTGCGCGACATTCTCATTAATTCTATCTACAGCCAGGAGATACTGGATTAAGTCGTTGGTGCCTATACTGACAAAATCAACTTCTTTGAGAATATGGTCTATGCAAATTGCCGCTGCCGGAGTTTCAATCATGGCTCCGATTTCGATATCCTCATTAAATGGAATTTGATCTTTTCTTAATGCATTTTTTGCTTCTTCAACGATTTTATTGGCTTGAATAATTTCTGTTACCGAAGAGATCATGGGGTAGAGAATTTTCACATTCCCGTATAAACTTGCCCTCAAAATTCCTTTTATCTGATCCGTCAGTAGCTGGGGGTTAGCCAGAGACAAACGAATGCCTCTAAGACCCAGGGCAGGATTATCTTCGTCTATGCTGAGGCCATCTCCGAACTGCTTGTCCATTCCGATATCCAAGGTGCGAATGACAACAGGCCGGGAGCCCATTTCCTGTACAACCGATTTAAAATTGTCATAGAGTTCTCTTTCCCCTGGTAGGGAAGCTGCCGTCAAATAAAGGAATTCTGTTCTGTAAAGTCCAACTCCTTCCACCCCAAACTTATGAAGAGAATTGACTTCCTGGTTTGATTCAATATTGGCTAACAATTTAATCTGTTGTCCGTCAAGGGTTTCTGCGGGCTGATGGATGTTGGTCAATAATCTTTCTTCATATTTGCGATAGTTCTCTTGTTTTTTAGCGTAGTGCTGTAACCTTTCGCTGGAAGGATTGATGATGACATCCCCATCAATACCATCAACAATTATTTGATCACCAGAATTTATTTTTGAAGTCAGCTCTTTAACGCCCGTGACAGCAGGCATTCCCAAGGCTGCGGCAAATATGCCAACATGGGATGTTTTCCCACCGGTCTCTGTGACCATCCCTTTAATAAAATTTTTAGGCATCATTATGGTGTCTGAAGGGCTCAGGGAGTGGGTTACAATTATTACCGGTTCCTGAATGTCAGACAGGGTTTCCTGGGAGTGGCCGATGAGGTTTTTAAGAATAGTTTGTACCAGCAAGTCGAGGTCGTCTTTTTTCCCCTTCAGGTAGTCATCATTGATATTGTCAAAAAGTTTTAAGAAGTTATTTAAAGTTTGTGTGAGAGCCCATTCTGCATTGGCTTTATGTTTCTTGATATTTTCGATGGTGTCGTTAACGAGGATGTCGTCATCCAAAAGTAGACTATATGTATCTAATATGACTGCATATTTATCGGCAATTTTTTCGGCACGCTTTTTTATCTCCGCCATTTGGACCTTGGTTTTTTCTATGGCTTGGCGAAAACGCTCAACCTCCTTTTCTGCCTCAGTTTCATCAAGCTGATGTTTGATGATGCAGAAATTGGTTGAGTCTAGCAGGTACGCTTTTCCAATTGCGACCCCTTTTGATACGGCAATACCTTTCATCTTCAATTAAATAAATTTAGAGTCTTCTTCGAGGAGAAGCGCATAGATTTGATTCGCGTCCTGTAATTTCAGGATACCTTCGCGTAAATTCTGATTTTTAAAAAGTCTCGAAATACGAGCCAAAGCTTTTAAATGCTGCCCGGTTGAATTTGAGGGGGCAATGACCATGCATACAAAGTGGACAGGTTTTTGGTCAAGGGACTCAAAATCGACCCCCTCTATGGAACGCCCAAAAACAATAACGATCTGAGAAAGCTCATCAGATTTTCCGTGCGGGATAGCTACATTTTCACCAATACCAGTGCTCCCCAGTTTTTCTCTTTCCATAAGAGTATTAAACAAAGTTTCCTTGTCTTTAATCAAACCTAGGCTTTGCAGGAAATCGGTTATTTCGCGGAGGATTTCTTCCTTATTGGTTCCTGTTAAATTGGAAATAATGGAGTCTTTGCTTAAAATTTCGTCTATTTTCATTTCATGGGAAGCGAATTGAGGATAATGTTGGTTCAGTCCTGATTTTTAAATTTAGACTGGGAACCCTTTTTGTTTCTAAGGTCCTGAGTTTTCTCTTTGTGTTTTCTTAATTGTTTTTCTATTTTTAGCAAGGCATTATCCATCGAAGCGTAGAGATCATCCGTCTCATGCTGACTGTGTACTGTAAACCCCTTTGTTTTAACAGTGACTTCCGCAAAATGACGGTGCTTCTCTACATGCAACGCTACGTGAACATCTGCTTCTTCACCCAGGTCGCTGATGGTTTTATCCATTTTATTTTGCAAATGTCCCCGGATTCCATCCGTGATATCAATATTCCGTCCTGTTACAGTCAATTTCATCGATCTCTCCAAGAAAAACGTCCAACAATATATATTAAGGTTTATTCAAAGCTTCATAAAATACTAAAAATAAGGGGGAATTAAAACCATTTTTTCCTTTTACTTGCAGGGGGAATATTTAGTTCTTTTCGATATTTTGTAATAGTTCTTCGTGCTATTTTAGCATTTTTTCTCATTAACGCCTCAACCATTTGATCGTCAGTTAAGGGATTACTTCCGTCTTCGTCATTAATAATTTCCTTTATCATATTTTTTACCCGTATGGAGGACATGCTATTTCCCATATAGGATTTTATACCACTGTGAAAAAAGAATTTAAGCTCAAAAACTCCTTGTGGAGTATCTATATATTTATTGGTAGTGATTCTACTTACCGTTGATTCATGCATTTCAATATCTTTAGCAACATCTTTCAGGACCATGGGCTCTAAATAGGACAACCCGTCATCTAAAAAAGCTTTTTGCAGTTTTACGATACTTTTCCCGACTTTGTAGATTGTTTGTCTGCGCTGGTCGATGCTTTTAATCAGCCATAATGCTGACCGGAACTTGTCTTCCAAATACTCCTTGGTTTGTCCTTCTTTAGTGGTCTTTAACAGGTTGTGATAGTAAGAACTAACCTTAAGGTTAGGGACGCCATCATCATTTAAAACCACATCGTAACCCTCATCCGTTTTAATGACAACAAGATCGGGGACAACATAGTCGACC
>JABHBK010000051.1 GCA_018673915.1 Nitrospina sp. | reverse complement strand
CCCGGAATAATAGTGTTATGCCTTCTTCATAGAGAACAAAGGCACCGTGAACCAAAGTGCGATTGATCTGCAGAATGCGTTTGCAGAAATCGGAAGATTCCTGAGGCATGGGAATGATGACCTGCTCAAGAATCAGGATAGGGGCTTCGCAATCGATCACGAGATTTTTTATGCCTCGTTCATCATCATCGATAACCACCAATTCTTCCTGAGGTTCCTCATGGCTTATGGCGAATCCCATATCTAGTATAAAATCTTTCACTTTTTCAAAATCGGACATTATTTTCTCCTCTTACTTTTTTTTAAATGCTGAATCCAGAGTGCGATAGGCGTGCGTCAATTCGCGGGTAAGTTCTTCGGCAATCTGTTTTTTTTTCGGATCAGAACCATGAAGGTCTGGGTGGTATTTTTTCATCTGTGTTTTCCATGCAGTTTTAATTGTTTCCCGGTCCGAGCCAACAGGTATTTCCAGATTGGCATAGTATTTCTCCAAGGGATCTGAACGGGTCTCTTCCTGACGGATCTCAAAAAAATCAGGCTCTGGCAATGGAGCATCCGCCGATTTGTTTTTTTGCACCAAATCGTTGAATTCGGCGCGCGCAATATTGAAAAGACGTTTAATCATGTTGCCGTTGATAAAACCGGTAAATCAATTGCGGTTCGGCTGGTAATGGAAATACCCCTTTCGGGATAAGTGTGAACAGTATAAAAGGTGTTTGTATCTGAGTTCAAGGCCAAACCGGTAAAAGGGACTGGGGTCTCCGGGTGCCCTGGTGCACTCATGAATTCATGTTTCAAGGTATTAGAAATTCCATCCAGCGAATCTGTAAACTCTTCCATAGAATTAAAAACCCGGGAGACATGTTCGATATTTACCCGGTATGCCAGCTTGCCGGACCGGTATTCCCGGTCATGAACGATGCCCGGTTGCAGGCACACGCTCTCCAAGGCTTGCTCGGGCAAATTCTGATCGAAGCAAGTGATGAATTCGGTAAGACAGTCCTCTCCTCGGCGGCTGGTCACCCTATGGCTTTTCCCGATGATATTGACTTCAAGCTTCACTCCATTACCAAGAACCCAGTGAGCATTTTGAAAGATGCGCACACAATAATCAGGCACCTCTTGATACAAGCTGAAGTAGATCTGTTCACTCATGGTTTAGAAATATATTTTGAAATTGTTTTAGTAATAACTTCGGCCATTAAAACCTTTTTCCCCTATCCATATAAAAACAAGTGTAACGGGTTCCAATCTTAATTGCCAAATGCTACCAATATTGTTATCGAGGCTTCATGTTTTGTCCTATAATTGAAACTCTTCAATTATACGCTTTATATGTAGCACCTTAAGAATAATAATTAAAATGGGAATAGCATTTTGAATCTTAAAATTTTTCTCTTGTTATGCGCTTTTTTAGGGGGACTGTATTTTCTATGGCCGTTTATAATGTGGGCCGTGAAAAGCTATATCTATCAACTATTCATCGAATATGGATTCTATTTTCTTCTTCTCTTTGCCGGAGCAGGTTTCTATCTCTGGCGGCGACTCAAACCCTGAGCCGATACATAACCACCGCCATTTCCTTTGACATGGGCACATTGGTTGGCTTTATACGAAAAGGAAAATCCATGGTTACTGGTGGAGAATGATCATTCATCTGCTGGATATAAAAAAGTTACGCCCACGCACCAATAGCATAAGTTTCAGGAGAGATTCGATGCACTTCGGGTTGTGATAGATGGTTCGATAATCGCGCAATAACTTTTAGAGCTTGCACCAGAACAGACAAAAACGCTAACTTTAATCAAAAATGGGCTACAGCCTAAACTGCAACCCATTATTTTATTTTGTGGGCCGTCTCGGGATCGAGCCGAGTGGCCATCGCCTGGTCATCTCGAAATCAATCCAGGAGTATTAAAATTGCAGGAGAAAGTCATCGTCCATTTCTTCTTCCAGATAATCGGGTAAACGGGTTTGCTTGTCTGTGAGAGCATGGCTTAACTGAGCAGTGCTGAGGCCAGTGGCGAAGACGAGATTGGCACCTTTAAGATTGGTATGGTTGAATAGGGTGTCTTCGTTAAACTGGCTTCTTTCAAGGTTTGCGTTTTCAAGGTCGGCATATTGAAGGTTGGATTCCAGCATCCCCGCTCCTGACAGGTTGCAGTTTTTCATATGAGTGCTTTGCAGGCAGGCTTCCTGTAATTTGGCTTTGGTTAGATTGGCCTCCTCCAGGCTGGCCCCGGTTAAGTTTGAAAACTGAAGTTTGCATTCCTTTAGGTTGCTGTTATTAAGGTTAATTTTTTGCAGTTTGGCTCCTCTTAAATCCGCCTGGGATAAATCCGGGTGTATCTCCGGATTCTCCTCTCTCCATGCATTCCAGTCGTCAATTTCCTGCTTTATGAGTTTCAGGTGCTCTTCGTTTGCCATGATTGATCTCTCCATTATTTAGTCAAGGAAGAAGAACTTCTTCTTGGTGCCTTCCCATTTTCATGTTCTATGTCGCAAAAATAGCTGAATAAAGAAAAAGACCTACAGCATAAAAGCTATAAGCCCTTTTAAATAAATGGTGGGCCGTCTCGGGATCGAACCGAGGACCTACTGATTAAGAGTCATTATACCTCACCTCTTTAAATTAGCACTTTCCTACTTTAAACCAACAAAATCATTTAATTATAAGGGATTACTTGGTATACTTGTTCTCTGAGAAACGCTACCATTCTATTTAATATGGTCACTCAATGGTCACTCTGAGAACAACTGATGAATACTAAGCTTACCAAAAAGGGAATCGATTCCTACAAATACAAAGGTGGATGGGATGTCCGGTGGGATAGCCTGATTACTGGATTCGGGCTCAGGCTCTACCCCAGTGGCAAAAAATCCTTCGTACTCTCCTATAGAAAAGGAAAAAGGAAAAGGCTTCTTGTCTTAGGACAATACGGAAAGATCACCTTGGACAAGGCAAGAGATTTAGCCCAAAAGCGTTTGGCTGAATTAGTAGATGGGAACGACCCAGCAGAACAGAAGAAGCAACTGGCCAATGAAAAAACCGTCAAGGACCTATGCCGGGTTTATATGGATAAGCACGCCAAACCCCATAAGAAAAGCTGGAAAGATGATGAACGAAGAATAAAGGTGTTCATTCTCCCTGAATGGGGGCAGAGGCAGGTATCCTCCATCACCAAAAACGATGTCAGTAACTTGCACCACAAAATAGGCCTCAATAGACGATATGAAGCCAATAGAACCCTAGCCCTTGCTTCTAAAATGTTTGAACTGGCTATTGACTGGGGGTTCCTAAAGGAGACCGATGCAAACCCAGCCAAAAGAGTGAAGAGGTTTAAAGAATCCAAACGGGATAGATGGATCACCCCCGAAGAAATGCCAGAACTAGCCAAAGCAATCAATCAAGAAAATAACCTCTACGCTAAAAATGCAATCTGGCTTTATTTGTATACCGGGGCAAGAAAATCTGAACTCTTGCAAGCTAAATGGGAAGATGTCAATCTCTTCGACAATGAATTGCGATTACCAGAAACCAAGTCAGGGAAAACTCATTATATTCACCTTTCTGAGCCGGCTATCGAAATTCTAAAGAAGTTACCAAAGGAAAAAGGCAACCCTTATATCTTTCCCGGAAAAATCACGGGGAAACATCTAATCAACATAGAAAAATCTTGGAGAAGAATAAGAGCAGAAGCAGGATTAGAAGATGTAAGACTTCACGACTTACGGAGAACAGTCGGGAGTTGGCTGGCTCAATCCGGTAATAGCCTTCACCTCATTGGAAGTATCCTGAATCATTCAAATGAAAGCACTACTGCAATTTATGCCCGATTCGGAAAATCTACCGTGAGAGAAGCATTAGAAGAGCACGGGAAAAGGATATTATCCGCAATCGATGACTTTATTTGATATAATAAATAAAGTTTGACCCTCCAAATTTTGCTAAAAAATTTCCCCTGAGTTAAAGCCATTTTACTCAGAGTATTATAATTCGGATTAAAAGTCGCATCATACCATTTTTAAATTACAGACCCTTCCCTTTGGGACAAATAGGACAATTGAGACAAAATGGTTTTTGGGGTAGAGGTTTTGTCCTTATTGTCAATTTAGTCTTGTTATTGGATTAAAAATAAACTGCAATAGTTATGATGAAATTGGACAAATATTATCAATTATTGAATAGCAGGGATTAGACCAGATCAAATGGAATGTCACAAAAATTTGAAATTTTAACTTGGCAAGTGAGTGAATAGCTACCAAAAACCTAACTATGTCCACTCCAAAACGGATTTGGATAGAATTGTTATTCTTGGCGAAACCGTTGAATCGAAAACAATTGAGTTTAAGCAAAATTTAAACTTGCCAAAGGATAATTCGGCCGAAGAGACCGCTTTAGATATATGTCAATTCATCAACTCTGCTGGAGGAGTTATTTTGGTGGGAGTCGTTGAAAAAAGAAACGAAAGAACAGGAAAACATGTCGCGCACAGTTTCATAAATGTGGATCACAATAATATTTTACAATTTATAAATGACAAGGTACTTCCAATAATCCACCCAAGATCCATATCTATTGATATAGCATCTATTGCAGTATCAAAAGAAAAAAACATCACCGCCATAAATGTAGGTCCTCTTGCTAAGGGTGTGGCTT
>JABHBK010000027.1 GCA_018673915.1 Nitrospina sp. | reverse complement strand
GGTTTGATATTTCTCAAATCCATATTGGCTTCCCAGAAAGACTTGATGGTTCCTACGTCTCTCCAATAGCCGATTTCCTTTTTGGTGATGCCAGGTATACGGTTTCGGCGAAAATCGTAAGCGAATACTCGAGAAGTATTGAAAATCCGTGGCAGAATGTCCTTGCCAAAATCATGGGTGGACTCTGTATCCGCCGCATCTTCATAGAGCAAATCAATCAGAGTTTGTTTGTTAAAGAGATAGTTGCCCATAGACGCGAAGGCCTCACCAGGCCTTCCTGGAATGGGTTTCGGTCGTTTGGGTTTTTCCTGGAACCCTGTGATGCGCTGTTTTTCCTGCACCTGGATCACCCCGAATGAAGTAGCTTCATCAAGAGGAACTGGCAGGGCCGAGATGGTGACATCGGCACGCTTTCTGACATGGAAGTCGATCATTTGTTGCAGGTCCATGCGGTAGATGTGGTCAGCCCCGAAGATAGCGATGATGTCGAAATCTCCATCCTCGATTAAATTAATATTCTGATAAATGGCGTCGGCTGTTCCCATGTACCAACTTTCTCCTGTACGTTTTTGCGCGGGAACAGTGAGTATGAAGTGGTCGCGCAGGATGGAACTGAACCGCCAGTTCTCTTGCAGATGTTCGGTCAGTGACTGGGACTTGAATTGAGTCAGAACATAAACGGAATAAATCCGCGAATTGATGAAATTGCTCAGGGCAAAATCTATCAGCCGATACTTTCCACCAAATGGGACAGCGGGTTTTGCGCGTTGCTGGGTGAGCGGGTAGAGTCTGCTCCCTTCACCGCCGGCAAGAATCATTCCGAGGACTTTTTTAATCGAACCGGCCATGGGACCTCATATTTTTGCCCCGAATGTAGCGAGGCGATGTGGAGCTTGATGATAGGGTTAAAACAACGGACTGTCAACTGCAAGCCGGGCAAAAAAAAACCGGCTCCCCCGTGAAAGGGAGCCGGTCAATGTTCTCGCTTAAAAGGAGAAGTGGAATTACATCATTCCGGGCATACCACCCATACCGCCCATTCCGCCGCCACCGCCGCCGCCATGAGCATGACCATGATCGTCATTCTCTTCTGGCAAATCGGTGATCATAGCTTCGGTGGTCAGAAGTAGGCCGGAGATGCTGGCTGCATTTTGCAATGCGGTGCGAGCTACCTTGGCAGGATCAATGATTCCTGCTTTGATCATGTCGGTGTACTTGCCGGTTTTAGCATCGTACCCTTCATTGCCTTTCAAGGTTTTTACTTTCTCGCAAACCACGGTACCTTCTTCGCCGGCGTTGGCTGCAATCTGACGTAGAGGTTCTTCCAAAGCTCGACGAATGATTTTCACTCCTACCTTAAAATCATGGTCGCCTTTGATTTTATCTAGTGCACCCAAGCTACGAATGAAAGCTACTCCGCCACCAGGGATAACACCTTCTTCAACTGCGGCGCGTGTAGCATGCAGAGCATCTTCAACACGGGCTTTTTTCTCTTTCATTTCCGTCTCAGTTGCGGCGCCTACTTTGATGATGGCTACGCCACCAACCAGTTTAGCCAACCGTTCCTGGAGTTTTTCCCCGTCATAATCGGAAGAGGTCTCTTCGATCTGATTACGGATCTGTTTAACTCGTGACTGAATGTCAGAGGCTTTTCCTTTACCATCAACGATAACGGTGTTTTCTTTATCGATGGTGATACGTTTTGCCCGGCCCAAGTCAGCCAGATCTACACTGTCCAGAGAAACACCGATGTCTTCAGTGATCACTTTACCGCCGGTCAAAATGGCGATATCGTTGAGCATATCTTTTCTGCGGTCGCCGAATCCCGGTGCCTTAACGGCAGAGACATTCAAGGTTCCACGCAATTTATTGACTACCAGAGTAGCCAGGGCTTCGCCTTCGATATCTTCAGCGAGAATGAGAAGAGGTTTGCCGCCTTTAGCAACTTTTTCCAGCAAAGGCAGGAGGTCTTTCATGCTGCTGATTTTTTTCTCATGAAGCAGGATGTAACAATCTTCCAGAACGGATTCCATACGCTCAGGATCGGTTACGAAATAAGGGGAAAGATAACCACGATCGAACTGCATTCCCTCAACGATTTCCAGGGAGGTGTCCATGCTCTTGGCTTCTTCAACGGTGATAACGCCGTCTTTTCCTACCTTGTCCATAGCTTCGGAGATGATCTGCCCGATGGCTTTATCCTGGTTTGCAGAAATAGTTCCTACCTGGGCAATTTCCTTTTTGTCCTTGGTAGGTTTAGCCATTTTCTGGATTTCAGGGATGATGACATTAACAGCTTCTTCAATGCCCCGTTTAATATCCATAGGGTTGGAGCCAGCGGTTACATGTTTCATTCCCTCGCGAAAAATAGCCTGGGCCAGAACGGTCGCTGTGGTCGTACCATCCCCAGCATTGTCACTGGTTTTGCTGGCGACTTCATTAACCATTTGCGCGCCCATATTTTCAAAGGGGTCTTGCAATTCAATTTCCTTGGCTACCGTGACACCGTCTTTGGTGATGGTGGGGGAACCAAATTTTTTGTCGATGACCACATTGCGCCCCTTAGGACCCAAGGTGATTTTTACGGTATCAGCCAGTTGATTAACACCGGAAAGTATTTTATGTCTAGCAGTTTCATCATATACGATTTGTTTAGCCATAAAGGTGGTTCTCCTTATCTCTTAAGAGATGTGAATGATTTTTTAATTAAGTAATTGGGACAAAAATTAACCTACGATTGCCAGAACATCGTCTTCACGCATCAGCAGGTAATCTTCTCCGTCAAATTTGATTTCTGTGCCGCCGTATTTGCTGTAAAGGACTTTGTCGCCCACTTTAACTTCCAGTTGAACGGGCTTGCCATCATCGCCAACTTTTCCTTTGCCTACAGCCTTAACCCGACCTTCAATAGGTTTTTCTTTGGCTGAATCGGGAATGATGATTCCTCCCTTTCGAACTTCTTTCTCCAGGATGGGTTGAACTAGGATACGGTCGTGCAATGGTTTGATTTTCATATTGACTCCTTGAAAAAATGTTACAATCTGATTAAATATTAAAAGAAAAGACGCTGTTTAGCGTAAATTCGCCCACAAAAATCGTTAATTTATTGAATTTAAAGACCTAAAGCTCCAAGTCGGAGGGATCCGGCCGATTGTTTTAGCACTCTCTAGGTTGGAGTGCTGACAATATATAAAATCTGGATATCAAAAAGCAAGGTCTTCTCCGAAAAAAAATCAAAAAATCGCCAAAATTATGCAAAAAACTAATAGAAAACAGGTTTTACAGATTGAAACGTTCCCAAATCCGTTTCCAGGAAGGGATTACACCATTGAAATGGAGTGCCCGGAGTTTACCTGTTTGTGCCCTAAAACCGGGCAACCGGATTTTGCCACCCTGTATATCAGTTATATTCCGGAAAAATTGTGCATAGAATTGAAATCATTAAAGCTTTACCTGGTATCGTATCGGAATGAAGGGGGATTTCACGAAAATCTGACCAATGTCATTTTGGATGATTTGGTAGCCGCATGTCGTCCGAGAGAGATGAAAATCGTGGGTGATTTTAATGTTCGCGGGGGAATACGCACTACGGTTACGGTGGAGCACTTGGCAAAAAAACCTGCAAAGAAAAAAGGTAAGTAGGTTTTATCGACCTGGACGACTGAGCTATTGGGGGAGGGAGGTATGACGCAACCGCTGCAACGAACGGGAGAATGTCATTCCTGCGGAGAGTGCTGCAAGACGGTCAATATGACTGTTGTCCGTGATATCACCATCCAGCAACATGGCAGTCTAAAAGAATTGGAACTTTATTTATCCTATCGAGGAATCCGGGTTGTTGGTTCGGACGAAAAGAGAAATCAGCTTTATTACTCTATAGATGTACCATGCAGTGAGCTGACAGAGGATAATCGATGCCGGGTGCATGACAGTCCTAATAAACCTCTCATTTGCCATCGCTATCCTTCAAGCAAAGAGGATGTCGAGGACATTCCCGAGTGTGGCTACGATTTTCAACCGGCGAACCGCCAGTGAGGATTATTACAAGTTTTGCTCAACTAATTTAGGGTTTTAGCCTTTATATTTTATTATCTATGGCAACTCCCTGGATATATTGTGGAATCCTGCCGCCTTTCTACTAAGTAATTGTAATAAAATGTTTTGCCATCGAATTCCAGAAAAGTGTATTCTAAAAGGTAGCAGAAAATTTTGTTATAATGACCGCTTTGGGTGAGTTATGGAACAACGATTTATTGAACATGGGAACAGGACAATATCGGACGCTCGCACAGGCCTGATGTGGCAGGAGAGTTATGCCTATGTGGAAACGGGAAATAACATCAGTTGGTATGACGCCCAGGAATATATCGATAAATTAAATCAGGAAAAACTGGGAAGCCACGAAGACTGGCGTCTTCCTGGCCGGCTGGAAATTCAAAGCTTGTATGAAATCGCCAAACCATTTCAGTCCCGAGGAAAAACTTTCATTCTTCACATTGATCCTGTTTTTGAATTCAGTTATGGCAGTTGCTTTTGGACAAGCAAGACGCGATTATCTGCTGCGCTGGGATTCGAGTTTGACATGGGAGACATTCACTGGTATCCCAAGGGAAGCTTGAATGGAACGGTTCGGGCTGTGCGAAGTAATTGGAAGCCCAAACTATTGGTTGATCTGAGCTGGGCGAAAGAAACCGCAGGTTCTTGAAATAAATCCCGCAAGTGGGTTCTATTTTCCATGCTTTGTCGCGTTATATAAAATAGTATTTTAATAGGTTACTTCGTCTGCTTGCAGCGAGAGGGTGCGGTATGGATGAGCAACAATTCAAAGTTGAAAAGGCTAAGGCTCGAAAACTTCGCCAGTCGCCTTGGTGGAAAGAAAAAATACAGGCGGGCACGTGTCATTATTGTGGAGGTAGGTTCTTAGCCGAAGAATTGACGATGGACCATATTGTTCCAATTTCCCGTGGGGGTAAAAGCAAAAGGGGGAATCTGGTACCTTCATGTAAAAAATGTAATGTTAATAAAAAGTACTACACCCCGGCAGAAATCATCCTTCGTGAAAAGCTAGGCCAGGATATTAAGTTTTAACTCCTCTTAAAATAAAATTACCAAGGTTAATTCATGCAAATTCTTTTCGATGCGGGCAGCCTGATTCAGGCATTGGAAAAAAGTGACGATTCAGCAGTAGTAAGTCTTTGCCGTCAGGAGCGTTGCAAAGGCTGGGTGGTTGCTACCTCTATTCCTGTTCTTTTGGAAGGCTCTGGAGCTTCAAAGAAAAATGTGCAATCTTTTTTACAAAACCTGGCTGTTTTAACTCCCACGGCTCATGATATTGACCTTTCTCTGGGGTCTGAATATCCGTTTGAGATAGCGTTGTTGGCGTGTTTGGTAGAGGCGTGCGGAATAGATGCAGTGGTTACGCTTAATCCTGAAAAATTTTCCGGTTTGCCAGTGAATGCTCTGACTCCCGGTCAGTTGCAGGAAAAACTGGACGCTCCGTCTCCTCCGGTTAATGAAGTCCGTTTACTGGATATTACTGCTTCGTATCACCAGATATTGAATGAGGTGGAAAAGGAAACTGCGGAAACCATTCGATCGGGATATTTTATCCTGGGACCCAAAGTTTCCCGGATGGAAGAGAGAATGGCATCTTATTGCCAAACAAAATATGCAGTAGGCGTTTCATCTGGAACGGATGCGTTGCTGATTGCTTTGATGGCAGCGGGAGTCGGTCCAGGTGATGAAGTGATCACCTCTCCCTATACATTTTTCGCGACAGCGGGTTCTATCATCCGACTTGGGGCTCAACCAGTTTTTGCGGATATCAATGATATCACTTTCAATATCAAACCTGAGCATATTGAACGTTGCATTACCCCGAAGACCAAGGCCATTATTCCGGTGCACCTTTATGGGCAATGTGCAGATATGGACCCCATTCTCCAATTGGCAGAGAAAAATGGTCTGCGGGTAATTGAAGATTCTGCCCAGGCGATTGGTTCGGAGTATAAGAGTAGATCAGCCGGTTCGTTAGGAGATATGGGGTGTTTTTCATTTTTCCCCGCAAAAAATTTAGGCGGCTTTGGTGATGGTGGAATGGTGACCACCAATTGCGAGGAGCTATACCAGAAATTAAAAATTCTCAGAGTGCATGGCTCGGACCCGAAATATTACCATAAGATTATAGGAGGGAACTTTCGTCTCGATGCACTTCAGGCAGATGTAGTGAGTGCCAAGCTGAACTTTCTGGAAGACTGGACCGAGAAAAGACGGAAAAATGCACAAACCTATAACCAGTTATTTAAAGATTCGGCAATGACTCCGTTCGTTCAATTACCTCCTGAGGTGTTTCCCCGGCATGTTTATAATCAGTATGTAATTGGTGTAGGAAACCGCAGGGATGAACTCAGAGGTTTTCTCAATGAAAATCGGATCGGGTGCGAAATTTATTATCCAGTTCCGTTACACCTGCAGGACTGTTTCAAGTCTCTAGGTTACAAGAGTGGCGACTTTCCTGAATCCGAAAAAGCTGCAGGGCAGACTTTGGCACTTCCTATTTCGCATGAGGTGAGTCGAGAGCAGCAGGAATATATTGTAAACACAATCCAACGATTTTTTTTGGGGGAATGAGTCCTGTCAAGGCTCAAAAGTAAAAGGGTTTTTCTTCTTCCTTGGGTTTTTCTTTTGGTGTGTGAAACTGGCTTTCACAAATCATAACTATATGGAACCCTAATTTTGATTTGATGGGCTCCGGTATCTTGAACTTTTCCGTTGTCAGTATGCTATCGATCAACTCCTGATCCAGGGTTTCTGCTTCCATTCCTTTGTAAACCCAACCTACCGAGCCGCCCAACGCCTTACTCATGCAAACGCTGTATTTTTTTGCTAGACGGGTAAAAAATTTCTCCATTTTTTCCCAGTCATGGTAAGGCTTATCGGGGTCATCAACTTCCAATTGTGCCAGTTCATTCTGATAATCTGTAAGGGTTTCCCAGATCATTTTGGCAGACTCAAGGGAAGTCATGCGAATATTTCGCACACGATGTTCCATGGGTTTGTCGGTGGTGAAGGTCTTCTTCTTCGGGACAAAAGCTTTTTTTATTTTTGGCTTGGGTTTGATAGGAGCTTTAGGACTATCCTCTGCCGGTTGACGCTCCTTAGCGGTTTTATCGCGTTGGTAGATGGTATCTTCGGTTTCCTTAGGTTGCTCGGTTTCGGACATGGTAACCTGAATAAATATTGTTGAATTAAAAGTGGGTTGTATCTGTAAAGTTTAGTTTGAACGGATTCATTTATCAAGGAATATAAGCTCAAGGTATTGCAGAACAGCTCCCTGGGAATTGCTTCCTATGATTTCGTGGGCAGAGTCTTTTACTTCCTGGAGGGCATTTTCCACTGCAATAGCCCGGCCAGCGATCCGAAACATGTCTAAATCATTCAAATAATCCCCGAACACAACAATACGTTCCAGGGGAATCTCCAGTTTTTGGGAGAGAATTTCTATCATATTTCCCTTGCTGGCCTCCTGGTGAAAAGACTGGAGCCAGTGGTATCCTTTCATGGATACGTCTTCAGCAAAATATAAATTAAGGTGGTCAAAATGATTTTCTTGCAGTGATTGGTAGACGGGCTTGAGCTGGTCGTGGGTGTCGATCAATAGGAATCCGGAAATCTTTTCGTCCTCTTGAAATTGAAAACGATCAACCTTGCATAGTCTTCCATCTCCCTCAAGACTTTTGACATAGGCTTGGGAGCCCGGGTTGGTTGCATTTTGGTAATAAAGTTTATGTTCTTCCCCAAATGTATAAATGAAGGGATCAATGCCTCGAGGCAAGGCAAATTTGAGCATGTTTTCTACAACTTGCCTGTCAATGGAGTTAGCGTATTCCAAAACGTGGCCGCTGTTGAAATCTGCCAGATACACCCCATTAAATAAAACCACTGGTAGTTTGAGGTTCAATCCATTTAAAATTGGATGTGCAGAATCGTAGTTCCGAGCGGTGGCGATAGTGAAGCGTAATCCCATGTCGATCAGCCGGTTGAGACGTTTTTTGTAGTCGTCAGGAAACGTTCCATCAGGCAATAACAGGGTGCCATCCATATCAGAAATATATAAAAGGTCTTTGTTCATCAGCGGGTTCAATATGTCAGGTTAAAAATCAACAGGTTTAAGCATTCGAAGAAATAGAAGTTCCTGATATGAGAGCCTGTCTGTAAGGAATCACTTGGGAAGTATACTAAAAGATAGGCATCAAATTGATTAATTTGTGAAGAAGGGTTTTTATTTATGAGGGATATTGGTCTTTTTCGGCATTTGCAAGTTTTGCTTTTGGGAGTATTTTTTGTTTTTAGTTATTCTTCCAATATTGAGGCGTTCGATTTTTCTGACTGGGACACTCTTGTCAAAAAATATGTTGCCCCAAAAACATTGGATGGGGTTTTGATCAATGCAATTGATTACGACAGATTAAAAAAAGACTCTGTATTTTTAGGCCTGGCATCCCGTCTCAAGGATTATCCTCTGGAGAATCTGCAGTCCCAGGAATCCAGGTTAACTTTCTGGATCAATGTCTATAATATTCTTGCGGCAAAAATGATCACCGACCATTACCCGATAGAGAGTATCAAGGATGTGGGGAGTATATTTAAATCTGTTTGGAAACGGCCTGCGGGCAATGTGGGAGGCGAAGAACGCACTCTCAATGATATTGAACATGAAATTCTCAGGAAAATGGATGAACCCCGCATTCACGTAGCTATTGTCTGCGCCTCTGTTAGTTGTCCTGACCTTCGTCCTGAATCCTATAAGGTTGAAAAATTGAGTGACCAGTTGGACGACCAGATGAAAAAGTTTTTGTTATCCCGAGAGAAAGGAATGAAACTGGATGAGAAGAAAAACAGGGTTTATCTTTCATCCATATTCAAATGGTTTGCTGATGATTTTGAAAGTCGTGGGGGTGTATTAAAATTTATCAGTCAGTATGTGAGCCCCGAGGAAAGAAAAGTTTTGAGCAATTCCAAAATTAAAATTTCTTACCTGGATTACAACTGGAGGATAAACGGCCACTAGGAGAGAAGCGAGAGAGTGATTGCTTTATCGAGTTGCAACAAATCTTTTCGACTGGAAGAGCCAAAAAAAGCAACCCCCTCAATCCCCCTTGTTGGGGGGAGGGCAATTCCCCCCTTAGAAGGGGGGTAAACATTTATTCTCAGGTCAATCCGCATGCTTGCGTAGAAATGTTGGAATATCAAAGTTTGAGGTCAGGCTTCCCGGGTCCAAATTTTCTTCCTTAATTGAGGAAGCCAGAGATTTTAAATGTTTGAACGACGTTTGTCCTGGATCCTCTTCAGAAATTGGGTCGCCCCCGACAACTTTTTTAAGAGCAGGTCTTTCTTTGATTTTTATTGATTGCTCTTCCTCAAAACCCGTAGCAATAACCGTTACTCGCATTTCACCTTCCATTTGTTTATCAATCACTGCTCCAAAGATAATATGAGCATCCTCGTGAGCATTTTCCTGAACCATCATGGACGCCTCATTGACTTCCATCAAGGTAAGGTCTTCGCCACCGGTGATGTTGATCAATATGCCTTTTGCTCCATCAACGGTTGCTTCATCAAGCAAGGGACTGGAGATAGCTTTCTGCGCCGCCTCTGCCGCTCGCATTTCACCTGTGGCGGTTCCGCTACCCATTAGAGCTTTTCCCATGCTACCCATGATGCATTTTACATCGGCAAAATCCAGGTTTATCAGTCCAGGAATCACAATCAGGTCGGAGATACTGCAGACGGCCTGCTTTAAAACATCGTCCACCATTGCAAACGCTCCGGTGAATGAAGTTTGTTTGCCGACATAACTGAGAAGCTTCTGGTTAGGAATGACAATCAAAGTATCGACGGCTTCCTTAAGCTCCATAATTCCTTCCTCAGCCTGCCGCATACGCCGTTTACCTTCAAAGGCGAAAGGTTTGGTGACCACACCAACGGTCAGAGCTCCAGCCTCCTTAGCGATGCGAGAAATGATGGGAGCAGCACCGGTACCGGTTCCGCCACCCATTCCAGCGGTGATGAAGACCATATCTGCCCCTTCTACCATTTCGCGAATCGGGGCCCCACTTTCTTCTGCGGCATCTCTTCCTATCTCAGGGTTAGAGCCCGCGCCCAGGCCTCGAGTCAATTCTCCGCCAATTTGAATTTTTCCTGGGCATTCGGATTTCTCAAGCGTTTGCAGATCGGTATTAGCGATAATAAACTCAACACCACGGATATTGTCCCGAACCATTGAGTTGATAGCATTATTGCCCCCACCTCCTACACCAACGACCTTGATAGTTGCTGAATAATCATTTTCGTTATCAAACTCTATTAAACTCATTTTACCCTCCAGGTGTTAAAAAAATTCATCTGCCCAATCTTTCATACGTGTAAAAATTTTGTCGAACAGGTTCCTCCCTTGAAGTTCCCGATTCATTCCTAACTTAAATCTTCTTGATCCGTATTGGATTAATCCAGTACAGGTTGCATACATGGGATTGCTCACGACATCAATCAAACCTCCAAGACCAATGGGAGTTCCAACCCGAACGGGAGACTGAAAAACATCCTCCGCCAAATCAGCCATTCCCTGCATGTTTGATGCCCCACCGGTCAGAACAATTCCAGAAGAAATGATTTCACGGTATCCGGATTCGTTTATTTCATGATCCAGAAGTTCAAACATTTCCCGAGTCCGGGCTTCAATAATTTCGCTAAGAATTTGGCGCGGAACGGTTCGAGGCTCTCGACCACCAACACTTGGGGCCTCAATATTTTCCCCTTCAGAAACAAGAGGGGTATAAGCGCATCCATAGGAGTGCTTGATTTTTTCCGCTTCAGCATTAGGAGTGCGAAGGCCAATGGCGATATCATTTGTCATCTGAGCACCGGCAATAGTTAGAACTGCGGTGTGCTTGATCGCCCCCTGATAAAAAATAGCCATATCAGATGTTCCTCCACCAATATCAATCATTCCTACACCTAATTCCCGTTCATCCTGAGACAGGACGGATTCGCTGGAGGCCAGCTGTTCCAACACAATGTCCTGAACTCCCAGACCTGCCTTGTTGACGCATTTGACAATGTTCTGAGCGGAAGTCACTGCGGCAGTAACGATATGGACCTTGGCTTCAAGCCTAACCCCTGCCATTCCCAGAGGAGTTTTAATCCCGTCCTGGTTATCGACAATATATTCCTGGGGAAGCACGTGAATGACTTCCCGGTCAAGAGGAATGGCAATAGCTTTGGCCGCTTCTATAACGCGGTCAATATCTGTCTGCGTGATTTCCTTTCCTTTTACGGCGATGATGCCATGGCTGTTCATGCTGTTAATATGGCCGCCCGCAATACCCACAAAAACCGAATCGATTTCGCATCCAGCCATCAACTCAGCTTCTTCAACAGCACTTTTTATAGACTCCACTGTGCTATCAATATTGATGACTACTCCTTTACGCAAACCTCTTGACGGATACTGGCCTAGTCCGATGATATCTATTTTTTCTTCATCAATGACTTCTCCGATGATGCAACAGATTTTGGTCGTTCCAATATCCAGGCCGACAATATAATTACTTTTTTTGGCCATGCGTCGCATTCCCTCCTAGTTGGTTGGTGTCTTCATGGATTTTGAGTGGCTAGAGATACGGTCCCTGACCACAACTTGATCCTTGAATGATAGGTCTATCATATGGAATTTTCCTGCGTCATCCTCAAGAGTATCGAGGACAATCATAAATTTTTTAAATCCATCCGTTAACCTTTCCATGGACATTTGGATTCGAATTTCCCGATTGCGTGTGAAAAATATGATTCTCGAATGCCCTTTTAATTCGGCAATTTCCAGAGGATTTTTTTCAAAAAAAGAAAGTTTGTTGAAATAGTGCATTGTTTTGAGGCTCTGAATAACTTTTTCTCCAGAAAAGTTTTCAGGCTTTACTATTTTTGAGCTCTGCACAATTAGTGGCAAATGGTGGTGCTCAGGTTTTTCTTCTGACAGGATCACTCCAAAATTGTCCATTAAAAACACTTTTTTAAATTTGATCCGGGCATAAGGAATACGTTCGGTCAACTCAACTTGAATTCCCTGAGGAAACCTTCTTTGAACAGATGCCGAAAGAACCCAAGGATGATCCACGATTCTTTCAGATGCTTTAGATAAGTTATATTTGAAAAGGTTTTCTCCGTGAACCTGGCCCAGCCACTCCAGAAGCTCATTTTCCTTTAGGGCATGGTTGCCATTAAACGAAATGTTAGTAATCTGAAACCTGGGGTCGGACATCAAAAAATTATAGCTTGCATAAAACAAATAAATGACGACTCCTACCAGGAAAAGTTTTGAAGCTAGTTCAAACAGAATTCTTGTCCAGGAAAAATCACGGCCTGAAACTTTTGAGGGGGCTTTCTTGCTCAGATCACCACCACGCCGAATCTTTTTCTTCCTTTCGGAGCGGAGATCTTCCCACCCTACAGAAGTGCTTTTTTGATCTGCGATTGCAAAACTCATAATTAATCTTTGTAATCCCGCTGAGCGGTTTTTAATATTTCTACAACTAAATCATCGAACCCCAGCCCGATTTTCTCTGCTGCCATAGGCAAAAGGCTGGTTGGGGTCATCCCCGGCACGGTATTCATCTCTAGTACAAAAGGAACCCCTTCATTATCTAAAATTACATCTACACGGGGAAAGCCTCTTCCTCTCAATACCTGGAATACTTGTTTCGCGATTTGTTTGCATTCATCCACTTCATTTTTTTCAAGGTCTGCAGGGCAAATATATTCTGTTTTTCCAGAGGTGTATTTTGCCTCATAATCATAAAATCCGGACTTAGGGCGGATATGGATAATAGGCATAGGTTCCATTTCATTCATTCCAATTGCCAGAAGCTTTCCTTCAATAAATTTTTCCACAATAACTTCTTCAGAATAAGCGAATGCGGCTTCCAGAGCCGGTTCCCATTCGTTCTCGTTTTTGACGATACTTATACCCAGGCTGGACCCTTGATTGGTTGGCTTGACGACAACCGGAAGATTTAAGGTCCGGCATATCTTTTCCTCTGAGTTTTTGTAAAGCACTTCATAATCAGCCGTGGGTATTCCATGGAATTTTAAAATTTCCTTGGATTTTAATTTGTCAAAAGCCAGAGCACTCCCCATAACCCCTGCTCCGGTATAGGGTATTTTGAAATATTCAAGCAGGCCTTGAATGCATCCGTCTTCTCCATAGGTTCCATGCAGAGCAATGAAAGCCAGATCGATAGGGTTTGACTGAAGCGTTGTCCCGATTTGATGATCGACATTAATCGGCAAGGCCTTCAATCCTTTTCTTTTAAGGGCCTCAACGACAGAGTTTCCAGTGATGATTGAGACCTTCTGCTCGGGGGAGAGTCCTCCCATGAGCACTCCAATAGTTTTATCTTTTAAATAATTCAAATTTCGTATTACAAATTCTCTTTAATATGGTCCGCCCCGGCCCTTGGCCAAAAGGGCCGGAGAACAAAGGAAGGAGGGCTACCTCTGTCGCGGACCAATTTAGTAATATTATTTCCCCAATTTATTCACCTGCTGTGACAATCTCTGTTTGTAAATTAATTCCTGTTTTATCTTTAACCTCTTCACGAATATGCTCAATCAACCGGGTCACATCATTGGCGGTGGCTCCTCCTTTATTGACAATGAAGTTCGCGTGCTTGATTGAAACTCCGGCATTGCCAACCGAAAGACCTTTGAGCCCCAATGACTCGATCAGTCTTCCCGCTTTATCACCATCAGGATTTTTAAAAACAGAACCTGAGTTGGGAATGGTTAAAGGTTGAGTCTGCGACCTGCGCGAGAGGTGGCGATCCATCGCATTCTGGATTTCAGATCGATCCCCTTCCTCAAGTTCCAGCTCTGCTTCGATAATGATTCCCTCTCCATCAGGAAAAATAGTTTTTCGATATTCGAATGAAAGCTCTTCACGTTTTAAGGTCTGAACTTCTCCATCTGGAGTTATTCGAGTAACACTACGAAGAACCTGGCCAACTTCGGTGCCTTCTGCCCCGGCATTCATGATGACGGCTCCTCCCAATGATCCGGGAATTCCTACCAAATGTTCGATGCCTGTCAGGGAATATCGGGCGGCATATTTGGCAAGGTAAGACATTTTAACTCCTGCCCCAGCTTTGATGACTGCCCTCCGGTTCCCGGTTTCCTTGCGGAAGAACAACGGGCGCTTAATGTCTTTGAAGCAATCCTTCAAAGAGATAACGACTCCTCGTATTCCGCGGTCGCCGACAAGCAAGTTGGTTCCTTCTCCAAGAGTAAAGAGAGGCTGAGATCCTTTGTTCTTCAAAATCGTTTGAATGTCGCGAATATCTTCAGGAAAAATTAATACATCCGCAGGGCCTCCGATTTGGATAGAAGTGTAGGGGGCCAGAATTTCGTTTTTCAGGATGCTGCCCTTAATTTTGTGTAACCAGGGAAAAGAATGGCTCATAGTTTTACTCTGATGAATTTTTTGTCCCAGAACGGTTTTTGGATACTCCATCCTGGTTTTGAGATTAAACTCACTTCCCGTTCCAGAATGAGCAATATGAATTAATCGGCGCTTCCAAGCTTCGTTAAGCATTGATGACGTTCCTCCCCTATTGAAGACGATCAATCGTTGAATCGGGATGTGAGCTCGTGGCTCAATTCTCCGATATTTCCTGCACCAAGAGTCATGACGATGTCTCCCGGTTTAAGAAATTTTTGTAAATGAGGGATCACAGATTCCGTTCCCCCGATGTATTCCACACTTTTATGTCCAAACTCTTTCACACCTTCCGCGATTCTCTGCGAGTCAATACCCTCAATCGCTTCTTCCCCGGCCGAGTAAATATCCAATAAAAGCAATTGGTCGGCATCGTTGAAGGAAGAGAAAAAACTTTCCATGAGGTGTTTCGTCCGCGAATATCGATGAGGCTGAAAAATAATGATGAGCCGTCGATCTGGCCAAACTTCTTTTGCTGTTGATAAAGTTGCCTGGATTTCTGCCGGGTGGTGACCGTAATCGTCAACAATCACCAAAGACTCTGACTGTTTAAGGATTTCAAACCGTCTTTGTACTCCCGTAAATGTTTTCAGAGAATTGGCGATAGTCGGGAAATCCATATTCAATTCCATCCCGACTGCGACGGCCGCAAGGGTGTTGCAAACATTGTGTCGACCTAGCGCACCTGACAACATTTTTCCTAATTTTTTACCTCGATGATAGACCGTGAAATAAGTTTTCAATCCATCTACGGATATATTCCGAGCCGTGTAATCAGCCTGAGACTTCAAACCATAGGTGATGGTTCGTTTTTCAATTCGAGGAAGCAGAGATTGAAGGTTGGCATCATCCAGGCACAATATCGCAGCACCATAGAAAGGAACCTTGTTAAGAAATTCCAGGAATGTAGATTTCATATTCTGCATGGTGAGATAAAAATCCATGTGTTCTTCATCCAGAGTCGTCACCACGGCAATCGTAGGAGAGAGTTTGAGGAAAGAACCATCGCTTTCATCCGCTTCGGCAATAAGATACTGACTTTGTCCAAGCTTGGCGTGTCCACCCATATTTTTGATTCTTCCACCAATCACTACTGTAGGATCAAGATTGCCCGCTGCCAGAACCGATGCAACGAGTGATGTCGTTGTGGTTTTTCCATGGGTACCCGCAATAGCTATTCCATGTTTCATTCTCATTAGTTCTGCTAGCATTTCAGCCCTGGGGATGACAGGGATGGATTGTTCGCGGGCGGCCTGAACTTCAACATTGTTGTCGTTGATGGCACTGGATATTACGACAACGTGTTTGCCTGTAACATTTTCAGGGCTGTGGCTATGGCGGATGTCGGCACCCAGTTCCTTCAAATGATCGGTAACCCGATTTGAAGAAGGGTCAGAACCGCTTACCTCATAATCCTGATTGATTAGAACTTCAGCAATTCCGCTCATTCCCGAACCTCCGATCCCTATGAAATGGATCCGTTGTGTTTTTCCTAAAAACATGACAAAACATATTCCCCTTGCGTTTTTCCGGCCCGGCCGGATTTTCCATTTGCGTCTTCGAGTAATTCCATGCAGATTTGACGAACTTTTTCTGTCGCATCACGGTTGCCTAACTGGTAGCTGTTCTTTTCCATTTCCTTTAGTCGCTCAGGGTCTTCCATAGCTCCAATTATGGATTGGGCAATACGTGGACCTGATAATTCTCTGTCGAGCACCAATTCACCTGCATTGGCAGAATTTAGTATTTGCGCATTTTTTTCCTGGTGATTATGAGCAGCATGAGGATAAGGAATTAATACAGATACTTTTCCGCAAGCGGTTACTTCAGCCAGGGTTGTGGCACCCGCCCGACAAACCACCAAGGAGGCTTTACGATATTGTTCCGCCATATCATCAATAAAAGGTCTGATATCATGAGAGAGATCGCTGGCTTCATATTTTTGCTTCACCATTTCATAATCACTTTCTCCAGTTTGATGAGTGATATGAATATTTCCTCGTTTGGAAGCTAGAGACTCCAATGCGTCCATCATCGCTAAATTAATGGAGTGAGCCCCCTGACTGCCTCCCAGGACTAGTACGCGGAAGAGTCCTCGCGGACCTCTTGAAACTTCTTCCCGTGACTGACAGATTTCTTCACGAATCATGTTTCCTGTTACCTCGACCTTTTCTTTAAGAAAATATTTTGCAGAATCTTTGAAAGAAACTGCCCCCTTGTCGGCAATCTTTCCCAGCCATTTATTGGTGAGGCCGGGAATTGAGTTTTGCTCATGGATAAGAATGGGAATGCGTAATATCCATGCTGATAGAACGAGAGGGCCTGAAGCGTATCCGCCCACACCTACTACCAGGTCAGGCCGTTTTCTAATCAAGAAGCACATGGATTGGGCAGTTCCTATCGGCAATTTGACCCAGGACATCCAACGGCTGATGCTTTTTTTTCCGATCAATCCCGCCGAAAGAATGGTTTTCAGCTCGAATCCTTCACGAGGAAGAACTTTTGCTTCGATACCTTTTTGGGTTCCCACAAATGAAATTTCAATATTCATATTGTGCCTCTTGAGCGCCTTTGCTAGCGCGATTCCTGGATAAAGGTGGCCGCCAGTACCGCCACCAGCTATGACAACTCGTTTTCGCATTCAGTCATTGTCAATGTCTTACCGTCTGCTCTGAAATATTCAGAAGAACACCTACTGAAAGCATGGTAATTAACATTGATGAACCGCCCATGCTGATGAAGGGCAGAGTTAATCCTTTTGTTGGAAGAAGACCCACGGTCACTCCCAGATTGATAAAAGCTTGAAATCCGATCAAAAGAGTCAGGCCGGCTGCTAAATGAGTTCCAAATGGATCTTTGGCCCTGCAAGCGGTAACGAAACCTCTCCAGATCAATATTGAAAAAAGAATAATTATTGCTGTCGTTCCCAAAAACCCCAGCTCTTCTCCAATAACGGAAAAAATAAAATCTGTGTGGGCTTCTGGAAGATAAAAAAGTTTCTGATGACTTGCTCCCAAGCCCGTTCCCCAATACCCTCCCCGGCCAAAAGCGTAAAAGGACTGAATTGCCTGGAATCCGGCATTCGAAGGGTCTTGCCAGGGATCTAGAAAAGAGATAATTCTTCGAGTGCGGTATTCTGCGCCCAGGATTGCGGATGCTATAAATGGAATCAACGCCAGCACCGAAAGAAACAGAAACTTTTTTCGTAAACCGGCAACAAAAAGCATTGCGAATGTGACCATGCAAATAATCATGGCGGTGCCAAAATCGGGCTGAAATAAAATCGGGATGAAAAAGAACCCTAGAACAACAAGGTTGGGGAGATAGCCGTAAGCGAAGTTCCTCAACTTGTCCGCCCTTTTGACCAGGGATTTGGCAATAAAAAGAACCAGGGTAAACTTTGCCAGCTCCGAAGGTTGAAAAGAAAGCCCGCCCAGAGTCAGCCATCTTCGCGCTCCTCCCACCTCTTTGCTTACTTCCGGAAACATGACGGCAAGCAAAAGTAGAAAAGTTACCAGCATGATTAGGTAGGTGTGCTGATGGAATTTGTGATAGTCCGTATTTTTGACTACCAGTAGAACTGCTGTTCCCAGAAGACACCAGACCACTTGGCGCTTGAGAAAATAGTAGGAGTCTCCGTATTTTTCCAAGGCGTACACAGCGCTTGAGCTGAAAACCATAACGATACCCACCAGGACCAGAACAGCCACGGTGATACCCATTAGTGAATCCGCATTTTTTTCCTGATGTGCAGTCAAAATTCATTGCCCTTCCAGATTATTAACAATCGTTTTGAAGCAGTCTCCCCGATCTTCAAAATCTTTAAACATGTCAAAGCTTGCGCATGCAGGGGAAAGTAGAACGACATCGCCATATTGAGCTTTCGCTTTTGCCAGATATACAGCTTCTTCAAGGCTATCGCTTTCCTCATAACCAAAGGAGCCGTTCAGAATTGCTTTAAACTTGCTACGGGTTTCACCAATGAGGATGAGATGTTTGACTTTTTCTTTAATTATGTTTTTTAAGGGAGAAAAATCTGTCTCTTTATCTTTTCCTCCTGCTATCAGAATGATGGGACGATCAAAAGTGTTTAATGATTTGCAAACAGACCCTACGTTAGTCCCCTTGGAATCATTGACGAAATCTACACCGTTTAAAGTACGGACCCATTCCAGGCGATGCTCAAGACCTTCAAAGTTTTTCAAAACCTGCAAAACAGTTTCTTGCGATACACCAAGAAGCAAAGCGGTGGCAACGCCAGGAAGGATGTTTTCGATTTGCCAGACCAGCCCTTTGGACAGAGACTCAAGGGATATGATTTCCTGCTCGCTATTCTGGATACGCGCGATAATCTTACCCTCACGTAAAAAGATTCCTTTTTCCAGTTCAGTTTGAGTGCTGAATAATATGCGCTCTGCCCGACTGTGTTTTCCCATGTCACGGGTGATGGGGTCATCCTGATTTAGTATCAAAAAATCATCTTGAGTTTGATGGGCAAATATTTTTTCTTTAAGGTCAACATAGCTTTTGAGATCTTTATGTCGATCCATGTGGTCAGGACTAATATTTAGAATGACTGAAACTATTGGGTGAAGTCCCGAGGTAGCTTCCATTTGAAAACTGGAAATTTCAAGAATTCTGTAGTCGGCACTGCCCTGATCCAGTAAAGAAATAAAAGGGGTTCCCAGGTTTCCTCCCGCGTGCACAGTTTTCCCTGACTGTCTGATAATTTCAGCTGTCAGGCTGGTGCAGGTGGACTTGCCGTTAGTCCCGGTTATTGCAACGATAGGGACGCTGTTGAACCGGTTCGCCAGTTCAATTTCACTGATAATCTCAACTCCGGCCCGACTAGCATTTTGAAGGAAGGAAGAGTGAACATCTACTCCCGGACTCAATACGATCAATTCGGTATCAGATGGCGGTTCAGAATTTTGGAAGTTAGTATTCACGTCTTCGCTTAGCTGCTCCACGAATTTCAATAATTGTTCGCGAGGTTTGCTATCCATCACCGTGACAAATGCTCCACGCTGAGAAAGGAAATTAGCGACAGCGACCCCTGTTTTGCCAAGCCCAATGACTGATAGGTTTTTATTTTTAAGTTCCATATTCATCTGAGCTTTAAGGTGCTGAGACTGATCATGGCTAAAACCACTGCAACGATCCAAAACCGCACAATGACCTTAGGCTCTGACCAACCCAGCTCTTCAAAATGATGATGAAGCGGAGCCATTTTAAAAAAACGTTTTCCACCCGTGTATTTGAAATAACCGACCTGGATGATGACGGACAACGCCTCTATCACAAAAATACCACCTACAAGAATCAGCAGAAGTTCATGCTTAACGATCACCGCAATGGTGCCGAGTAGTCCCCCTAAAGATAAGGACCCGACATCGCCCATAAATATCTGCGCGGGATAAGAGTTAAACCAAAGGAAACCCAGGCTTGCCCCAAGAACGGCAGAGCTAGCTACAGCAACTTCTCCCGCGTCTTTGATGAACTGAATACGAAGGTATTCTGCAAAATTGAAATGACCACAGATATAAACGATTCCGGTGTAAGTAAGAGTGGCGATGATGATGGGGCCAATCGCCAAGCCATCTAGCCCATCAGTCAGATTGACGGCGTTGGAAGTTCCTACCATTATAAAAACAATGAAAACCAGGTATCCAAACCCCAAGTCTGGTTGAAAGCTTTTAAAGAAAGGAACAGATAAGCGTGTGGCATATTCTGTGCGTGTTGGATCGAAATACAGCAAATAAATTCCAATCGCTAAACTCAGCATCACCTGAAGCAAAATCTTTTCTTTTGCGGAGATGCCTTTCCCCCGTCTTAATTTCAAGATATCGTCACGAAGTCCGATAGCTCCAAAGCCAAGAGCAGAAATCAGAACTACCCAGATATAATGGTTGCTCAAGTCAGCCCAGAGCAGGGTAGAGCACCCGAACGTAGCCAAAATAAGCAGTCCGCCCATCGTTGGAGTCCCAGACTTGGAACTGTGATGTTGCGGGCCATCACTTCGAATTTTTTCCTGTATCTCAAATTTTTGTAAAATACGAATCATCAGGCTACCCAACACAAGACTCAATATTAAAGCCGTCACCCCGGAATAGGCAGACCGGAAGGTGATGTACTTAAAGACGTTGAATATTGAATAATCCGAACTGAGCGGATAAAAAAAGTGATAGAACATAATTAGTTTTTATTTGCGCTAAAAATTTGTAATATTTTTTCCATAGCAGCTCCTCGTGAGCCTTTGAACATCACACAATCTCCGCCCTTAGCCTCCCGGATTAAATAGTCTGCCGCTTCCTGATGTTCATTGAGCTCCAGGACTTGAATTTTTTCTCCCGCAAGAGCTTGAGCTCTTCTTGCGGACAAGCTTGCTAGCTTTCCTACTGCGATCAGAATGTTTGCTTTTGATCGGGAGATTTCCTCACCCAAAGTTTCATGCGCAGGTATGGAGAGGTCTCCCAGTTCCAGCATGTCCCCGATAACAAAAATTCGCCGACCCTGAGTTTTGAAGTTGTCCAGTGTTTTTAATGCCTCAGTCATGGATCGGGGATTTGCATTGTATGAATCATTAATGAGATCAATTCCGTTATGCTGTGTTAGTTCGTTACGTTGAGACATGCGTTGGTAATTCTCTAGCCCACGAGTCATTGCATCTTCCTGGATTCCCAGAGAGTACCCGGTTGCCAAGGCCGCCAGCGTGTTATAAATATTGCAGTAACCAAGATACGGAAGATGAACGAAGAGAGTTTTGTCGAAAAGTTTGACTTTGAATCGAAACCCCAGGTTATCTTTGCTTTCTATTTCACTTGCTCGCACATCTGCGGGCTGGTCTATGCCAAAAGTAACGGTCTTGGCGCGAAGCGACTGAGCCAGCTCTAAAACTAGCGGGTCGTCGGCGTTGACAATGGCCGTACCTTCTTTTGTCAACGAATCAAATAGCTCTCCCTTTGCAGATTGAATATTCTTAAGACTCTTCAATTGCACCAGATGCCCTTCAGATATATTGGTGATAATGCCAATATCCGGTTGCGCGATCTCGGCAAGCCTTTTAATCTCACCCGCTGCGCTCATGCCCATTTCAAGAACACCCACTTCTTGCGAAGGTTCTCTCTTCAGAAGGGTTAGAGGTAGGCCTATATGGTTGTTCAGGTTACCTTGAGTCTTCAAAGTCGTGAATTTGGTTTCCAATATTGAAGCGATCATTTCCTTAGTGGTAGATTTTCCATTTGTGCCAGTAACGGCAACGACCTTGAACGGAAAACGTTTTCTCTGGAAGCTTGCTAAATCCTGCAAGGCCTTAAGCGTGTCAGGAACTTGAATCACAAAAAGGTTTTTTATAGCTTGGCTGCCTTTGTCCGGTAATAAATTTGGGTCAGAAAGAATAATTCCAGCAGCCTCCCTGGAAATGACATCAGCCAGGAAATCATGCCCATCAAAGCGCTCTCCTTTAACGCAAACGAATAATTCTCCCTTTGAGACCGTCCGGGAATTTATAGACACTCCCCGAAACAAATAATCAGGGTTTCCTTGAAGGAGCTGCCCTTCAACAGCATGGATGCAATCTTTTGCCTGACCTTCCATTAGTGGTTTCGCTTTCTTAAAGCAGATCGAGCGATCTCTCGATCATCAAAGTGAATGGTTTGCGTTCCCAGAACCTGATAATTCTCATGACCTTTTCCCGCAATAAGAACCAAATCATTTTTGCCAGCATTTAGAATGGCAAATTCAATGGCATCCTCTCGATTGATGATTACTACGTAATCATCACCCTCACCGGCAGAGGCAGGAACACCCTGAAGGATGTCACCAATGATTTGCTCAGGGTCTTCTGTTCGCGGGTTGTCAGAGGTGATGATAGAAAAATCCGCTTCACTTAATACAGTTCGCCCCATAGCTTTTCTTTTCCCCTTATCCCTGTCACCGCCACAACCAAACACCACAATTAACCGTCCCTCCGTAAAATCTTTTGCCGCAGAAATCGCGTTGGAGAGCGCATCATCCGTATGAGCGTAATCCACCAGCACGGAAAACCCATGGTTATTGTCAATTTGTTCGAATCGACCTGGAATAGGGTGAATATGATGAAACGCTTCTTGAACCTTTTCCAGGGAGACACCCTGAATCATAGCGCCCGCTCCAGCAGAGAGGAGGTTGTGCACATTGTGCCGCCCAAGAAGATTGGAATGGATCTCTCCCGTACCAAAAGGAGTTTTCAGGCTAAATTTGCAACCCGATTTAGCGAGAACAATATTTTCAGCTTTAAAATCCGCATTGCTGTCAATGCCAGTGGTTAAGGAACCCGCTTTAAATTCCTCAGCAAACTCTTGCCCGACCGAGTCATCGATGTTGAAAATTGGATGCTCGACATGATTGTCCAAAAAAAGTTTTTTCTTGGCATTTTTGTAGTGGTCTATATCGCCATGAAAATCCAAATGGTCGCGACTCAGGTTGGTGAAAATGCCCGCCTTAAAATGCATGCCATGAACACGGCTTTGGTGGAGGGCATGAGAAGAAACCTCCAGAAAACAATTTTCAACTTGTCCCTCAATCATTTCCTGGAGCATTCGGTTTAAGTCCAAGGACTCAGGGGTAGTGACCGTCGCCGGAATAACTTTGTTATCGTAATGATAATTGATGGTGCCGATAACTCCTGTCCGAACATCTTTAGCCCTGAATACGGCCTCAAGAATATAGGCGGTTGTAGTTTTCCCGTTTGTACCGGTAATACCCGTTAAGGCAATGCGCTCTGACGGACGTTGGTAGAAATTAGCACTGGCAATTGAAAGCGCTTTTCGGGAATCTTCGACACACAGGGCTGTCACATCACGCGACCCCAAACCAAGCCCACTTAGAGAATCAAGAGGTGTTTGAGTAATAAACGCCGATGCTCCTTTGGCAATAGCATCTTTAATGAATTCACTTCCATCCCAGTTGCCTCCAGGAATGGCGGCAAACAAGCTGCCGGGCTCAACTTTTCTTGAATCGTAGACGATTTCGCGAATAGCCCGGTCCATGGTTCCCAAAATATTATTGATGGGCAAACCCAGGATTAAATGCGATAGTTTTTGTCCAGTATTATCCGTCACGTTTAAGTAACCACTTTCAGGAAAGGTCAGCCATTTTATTGAACTCGTTGGTTCCATCAGGCTCGATCGAGAATAAAAACACGTTCTTTACTTGACGGAACGTTTAAATAACGTAACGCCTTTTTTGCAATTTCCCGGAATACGGGTGCCGCCACAACACTTCCCCAATGCAATCCCTTGGGATTATCGATCATCACTAAAATTACAAGGCGCGGTGAATCCGCCGGAGCGAAACCAATAAAAGAAGAAATAAATTCTGTTTTGGAGTAGGACTGAGTTTTTGTGTTATATTTTTGAGCTGTCCCTGTTTTGCCCGCCACATCAATTCCTTCCAGCGCCGCCTTTTTCCCGGTACCAGTTTTCACAACCGATTTGAGAATTTCGACCAATTGACGACTGGTTTTTTCGGAAATAACCCGCCGGATTTTTTCAGGCTTAAATTGTTCAATTACACGCCCATCTTTAATCAGCGAATGGGTGATACGAGGTTCCATAAGATTTCCGCCGTTGGCAATTGCCGCCAAAGCACTGACCATTTGTATAGGGGTCACGGCGATCTCATGCCCAAAAGAAATTGAAGCGAGGGATAGCTTGTTCCAGGCCTTCTGCTCTTTGAGCTGCCCTTTGGATTCACCTGGAAGCGATAAGCCGGACTTTTCACCAAACCCGAATTTTCGGATGTACTCGTAAAAGGGTTCTCTACCAACCTGTTGGGCAATTTTGATCGCTCCGATATTGCTCGACTTGGCAATGATGTCGCGCATGGTCAGCCAGCCAAATTTATGATCTGAAGCTTCCCCGATATGGACATTCCCAATTTCCATTTTCCCATTCTCACAAAAGAAAATATCTTGCGGCCTTGCTAATCCTTTGTCCAAGGCTGCGGCAGCAACAATGGGTTTAAAAATTGATCCGGGCTCGTAGGAGCTGGCAATGATATTATTTTTCCAGACTTGCTGAGGAAAAGCCCCGTAGCGGTTTGGGTTAAATTGCGGAACGTTGGCCATCGCATAAATTTCCCCTGTATGAGGATTCATGACCACGGCCATTCCGGAGTCCGCTTTAAAATGCTCGACCTGTTTTTTTAAATGGTATTCAGTGGTGAACTGGATGACCTCATCCAAAGTAAGAGCCAAGTCATAATTCCTGAGGTTGGAGTTGCGCAGTCCCTCGACAGGTTGAATATTTCTCCCACGCGCATCGCGCTCCATTACCTGCCTAAAGGTGGCGCCTTTCAGCTTAGCCTGATAGGCATGCTCGATACCGGCAAGACCCTGATTGTCCATTCCAACAAACCCCAGAACGCTAGCGGCAAGCTCTCGTTTAGGATAAAACCTTTTCTGTTCGGATACATACCCCACGCCAGATAAACCGGATTTTTTCAGCTCCGCAACTTCATGGAGAGGGCTCTTCCGCTTGATCCATACAAAATGTTTTTTAGAAGAAATTTTTTTACGTACTTGATCAGGGTCCAACTTCAGCGTTGCCGAAAGGATGCGGGCGGTGGCTTTTCTATCAAATATTTCCGAGGGATTTATATAAACCGATTCCGTTTCCACATTACGCGCGAGTTCGTTTAGATTTCGGTCGTAGATAATTCCTCGTCCGAAATGTGTTTTGACTGTACTCAGATACTGTTTTTCAGATTTAGCCACTAAAGTGTCATGCTGAATGATCTGCAGAAAAGCGAGCCGCGCAATCAATGCCGCTCCAAACAGGAAAAGCAATACGGAGACGACCTTTATCCGGCCTTCAATCCCGTCTCTAAACGTTCCCGCGGTCTGTTTATTTTGTTTTGCCATGACTGTTATTTCAGGAAAATGGTGATAATTTTACCTACACCGGGCTCTTTCATTCCAACTTCGCTTTTTGCGAGGCGATGAACGCGGTCCAGGGATCTCAGGCTTTCGCGTTCAAGATTGAGCAGGCGGTTTTCTTTCAGCAGTACTCTATGTTCCCTGGCCAGATCTTGATATTCATAGGCCAGTTTGATTTTCTTGACATTGGGCCAAACCAAGGCCAACGCCCCAAGCATGAACAGGATGGAGATCGAAATTGCCATCCATAAATCTTTAGAGGAAACATGGAGCCAGCTCTTTGCAAGCTTATTAACTCCATCAAACATAAACCCTTTCCGCGACCCTTAATTTCGCGCTTATTGATCTCGGGTTTTGCGCCACCTCATCTTCCGAAGGCACAAGCGGCTTGCGAGTTATAATTTTTAAAGTTTGCGATCTCCCGCATATACACTGAGGTATTTTAGGAGGACAGGAACAACCTTTCTGCTCGTCTCGAAAAAACGTTTTTACAATTCGGTCTTCCAGAGAGTGAAATGAGATAACCACTAGGCGCGCGGTTGAATTTAGAAGCCCGACCACATCCTGCAAAGCTGATTTCAATTGCTCCAGTTCATCGTTGACGGCTATCCTCAAAGCCTGAAATGTTCGCGTTGCGGGATGTATCCGTGAATGACGAGGCGAGCTGACCACCCTTGCTACGAGCCTGGAAAGTTGGCCGGTTGTGGTTATGGGGCGCTCTGCCTGTTCTTTACGAATCGCACGGACGATTCGCTTTGAGTAACGCTCTTCGCCAAAATTTTTAATAATAGACATCAGTTCTATGTCAGAAAGTTTTTCCAGAAGTTCTGCGGCTGAAGTTTTCTGTGAGGGGTCCATTCGCATATCAAGCGGGCCATCATGCTGTATGCTGAAACCGCGCCCGGGTGTATCCAGCTGAGGGGAAGAGACTCCCAAATCCATCAGTAGTCCAGCTATATGGGTGATACCGTTTTGAGCTGCAAGACTTTTAATGTCACCCAGGTTACCGTGGGCGAGAGTGACCCTGTCTCGGAAAGGGGATAGCCTTTCTCTGGCCCTCTCTATCGCAGAGAGGTCCCGGTCAATGGCGAATACCCGGATATCAGGTGCTGTGTTTTTAAGGATGAATTCCGTATGGCCTCCATCCCCGAGTGTGCCATCCACGATTACACCCTCCATGTGAATATTCAGGTAATGAAGCACTTCGCTTTTCATTACTGGTTCGTGGTACGCTGGCATAATATTTTGGTTACTCCATTGATGGCTTATGTCGATGGAATGCCTTTATGCTTCTCCCTGCTTGGACCATTCCTCGGGGGACCAGACCTCAAAGGTTTTGGACATTCCCACCAGGATTGCTTCTTTACTTAGTCCCGCAGTTTCTCTCTGGTTTGCAGGGAGTAAAATTTTTCCAGATTTCATTTCGCATTCCGTTGCTCTAGAATAAAACTCGCGCAATCGGTTTCGATCGGTTTTATCGAAAGCGTTTAGGTCACTCAGCTTAGCTTCATTCTCAGACCACTCGTTTTGAGGAAAGACAACTAAATAATGGTCCATCACACACACCACCAGTTGTGGGCCAAACTGCTCCAGCGCACTGCGAAATTTTGCAGGCACATTGAAACGGCCCTTGTCGTCCAGACTGATGTTGTAGGTACCTAAAAAACTGTTCATTTTGCTGTGTTCACCCAATGCGTATGACTCTGACAGAAAATTACATTTTGAGACACTTTCGTACACAATCCTAACATAACGCGACAAACTGTCAACTGAAAAGGAGAAAAAAGTTAGTGAAAATCTGTGTAGGGGAAAATGGGCTAACTTTTTATGTAAACAGGGGTTGATCCATTTTGGATGAGTGGAGAAAACGCTTTAATCTGGAGGAGGGGCTCAATCAGAGAATGACACCGCTATTATCGGAACCGAATGCAGGGGTGATTTTCTGGCATATAGGGCAGGAGGAAGGTGAGCCAAGCTAAAAAAGTGCGTATTGGAGTTGGTTCATTATATATATAAACCCTCCTTCATGAATTTTAGGGTTGGAATTATTTATCCCTTTCCTTTTCAATGGATTTGCTTTGACAAGGCCAAATTCTGGATGCTACTATAAAAATAACGCAATAAACCAAGGAAATTCTTTAACCAGAGGGTGCAAGCCGGTTATGAATCAGAAAAAAGTTAAATTTATGGTAGGTAGCTTGCTGATTGTTGGTGCTATCGGTTATTTAATAACAATGGGCATTAGCAATACCTCGCAATATTTCTTTACCGTGGATGAATTGATGAGCCAGAAAGTCTCTTTTGCCGGGGCGGGATTAAAAGTAAAAGGCAATGTGGTGAATGGCTCTATTCAAAGGGATCCCAATGATTATTTAAATGTGAATTTTTCCATCGAGGAGAAGGATGCCTCGTTACAGGTAGCTTATCAAGGGGTGACGCCGGATATGTTTATAGATGGCGGTGAGGTGGTGGTCGAAGGGACTTTAGGCAAAGATGGAGTTTTTCACGCCAACACTTTATTGACCAGTTGCCCATCAAAATATGAAGCTGAAAAAGAGGCTGGGAAAATGCACCCTGGAAAATTTCCTGGAGCTGACAAGTATCAGGAGCCGGGCCTCAATAAAGCGGAAGCCTTGCCGAAAACAACGATCTGACCTTCCCTGTAAAATCAAGAACCCAGCATCCCGAATTAAATCGGGGGCGTCTGTATAGAAATCATGAACGATATTGGTGAGTTTACATTATTGGTGGCGCTTGCAACAGCTCTCTATGGATGTGTTGCCTATGTGATGTCTGCCCGCGGAAACCGCATCGACCTATACTTGAGCGCGGACAAAACCCCGTTTATAGTCTGGGCATGCGTTACCATCTCCTCCATATGCTTGATGAGGGCCTTTCTTACTGATGACTTCAGCCTGCAATATGTCTGGGCCTATTCAAATCGTGAGCTCGACACGTTTTATAAAGTTTCCTCATTTTGGGGTGGACAGAAAGGATCCCTTCTTTTCTGGGCCTTGCTGCTCAGCACTTACATGGTGGTGGTTTATTTTCAAAACCGCAGTAAAAATCTCAGAGTAGTTCCTTATGCGATGGCAGTCATGCTCGCTGTCTTGGTGTTCTTTCTTTTTCTGATTAATTTCTCGACCAATCCCTTTGAGAGAATCCCTCTTCCTCCAGAAGATGGGCGGGGTCTGAATCCGCTTCTACAAAATTACTGGATGGTGATTCATCCCCCAACATTGTATTTGGGGTATGTGGGTTTTACGGTGCCTTTCGCATTTGCCGTGGCGGCATTAATCAGTAAAAACCTGGATGATGGCTGGATTCGCATGACCCGGAAGTGGACTCTGATCTCCTGGTTTTTTCTTTGCATGGGCAATTTGTTTGGAGCTTCCTGGGCGTATGTAGAGCTGGGTTGGGGCGGTTACTGGGCCTGGGACCCCGTTGAGAATGCTGCATTCATGCCTTTGTTGATCGCAACGGCCTATTTGCATTCGGTGATGATCCAGGAAAAAAAGGACATGATGAAGGTATGGAATATGTCTCTGGTTCTTCTAACTTTTGCGATGACAATTTTTGGAACGTTTATCACGCGAAGTGGACTCATTCAATCCGTTCATACCTTTGATGAAGCAACCCTGGGGTATTATTTTCTGGCATTTCTTTTTGTTATTATTCTCGCTTGTGCCGCCTTGATTATTTTGCGGCTCCCGCTGTTAAAGAGTGCGAACGAGTTGGACTCCTTTCTATCTCGAGAGAGTAGTTTTTTGTTCAATAATCTGGTTTTGTTAGGAATTGCTTTTGCGACTTTTTGGGGGACGATTTTCCCAATTATTTCAGAAGCTGTGCGAGGCGTGAAGATTACTGTTGGACCGCCATTTTATAATCAGGTCAACGTGCCTATTGGGCTTGCGCTTTTGGCACTCATTGGTATCGGTCCCGTTATTGCCTGGCGTCGAGCCACGTTTTCAAACTTGAAAAAGAATTTTTTAAAACCCATCTTAGTTGCAATTGTGGTAGCAGTGGCGTTGCTTCCAGTTATCCCTTTGGGAAGCAGGACTGAAATTTACACTTATATGACCTTTGTGCTTTGTGGTTTTGTACTGACCAGTATCCTAACTGAATTTTACAAGGGAACGGTTTCAAGAATGGGCTTACATGAAGAGTCTTTTTTTGGAGCGTTGACGACCGTGACCTGGCGTAACAAAAGGCGTTATGGCGGTTACATCGTTCATATTGGCGTAGTGCTTATTTTTGCTGGCATTGCCGGTTCACAAGCTTATGGAACACATACGGAAAAACATCTGCAACTGGGTGAATCCTTCGAGATAAGAGGGTATACGATCACATATGAAAAACTTGTTGCGATAGAGGCAACCAGCATTAAAACCCGAATTATTGCCCAGCTTGCGGTAGAGCGTGACGGCAAACGTTATTGGACGGGTCACCCTGAAAAAGAGTTTTATAAAGGACAGAACCAGCCGGTTTCGGAAGTGGATGTGCTTTCAACCTGGAAAGAGGATTTATATATGATTCTCGCTGATTTTCGGGAAGACGAGTCGGCCACGATAAAAGTGTATGTGAATCCGATGGTGAGCTGGATGTGGACGGGTGGATGGGTCATCGCTTTTGGGTCCATGATATCCATGTGGCCAGATCGATTGGAGCAACGCCGCCGTCTGGAGAGAGTTCGTAGGCAGGAGCAGTTGTTTCCTTCACCGGCACAGGAGTGACGAGATGCGAAATTTGAAAGTACTAATGGGATTTCTTTTGGTGGTTTGGATATCCATAGGCCATGTTTCTCTAGCCGGGGCCGGAGCTCTTTTGCAGGACCTTGAAAATGCGTTGATGTGCAAATGTGATGACAAGTGCGGAAAAGTTCTATTAAATTGCACCTGTTCCACATCTGATAAAACCCGGGCCAAGTTTTCGAAAATGTTGGACTCAGGTCTTACCGTAGATCAAATCATAAAAATGCAGGTGGATGAATATGGTGAAACCATTTTATCTGCTCCTACCAAATTCGGATTTAATCTCACAGCCTGGATGACCCCGTTTGTAGCCTTGGTTGCCGGAGGCTTTGGGGTTCGAAAAGTTCTTCTTGCTTGGGTGGGAAAAAAGAATGATAGCGAATCCGCTGAGCCTGCTGTGGGCGAACCTGAAATTTCAAAAAAATATTCAAAGCGTTTAAAAGATGAATTAGACGGGATTGAGTTATAGGAATGGGATTCATCCACTTCTTAGAGTTGATTCTGGTTGTTGCGATCCTGCTGGTAGTGGGCATTCCGCTTTTTGGAAAGCTGAAGCTCTTGAAGCTGGTAGAAAAAGTGGACCCAGACAGTGACCAATATAATCATCTTTTAGTGCGCAAAGAAGAAACGCTGATTTCTATAAAAGAACTGGAGTTCGATTTCAATACGGACAAGATCTCTGAACCTGATTATAAGGAACTTCGCCATAAGTTGGAAAAAGAGGCAGAAGAAATCCTGGAGAATCTGGACGGGTTGGAGCAGGAACGCAGAAAAAACAAATCCTATAAATCCGCTTAAGCCTGAAGCGATTGTTTAACGGCGCCCTCTATTGAGAATGGTAGACAATCACAATCCCTCCGATTCTGCAATTGAAGTTCGTGGTCTGCGAAAAGAGTTTGGTGTCCTGAAGGCTGTGGATGGCATTAGCTTTGATTTGAAGCGCGGAGAATTTTTATCTGTATTCGGTCCGAATGGAGCAGGCAAGACTACCCTGATTAAGATCCTTGCTGGATTGACTCGACCTTCATCTGGAACCGCCCGGGTTGCCGGATATGAAGTTGAAGAGGGCCAATCCGAAATGCGGCGCGAGATAGGGGTTATTTCCCACTCGACAGCTTTGTATGCGGATTTGACCCCCATGGAAAACCTGATATTTTTTGGCAAGATGTATGGGCTGGAACGCCCTCAGGAATCAGCCCTGTCGGTTCTTGAAGATGTAGGGCTGGCGCCACGCAGAAACGACCGCGTAAGAACCTTTTCCCGAGGGATGGTGCAAAGATTATCTATTGCCCGTGCAATCCTGCATGACCCTTCCATATTATTTCTGGACGAACCTTTCACTGGTCTGGATATTCATGCTTCTAATGTGCTCAAGGAGCATCTTCAATCGTTACATAACAAGAAGAGAACCATATTGATGACTACTCATGATGTTTCGTGCGGACTGGAAATGTGTGACAAGGTGGCTCTGCAGGTGATGGGCCGGTTCGCTTTTTTTAAAGATGTTAAAGAGTTTAGTAAGGAAAGTTTTGAGACGATGTATTTTGATGCGGTGCGTGATAACCAGTTTACCATGGGCATTCGCAATCGCTGACAACAGACTAAATCTATGAATCTCTTTTTGAATCAAATTTCGGCGATAGTGTGGAAAGATTTTGTAACTGAACTCAAGACTCGAGAACTGTTCAGTGCGATGTTCGTCTTTGCATTGCTGGTAATTCTGATATTTATTTTTTCTGTGAACTTGAGTGTTGTCAAGGCCAGTGAAGTGGGGCCGGGGATTTTGTGGGTCGCTTTTTTGTTTTCCGGAACAATTGGCCTGAATCGTTCTTTTATGCTGGAAAAAGAAAATGGATGCCTAATGGGTTTAATGTTAGTGCCTGCAGATCGAACGGCTATATATTTTGGAAAACTAATCAGCAATTTTGTTTTCTTGTCTATTATGGAATTATTCATTTTGCCCCTGTTTATGATTTTTTTTAATATTGATCTTTTGGGGCATCTGCTACCGCTTTTGCTTGTTATATTTTTGGGGACCTTGGGATTCTGTGCTCTGGGAACCTTGCTGTCTTCATTAGCCTCAAACCTTAAAACTCGGGAAATCATGTTGCCGATTTTGCTCTATCCTCTTCTGGTGCCCATCGTTATCGGAGTGGTTCGTATGACGGGGCAAATACTGACGGGGGAGCCCCTGTCGGAAATGATGAACTGGATTGGTTTGACGGCTTCCTTTGATATCATTTATATTGGTGTCTCCATTATGACCATCGACCATATTCTGGAGGAATAGCGGAATGGATAACTTGGGATTTTTATTTGCGGCCAATGCGTTTGTATGGGGTGGTATTATTTATTATGTCTATACGATCAAGCAACGTAACCGCGCGCTTGAAAAGGATCTGGAATTACTGAAAGAAACCCTGAGCAAAGAAGGGTGATGATGAGCTCTGATGAAATAGAAGAAAATGAGGAAGAAGGAAATATCCTTGTCTGGTTGACCGGGTTGGCATTTCTTGCGGCGATGATCGCGATCTTTATTTATGTCCCCACCGAAAAGACTGAGGGCGTAGTCCAGCGAATCATGTATTTCCACATCCCTTGTGCCTGGCTATCATTTTTTGCGTTCTTTGTAGTATTCATTTGTTCCATTCTGTTTCTGTGGAAGAAAGACAGGGAGTGGGACATTTATTCCCAAGCCTCGGCAGAAATCGGAGTGATTTTCTGTTCTCTGGTATTAATCACTGGTCCGATTTGGGCCAGGCCTATTTGGGGTGCCTGGTGGGTATGGGACGCGCGTCTTACCTCTACCCTGATATTATGGCTGATTTATGTGTCTTACCTAATGCTTAGGGCGCAAAGCGATGCCGGTTCCATGCGGGCTCGTTACGCTGCAGTACTTGGCATTGTCGGGTTCCTCGATATTCCTCTCATTCACTTTTCTGTGCTTTGGTGGCGGGCTTTCCATCCTCAGCCAAAGGTTATTACCAGCGAAGGGATTGGTAAAGGAATGGATCCTACCATGCTGGTAACGCTCGGAATTTCCTTGTGCGCTTTCACCTTGCTATATTTTCTGTTTATGGGTGTGCGGGTGCGGCAAGAAAAATTAAAGGATGAAATTGACCGCCTTAAAAGGGAAAAGATTTATTCGTCTTAAGGATGGATTGCTGGGCCTGTTGATCATTGTAGCCGCGATTCTCCTTTTGCTCCGTTTTCAAAATACTGGAACCGGAAATCCTGAATTAGAAATCAACTTGAACCAGTTTAAGCCGGAAGCTGGATATCTAGCGCCCCGCTTTACCCTGAGAAATCTCAAGGGAAATCTTGAAGGGTTAGACGATCACTCCGGAAAAGTAATCGTTGTTAATTTCTGGGCTACCTGGTGTGTTCCCTGTGTTAAGGAAATGCCCAGCTTTGAAGCTTTGTACCGGCGTTACCGCTCTAGAGGGTTGACTCTTCTCGCCGTCAACCTCGATAAAGAAGGTTTATCCAAAGTCCAGGAATTTGTGGATAAATATAATTTGTCTTTCCCGGTTTTACTGGATACCGATGGGGTAGCAGAAAAACTTTACCCGTCTTTTACTATTCCATTTACCTACGTGATCGATAAGCATGGAAGGGTAGCCGCTCGTGTCGATGGTGCCAAGGACTGGGAATCTTCTGAAACGTTCGAGGCAGTGGAGCATCTTTTAAAACAATAATCGGAAAAATTTATGATAAATGAAAAGAAAGCTCAGCTTGCCAATGAAAGCTTTTATGAGGCCTTTAATAAAAGAGATATTGAGGCGATGAAGCAGGTCTGGGGAAGCGACGAAGGCATAACCTGTGTCCACCCTGGTTGGCCTCCTCTTAAAGGGTTTGAACCTATCCTGAATAGCTGGGCAGGTATTTTTGAAAATTCAGGAGATATGGAAATTCGAATTTCTGATGTACAGGTTCGTGCTTCTGAAGGTCTGGCTTGGGTATCCTGCACCGAGAAGCTTTTTACTATTGCTGAAAGTGGAGTATTGGCTTCACAGGTTTTTGCTACTAACTTGTTTCAAGTAGAAGGCGATACCTGGAAGATGGTCATGCATCATGCTTCGCCCGTCCCTGCCAGCCGGGGGACAGAAGATACCTCGAGAAACTAAGCCCTATGGTTTTAGCTGGATAAGTGTGAATTAATACTTCAAAAAACACGCGACATGATGGCCTGGAGCAACTTCTTTAAGGGGAGGTATTGTTTCTTCGCATTGCTTTTCTTTTATTGGGCAACGATTTTGAAAGGCGCAACCGTTTGGGAGGGTTGCAGAAACTGAAGCATCTCCTTTCAGGGTTGCTTTTTGTTTGATGCGTCCAAACCCCAGGCGGGGTATAGCGTTCAGCAAGGCTAGTGTGTAGGGATGCTGAGGTGAGTTATAAATTTGTTGGTTGTCAGCGATCTCAACAATTTTTCCAAGATACATTACTGCGACCCTGTCGCAGAAATATTCGACCACCCCCAAATCATGAGAAATGAACAGGTAGGAGATTTCAAGCTCTTCTTTTAATTTCAGCAAAAGGTTGATGACCTGGGCCTGTATGGAAACATCCAGAGCAGATACCGGCTCATCTGCCACAATCAGTTTTGGATTCAAGGCAATAGCTCGGGCAATGCCCACGCGCTGTAGCTGACCTCCGCTCAATTCGTGAGGATATCGGGAGAAATAGTCTGAATCCAAGCCGACTTGTTCTAAAAGCTGTGTTGCTTTTTCGATGTTTTCTTTCTTGTTTTGGGAACCATGAATTTCAAAAGGTTCTTGCAGGATATGGCCGATGCGCCTTCCCGGATTGACAGAGGAATACGGGTCCTGGAAAATAATCTGCATTTCCTTTCTTAATTTCCTCATCTCCGTTTCTTTGAGATCAAACAGGCCTGTCCCGCAAAACTTAACTTTTCCTGAAGTCGGTTCAATCAGCCGAAGCATGGTTCGTGCCGCCGTAGATTTCCCACATCCGCTCTCTCCAACGAGTCCCAGTGTTTCACCTTTATGAAGAGTGAATGAAATTCCATCCAATGCGAGAATGGGTGCGGACGAGGTTTCAAGAAATTTTTTCTTAGGAAGAAAGTGTTTCTTGAGATCCTCAACTTCCAGCAATTTCTCGGTATTCATAACGATCCTGGTTCCAAGTGACAACTAACCTGCCGCTGGGTTTCCACCCTACGCAGTTGGGGGTTTTGAGTTTTACAGGTTTCCATGGCCCAGGCGCAACGAGGATGAAACGGACACCCTGATGGGCGCTGGTCTAAACTGGGAACGTTGCCGGATATTTCTTCCAACCTTGCACCGGGTTTATTTTTGAGGCCTAATTTGGGAACAGAAGCAATAAGGCCCTTGGTGTAGGGGTGAAAAGGATTTTCTAGAAGCTCCTGAGTCGGACCGGACTCTACAATTTCCCCAGCATACATAACCAGAATTCTTTGAGCAATTTCTGTTACTACACCCAGGTCGTGAGTGATGAGGAGGATGGACATCTTAGTTTCTTTTTTTAAGTTTTCCAGGAGCTCTAGAATCTGGGCCTGAATAAGAACATCTAGAGCTGTGGTAGGTTCATCCGCAATAAGTACTTTTGGGGCACAGGCCAAGGCCATAGCAATCATTACTCGTTGGCGCATTCCTCCGCTGAGCTGATGGGGATAATAATTTAGTTTTTCTTTTGGTGATGAGAATTCCACACGACCAAGCAGGTCGGCTGACTTTTGCAGGGCCTCTTGCCGGTTCATAGTTGTATGGCGAATGAGCGTTTCGGAAATTTGTTCTCCCACTGTCAATACCGGATTGAGGGAGGTCATGGGGTCTTGAAATATCATGGAAATAGAGCGACCGCGTAGATCCTGTAACGTTTTGGCGTTGATAGATAACAGGTCCTGACCGTTGAATAGAATTTTACCGCTTAAAAACTCTGCTGGGGGTTCTTGTAAAAGGCGGAGAATAGATAGGGCGCTGACAGTCTTGCCACAACCGGATTCTCCAACCAGAGCCAGCGTTTCTCCCGAATTCAATTGAAAGCTGATTCCATTGACCGCGACTCGTTTCCCTTTGGGAGTGGAAAACGAGACTTTTAAATTTTGAACTTCAAGGTCGGGGGATGACAACATTTTAATTCGTGATAAACAGGTTGAAATGAGCTCATTCAGGTATTATTCAGGTTCTCGAATTTCCAATGTTATAATAAATCATTTATGCGAATAATAGTTATTCCTAGCCAATTTAATTATTCTTAGAAAAGAATAAATGAATCCTTACACAAAAATATTGGTGGTTGAAGATGAATCTACTTCTTCAAAGTTGATGACTTACCATCTTAAAATGATGGGGTTTAAAAATGTGATCGAAGTTACGGGTGGGGATACGGCTATTAAACAATTAAAAAAAGAAAAAGCTGATTTGGTAATTGCAGATTGGCATATGCCAAACATGAATGGGCTGAACCTTTTTAGGACCCTCCGGGAAGAGGAGGCGTGGCAGGATATTCCCTTCCTGATGGTCACTGTAGAGAAAGATCATCAAAAGGTGCAGGAAGCTATCCAGGCGGGGGTCAGAGAGTATATTGTGAAACCTATTAAGGTTGATGTCTTTAAGCGGAAGGTTCTCGAATTGTTAGGGTTAAATGAGGTTTGAGTCAAAAAAAGAGCCGATGAGAACGTGGAGGATTTTGTTAGAACCAAAAAATAATGGCGGTCAAGTGACCGCCATAGAAACGAACAGATCCTGGAAGAATACTACTTTGATCTGGTAAGGCATTCTTTTTCAAGTTCGCCACTTACAATATTTCCACAACTATTCGGGTTGCCCTGAACCACTGCATAGCAAAATGTCTGGCTATCCCTGTTCAGGATCAAGGTACAGTAATAATTACTGTGGTCTTTGTGTTTGTAACGACTTTCAGGATTTGTGATTGGAGATATTGCGAGACAAAGATTTCGCTCATCTTCTTTTGAAAGCTTTCCTGTTGGTTTTGCCGCTGCGGAGAATAACCCCGTTCTCGACATTTCTGAGGTCGGCCCTTTTCCATCAATTACGTTTACCGGATCTACACCGGGGCGTCCCTTTCGAACATCCGTGGATATTTTATCACAAGCACTTGTATTTGCTACTTCAGCTGCCATGGAGAGTGGGGCACTAATATAAAATGCTAATGATACAACAATCCATCCCATAGCTCTGTAAATCCACATATTCGTCTACCTCCCAAATGACTTGATTTTTAATGACACAAAACATTAAAAGAAATCATGCGATGTGCAGAAGGATACCATATTTTGGGCTGAAAAAACCATGGGAAGTATTCAAGTATTTGAAATTATAGAGTTAGCAATAGTGGGACAGTCCAAGCATTGGCGTGAAAATTATGAGAAAAATTTGTGGGGAATTTTGCGGTCGTTAGCCTATGGTTTTAGTGCTATGGTTTTGCTTTTTCCGCTTTTTTGCTACGAAGAGCGCCAAAAACAAGCTTTATGAAAGTGCCAGCCAGCAAAACTAATAAAACAATTAATATATTATCATTCATGATTAAGATTCCTTTAAATCGAGTATTTAAGAGTTCCTAAAGCTTGCCATTAAGAAAAATGCGATATTTCTTTATTTGCATTAATGGCCCCGGATGGAGATATGGACTTATTACAGGCCTCTTTTAAAAGCACATATTGGATGTGGGGAAAATTTTACAAAAATTCGTGTTTTCCAATATTTATTGTGATTGCATTATAACCATTAAAAGACTTGTAAGTGTTACATTCATGTTAAGTTTGTAACATTGTTTGAATAGCTATATATCCCATATCCAATATTTTTTAAGGACAAGGTCATGAACTTATGGACTAAGCCGGTGATAAGGAAATATCTTGGATTAATTCTCGTGGTGGTGGGGCTCGCGTATACCTACCATTCACATATTACTGGTTGCCCCCGTCATGTCATTATTGCGGGGTGGGCGATGGGACCGCCGGTATGGTTCATGCTGGAGTATCGCTTCCTGTTTGAAGCTGAAAAAGAGGATTTGAATACTTTCCAGCATTATCAAAATCTTTGTAGAAACCTATGGCTGGGGTTTCTGGCATACCTTGCGGCTTTTTACTTGGGCCAGTGGACAGTGTAATTCAGCAACCCATGGGCACTCGCAATTACACTTTAAACAGGGTGGAGATCCATTTTTCGATAACTCCTCCATAAGTTGTTTATACTAGCCAGCATTAATAATGCGGAATACGAATGTAGGAATGGTTTTCCATTGGCGAGAACCCTGAAAATAATAATATTGTATGCGAATTATCAGTTGGAATGTTAATGGGCTGCGTGCCGTTGTCAAAAAAGGATTTTTTGAATGGTTGAACTCCGAGTCTCCTGATGTAATGTGTTTGCAGGAGATAAAAGCCCGTACCGAAGACCTTGATGAATCCATACTTAATCCCGATGGATATTATACGGCCTGGAACCCCGCCCAGCGCAAGGGCTACAGTGGCGTGGCTATCTTCACAAAAAAAAAACCGAAAGCGGTTCATGTGGGAATTGGAATTGAGCGGTTCGATGTGGAAGGTCGGGTTATTAGAATCGAGTTTAAAGACTTTGACCTGTTGAATGTGTATTTTCCCAACGGTACCAGTGGTCCAGAAAGATTGGAATACAAAATGGAATTTTATGATGCGTTCCTGGACCATTGTGAAAAATTACGGGAAGAAGGAAAAGAGTTGGTGATTACCGGTGATGTGAACACAGCCCACAAGGCCATTGACCTGAAAAATCCTAAAGCCAATCAAAAGAACTCTGGATTCCTGCCGGAAGAGAGGGCCTGGGTTGATAAATTTGTATCGCATGGATATGTGGACAGTTTCAGGGTGTTTCACCCAGAGCCGGATCAATACACCTGGTGGAGCTACCGGTTTAATGTGCGTGCCAAAAATGTTGGTTGGCGCATTGATTATTTTTTCGTCACGGAAAACCTCATGGCAAAGGTTAAAGACTCTTTCATACAACCCAATGTCATGGGTTCGGATCATTGCCCCATAGGTTTGGATATCAAAGCTAAATAGTCGGGATGTGCTCTGGAACGTTTCTGGATTGCTAGCATCTAATAATTTATCCGATTGCATCCTCTGCAAAGGGGTGTTGCGTTGGCGAAATGAATCTTTTTGAATTGGAGTAGGAATTTTATGGGTTTTGAACTCAACAAAAGTTATAGCGGATTCAGGTTGACTCAGAAGGAGGAAATTTCTGAGCTTAAATCCCTTGGTCTATTTTTTGAACATGATGTTACCGGAGCTGAACTACTGGTTCTTGAAAACGATGATGACAACAAAGTGTTCAGTGCTACATTTAGGACCCCTCCTGAAAATGACACTGGAATCGCTCACATCCTGGAGCACAGTGTTTTGTGCGGCTCGAAAAATTTCCCGGTCAAGGAGCCCTTTGTAGAGCTCATGAAGGGAAGTTTGCAAACTTTTCTAAATGCGATGACCTTTCCCGATAAGACCATGTATCCCGTTGCCAGTCGCAACCAGAAAGATTTCTACAATCTTATGAATGTTTATCTGGATGCGGTTTTTTATCCAACTATTTCAGAGGATACTTTCAAACAGGAAGGCTGGCACTATGAACTGAACAGTCCGGAAGATAAGATTGTCTATAAAGGGGTGGTATTAAATGAAATGAAGGGTGAGTTCTCCAGCCCGGAAAGTTGTATTGATCGTCAATTGGCCCATTCCCTGTTCCCTTCCACCCCATATGGTTTTGAATCGGGGGGAGATCCTGCATGTATTCCCAACTTATCGTATGGCGAGTTCAAAGAATTTCACAGAAAGCATTATCATCCTTCCAATAGTAGATTGTTTCTGTACGGAGATGGGGACACTCAAAGCTATCTGGATTATTTGCAGGCAAATTATTTAAAGGACTTTGGGCTTATGGATGTCAACACTTCCATTCCCCATCAGAGATCTTTCAGAAAGGCGAAAAGAAAAAACCTGACCTACCCAATTTCCAGTCATGAATCGTTAGAGAAAAAAACCTATGTCTTGCTGGGTTACAAGCTGGATAAGGCCATCAACCATGAACATTGTCTTGGGTTCAGTATTTTGAGCCATCTATTGCTGGGGTCTTCTGCATCTCCTTTAAGAAAAGCACTCATCACCTCCGAGTTGGGTAGTGAAGTCATTGGAGGAGGGTTCGATGACAATCGTGCGGATACGATTTTTGCCGTGGGTTTGAAAGGTACAGAACCCGAGCATGAAGATAAAGTTCTTGCCCTCATAGATTCTACTCTTCGTGAGTTGGCGGAAAACGGGATAGAAGAAGATATGATTCGCTCTGCGGTCAACTCGATAGACTTCAGACTTCGGGAAGCAAATTTTGGCGGCTTTCCAAAAGGCATTGTTTATAACATTCAGGCATTGGGTTCCTGGCTTTACGATAAAAATCCTTTTAGCCACCTAAGGTTTGAGAAGGTAATGCGAAAAATAAAAAAGCGCATGCATGAAGGATACTTTGAGGATTTAATTCGCCGATTCCTGATTGAAAATAACCATCGCAGTATTTTGGTGGCCGTTCCAAAACCAGGCCTGGGTAAGAAACTGGAAGCTAAGGAAAGAAAAATATTGAAAGAGGTTAAAGAGCAACTACCTTCTGATGAGATTGATAATTTGATTGCGGAGACTAAAAAATTACAGGAGCTGCAACTGACCCCAGACTCACCGGAAGCACTTGCAAAGCTCCCATCATTGGAAATTCAAGATGTCCCAAAAGAAATAGAAAAATACCCCTTAGAAATAAAAAGCCAGGGCGACTCCAAAATATTATTTCATGAATTGTTCACCAACGGCATCGCCTACACCCAGATAGGATTTAACACAGAATCCGTGCCGGCTGAAATGATTCCATATATTCCCTTATTGGGAACTTTGATGTTGGGGATGGGTACCAACAAACATAGCTATACAGAAATTTCAAAGTTGATTGGCATGCATACAGGTGGAATCCGCAATTCTCACTTTTCATCCGCAACGGTTCACGATCGCCATCAAGTCATTTCCTATATTAGTTTTAGTGGTAAGGCATTAATGGAAAAGGTCGATAACCTGTTTGATGTTTTTGATGAACTGCTTGGCGAATACAGTTTTGATGACCACAAGCGGCTGATTGAAATTATTCGTAGTGCCAAGTCCGACATGGAAGATTCGATTGTTCCTCATGGAAACCATTATGTGTTGGCAAGGCTTCAGTCCTATCAGTCTCGCTTGGGTAAATTTGACGAGATTACGGATGGAATCACGTATTACCAGTTTTTGGAGCAATTGCTGGAACGTGTAGAGAAAAACCCTGAAGAGGTTGCGGGTCAGTTCCGGCAAGTTGCGGAGCGTGTATTTACCCGAAAAAATGCATTGTTTAATGTCACGTCTGACCAAAAAGATTATCGTAAGATAGAGAAAAGAATCGTCACAACGATAGGCATTCTTTCTGATAAGGAATGGAAGGTTGAAGAATGGAATCTGACAGCGGTGCCTCTGAATGAGGGATTTTTAACTGCCAGTAATGTTCAGCATGTTGGCAAAGGGGCCAACTTGTACGATTTGGGATTCAAACATTCTGGACAGTTTGAGGTGCTTAAAGCTTTGCTTAGAACTGGATTTTTATGGGATAAGGTTCGGGTTCATGGTGGTGCGTATGGCAGTGGAAACTCCTTCGATTATTTTACCGGCGATTATAGCTTGCTCTCTTATCGGGATCCCAATTTGGTCGAAACATTGGGGGTTTATGATGAGATTGCTGATTTCCTGAATCACCTGGACCTGTCTTCCGAGGAACTGACCAAAATTATCATTGGTTGTGTCGGAAAAATGGACCCGCCTCTAACGCCGGACCTTAAAGGCAAGGCTTCGATGATTGATCACCTCACAGGACGAACTCACGAAATGAAACAGAAGCTCCGTGAAGAACTGCTATCCACCCGGCTTGAGGACTTAAAGGGCTACGCTCCCTTGTTTGAAAAAATCAAGAATAAGGGTCATGTCTGCGCTCTGGGTAATGAAGATAAACTCAAGAAATCCAAATCTGTCTTCGGCCAATTGGTCAAAGTATTCCATTGACTCTCTCGACAAATTCAGGGTGACAGCTTAGTAGTACCCATCCTGATTTTTAATTTCAACTCCACCACACCCAGTCACCACCGGCCGTTGGCCGGACCACGTCCGGAAGAAACTAGCTTTTGCTTTTACCGCTAGCAACGATGCTCTCGGTTTTATGGACAGTTGCTAATCACCCGCGGAGGTACTCCGCTTAAGTTTTAGGTGTTTCCTGTCGATAGGGAATTTAAGACAGTTCCTCATTGACAGGTGAGATATGAAGCTCAAGCGCAAAGAAATTTTAGACCTATTAAGGTCATTTGGAGTGAGCCAGGTGTCTGAACTGAAGAGCGGTTGCCGCGATTACGAGACGTATTTTAAAAAGCGTCAAAGGCGGGATGACCAACGACGGCCTTCATTCCGATCATAGAGATCGGGCAAACTCGAAAGCCTTTTCCATTTCCGGCAGTCGGGCGAGATCTGGAACCACTTCCAGATACCGGATGACCCCTTCACGGTCCAGCACAATAATAGCTCGCGCCAGCAGACGATTTTCCTCGATCAAGAGACCCATCGACATCCCAAACTCAGCGTTCCGATAATCCGATAGAAATAGAATATTGTGAATATTTGCTTTTTTAGCGAAGCGTTTTTGCGCAAAAGGCAGGTCCCTACTGATCGTCACCAGATTGGCAGATGCGTCCAACCCTTTATTTTCTTCGCTAAGAATATGAGTTTGTTTTTCGCAGGTGGGAGTATCCAGAGAAGGAACAACGCTTAATATTGTTACCTTGCCTTTGAATGATTTGAGGTCAATCATGCTTAAACCCAAGTCAGGGAGGTGGACGGTTGGGAGAGTTTGCCCCACTTGCATTTCTTCTCCCATCAGTGTTAAGGGCTTGCCTCGAAGAGTGACAACCTGTTCACCCCAACTCGTTCCCGCAAAAACCAGAAATGCGGCTAGAATTAACCTTCCTGCAAAAAATATTTTCTGAGACATTTTAAATTCTCCTTAAATTAAAACTCAACCACAGTGACGCCATCGCCGCCTTCACTTCTGGCTCCCGGTGTGAACTGCTTGCAGAGTCCAGCTTTTTCCAGGTAATTGCGTACCAGGGTCTTGATCGTTCCCATTCCATGACCATGAATGATGAGTACTCTCTGTGCTTTTTGTACAATGGCTCGGCTGATGAAGGCCTCCATAACTGCTTCTGCTTCTTCGGAGTTCATGCCTCGCAAATCGCAGGACGATGCAGGCCCACCTTCTGATTCAGTATGAATGTTCAGGGAAATATTTTTATCGGGTGCTTTGCCTTTTTGTAGCGGGTTGCCACGAAGGGCTCTTGCTTCAACAACGGTGGTTATGTTGCCCATTTTAACCCGCAGTTTTTTCTTCCCCTCCGGGGACTCCAGAAGGGAGCCGATGGTTCCTAAATTAAAAATCAAAACTGGGTCGCCGGTTTTCAGGTTTGCCGCTGGAACGGTCCACTCTTCGATATCTTCTACTTTATGAGATAGCGGTATTTGGCTCATGGACTGTATTTGTTTTTCTACCTTGCGAATTTTGGGAAGATCTTTTTCGCCTTTGATCTCTTGAATCATTTTTCGTATTTCATCTTTACCGGCTCGGACTTCTAGCTGTAGTTTTTTTGTTTTATTTTTTTGGAAATCCTTGTCCTCATTTCGCAGTCTCTGGGTCAATATCATCTGCTCTCTTGCGAGGGCTTCGGTTTCTTCTTTTTGGCGTTTAATTTCTTCCATGTCCCGATTGAATTCCAGTCTCTGGCGGGTTAAATCTTCCAGCAAGGTTTCTGCGCGGTTCTCCTTGGCCTGATACAGGTTTCTCGCTTGATCGATAATACTTCGTTGCAAGCCCAGGCGTTCGGCTGTGTCGAGCGCAGCGCTTTGACCAGGCGCACCAAATATGAGGCGGTATGTGGGACTCAACGTATCAAGATTGAACTCTGTGCAGGCGTTGAGAAAACCTTCATGAGTCTGTGCCAATATTTTCAAGGTGAAATAATGGGTGGAGACCAATGTCATCACGTTTTTATTTTTAAGGTCGAGAAGAATGGCCTCTGCCAGCGCCGCGCCTTCATTGGGGTCGGTAGCAATACCCAATTCATCCAAAAGTACCAGGGAGCCTGCATCTACCTGATCCAGGATAGCAATGATTTTTTTTAAGTGACCGGAAAAGGTCGATAATTTCAATTGAATGTTCTGATCATCACCAATGTCAGAATAAACCGTTGGGAAAAATGGAATCTGTGAATTTTCTTTGACCGGAAGATAGAGTCCTGCTCTGACCATCAAGGCCAATAGGCCCAATGTTTTGAGCGTCACAGTTTTACCCCCGGTATTGGGGCCGGAAATAATTACAACCCTGACGGATGAATCCCATTCAATGGTATTGGGGATAACCGTTTCTCCATCAAGAACCAGTTCCGGGTTGCGTGCTTCGTTAAGTTTCAGGGTCGAGTCGAGGTTCATGGGGCAGTGCACCGCTGTCATAGTTTTAGCCAGCCGGGCTTTAGCGTATATGAGGTCCAGAGATATCAATGTTTCCAGATTTTTTTCCAGCGGTTCCTGAGACTTCAGGGTTTTTAAAGTCAGTTCCTGCAGGATTTTAATTTTCTCCTGCACGACTTGAAGTCGGGCTATTTTCAATTGATTGTTCAGAGGTACTATGGAGGCGGGTTCTATAAAAAGAGTTTGCCCTGTTCCTGAACTGTCATGCACAATGCCGTCAACACGGGACTTGAATTCCGCCCGCACTGGGATGACCATTCGCTCCTCACGTTCAGTGATGTAGGAATCCTGAAGTGCTTCCCGGATACTTTCCGACTTAAAGAGACGTTGAAGGCGTTCTTCAAGTTTGCTTTTTGCGATTTCAGTATTTCGGATCGCCTGCTTTAGTTCAGGTGTGGCGTTTTCCCGGATGTTTCCCTCATCATCCACACACCGGACCAGATCATCAAGCAACTCTTTAAGCGGGTCGAGGTTTTCAAGCCAGACCAGCAAATGGGGATAAGGTGTTTTTTTATCCCTTTCCTGACAGAGGTTCCGACATAGGCGCAAAAGTTTAATGAGAGACAGGCATTGGCCCGAATCAATCATCTTTTGCTCTTCGGCATCCTTGAAAACTGGGCTAAGGTCCTCAAATTGGTCTATGGGAAAGGAATCCAGCGAACCCAGTAAAGCAACCATTTCGGTGGTTTCGGCAAGCAAAGTTTGCGCGCTATTAAAATCGCTTTCGGGTTTTAGCTTCCGACATTGTTCCTGAGTGATGGGAGAACAGGCATGGTTTGCCAACGCCGAAACCACTCGGTCCCAACCTAGAAGACCCATCGACTTTTCGATCAGGGATGCGCTCATGCCCCACTCCCGTGGGAGGGAACTAGCTCATTCAGCCGAGATAACTCTTTGCTCGCAGACGTAATATTTAACATTAGCCTTCGTGCCCCAGTTATATCCTCTTCATTTGTCTTCATGCCCCGAATGGGGTAGAAGGGGTACACAGCTATTGCTCGTTGCCACTCCGGCGAGGAGTGGTGGACCAAAGTGGATTCGAGAAGAATGCTCACCCTGGCATCATAAAGACGGTTGGGATCGCGGAAATTTTTATATCCATACATTAGGACAGCAAGATCTTTTTCCACTTTCTTTTTATAGCTGGTCTTTTTTTCTCCGGGAACCAGCTTGTTATCCTGAAGCTGAATTTTTTGTGTTGTTACCGTGACGGGCTTATCGAAGTCGATCGTTTCGGTATTGAAATACAAATCGTATTCGAGGACATGCTGTCCCATGACCTCAAATACATTATTGCCTTTTCGGGTCGCGAACAGGGTGGCGATTTTGCCGTCTTTCTTTGCAGGATTTGGGTCTTCCGGCCCAGGTAGTTCCAGCAAGGCGAGATTTTCTCCTTGTACCAGCCGGGCCCAATGGATTGCGCCCAGGTGATTGCCTTCCCGTGTCATACGCACTGTATCAGGATTCAGCCGTCGCTTTTGTTTGCGCATCCATTCCATCATAGCGGGTACTTCTGATTCGGGCAGGAAATGGCCTCCATGTGCCTTGCCTTTTTCCCCATGTTCCCGGTAGACGACAGGATATTTCATGTCGGAGAGAATTTTTTGAATTCTCCGGCTGAGCTGGATTGGAAAAATCGGATCGTGTGCGCCCTGGATCATATAAATCGGCGTGTTGCGAAGATTCACCAGAAAATGCATGTATCGAGGGGTGATGCTTCCAGCAATGGGAATCAACCCAGCGAATCGGTCTGGATAAAACATACCGATCATATATGCGCCGATGGCTCCATTGGATAATCCGGAAAGAAAAATGCGATCTGAATCTATATTATATTTTCCACGAACTTGGTCAATGAGGCTGAGTACCATTTCTTCGGCTGATCGCGTCCACCAGGCTCCCATAGGATATGTGGGACATAACACCGCAAACGATTTACCGGAACGTTCGACCCAGGCAGGAATCGTGTTGGCTCCACTCCCTCCCAACCCATGCAGGACAACCAGGAGCGGGATTTTTTTATCTGATCCCGATGGCTCAGGAAGAAACAAGGCATAAGGATAGTTTTTGCCGTTATGCTTGACCTGCAAATCGGTTTGCAGTCCGACAGGACCGGCACTTTTCTTCGACCGTGAACGGAGAATAGATTTGACGTCTTCGTGTGAGACTTTGGCCGACTGCAAACGTTTCAGCACCTGGGTTTCCATCTTTGGGTCTTTAGTAGAAAGAAACAATTCCACTTCGGATTTGATGTCTATGTCCTGCCGCACACTGGCAGACTCCTGTAACGCAGAGCACGACAAGGAAAACAGGGAAATCGAAAAGATCGAAATAAATTTTCGGATATTCATCACTTTACAGTATCGAACTTTAAAATTTTTGTAAAGGTTTTAGGGTTTGTCTAAGTGGCTAATTTTATTGGATTATTCTGCCGCTATGCGGTAAGATTTATTCCTGTTTGGCTACGTTTGTTCGATTTTTAACTCTTCTTATGGCCTGCCTGATGAACTCATTAAAAGCACCTGTTCAAACTTTGGTAAAAACTCTCAATTTGGGAACTCTCTCGCTCGGAAAATGCAGAATGGATGCAGGAGAGACTTCCGGATTAACCCGGATGTTCACTTTGAAGAAAAACGGGATGGATTATGTGGGCCAGGTCCGGGTACGCCCTGGAGACCCGGCTGTAAGGATCGAAGTCTTTAATGAAAATTTTTTTGAGGAGTTTGATCAGCCTGAATCCGCTGTGCTTGACAATCTAGCCCGGAAAGTTCTCAAGCAAGTGTCAAAGGATAAGGCGTTGCCGGAGATGGTAAAAACTCTGATCACCGAATACTTTGAAGAGCAGGAATCCAAAGAGGAGCAAGAGGAAGAGAGAGTTGTCGAAATCGTCAACGAGCGAGATCTCGATATAATTTTTGAACGTATGAACCAAGAGTATTTCAATAACCGAATTCAGGCAAAGATCATGTGGGGGCGTGATGTGAAATCGCATAACAAAAGTGGTTTCCGTTATGGTTCCTACGATGAAGGGAAAAAGCTCATCCGGGTTCATCCACGGTTGAAGCAGGACTTTGTGCCTCAATGCGTTCTGGAACTTACTGTCTACCACGAAATGTGCCATCAGTTTGCCCCGTCTTATAAAAAAAATGGGACTTGGCAGAGCCATCATCCCGAATTCAAAAGGAAGGAACGGGAATACCGGGATTTTAAAGATGCTAAAAACTGGGAAAAACATAACTGGCATCGTTTACTACTTCCTTCTGGCGACCCCCAGGCGGAGGAGGCAGATAGCAACAAGGCTATGCCTTGAGGAAATGGGCAATTGCTTTTTGAGCCTGAAAACTCTTTGTTCGCAGATGTGATATTTACCCTTAGACTTCGCGCCCCAGTTATATCCTCTTTATTTGTCTTCATGCCCCGAATGGGGTAGAAGGGGTAAAAAGTCATTACTAGTTGGCCCCAAGCCTCGTGGCCGCTTGCAAACGCCGTTGGTTTGGTCTAAATTGGTTCCACGCCATGAAAATGATCAAATGCTACATTCAATATGAAAAATTGGAAGCTCTCCGGGAAAAGCTTTTTGAATTGGGAGTGCCTGGGATTTCTGTGATTGATGCCAAAGGCATTGGTAAACCGATGAGTCATTTGAAATCCGACCCCGACTTGCGAGTTCCACAATTTCATCCCTGTGTGGAAATTTCAGTAGTCCTGGAAGCCGAAGCAGTGGACGAAGTGCTGGACATGATCGTCAAGACGGTACAGACGGGTAACTTGAGTGATGGAAAGATTTTTGTCCTGCCGGTTGAAGAGGCCGTCCGGGTCCGCACTGGCGAACGGGGCAAACAGGCCCTCTACTGATTTAGGGCATCTTCAAAAATTGTCTGCTTGAGGCAAGCTTCCGTTGATCGCTAAAAATCTCTCTGAGGTCCGTGAGCGGATTTCCCAGTCCATTCTAAAGTCCAAGAGAAATCCGGATACCATCCGTCTGGTAGTTGTTTCCAAACAAGTTGGCATTCCCCAGATTGAAGAAGCCCGAACTGCAGGAGCTACGGTTTTCGGAGAAAACAAGATTCAGGAAGCAGGCCCCAAAATAGATCAAATTGGCACTGAAGGAATTTCCTGGCATTTCATAGGGCACTTGCAAAAGAACAAGGTCAAGTTTCTGGGTGAACGCTTCGATTTGATTCATTCAGTGGACAGTTTTGAACTGGCGGAGAAAATCGCTAAACAGTGCCATTCAGAGAGCAGGGTGCAGTCGGTTTTATTGCAGGTCAATGTTTCGGGCGAAACCGCAAAGTTTGGAATGGAGCCGGAAGAGCTGGAAAAACAGGTGATGGCTTTTTCACAATTACAAGGGATTAAGGTTGAAGGGCTGATGACTATCCCGCCTTTTGATCCGGATCCAGAAAATTCGCGCAAGCATTTCTCCCGGTTGCGGGAGCTTCGCGACCAATGCGAAAAACAAAATTCGCTCACCTTGCCTGAACTTTCCATGGGCATGAGCCACGATTTTGAGGTCGCAGTAGAAGAGGGCGCTACGCTGGTTCGTGTCGGCACCGCTATTTTTGGTCCCCGCCGGGCCACGCCCGGTGAAAATTAGCTGAGAAGTTTGTTAAGCCGAGCTAAGCTGTTGCTATTTGCATCCCTCGCTAGAGGGTTGGGCCACACCCTGAGGCAGGTGGTAAATAAATGGAAGTAGGTTTCTTTATTAGTATTCTAGGAGATCAATGTTGTGTTGAAAAATAAAAAAATAGGATTCATCGGTGGCGGAAATATGGCGGAAGCCCTGATTAAAGGGTTGGTTTCTGCTTCCTTCATTGAAGGTAAAAACATACTTGTCTCGGAACCGTCTGAGCCGAAACGGGATGCTCTGCACACTGCATACAAAATTAAAGTCACCGCAGATAACCATGAACTGACCAAGAAATGTGACATCATCATTCTCGCGGTCAAACCGCAGATTTTGAGCGAAGTCCTCGGAGATATTCGTTCATTGGTGAATCGTGACAAGTTAGTGATATCTGTTGCCGCAGGAGTTCCCATTGCCATTATGGATAGAGACTTACGTGGAGATACAAATAATAAATTCAGCATTGTGCGCACCATGCCTAATACTCCGGCACTGGTCCAGGAAGGCGTGACCGCCATCGCCTCTGGCGAACATGTCACCAAAGTGGATGTGAAAACCGCCCACCGAATTTTTGAAGCAGTAGGACGCACGGTCGATGTTGAAGAGGGTCACCTCGATGCGGTGACGGGATTGAGCGGCAGTGGACCTGCCTACATTTTCATGCTGATCGAAGCGCTCTCTGATGCCGGAGTCAAAATGGGTCTTTCGCGCGAAGTGGCCAATGCCTTAACCATCCAAACCGTGCTGGGTTCCGCCAAACTCGCCAGAGAAAGTGGTAAACACCCCGGCGAACTTAAAGATATGGTTACTTCTCCCGCAGGAACCACTATTGCCGGACTGCACGCTTTGGAAGAAGGTGGACTGCGCACGACCATGATGAATGCTGTGGAAGACGCTACCCTGCGTTCCCGCGAGTTGGGTATTATCGCCCTCCAAAAAAACAACTCCGAGTCTAACGAGTAATAACGGGGATGTATGAGTAAAAACACCACGAAATATTGGAATGTGCTGAATGCGGAAAATTCCAGCGCATGGGAACCGATTGAAGGTGCAGAGGGAATGCTGGAGCAGTTAACTCTGGCTATGGATGATGTGACCGGTGACTACACAAGGTTAACTCGGTTTCAGACGGGAGCCGATACGAAAAAGTTTGGTGCCAAGTCGCATGATTACCCGGAAGAAATCTATATAGTTTCCGGTCGCCTCTATGATGAAGCCTTTGATATGTGGCTGGAAGCGGGTCACTTTGCCAGTCGCCCTCCAGGTGAAGTGCACGGGCCTTTTGTGTGCGAAGAAGAATGTTTGGTTCTGGAAGTCTCGCACCCGAGCCAATCGGTGAAGGCTAATTAAGTCTCCTCCATAGTGCTCCCCTTTTTTGGCGAAAGCCGTTAAAATAATAGTGCATTCCTCTAAAAGGCTAACCGGTCGAAACGTGACTTTTCACGTTTATGAAAGGAGACAATGAGACAGGTTTTGTCACGACATTGCATCTTCCAAAAACGATGGCTCGCCATTTTGTTCTTTCTCGCCTTTGTGTCCCCGGTACAATTGTTAGCTTCCAACGTTTCGGACATGGTGCTGATCAAAGCAGACTGTTTCATCATGGGTAGTGAGGAGTTCATCGTTGAGGAACCGGAGCACAAGGTTTGCCTCAATGCTTATTACCTTGACGTTTACGAAGTCACCCAGAAAAAATATGAGAGCGCAATGGGCATCAACCCAGCCCGTTTCAAGGGATCGGACTTGCCGGTGGAAAATGTATCTTGGCCGGAAGCGGATGCTTATTGCCGGACTTTTGGAGGACGGCTGCCCACCGAAGCGGAATGGGAATACGCTGGGCGGGCAGGCTCAACCTCAGGGTTTTCCTGGGGTTGGGATATGGATGATGCTTTCGCCTGGCATAAAGGGAATTCGAAAAACGAGTCGCATCCCGTAGGACAAAAAAGGGCTAATGCTTTAGGTCTTCATGATATGAACGGCAATGTCTGGGAATGGGTGGGCGATTGGTACCGCGAAGACTATTATGAAACGAGTGCTATTCCAGAACCGGCAGATAATCCGTTAGGCCCGACCACGGGACAGTTTGTCATCCTTCGTGGTGGCTCCTTTGCAGATGATGCCTACTTTCTCAGGTCCGCTTCACGTTACTGGTATCCCCCCACACTAAAACACAACAATCTGGGTTTCCGGTGCGCTGCTAATCCGCAAGATATTGAAGGGAGCAAACCACAATGACCGCAAAAAATACTTTTTCTTTGACCGGATTTCTTTTAATTTTCTTTTTTGGTTCAGGAGGGGTTTGGGCAGAAACGGTGGAAGTGAAAATTATCAAGTCAACGTTCATTCCGGCAGTCATTGAAGTTAAGAAAGGAGATACGATACGCTGGGTCAACACGGAAGAGTTACTGCATACAGTGACGAGTGGAAAAGCCCCAATGCCCGACAAAGAGTTTAACGCAGCCTATGTAAAAAAGGAGTTTGAAGTGACCCTCGGTAATGAAGGCTTCTTCGATTATTACTGTGAACTGCACCCCGCCATCATGCGTGGGGTCGTCATCGTCCGGCCCACTGGCGAGGAAGGCAAGTAGTAATGACTTATTACCTCTTCTACCCCATTCGAGGCATGAAGACAAATGAAGAGGATATAACTGGGGCACGAAGTCTAAGGGTAAATATCACGTCTGCCGAGAGAACCTTCCCGATAAAGTATTGCTAGTAACCAGCCCGCTTATTTGCAGCGGAATTTTTTGTATTCGCCATAGCCGGTGATGATGAAACCGAGGATCAGGATCCAGGTAGGATGCAGGACATGTTCCGGTTTATTGAAGTAGAGGATCAGCATCAGTGCTACGCCCGCCATGCAGACTGTCAAGCCGAGAAATACAGCATTCAATCCTTTTTCGAATCCATCTGGATCTTTAAGTTGTTTTCTTATTTCGGGTCGTAGTTGATATTTAAACATTTTATTTTTTGGTTTCCAGGGCCGCATTCAAACTGCCCATGCGGTAGCCTTCTGGATCCAGAACCACAGTTTCAAACCCCAGAGCCTTAAATTTTTTCCGAACGATTTTTTGTGTATCGTCATTGCCCAAATAGCGGGGCATTTCGCTTTGGCCCAGCTCGATGCGGGCGAGGTCGCCATGATGTCTGACTCGCAGTTGCTTAAATCCGAGTGAGAGCAGGAGGTCTTCTGCCTGCTCGACCATAGATAATTTTTCCGCAGTGACCGGTTGGCCGTATGGAATCCGTGAAGACAGGCAGGCCATGGCTGGCTTGTTCCAAATAGATAGCTCCATCATGCGGGATAATTCCCGGACTTCCTGCTTGTTGAATCCCGCTGCCACTAACGGACTGTGTACGCCATGTTCGCGGGCAGAGTCGAGTCCGGGTCGGTAATCACCGAGATCGTCGGTGTTGGTGCCATTGAGGATATGGGAAATATTTTCCTGATCCGCGATTTTTTTGAGGTTCGAATAAAGTTCTGACTTGCAATGGTAGCAACGGTTAGCCGGGTTGGCTCGGTAATTTGGGTTAGACATTTCGTCCGTTTTGATGACTAGATGCCTTGCCCCGATTTCTCCAGCCAATTCACGGGAGGCTTTCATTTCCCGGTCTGGAACACTGGCGGATTGCGCGGTGACCCCTAGAGCATTTTTCCCCAGGACTTCATGAGCCAGCGCGAGAACCAGTGTGCTATCCACACCGCCAGAAAACGCGACCAGCACGCTATCCATTTCGTGAATCAGGGATTTTATTTTTTCTGTTTTTTGCTTCAGTGTCATGAGGGGTTTATTAGCTTCTCGATTGATTTTGCCTAAGGGTAACATACCACTGGGCGTGGGGCCAGCGTGCCATCGCTTTCAATGGCTAGAGTTATCTCGGCTTGTGATATTTCTTCATTAGCCTTCATGCCCTGAAAGGGTACAACGAGTCATTGTTATCTGCCTCCGGTGGCTCACCGGAAAAAAAAATCCGGGAACAGAGGGACGCTCTGCTCCCGGATTCCGAGGAGGAGGTGCAAAGATAAAGGGCGCTACTCCCTTTATCTTCTTTACTACTAAATAGTGTAACGGAAGCTTCTGAGAGAACCTTATATTTTCAATTATAAATATTCCCTAAATTTGACTTTCCGATTAAGGTTTTGAGGCAAGGAGAAACTAGCTAATGAGGGCTAATAAATACAAGGGGATTGGGCAATGGTTTCCCAAAGGGTTATTTACAATTGTGCAAACGATACAGGGATAAACTCACCTGTAGATTGGATAAGAAATTTCACCAATATGGGGTCAGGATAAATCAACTTTAAGCCGAAGTTCCCGCAATTGTTTCGGCTCTACTTCTGAAGGTGCCTGGGTCATCAGGCAAGTGGCTTTTTGGGTTTTGGGGAAGGCGATAACATCCCGGATGGACCCTGCACCGGTGAGCAACATAGTGATTCGATCCAGCCCCATGGCAATGCCACAGTGTGGAGGAGCCCCATACTTCAATGCATCAAGCAGGAAGCCGAATTTTGTTTCCGCTTCTTCTTGACCAATGCCGAGGAGTTTAAACATTTTTTCCTGCACTTCTTTTTGATGGATACGGATACTGCCTCCACCAATTTCATTGCCATTTAGAACCAGGTCATAAGCACGGGCTTTAATGGAACCCGGATCGCTCTCGAATTTTCCCATGTCTTCTTCACAAGGTGCTGTGAAAGGGTGGTGCATGGCGTTATATCTTTTTTCCGTTTCGTCGTATTCCACCAGCGGGAACTCCGTGACCCATGCAAAGGCGTTTTTAGATTCATCAATCAGGTTCATCTGTTTGCCCAATGCCAGACGGAGATGGGCGAGGGCATCCGCCACAATCTTGGGGGTGTCGGCGATAAAAACCACTGTGTCGCCGGGTTGGCTTCCCAAAGCTTTCAGCATTTGGTCCAGCATTTCCTGTTCAAAGAATTTGATGATGGGAGACTGCAACTCGTTTTCCTGAACTTTGATCCAGGCCATCCCTTTGGCGCCATAAGTTTTGGCAATTTCGGTTAAATCGTCCAGCGTTTTTCGCGATAGGGAATCAGTGCTATTTTTAACATTGAGGGCACGGACCTGTCCTCCTGACTCCAGAACCTGAGCGAACACTTTAAATTTTGTGCCGCGAACAATTTCTCCCACATCAACGATTTCCATATCGAACCGCATATCCGGCTTGTCGGTTCCGAATCGATCGATGGCATCCTTATATTTAAGGATCGGGAAGGGGGTCTCAATTTTAACATCGAGGACTTCCTGATAAATTTCGGCCATCATTTCCTCAATCATCTGGAATATGAGTTTTTCATTGCCGAAAGACATTTCTATATCGATCTGCGTAAATTCAGGTTGCCGGTCAAAACGTAAATCTTCATCGCGGAAGCATTTAACAATTTGGAAATACCGGTCCATACCCGAGACCATAAGAATTTGTTTGAACAGTTGTGGTGATTGGGGCAGAGCATAAAACTTTTGTGGATTGAGCCTGCTGGGAACGAGGTAGTCCCTTGCCCCTTCCGGAGTGCTTTTGGTCAGCATGGGGGTTTCCACCTCCATGAATCCGTTCCGGTGCAGTTCGTTTCTTGCTACCCGGGTGATGTTATATCGGGTCTTCAAATTGTGTTGTAAAACGGGCCCACGAAGATCAAGAAAGCGGTACTTCAAGCGCAGGGCTTCTGAGGTATCCTGCGGCTCCCAAGGTGATATGGGAGGAGTTTCCGATGGGTTGAGAATATTCAAAGTATCGACATAAACTTCTATCATTCCGGTTTTTAGTTTTTGATTCACCATGTCATCCGGTCTGGCTCGTACCATGCCCGTGATCGCAATGACAAAATTACCGCGAATAGACTGGGCGTGCTCATGTGCGAGTTGATCGATCTGAGGATTCAGCACTACCTGAGTCATGCCGTACTTATCCCACAAATCCACGAAAATGAGTCCCCCGTGATCGCGCCGGGTGTGTACCCAACCGCATAGGGTTACTGTTTCGCCAATATGGGTGTCTGATAATGTTCCGCAATCGTGTGTTCGTTCGTTGTTCATCTATGCTCGTTTAGTTTTTTTGGGATGGATAGGGAATCTGGGCAAAGGCCCCTAACGTACCGAAAACAGTGCTGACTTGCAAGTGTTTATCTGGCAAGGAAGGAGAGAGATTCAAGGTTCGGGGTTCGCTTCCTCGGTGTTTTGGCTGATGAGATTTTCTTCTTGCTCCTTTTGTTCCGCTTCGATGCGGGCCAATTCCTGTTCTGTGCGCTTTTTGTGAAGTTGATATTCGACTACCATTTGTGGCTTGATCTTTATTGCCAATGGAATATTGACGGTACTGCACGAGCGCATGCAAACACCACATCCGGTACAGATATTTTTATCAATGATGGGCTGGTCATTTAGCTGATGAATCGCTCCAGGAACCGGACAGTCGATCACGCACTGCTGGCAGAATGTGTCTCCGTAGGCCTGACATTTTTTCTTATCCAAAATGGCATAACCCATGTTTACGTCAGTGAGCTCTTGTACCGGGAGCAGAGCTCCATCGGGACAGGCTGTGATACAGGGCAGGTCTGTGCACATGACACAAGGGTTGCGCATGGGGTCAATATAGGGAGTATTGAAAACGAGGAATCCCATTTTCTTGGGCGCGCGCTGGATAGCATCCTTGGGACAGGCATGGATGCATTCATCGCAACGGGAACAAGCCTGCAAAAACCTTTTCTCGGAAATGGCGCCCGGTGGCCTCAGTAGAGGAACTCGCTTGGTGATCTTGTCCACCGCTTTATTGACACTGTCAATTTTTCCCTGGACATGATCCATGGCGGGCTTGGCAAAAAAGTGGACGCCCTGTCGCAATAAATTGCGCCGATCGTATTCCTTGTCTTCGACCTCTTCCAACTCAAAAATATTACTGCTGCCCTGTGAATCGGCGGTATCTTCCTGGGTGGAAACCGCTGCGGTTTCCAAGTCGGGTTGGGTTTCAGGGGCGGGTGGCTCCGAAAGTTCTTCTTCCTCTGGGTCCGATTTGAATTTCGAAATCAGGCGTTTGAAAAATCCTTTTTTAGGAGCAGGTTCCTCCTCCGTCTCTTCGATAGCTTCGATATCTTCAGCAGATTCTGCAGGGTCCTCGGGCTCATCGTCCTCATCATCTTCTTGCGGGACTTTGGAGCTCCCTGACTTTTGTGCTTCATCTTCTACTGCTGCGCCGAAATCGAGGAAGTTGCCGAAAGAAAACATGTCCCGGCGGGACAATTCTCGGGGTTCTTCCTCGACAGGTTCCTTGGGGGTGATGGTTTCCCTATCCAGGCTCAGAGGGTTCGGTTCCATTTCAGCGCTGGAGTGATTCCCGCGCTGGTCAGGATCGATAAGGTCTTCGACGCCCCGTTCGGTGTTCTTCTTTTTACCTTTAAAGGTCTCTTTTGCGAGATTATGTCTAAACTTCATAATTACATTAAATTATTATCGGATGAAACGAGCAATCACCCATTAAGCCGAGTAAACCCATTGTCTGCTCATAAAGGCTAGTTACTACCGGCGGTTCGCTGGTTAGAGCCAGCCGTTTTCCTGAGCGATATTATTATAGTCGTGCCAGTTTTGCGCATCCGCATTTTCCAGCATGTATTCGTCCATAGCCAGTACCAGTGGGTGGCCCTTGTTGACAAAGGACTGCACCGTGGGGAACCGCAAGACAAAAGTAGTGACCGCAGATTTTCCCAATGTCATGATATCGGGATCCTTTAAGACCTTCTGGAGGACCTCTTCCGCATTTTCCGGAGTGATGGACTCAAACAATTGTGCTGTTTTCTCTTCCAGTTCAGGGTGGTCATCGCAAGCGATGGCGGAACGCATTTGCAAATCGAGAATCTTCTGGTAATCGGTTTCGTCGTACTCCCCCTCCATTCGACCTTCTTCCCAGGCCGAACCTTCCAGATTGCGTTCTCCCGCACTGTCCTTACGTTCAGACGTTTCTGAAAATGCCAGATTTGCTTCATCCAGCAGGATTTTGGCTTTAATCTCCGTGCTGGTTTCTGTAGTCGACATAGCTGATTTCGTACTCCAATAAACGGTTAATACCGGGCCATTGGTGGGTCAGGTTCCCTGAAACTTAGAGGGAACTTTATCCAGCACACCCCGATTTTGATTAATAGTAGTGATGGCAATATGTTAGCATTAACCCTTCCAATTCCAAAGAATTTCCACAGGGTTTATGGCGGTTGGATGAAAATTGCAGATAAGGGTTATGTTAACATAGCCATTTCAGTGGGATGTAGAGGACAAGAGCTTTTTCAGCCGAGCAAAATGTTTGCTGGCCAGAGAAAGTTATTGCTCATTGGCCCCACGCCTAGTAGAGAGTGGATATTATATGAAAAAGGTTATGCTGATATTTCCGCCGGAATGGGTGCCAACAGCCCCTTATCTGGCTTTGCCGAGTCTTGCGGCGGTTCTGCGTAAAAACGGTATTGAGACGGTTCTTAAAGACATCAACGTGGAGATGTTTGACCATTTTTTCTCGTCCGGATTTCTGGTATTTGTTAAAGGTAAAATCCAGGCTCGGTTGAAGGCGCTTCAAGAGAAAGGTCGCCAGGAAGAGTTAAGTCCTGAAGACACCGAGTTGATGGAAATGCTCAACGAGTATCAGTATATTGATCTGGACCATCATATCCGCGCGGTAACCGAAGCCAAGAAAATCATGCGCGGGCCACAATTTTATGAGGTCGAAAAAGCCGAATGGGCGCTCAATTCATTTCGGGAAGTCATGGAGTATATTTCGGTCTGCTACTATCCCGCCAGTATCAATTTTTATCCGGTCGAGAGTAACCTCAACATTTACCGGCCCTGGGTTTCTGAAGATCTTTTAAAAGTTCCTCACGACAAGCAGGTCAATGTTTATTCCGACATCTGCCGTCAGTTGGTGTTGAGATCCATTAAAAAAGAAAAACCCGAAGTCGTGGGCATCTCCATCGGTACGCCGGTGCAGTTGATGTCAGGCATCACCTTTGCCACTTTAATCAAAGAGGCCTTTCCCGATATTCATGTGACAGTGGGCGGCAACATCATCACCCGACTCAAAGACGAGTTTGCGAAGAAGCCGCATTTCTTTGGCAAAGTGTTTGACTCAATGATTACCTATGAGGGTGAGCATGCCATGGTCTGGTTGGTGGAGGCTTTGTCTGGCAAACGCAAGCTGTCTGAAGTTTCCAATCTCATCTATAAAGATGAGGAAGGCAATATGCATGTCAACGATACCTATCAGGAGCGGGTCGATGAACTGCCGCCACCCGACTTTGACGGCATGCCGTGGGAAAAATATTTCTCGCCGGAAAAACTTGTGCCTTATTTGGGTACACGCGGTTGTTACTGGGGGAAATGCACGTTCTGCGATCACGGTGCCGGATATATCGATCAGTTCCGCGCCAAGCACGCCGACCAGATTGTCGATGAACTGGAATATCTGAAAAACAAACTCAACGCCAAACATTTTATGTTCACCGATGAGTCGTTCCCGCCGGCCCTTTTCATTAAACTTCCGCCGATGATGGTCGAACGTGAACTCGATATTTACTGGACGACACTCATCCGGTTTGAGTCCCAGTTGCTGGAACCGGAGATGTGGGACATGGCGCATAAATCAGGATGTCGGTCGCTTTATTATGGGCTGGAGTCCGCCAACGAACGCATCATCAAACTGGTGAAAAAAGATACCGATATTGAAGCCGCGAAGATCAATCTGGAGCAGGCCAAGCGGGTAGGTATCTGGAGTCATGTCATGTGCTTTTACGGCTTCCCTTCAGAAACAGTAGAAGAGGCCGAAGACACAAGACGGTTCCTCATAGAGCATCAAGATAAAATCCCTTCAGTGGAAATGTATTTTTTCGTGCTCTATAAAAACGCGCCGGTGATGTTCGCGGCGGATGAGTACAAAATTAAAGTTCAGGATAATCCCGAACACGACCTGGCGCTGGATTATTATTACACTCCGGAATCAGGCCAGACCACCGAAGAAGCGATGCAACGCTACGAAAGTTTCTACCGTGACGATTTTGATCCCTGGGCCATGCGCATCAACGCCCGTGAACATGTGTATCTTTACATCACGCATTTCGGCACCAGCGATTTGCCCCACCTCTACGTCAAAAACTCCTCCGAATCTCAAGGCTACGAACTCGCCAAAAAAAAATGTTGGGATATGAGATAGCCAGCGAGCCGCTGGACTCAATGATCGATACTTGCCAAGCTAGCAAAGGCCGTTGCGCCTTTAACTATCATCTATAAGCATTTCCTTGCCCTATTACCGACAAGCCGATAAAATCCGAAACGGAATATCCGAATAATGACACTTGGGTATGAAAAAGCGGACGCTCGATCACACGGATCGTAAGTCTACAAACGACCCATAGCGTACATTCGTTATCAATCTCTAATAAGATTTCGTACTATCGGTAAGAAGGTTAAATGATCAACAAATCTGAGCCCACAATCACCTTCGCACGATTGACAGACATTTCCCCAGACGAGATCATTGCCCATATGTCTGACGCCCGCGTCGCGGAGCACATGCCCCTCCTTACATTCAAATGGGACCAAAATGCAGTTTCCGAATTCGTTGCAACTAAAGAAGAGTGCTGGCGTCGTGATGGACTTGGTCATGAGGCAATCCTCTGTAACGACACCTATGCCGGATGGGGTGGATTTCAGAAAGAAGGCGACGAGTGGGATTACGGGTTGGTGCTTAAGCCAGAATTCTTTGGCCTGGGTGTGCATATCTTAAAGAAGGCAATTGAGCTTGCTGTAGCCGATGAAAAAATTCCTTTCGTGACATTCCTATTGCCAAATTCGCGTAAGAAATTCGTGGGACTTGAACGGCTTGGAGCTAGGTTTGTCGAAGAGACCGAATATGATGGGGTCCTATTTCTAAAGTATCGCCTAGTTACCGAATGACTTGTTCGATCCCAGCAGAACGTCCGCTTTTGGCTGATAACAGACCTTTTCTGCCCGCCTGTTTTTAGGGGTTTATTTTTTGCATTTACGAAGGGGTGTTGTACAATAGAACTGTTCGTAAGCCATCAATATTTACATTGGAGGTTTTATGGAAAATGGAACAGTTCATAACCCATCAATATTTACTTCGGAGGATGTTATGGAAACTGAGAGTCCACCTAATAATTAATTCACATGAAATAAAATCCCATTCAATTCCAATATAATTTGGAATATGCCCGATCTTGACCGAGTGATTTAAAAGACGGGTCAACGAATAGATTAAAGCCCCACAACCCTACAAGGGGGTTGATGGGGCTTTTTGATTTAATCTTGCAGTGTAATTAATTCCTCGTCCCTTAGGCTCAAAGCTATATCCTAAAAAGTTGAAGCCTTTAGCGATTCGACCTATGAAAGTTTTGTTCGGGGGGGGTACTCCCTGTGATCTATTTTTTTGGAAATTGTAAATGTCTGCTTTTGGCCGATAGCGGACCTTTTCTGCCGGCCCAATTTTTTGAAGGGGAAGCGGTAGCACAATTTATCAAGTTCTGCATTTGTCCCTTCGGGGCATGATCCTTCGATGAATTCAGGATGACAACATAGGCCGCGGCGCCTTCGCCGCTAGTTAGGTCTTTTAAAGCCGCGCATTTGTGGGACGTTGCCGTCGAACTCGCTGGTTGCTTGGTCCGAAGCAGGTTGGATAATATTTTTCTCTTCCGGTGCTTTTTTCTCTAACAGGAATACGCAGAGGTCGGGATGAACTTGATTTTCCGGGCACATTTTCAGGTGCTGGCGGAAAAATGGCATATTGTAAACCGGGTCGTTATAAAGCTTTTCCAATCCATAATGCTCGAACAGTCCTTCCAGAGGACGGGGCCCAACCAAAAAGATATATCCGTCAGGCAAGAGTGATCCTATTAAAGCTTTGAGCATGTTTTCGCAAGCCTCGCGGTCGGGATGATACATGAATGGAATCCATTTAAAAATCAGACCATATTTATTGCTGTAGGCGTGAGCGATATGATCCTTTTCTGGTAAGAAAGAGACCTTTTGCAAGTTTAGTAGTTGGTCCTTTGCCAGAGCAAAGTTCCATAACAGTTGCGCGTTCTTTTGCGCGAACTCCGGGTCACTATAGAGGACCGTGTATTCACGTTCTTTCGTGCAGTCGATACAACCGGCCAGCACGGTGTCGAAGGTATGGATGAGCACCTTGTCTATTTTTTCCAGCCGGTGCGCCATGGCTGGAGCCATTTCCATATAGTAGAAAATCTGGTCGAGTACCATTGGCTGTAAGGAAGACTCATCAATATCTGCCGCTCCTTCAGGATAAAACGGAACCGTGTATTGCGCTTTGACCGGATCGACCATAGGTGGCTCTCCATTGAAGAACCATTTCCAGGTGAACGGGGGTTTTGCCGGTAGTTTGGGAACAGTCGTTTGAGGGCGGATTCCCCAGATGGGCTCGAAAACAACCTCCCTTGCCAGTTCCCCTTCCAGCAGGGTGAACGATTGGGTCCCTACCTGAACTTGCCGTTCGATGGGAGGTCTTCTCACTCCACCGCAATTGGTGTAAGGGAAAGTAATCGGGTCGTCAAAAGAAGTCACTTTGTAAAGGTAGCCATCTTGTACGGTGACGGCTATTTTCTGGGTGTCATCGAAATAACGAACCGGCGCGTGCTTTTGCGGTGTCCATGTGACCTCATGCGAGGTCATGGGATCCATAAATAATTTTTTGATGTCCTTGCCTTCTGGAGCTTCTGGAACAAAAAAGGCTGAAAAAATATTGAACGCTTCTTTTGAGGGATAAGTAGGAAGTCCGCGATACCTCAAAGTTGGCAGTTTTTCTTCCCGTATTTGATCTTGATATATGCCCCAGATGAATTCGAACACGGCTCCGCCGGTTCCCGGCAACGTCGACTGGAACAGCTCGACAACCGGAATCAGGTCCAGCCGGGCCCAGTTGACTCGGAACATGAAACTGATAAAAAGCGATTTATCGAAACTGCCTTCATGCAGGGCATAGAGCCCATCTTTAACCAGTTGAATATTATATTTGCCGTCTCCCTGGTGAATCATATTTTCATCGTCGTAAAAGTATTTCACTTCGGAGAGGGGGACGCGCCAGGCTTCGGCGGCTTTTTCGCGCAGGTTGTCCAGAGTCATTTTTTCCCAGCCGTCATGACTGCTGATGTCGATTTGCGTCTGGAAAGTTTTGGCGCAGGGTTTAATGCCCACCCATTGTTTGTTATCCAGTTGCATCCGGGCCTGGGCCAGCTGTATTTTTCCGTTATTTTCGGTCCATAAGGCTTCATGTAAAGGCTGCCCATTCGGATCGGTACAGAGGAAACGTCTACCCTCTTCGTTAAAAAAGACTATATGTCCGGTCGAGTTAACGATGACACGGGTATTGGCAACGCTGGCAGATCCGTTCTCGAACCACAGGGTACTGCCATCAAGCTCCTGAGTTTCAAGATTAGGAATTTTCTTTTCCAGCTCTGTAGCGTATTCCAAGTTACTGGCAAAGGTTAGCGAGCCTTCCCCCATTAATGCATTGATCAGTTTTTCTGTTTTCTTCACGTGAGTTCCTTTCAGCGAAGAGTCAATCTATAATAACGCTGTCACTCTCGCAAGATAAAGTTACGTTTTTCTGACCGGATCGGGGTTGCCCGGCTGGGATGAGGTGAATTCTCATCAAGCCAACGAAATTCTTGCCCGTGAGATAGAGCCCTTGCTGGTTGCCCCACGGCTAGTGGGCAGAGGTTCTCCGTATTGTTGACAGGGAGCGGGAAGCCCATTATAATTCATAGTCTAAACCCGTGAAATATAAACTGTTTACAAGCGTTTCCAGAATAGCAGGGTCGGGATGGACGGCGACCTTTATATTTTGAATGACGTTTTCTATATTAATTACAAACTCATATTTTTAATGAAGGTGGGATTATGGAAGAAGGTAGGAATTTCGAGAAACTCGGCTATGAGAATTTGCAGAAAAATAATATTGAAGATGCGAAATCCAATTTTCTCGAGGCTTTGAAGCACATGGAAAAGGCCGGGGACGACACAGGCCAAGCCTATGTGTTGGGTAACCTGGGTAATATCTTTTTCCAAAGCAAGCAGTTTGATAAGGCGGAAGATTTTTATTCTCGCTCCTTAACCTTCATGGAAAAGCTTAATGATGATAAAGGCATCGAAAGTTCCCTCGGTAACCTCGGTAGCGTTTATTTTTATCAAGGCAGTTTGGATAAAGCAGAAGAGAGTTACCAAAAAGCCCTGCAGATCATGATCAAGGCTGACGATGCCCTCGGTCAGGGGATCTATAATGAATACCTGGGAAACACCTGCCTGAAGCAAGAAAACCTGGAACAAGCCATTGACTACTACCAGAAGGCCAAGGATTTTATGGCATTGGCAAAACAGGATGAGCGTAAAATCCAGCAACTGGAAAATAAGGTCGAGTCCCTCAAAAAACATCCTACCTATTTGAAGAAGGGCGAATCTGCCTTGCTGGCGGAAGTAGAGTCCCTCACTTCAACAGGACAAAATACCAAGGTCATCGCTAAACTGCAGGACCTGGAAGAGTTTTATTTTCAGTGGAAGCGGATGGACAAGGTAGCGGAAACCATTCAAAAAACCATTGCTGTGTTGGAAGGCATGGAAGATAAAACTTCAGCGGGAATCTGTTATGCCAATCTGGCGGGGGTTTACTTGCAGATGGTCAGCGAAGGGCAAACGGAGAAGGTCGACGAGGCGGAAGCTAATTTCAAAAAAGCTCTAGAGGTGGTGGGTGATTCGGATAAACGCAGGAACTCTTATCTCCTTGGGAGTTTGGGAAATATTTATTTAAACAAAAACCAGCTCGATCTGGCATGGGAACATTATGAGAAGTCTTTGAAGGCCATGCAGGAATTGGGCGATGGGTTAGGGGAAGCCAGAGGTTATGCCAACCTGGGTAATGTTAAAATTTTGCAGAAAAACTGGGAGGGTGCCAAAGAGCAGTATTTCAAATCTTTGGAGCTGATGGAGAAACATGAGAACCGACCAGGAACTGCCCAGCAGTGTGAGTCGCTGGGAGATATATTTATTAAGAATGAAGAGTATGACCAGGCGGAAGATTATCTGATGCGGGCCAGTGATTTGTATGAAGCGATGAAAGAGATGGAATCGGTTCAAGAGGTGCAGAATAAATTGATGGTTATTTTTTCTCAGCCCAAATACCTGGAAAGCAGGAAGCAGCAAATCCGAGAAGCCCTTAAAAAGCCTGAGGTCGAGAAGGACAGCAAACTCAAACTGACCTTGTTGAGTGATTTAGGTAATGTTTCGTTCATGGCCAATGACTGGGATGAGGCGCAAGAGGTGGCAAAAGAAACTATTTCCATTCATGAGAAATCTGGTGATAAGGCGGCCTTGAGTTCGTCCTTGGGGAACCTTGGAAGTATTTTAATGCAAAAGCAGGATTTTGCCGGGTCCGAAGAAAACTATACACGTGCCATTGAACTCAAGCAGGAATTGCAGGACCACAAAGGCATTCAGGATATCTATGGCAGTTATTTAAATGTTCTGATTATGGCTGGAAAAATGGACGTGGCGGAAAAGATGGTCAAAAAAACCCTGAAGGCTCATCAGGACAATAGCAACATGCCTGGAGTCATGTCTGAATATCGTAATCTGGGAAATATCAGTTTGCAGAAAACCGATTGGTTCAACGCCGAGAAAAACTATTTAAAAGCCTTGGAAGTTAATACCAAATCTGACAACAAACCGGAGATGGCGGAAGATAATCGAAATGTTTATAACCTTTATCTGCAAAAAGAAGATTGGCCGAATGCGGAAAAATATGCGTTAAAGGCCCTGGCCATTGCAGAAGGGATTAAAGACTATCGCAATGCTTGTGCTGATTGCCGGATTCTCTCGAATATCTATGTTGAGAAAAAGGAGCGCACGAAGCAGGAGGACTACTACAAAAAGGCTCTGGAAAATTCTCAGGCACTCAACGATCCGAAAGAGGCTATCATCGATCTCAGGTTCCTGGGTAAATTCAATATGGGGCGCGGGTATAGGGAAAAGGCTGAAGAAAATTTCCAACAAGCTTTTGAGCTCTCCAATAAGTTGAACGATAAAAAAGAAATAGCTGAAGATTACCGCAATCTTGCCAACCTGGCTTTTAGTAATGGAGAACGTAAAGAGGCTGAAGAGTCATACCTTAAAGCTTTGACTCTTACCCGGGAGGCTGGCGATTTTCAAGGTGCCGGGCAGGACTTGACCTATTTGGGTAACTTGAAATTTAAAGACGGCTTGTTCGAGGAAGCGGAAGATTATTTCAACCAAGCCAGTAGCTGTTTTGAATTGACCAAAAGTTGGACTAGCCTGGTTCAGTTTTATTTGACGGTAGGCAGGATGGAGATCATGGTTTCCCGCCATGAACCTGCCGATGAATACATCGCAAAAGCCCGTAAAATTGCCAAAGATTTAGGCGATCCAGAGCCGATCATGAAGGCACTGCAGGAGATAGAACAATTCAAAAACACGGTTGATAAGAAATAGTCGTTGAGGCTTTTGTAATATCTACCGGTCCTTCCTGGTATTTCCCAACAAGGTTTTTCAGTTGTTTGGAAGCATATCGGGGAGTAATAAATGCATTTTTTTATAAAAATATTTGACAAGAGTTTGAGTATTCTGGAAATCAGGTTTGGTGGGAACTTAGCTAAGTCCACTAAAAGCCGTTTAAAAATTTAGGGTTAGGGCGGTTTTTCAGGTCTACTTGGAAACCTTGAATTTCCTGGGTGTACCAAGATGAAAAGAAAGGCTTTTTCAAGGCCTAACAATATAAAAAATAAAGGCCATTTGTCTTGACCGGGCCTTTAAAAGGAGATAGATTAAAAGCTAATCAGTTCAAAATTCAGGGCAGGACTTTGCCTTGCTAGCCTGGTTTGTCAATATTTTTTAACTTTTTTTTGTGTGGATAAATGAAGGTCAATTATAGTGCTCAATTAATGGAAGAGTCTGCTTTTAGGCATCTTAACCATTTGGAAAGATCTGGTTATCGTGCTGATTATGACGAATTCCATTCTCTCGCCGACCCTATTTATGAACTTCCCGAAGATGACCGGGAGGCGGCTTTTGAAAAGGTAAATCGTCTGTTTTTTCTTGAAAGATTAAAGCTGGGAGATCACGTGTTACGTGCTCTTGAAGCAGTAGGTCTCATACCTAAACGTAGGCGCACCGCTAGAAAATCTGCTCTGACTCAAAAAGCTGAATCTGGAGAGATTGAGAATCAGGAAGCCGTTGAGGAATTGGCGGAACACGCTGAGGCTAGTGAAGATGAAGCACAAGCAGAAGAAAGCGAAACTGCAGTCGCTGAAATGGAAGAGGACGATGAACTCGAAATAGAGGAAGTCTCTGCGGAAGTTTCCTATGACCTGGCCCGTGAATTTGAGGAGCGGATCAAGGAAGTAACGGTCAAAAGGGCGATTAATAAAGTAGATGAAGGTTCCAATGTTCTCAATCGGGTTTCTGGAAATCCCATCATTGAAATGCGGGTTCTGGCCAGCCGGTTCAGCAATCCCGAAGAAGCCCAGGAGCTTGATGCGTTTCTGATTCAGGAATTTATGCATGCCAAGGATATGGTCGACCCCGAATTCGACTATGAAGACGCTTTTATCCCTGGTAACCCATCGGTGAAGAATCTGATTACAGCACGATTCAGGCTTTTGTGGAATATGTATGTGGATTCCCGTTTGGCACGCATGGGTGTTGTTTCCGTTCTGCCCAAAGAAGCGCGGTACCGCGAATTTGATAACTTTTACCGTAAAATCCCGGAGAAGCAGAGAAAGGGAATTTTTGAAGGGTTATGGAAAACTGAGAAGCTGACTCACGAAGAGCTTCTCTCCATGGCTACCGATCTCGATACTCTGATGAGTAAGTATGTCGACCCCGGAGAGATAACGGATGAAGATAAGGATTATATCCATTTGCAAGGATCACCTTGTCCGCTATGTAAATTCCCGACTTATAACTGGGTGGACGATCCAGAAAGTATCTGTGATGAAATGGTGATTGAAGCCATTCAGATCGATTTCCCGGATTGGGAAAGCCGAGATGGCGGTTGCGACCGATGTATTGAGGTTTATGAATTAAGGGCTGGTGTGGGTTAACCGGCTTTTTTTGTGTTTTGTTTTTTTAAGTAAGATTTTTTTTCCCTAATAGTTGGTCTGGGGTTGATCATTTTCAACGTCTAACCAATGTTAATAAGGAGGTTATATAATGCCTGAAGTCTATAACTGGCAGCTGGGTCGGATGGCCACATACGTCTACGACGAAAAGCATCCGAAAGAGCAGTTCACATTCGTATTTAATACGAACCGTTG
>JABHBK010000040.1 GCA_018673915.1 Nitrospina sp. | reverse complement strand
TGTAAGCTTTACCAACAGCAATGTGACCTTTTGCAAGGTAGGTGAAGGTCTGATCCCAGGTCATACGAACGAATTCGTCTGTTCCCCGGCTTGTCATCTTATACTTTTCACGGTTCTCTTTATCCAAATAAGGGAAACCGTCGTCTGCCCACTGCTTCCAACCAACACGGATCATCGGATACTTATTCCGATAAGGACCGTATGCGCGGCGGGGAAATGTCATTCCACGCAGACACATGCGAGGATTCCACGCAGCGTCAGCCTGGTTACCATACAGGTCACGAACTTTATGATGATCGTAGTTCTGCTCGATACGCATCAAGATGCCGTTACGTACGAAACCACGTACGCGACACTGATGGGTGTCGTTCGGAGAACAACAATATGTAAAAGAACGCTCATACTTATACTGATCCCGATAGACTTCTTCCCAACGTCTGTCAGGATAAGCTTCCAGCGGATTCCCTACTTTTACTACGGGTTTCAGCTGTGCTCCAACCCTCTTGCTCGTCAATGCCATAGCTGTCGCTACACCAGCACTCACCTGCAAGAATTTTCTTCTGTTTAGCCTCATAAAAGAAATCTCCTATTAAGAACAAAACATAAATACGAGGAACCTCTCCATTCGCAAACTTTGAGACTCCCCAACTACCTACACTGAACTACTGAACAACTTTTAAAAAAACTTCTAAACAAAACAAACTTTCTAAACAAATCAAAACAACAAACAACAAATAAAAATAAATCAGCTAACGCAATAAAACCTGCGTCAAATGGCATCGAAACGGGCCTGTTAGATCAGAAAATTAAACGCTCCTCTTTATAAAAACTTCCCAAATAAAATACGGGTGCTACGGAACGAATCATGCTTTTAATTCTCAATTTCTGACCTGTATTTCGAATCAAACCTTCTGCCCTTTTTTCTAGATGAGGCCATGTTATAAGGAATTTCAAGCATAATGTCAAGAAAATTTGGGGAACTAAAATAAAGAATATATAAGAGACAAAGTTAATTTATTGCTCCCCTTAAATATGGACCCTGAAAAAATAAATTTCACCTACTTTTTTTAAATATTTTAACAAATTCAAATCGAGAAACTCATTGCATTTAAAGGGTTTTTCTAGATTCAAGTCATCCAACTAATTTACATTTTCTTTCTTTTTTACAAAAATTCACTGCCAATTCCCCAAAACTCTTGAATTTTGGGGAAGTAGTAACTAAGCGAGGGAATATTTCATTCCTGGAATTTATCTCAAAAAAGAGGGGTTTAACCTTTTTGCGGAGTCTAAACTCAGGAGCATGTCTTTATTTTCGTTTTTCACATGAGAATTAACCAAAAATTGCTTTTTAAAAATTTGCCAAATTTTATTTTGAGGATATAATCCTGCTTTTTCGGCAAGGGTTTCTTATGAAAAGTAATCGCATCGCTCTTTATCCGGGAACTTTTGATCCCGTTACTTTTGGCCACATTGATATAATGAAACGGGCTATGAAACTATTTGACCGCCTCATTGTTGCTGTCGCGCTGAACCCCAACAAGAATCCTTTATTTTCTCTTGAAGACCGGGTGAAATTTATTAAAAGTGCTACAAAAAATCTCAGCAAAATTGAGGTGATTCCTTTCGACAATTTACTAACCTCTCTGGCTCATTCCAAAAAAGCTTCGGTAGTGATTAAAGGACTGCGCGCTATCACTGACTTTGAGTTTGAACTGCAGATGGGCCTTATGAACAGAAAGCTCGACGAATCCTTGGAAACATTATTTATGATTCCCAGTCAGGAATATTCTTTTTTAAGTTCCAACCTGGTCAAAGAGATTGCGCGGCACGGAGGGGATGTCTCCGAACTTGTACCGCGCGGAGTTATAAAGGAGTTGAAAAAAACTATCCGATGAAATTTTCTGAACGAATTCAAAATGTCAGCCCTTCAATGACATTGGCTATAGATGCCAAGGCCAAGGAGATGAAGGCCCGAGGCGAAGATGTTATCGGATTTGGAGCTGGCGAACCCGACTTCAATACCCCGGAACGCATCAAGCAGGCGGGTATCAAGGCCATACAAAATAATGAAACCCGTTATACCCCCGTGGGTGGAAGCAACCTATTAAAAGAAGCCATCATCACCAAATTAGAACGGGATAACGGACTGTCTTATGAAAAAAATCAGATCCTCGCTTCCTGTGGCGCCAAACATTCGTTTTACAATTTAGCGCAGGTACTTTGGCAGGCTGGAGATGAAGTCATTATCCCGGCTCCTTACTGGGTATCGTTTCCTGAAATAGTGATCCTTTCCGGAGCCCGACCTCTCATTGTTCATGCCGGGGCGGAGCAAGATTTTAAAATCACTCCCGAACAAATTGAAAATGCGGTCACCCCGAATACGAAGGCAATATTAATCAACTCGCCTTCCAATCCAACCGGTTCGGCTTATGACAAAAATGAATTGGAGAAGTTGGCAGAAGTTGCTTTACGGCACAATCTATTAATCATCACTGATGAAATTTATGAACAGATTGTGTTCGATGGTTTCCAGCACACCAGCATCGCATCGATAAGTCAGGAAGTGCAAAAGCAGTGTGTAGTAATCAATGGGGTTTCTAAAAGTTATGCGATGACAGGCTGGAGGATTGGCTATATAGCCGCCGGAGATCCTGAAATTGTCAAACAGGTAGGAAAATTACAAGGCCAAAGCACATCCAATCCCTGCGCCGTGTCGCAAGCGGCCAGCATCGAAGCTTTAACCGGTCCTCTGGATGAAGTTCATGAAATGGTCCGAGAATTTGAAAAACGCCGCAATATCATTGTGGAGCAACTATCAAAAATTCCCGGAGTGACTTGCAACAAACCCAAAGGTTCCTTTTATTCGTTTCCAGATTTTTCAGGGGTGTACGGCAAGAAGGATGGAAATGGCAAAGTGATTAAAGGCTCAATTGATTTTACTGATTACCTGTTATCTGCAGAGAAGGTCGCCATCGTTCCAGGAATTGCTTTCGGGGCCGATGCGCACGCCCGTTTATCCTTTGCCACATCCTTAGACAAAATTGAGGCAGGCGTTCATCGCATCAAAGAAGCCATATCAAGACTCCGGCCAGCGGCCGGTGGCAACGAGCAATAGCGTTCACTGGCATACAACCGGTTAGCTCGGCTTGACGGGTTCTTGCTCTACTTCTACCGGGCGTGGCCCGGTGGCTTTATGGTCCTTGATTCTTTCTTCAATTTTAGGTCGACATCGTTTGGCTTTGCAATTACCCGTTCCCACACCGAGTTCTCTTCTCAAGGCTTCAAAGGTCAACATACCTCCACGAATCGCAGTCATGATGGTACCCGCCTTGATACTTCGGCACAGGCAAACCTTTTTCAGGTTTTCTAGAAGTTGTTTTTTTGCTTCCAAAATATATAGTGTTCCAGCTATGATCCTTACGCTGGATATTTTAATTGTAAAATTTTATTTATAGAGGAAACTTCTAATCCACGAAGAATTGAATTCAGGTTTTAAAAATTTCCTAAATTTTTGTTTTATCAAAACTTAAGTATTAACTTTGAACCTTAAGTTTCACCCTCTAATATAAACCAGTATTGGCGAAATACCTAATGCTTAAAGAACCAGGCCCCTTTCTACTCGCCGTAATCAGCGGAATATTATGGGTTCTGGTCTTCCCACGTTTTAATTTTGAAATTCTCGCCTGGTTTGCCTTCATCCCTCTTTTATCGGCAATTGAAACAAAAACTCCGCAACGTTCCGCATTGTTGGGATTCATTTTTGGAATGGTTTTTTATTCCTGGGGACTGAACTGGGTCACCAATACCATGATCAATTACGGAGGCCTTCTCCCGATAGTGAGTTTCATGGTTCTGGGCCTTTTGGCGGCTTACCTTTCTTTTTACACAGCACTTTTTTGTTATTTGATAAGAAGGGTCTGCAAAGATAATCGAGGTCTGGTTTTTCTGTTCGCACCGGTTCTGTGGACCGCGCTGGAATATATCCGCTCCACACATTCCGAGTTTGGCTTTTCCTGGCTGGGGTTGGGTTATTCCCAATTCAAAACCCTGCCGGTCATTCAAATGGCCGAGGTCACCGGAGTCTACGGCGTCTCCTGGCTCATTATGCTGGTCAATATTGGACTCTATTTAGCCTGGAAATCGTGGCGGGAACCCGGCCAGATGGGAGTGCGATTTTTATCCGTTACCTTTCTGGTTTTCGCCTGCTGGTGGGGATATGGAAGCGTTGCCATGAACCGCCCTGATGCTGAAAAACAATCCACCATTACGGTGGGACTGATCCAAGGCAACGTCGAGCAGTTCATGAAATGGAATCCTCTTTATCAGAAAAAGGTCATTAATAAATACCGCGACCTGACTCTGAAGGCCGCCGAATCAAAACCACATCTAATTGTATGGCCCGAAACCGCTCTCCCGTTTTTCTATAACCAGCATGTGGCAGGCACCCAATTTGTTAATGATCTGGCGCGACAAGCTCAAACTCCAATATTATTCGGCAGCCCTCACAAAGAAAACAGCGACGATAAAATCATTCACTACAACAGCGCCTACCTCGTGTCTGAATCCGGAGAAACGCAAAACCGTTATGACAAAATCCACCTCGTTCCCTTTGGCGAGTTTGTACCGTTCCGCAAAATATTGTTCTTCGTTGAAAAAATGGTGGAGATGATCGGCGACTTCGGGCGCGGGAAAGAAGCTACCGTTTTCGATGTGGCGGGACACAAGGCGGGGGTTTCTATTTGTTATGAATTGATTTTTCCCGACCTGATCCGGCAGGCGGTCAAAAATGGTGCCGACTTTTTAGTCAACATCACTAACGACGCCTGGTTTGGTAAAAGTGCCGCCAGCTACCAGCATATGAGCATGGGGGTTCTAAGGGCGGTGGAAAACCGGGTGCCCATTGTTCGCGCCGCAAACACCGGCATCTCGGGAACAATTGATGCTAACGGCGTCCTGCGTGATGAAACCGATCTTTTTGTTGAGGCGGCCAAGATCACCCAAATCGCCCCCCGCCAAAGAGGGTTCACCTTCTACAGCGCCTACGGCGATGTCTTCAGTTGGCTGTGTATGGGACTAACCATTTTCCTGCCCTTTCTTCTGCAAGGTCGCAAACCCCAAGCTTGATTTATTTGGGCTAATTTCGATTTAGCTAATATTTTTAGCTTGCCAATACACCCCCCCCATATTAGGGTAGTAAAAATCCTATTACATTTACAATGGCTAGTTTTTTGCTTTTAATTCAAAGGGTTCTGGTTCCTGATGGAAAAGTTCTGCGCGCCATACATTTCATATTGGAAGAGAGCCCTTCTATATTGCATTGCGATTGCAATCTTAGTAGCGACTCCCCCTCAGGTGTGGGCGGTCACTGTCTCTGTGGACACCACTATATCTGCCGACACCACCAACCAGCAGGACATCGATACCGCCAATGTAGACCTGATCAATAACGCCACTATAGACTTTTCCACAGCAAGCAATGCGATCCTCCTAAATAGTACTACCAGTGGAAATACCATCACCAACAATGCCGGAGGTACGATTTCTGCTGGCCGTCAGGCCATAGGCCTTGCTACAAATAGCGGCGGAACCATCAACAACTCGGGCACCATTACTTTGACCGGGACTACTACAGCCGCTGTCATACAAATAAACAATTCAACTGGGGTAACGATCAATAACAACGCCGGCGGTGTCATCTCTGGTCCAACGTCTACAGTTGTAATAAGACTGGATTCCGGCGATACCCTTGTTAACAGCGGCTCAATCATTAATACAGACACCGGCCAGTCCTTTCGATTTGCCGGCAATAATTCTACTGTGACTTTGAAAGAAGGAAGTATTGTGGTTGGGACAATTCAAGTTAATGGTGGAACAACAGGAAGCACCCTGAAAATAGAGCAAGGTTTCGGTCAGGCCTATTTCTACGATATAACTACGTTGGGGACTTTGACACTCGAAGACCTCAGCGGCAATACCGTGGTGCAGGGTTCTGCCGGGTCGGTCGGGCTCGGGGCGCAGGAGAGTGTCGATGAACTGCTGGGTCTGCGAGCTTTCAACCTGCGCTCGGCCTTAAAACGGTATTCTGCCGCTCCCGCAATATTCAAGGAAGACAAACTCTGGGCGGAACCGTTTTCCTACTACTCCAAACGCGGAACCAACAGCTCCGTACTCGGCTACGAAAACTACGGCTACGGCATCAACTTCATCTATCCCTTAAAGCAACACAAGCTCGACCTGATATTCACCATTGAAAAAAGCGAGCTGGAAATTGATCGGAACCACGATGTCTCGCGCACCCATTTGCTTGCCGGAGTGAACGCAACAGACTTTGCCGACTTAGGCGACTGGAAAGCCAGTGGTTTTTTTGTCGCCGGAACAAGCTGGCATAATGGAACCCGGGATATTTTCACCAATACCACCAGCTCCGGTAAGGACAACATCACTGCCAATTGCAACAGTAAAGAGATCATCACCGGAGCCCATATCAGCAAAACGTTCCATCCTGATTCCAATCAAAGAAATACTTGGAAAACCGAATTGGGGTTCACCTTCGGCTATTCATTCATTGAAGATTAAAACGAGAGCCAGTTCTTTTCTTTTGAAGAACGCCATCTGGTGCAAGGGAGTTTCCATGTCGGGGAACAATTCACATCAAAAATCAATGACCGTTTGACCCTCACGGCTGGAGGCGAACTGGAACATCGCGGGGTACTCGCTGGCCTGGAACAGACCTATAAAGTCAGCGATACATTCGTTAACTATCGTGAGGGCTCCTATTATGAAAACACGGCCGCAGGCAATCTGGGAGCCAATGTCTCGCTGGACAACAATACCCTGGCTTACCTTCATCTCAACAGCCGCTTCTCCGACCAAACCCGCGGCACCTACGGCGCCAGCATGGGAATTCAAATTCAATTCTAACCACTCCGCGTGGGGCGGACTGCAATATCTTTTCTAGGCTAAAATAATTTTATCTCGGCTTGTGATATTTCTTCATTAGCCTTCATGCCCTGAAAGGGTACAACGAGCCCTTGCTCAACTGCCTCCCCTGCGTGATATCTCTCTTCACTTGCATTCATGCCCCGCAGGGGTACTAAGGGGCCACTCCGCGTGGAGCGGACTGCAATATCTTTTATAAGCTGGAATAAATTTATCTCGGCTAAAAAAGCCCCTTATTAGTTGCCGCTGGCCGCAGGGCCAGTGAGATGATTCAATAGCAATTGCACATTTTTATCACCGGGTTGGGCGCCCACGAATCCTTCAATATCACCCGGACCTGCCCGTGCATCGCCATCGACATCTATCCGCGCGGCAAGGACCATCGGGCCTTCAAAGACTGTTCCCGGAACCATGACATCCTGCGGTCCCAAAACAAAATCATAGGGTAACTTGAGCTCGGCGATCCTTTTTACTGCCAGCGGTGGGCCACGCTTCACCCCCTCAGACCGGGCAAAAATAAACAGGGTACCGTTTGCCGGAATCTTTTTCTGCAATGCCTCACTCACATTCACGGTTCCCTGTATGTTGCTGGCAGACGGACTTATCAGATTATCGAGCACCAGTTGAACGCCTTTTTGTCCGGCGGTGATTTGCACTTTTCCTTCTACATCCCCAGGGCTGGACTTTCTGTTACCGTCCTGATCCAAACGCGCTGTCAGGTTCATGGTTCCCTCAAACTGGGACCCCTCCATCATGGTATTTAATTGCCCGATCTCAAACTCAAAGGGAAAATTAAAAACACTGTGGCGTTTAACTGCAAGAGGTGGCCCGGCATCCACACCTTCCGGTCGGGCAAAAATGAATAGACCTGCACTGGGCCGCAAGGCCACTTTAAGGGCAGGATCGAGCGAAATGATGCCAATTACATCATTATTATGAATATTCGGGTCGGCCTTCCGGGCCAGCTCTTTTTTCAGGCTTTCAGGCAAGGGATGCTCTTTCAATTCTTTATCACATCCTGAGACCAATAAAATTGCCGAAAAAAACCAAAATAATGCTAAATGTTTCAAAATCTTCCTCCGATAAGAGCTTACAGGCCAATGAAATAAATCTTGGGTCAGGTACTTGACATCATAAATTACAGATATCATTAGTACTAGAAGACTCGATCATAAAAATCATTGGCCCAAGGGGCTAAACCGACCTAAAGATGTTGATTACCCGGGCGGAGGCGCTTTAAATGTATCCTCCTAACCAGGGTGCGCATCACCCAAGTCGGACTAAAGTTTGGAGTGTACCATGTTTCATGAAGTCAAAATATTTGATAAAAAGGGCAAAGTCAAAAAGGTTCTTTCCAGTAAAAAGCTCAGTAATGAATACTGGAACTCTTTTTTTAACAATCCATTGAGCGAAGCAATGGCAAAAAAGAAGGGCCGCCCAAAAAAGCCACAAAAAAATGTGGATTGCGATGACGAAAATCTGGACTCGTCAAATTGACTTAACCCTATAAACTCCGGAAACGGAGCATAAATAACAAGTTTGGGATAATTTCGATGACTGGCTAACTCCTAATCCTCCACCAAGGTAGAGTTGGAAAGTTGAAATTAACCCATTAACGCGGGAGGCTAATCCAGGAGGAGAAGCCTCCCGCGTACCCTAATTTCCCCCCTGATATATTTTTCCTACTTATAAAACTGTTGAGTTAATGGGTAAGGAAACTTTAAACTCGGTTCCTTCTCCCACTTTGCTTTGAACGCTGATTTGTCCTTTGTGACCATCAATAAACTTTTTAACAATTGCCATCCCCAAACCTGTACTTTTTTCACCTCCCGTTGGGCTATTACTTAGCTTCTCAAACGGCGCAAACAATTTACCCAACTCCTGCTCCGGAATACCCGGGCCTTCATCACGAACATAAAAATTTATTTTATTATCAGAACTATTTAGGGATACAAGAATCGTTGTTCCAGATTTCGAAAATTTAATAGCATTGCTCAAAAGATTATCCAAAACCTGAGAAATCCGTTCCGTGTCCAACTCGATTGCAGGAACATCGTCTAACTCTGCTTTAATCTGAATCTGCTTGGCTTGAGCAATAAGATTGATCAACTGGATTCTATTTTCAATTACTTCTTTAAGGTTTTCTGGCCTTAATACCATTTCAAATTTTCCGCTCTCAATGACCGAAACATCCAGCAAATCGTTAATCAAGTTGAGCATTTGTCCACCAACTTGATTAATAGTCACAATGTACTTCCTTTTTTCTTGCTCATCTAAATCCATTTCCAAAATCAAATCGGTAAAACCCATAACAGATGTAAGAGGGTTACGTAAATCATGCGCGGCTATTCCCAGAAATTTATTTTTCAGTTCGTTCAGTTCCTGCAATTCAACATTTTTTTTATTGATTTCCTGAGTTCTTTTCTGAACCTGACTTTTAAGAGATCGATTCCAATATAAAATGGTTATAACGCCTGTGATAAACAAAACCACACCAATGCTTATTACAATATTTTTGATTCTGGCCCAGACACCCTGTTCCAGGGATACCCATTTTCTATAAATGGATTTCCTTTCTTTAGATGTAATTTGAAGCAGGGCTTTATCCAAAATGCTGCCCAGCTCCGGCCAGTCGTTTCTTATTGCCAAAGCCAAGCGATAGATAAAACCCGATTCCCCAGCCACCCGCAAATTGGTCAGGCCTCCTTTTTCAATATAAAACGAAGCCAACGCTATATTTGCCACCATGGCATCAATCATTCCAAATGAAACCTTATTCAGACCTGCACTTATGTTTTCAACCGGGTCCAGTTGCAGATCAGGATAGTTGTTAACGATATGGTCGTGAATTCCATAACCCGCAATCACACCCACTTTCATTCCCTTCAAATCTTCCAGCGTTAATGATCGGTCAACTTTTTTTCTGACAATTATTACCGCAGGCAGTTCGAGGAATGGTTTTGTGAACAACATATATTCACGACGCTGAGGGGTGGGGGTCGCCGCTCCCCACATATCCGATTCCCTGTTCCTGGTTTTTTCAAGCACCTCCGTCCAGCTTTTAAACTTTAAGGTTTTGAATTCAACCTTCAGTTTTTTCTGCAACAAGGCTATGTAATCGGCGGCAATTCCTACATGCTTTCCTGATTCATCAATATATTCGATAGGAAGAAAATCGGGGTCAGGAGAAAGCCTGATCTCCGGGTGAGCTTGAAGCCATTTCTTTTCCTCCTCAGAAAGGTTCACTTCCATTTCCTGGGCAGGCTCAATTCCACTTGCCAAAGTGGGACCACACAATAACAAGGTTAAAAATAATAAAGTCTGTTTCATAATTTTCATATTAATTCAAAAAATGAAATTTTAACAATTAAGATTGCCTACTTCAGCATTTTTTGTTCATCCCTGTTAAAACCAGCAGCAGTCCGCAATATTCTAAATTCAACCTCAAAGAAATGAGTGATTTATAATCAATTCACTACGATTTTGGACCTACCCTCACCCAGTCATTTTATTGGTAAAATACCGACCTGGGCATTAAGCCTGTAAGGTTGGGTTAATAGGCACGACGTATCGAGGTGGTCCTTTACCTGAGATAAACATTTTTTTATTTTGTATTCCATTTGTCATGAAATCAATTAAATATTTTTCCATCATCGCAATTATTCTGGCCGGAATGTTTTTTTCAAATTGGACCTTGGCGCATGATAAACCGGACCCAGGAAAACTTTTGCCAAAAATGTACCCCGCCCCCGAATTTACGGGTTTGAAAAACTGGATCAACTCTCCTGAAATTCATTCTATCGTTGAACTGAGAGGAAAAGTGGTTCTCATCGATTTCTGGACATTCGGTTGTATAAATTGCATCCACACATTGCCTCATGTGCAAAAATGGCATCAAGCTTATAAGGATCAAGGATTGGTAGTCTTGGGAATTCACGCACCAGAATTTAATTATGAGAAGAAGTTAGATAACGTCATTGCCGCAGTAAAAAAGTTTGGATTAACTTTCCCGGTGGCTATCGACAATAAATTTCAACTATGGAGAGCTTACAAAAACAGGTTTTGGCCAGCAATGTATCTGATAGACAAGGATGGAATAGTTCGGTACATGCATTTCGGAGAGGGACGGTATAAAGAAACCGAAGCGGCAATCGTACACCTGCTCAAAACGAAACCTCCGACTTCATAGGTGAAAAGTACTTCTACGAAAGTTTTTATTCTAATGAGCAAAGGTTTAAATTCGCTTTTAAAAGAAATAAAGGATTGCCGCATATGCGAGGAGCATTTGGCTTTGGGTCCAAGACCCGTCCTGCAAGCGCATCGGCAAGCGAGCATCTTGATCGTGGGGCAGGCACCGGGCCGCAAGGTTCATGATACGGGAATTCCATTCAATGATCCCAGCGGAGTGCGACTGCGGAGTTGGCTGGGAATCGATGAAAAAATATTTTATGACGCTAAAAAAATTGCCCTGCTACCAATGGGGTTCTGTTACCCCGGAACCGGTAAGTCCGGGGACTTACCACCCCGCCCGGAATGCGCCGAAGCCTGGCGTGAAAAACTTTTGGCCCGGCTACCGAATATTCACCTGACCTTGATAATTGGGCAATATGCTCAAAAATATCATCTGGGGAAACAACAGAAAAAAACATTAACCGAAACGGTCAAAACGTGGAGACATTATTGGAAGGACGGCGTGATCCCGCTTCCCCACCCGAGTCCGCGAAACAACATTTGGTTGCGCAAAAACGCATGGTTCGAAAAGGATGTATTGCCCACTTTAAAAGCGCGAGTTCAGGCTTTAGTAAATTGAAGAATGCTTTACATTTTTCCCATATTTTTTATCGCTCCCAGAATTCCTGGAACCCGCCCGGCCTTGACTTGTTTTAACTCCCCAATATGAAAATGATGATTTAAAAAATGGTCCAGCGCCTGCATAGACTTGTGGCGAATGCCAGGCCCGTGCTGCCATAAATATACAATCAACCCAATCTGCGCCATCGTTGCCGGCCGATGACCACTACCGCGGGAAGGGGGAGAGGGCGTGCGCTCACTTTGCCTGCGGCCTATTCCATCTGTAGAGTGCGTAAATTCATTTTCCCAGCCCAGACTTTTAAAATGTTCTAGGAGCTCATCAATCTGTTCATGGGTGAGTTCTTTAGCAGAGGTTTCACCGAACAGGACGTTCAGGAACCCGCGATACAAGGGGTCGCTAAGCTTGAGATCTCGTTTCGCAATGTGAACTTTTGCAAGTTCGGCATGAGTAGGCATTTTTTAATCTCCTATCTGCAATGTATCTGGAAGGGAAAGAGCTGAAATTCGTTGGCCAAGGAGGAAGACTACGAACCAAGCCAACCTTGGTCCTTTTATACAATATAGGACTTGGAATAGAAATCGGCAACAGGGAAGGGCTAAATTATGAACCCGAAAAGGGGAAAAATTAAACTTGGCGGAAGTCTTTACCTTGCAGATGGACCTTCTTACACATCTCCATCAATCGGGAAAAAATGCGCGGGCCGATTTTTTCCTCCAGGGTATAACGGGCATTGGAAAGTGCGGACTTTTTATTATCCTCCTGCCCAACTTCGAGCTTATCTTTAAAGTTGGTGGTGACCAGTGTCACCTTGTCGTCATCATTGTAGCGAGTAGAGATGAAGTGATCCAGAACGGTCAGTTCCCAATCCGTGTTCCTGCCTTTGGCTAGCTCATCAATCACCAACACTTTCACGCCTACATACGGATTGATAAATTCGCCTTCCGAGATATCTTCACCATAACCGTGGCGAATGTCGCGCAGCAGTTCAAAGAAATCGACAAACTTGCATTCGACCCCATGTTTTAAAATCAGTTCTTTAATGATAGAAACGGCAAGATGGGTTTTCCCCAGTCCAGGGTCACCCATGAAAATCAGGCCTTGGCTATAATGGCCTTTCATTTGATTGAATTCTTTGATGAAAGTCCGTGACCGTGTTAGCGCATCTTTCTGCGTCCGGTGTCTGTTGGCTTCATAATTATCCAGACCTTCATGCACAAACTTGCCGGGAATTCCGGCCTGGTTAAAGAGTTTGAGTTTCTTAGAAAAATCGGCGCATTGGCATTCGCGGATTCGCGAGATGCCATCGGAGTCCTCCTCCAAAATTCTTCCCGTTCCCTGACAACTTTCACAAGCGAAGCATTTGCAGGCTTCGGCATGGACTTTGCCTTTTTGGTTGGAAACCACATACTGCTGGTCACGGCAGGTACTGCAGTTGATCAAGTTGACAGTTTTACTTTTCATAACTGCGATCGCTCCAGCTCCTCTTCGATATAAACTTTGAGGTAGTTCAAACCCATCCGTGAAGTTTGCCTCTGTGTCTCAAATTCGGCGACTCCGTTTTCGATGCCACGACAAACAACATTGACCGGGATACCCCGATTTTCCCATTGCTGAATAAGATCGTAGTCGGTAGCAGAAAGTGCCATTCCCGAATCTTTCAGGGAAAGAAAAAACCGTTCAACGGTGACAAGATAGTTTTGGTTTTCCTCAATCATTAATTTTCTGGAATAACAGGAAAGAAAAATCTATTGCCAGCCGGCCCCACGCCGAGTGGGGATTAACTTTTGATGTCTAGGATGGTGCCTAACAATTCATCATTGGTTTTGATGACATTAATATTGGCTTTAAATGCCGCCTTGGCCACAATCTGATCGACAATCTCTTCGGTGATGTCCACATTGGAACCTTCCAGAAACCCTGAGAGCACTGTACCTCTTCCGCCTTCTCCCGGAGCACCGACATCTGGCGCACCCGATGCCGCCGATTCGTTCAACAGGTTACCGCCCGCCGCTGACAATCCAGATGGATTTTGAAAATTGGCCAGCTGAATCTGTCCGGCTACTTCGGGCTGTCCGTCTACTTGAGTTGAAATTTGCCCGCTACTATCTACACTGATTCCTGTATTGTTTCCGGGAATGTTGACTGCCGGTACCAAGGCATTGCCGCTGGCATCCACAATGTTCCCCGCCCCATCTTGTTTGAAACTTCCCGATCGGGTGAAGCTGGTGCCTCCGTTTGGATTCGTCACCTGAAAAAAACCATTGCCGCTGATGGCCAGGTCCAACGGATTGTTAGTTGGAATCAAACCTCCCTGGGTATTGGATTTGGAAACATCATTAACCCGGGTGCCTCCCGATTGGATGTCCACACTATTGACATCGCTTTTCTTGAAGCCGGGGGTGTTGATGTTGGCAACGTTGTTAGCACTGTTTTGCAATCTTTGAGACGCGTTTTTTAATCCTGTCAACGCATTAAAAATTGGACCTAACATGGCTTAATTCTCCTTTTATCCTTATCTTAGGAATATAGGACTTCTCCAGAATCTTTCAAGACCGGCGGATTTTTCAACGGTAATTTTTTCAGTGGCAACAATGAAAGGCTCATGGCCGTTTCATCACAATTATCTTTATGCAAACAGGCCTGGCAATCGTTCCAAACCTTTTGCGGAAGTTCCATTTTATCAACGATTTGAAATCCAAATTTGGTGAACAACTCTACTGCGTAGGTCAGCACAAAGGCCGTGTCGCAGTTTTCATTTAACAAAGCCCGTTCAACACTGTCCTGAATCATTTTCGTAGCGATGCCCTGCCGGTGAAAACGCGGGTCCACACCGAGAGAGCGGATCTCTACCAATCGGTCCCAGCCAAATTTCAGGCTACAAATTCCGATGACTTCATTGCTTTTTTCGTAAACCAGAAAATCAGCAATGTTTTCTTCTATTTCTGCCAAGGTGCGGAACAGCATTTTGCCGTCTTCAGAATAAAAACAGATCAAATTCTGGATGGCTTGCGCATCCTCTAATTTAGCTTCTCGTATCATTATTTATATACCTTAAACTAAAAAAGCCCCCGCCACTAGCCGTGAGGGCAATAAACATTCACTTACCGTTGAAAAATCGCTTAATAAATAGAAAAACTTTTTTTATCTTTAATATCTATTTTCGGTGATTTTGTAGTATCGGGGAAATTCTATTTTTAGTCAATGGCATTTAATGTCAGAAAACTCTATTAACTTCTGAATTCGCTGATAAACAGGATTAAAGTCTTGCATTGTTTTTTAACCACTTAATGAGCACTTCGAATATTTTAATAACTATGGTAACAACCTAGTTGCTCTGCGCCCGACTCTAAGTATCGTTGTGTCGGGGAACAACCCTTGGTCCTTCCTTAGGAAGGATGCCATTATTTGCCTCTTCCTTTAACTTCTCTATTAATTGTTCAATAGTTTTCTTGGAGAATGTTTTTTTCATATATTTTGTTTTCATATTCAAAAACAAATGTAAATTCACCAAAATGTCTCCAAAAATCATCAATGGTGTATCCCTCTTTATCCTGTGTAGATTTAGGGAATATTGCTCTTACCCAAAATTCACACCTACCTGGAATTCCGTGCGTTTCCTCAGGAGGCATACCTTCTAATAAAATTGGGATGGTCTTATTTGTGTTATTCGATCGTATATAGCCGCTTATGCTCTCAATTGGCTTTTTGGAGTTGTTCCTCCCTTTAACTTGAAATCCATTTATGCGGTATTCAACATCGCCATAAAGCATAATATCGCCAGATTTCCCCACAGACTGCCTTTGTGAAGAAAGAGAAACAATATATTCATTAAAGTCCCAAGATATACGCCAAGGCAAACGGAAATTAAAATAAGGAAAAACAATAAACCCAAATGTTGTAATTCCTAGTACTAAAAAAACAATTTGAGCAGTTGTCGGCGTAATCCAAGACGATAAATTTCTTGTCATAAATTCCGCCCATTTGTTTGGACCAAATCCCAAAATAAAACAGACGGACATAAAAATGGTCGCAGCCACTTTGCCAGCAAATGCCCCAAAAAAGGCTTTCCAAAATGTCCCCATAACCACACCTCTACGCTATCTCTGGATGCAGAATCATATCATGCCCCCATGTGAACATAAGGGGATAATAGTGCTCAAATATTATTGGTAGAAGATCTATCAGATTAAAACAACCCCCTAAAGCCCCCTTGTCAGGGCGACTTGCAGGAAAATCCTTTCAAGCCGAGACAACTTTTCTCTCGCCGGCAAAAGCTATTACCCCTCCGGGGCACGAGAGCGGAGGAAGAATATCACGTGCACATTGCAACCGGCGGCTCGCCGGTTGCCTAGGAGTTGATGACCAATTGGTCTTTGAGCTGGTCGATGAGGAGGATGTTGTTGATGGAAATGGAGACTTTATCAGCCATGCGTTCGAGAAACTCGGTGCCAAGACCTTCATGGAAATGAAAAGGATTGGGACTGCCAAACGCTATCGCCCCGACCATGGCGTCCTGCGCCACAATTGGGATCAAGGCTTCAGATTTAATTTCTTCGTTGCCATTCGGACCGAACACATCGGACTCTTCGATTTCGCTGCGCAGGACCGGTTTAAGCCCATTGGTAAACCAGCTTGCGGCAGTCTCCTGGCAAATGAATTTCACAGATTCATCCAGGTTACCGTTATAACGTTGCCGCAACCGATCTTCCATACAAGGGTCAGAACCTTTGACCAGGCATAGCTTGACGTTGGGAATGCCAAACCGGTTAGGAATTTCTTTTTTCAATTGACCCACCATTTGATCCAGATTGGTGCTGGTCAAAACCAGCCTTTCTATTTCAAACAAGTGATCCTGAATTTTTTCATTGGAGCGGGAAATTTCGAACAGCCATTCCAGTTTGCTTTTAAGATGTTCCTTATCATCATGAACTCGTTTGATTATCCGATCAGCCAGGCTCAACGTACTCATGGGCTCGATGGGCAGGTCTTCATCTTTAATATCTTTGATTTTTTTCAACAGTTCCGGGTATTCGTTAAAAAACTCGGGATGCTCATTAAGATAAATAGCAATCTGGTCTCTGTTCATAAGATTTCCTGTTGAGTGCGTGGAAGTAATTCGAAATTAGGCAACAAGATACCACAACCGTCACCAATCCCATAGCTATAAAACACATAAAATCAATGCCTTATGTGATTATCAGAACCAGCCACTAGGCGTGGGGCCAACTAGCCATAGATTTTTTGCTGGTAAAAGTTAACTCGGCCTCAAAATACGGTGCTATTCCCTCCCCCGGGAAGGGGTGTGGAACCAGTGGTAAAGGGCGGGCAAGACCACCAGGGTCAAGGCCGTAGATGAAATAATGCCACCGATGACCACTGTTGCCAATGGACGTTGCACTTCAGCCCCCGTTCCTGTCGCCAGGGCCATGGGAATGAATCCCAATGAAGCCACGAGTGCAGTCATCAAAACAGGTCTTAGACGTGTGAGGGATCCCTGGCGAATGGCTTCATCCAAAGGAACCCCCTGATCACGAAGATTACCGATGAAGGTAATCATCACCATTCCGTTGAGCACCGCGACTCCGGAAAGAGCGATGAAACCCACTGCCGCAGAAATCGACAGGGGAATGCCTCTCAACCATAGAGAAAGAAACCCACCGGTGAGTGCGAGGGGCACACCGGTGAACACCAGCAGGGCATTTTTATTGGAACCAAACGCCGCAAATAAAAGTAAGTAAATTAAAATTAAAGTAAGAGGAATGACCACCCATAATCTTTGTGATGCTGAAATGAGATGCTCAAACTGACCGCCCCACTCCACCCAGTAACCCGGTTCGTTTATTTCTCGTAAAGCGTTTTGCGCCTCTTCAACAAAAGAACCCAGGTCGCGGCCTCTTACGTTAGCGGTCACGACCACACGCCTCTTGCCATTTTCCCGACTAATTTGATTGGGCCCTTTGATGACCTTGAACTCGACAATCGTGCCAAGTGGAATGAACTTGGAAAAACTGGAGTGCGATTTATCTTCTCCATCCTGGATTAACGGGATGGGAATTTCTTTAAGCAAGTCAATGTTTGTGCGGATGTCTTCCGACAAACGTACAATGAGATCAAACCGTCGGTCTCCCTCAAAAACCTGCCCAGATTTTTTACCCCCAACCGCGATTTCCACGACTTCCTGAACATCGACCGCGTTGATTCCCAAGCGGGCCATTGCCGGGCGGTCCATTTCGACCGTCAAGACCGGGAGCCCCGTAACCTGCTCAACTTTTACATCTGACGCGCCGGGGATATCAGCGAGAACATGCTCTATTTCATCAGCTAATTCAAGAAGCTTGTCCAGATCATCTCCAAAAACTTTAACGGCTACATCACTGCGTACGCCCGAAATCAGTTCATTAAATCTCATTTCAATAGGTTGGGTGATTTCATATTTATTGCCGGAAACTTCCGCCAGTTTTTTTTCCAAGTCCTCCACCAGTTCGGCTTTTTCCCGGTTAGGGTCCTTCCATTGGTCGCGGGGTTTCACCATCACAAACACATCCGCCACACTGGGGGGCATCGGGTCGGTGGCGATGTCTGCAGTACCTATCTTGGCAAAAACATAATCCACCTCCGGTAATTCCTTTATTTTTTTCTCCAATGTGTCCTGCATGGAAACAGCTTGAGAAAGACTGGTGCCCGGAACCCTGAGAGCATGAACGGCGAAATCCCTTTCATCCAGAGTGGGGAGAAACTCACTGCCCATTTTCTGGCTCAATAAAACACTTAACAAAACCAGAACTCCAGCAAAAGTAATCACCGACGCACGGTTTTTGGAGGTGAAATCAAGCAGGAAGGAATAGACCCCATTTTTTAAAAAACCGCTCTCCTTTTCAATGAAGGAAGAGGAGGCAAACTGCGCCATCATCGCGGGAACAAAGGTGATGGAAAGAATCAATGCTCCGGCCAGAGCCGTCAACACAGTGAAAGCCATGGGCTGAAACATTTTGCCTTCAATGCCAGTCAGGGTAAGTATCGGCAAATAAACAATCATAATGATGAACACGCCGAAGATACTGGGACGGGAAACTTCGCAAGCAGAATTCTGGACAATTTCAAATCGCTCCTGCTGGTGCAAAATCCGACCCATGCGTTTTTGTTCTTCTGCGAGACGTCGACAGCAGTTTTCTACAATAATCACCGCACCATCCACGATGATGCCAAAATCTATGGCACCCAAGCTCAACAAATTACCGCTGACCCGGTTGCTCACCATTCCCGTTACCGCAAACAACATGGAAAGAGGAATCACTAATGCGGTGATCACCGCCGCGCGGAAATTTCCCAGCAGCAAAAATAAAATAGCGATAACCAGGAGCGCCCCCTCCAGCAAATTGTCACGTATCGTTTGTAAAGTGGCATTGACCAGATGAGTGCGATCATAAACGGTTTGCGCTTGCACGCCTTCCGGAAGGGTCAGGTTTATAGACTTCATTTTCTCCGCGACTCTTAACGAAACCGTTCTGCTATTTTCACCTTTGAGCATAAATACGGTACCCAGCACTACTTCCTCGCCATCTTTGGTTGCCGCACCCGTCCTCAGCTCTTTGCCCAGACCCACGCTTGCGACATCCTTAATATAAATGGGAACGCCCTTATGGGAACCAATCACGATATTTTTTATATCTTCCACACCCGATACTTGACCGGGAGTTCGCACCAGATATTGCTGACCGCTGCGTTCAATATATCCAGCTCCTTTGTTTTGGTTATTTCTGCTCAACGCGGCAATGACATCCCTAAAAGAAAAATCATATGCGATTAATTGTTGCGGGTCCGGTGACACTTGAAAGTTTTTGACATATCCGCCAAGACTATTTACCTCGGTCACTCCGGGAATATTCATCAATTGCGGTTTGATGATCCAATCCTGAATAGTTCTCAGCTCAATAGAAGAATAGGAACTACCATCGGGTTTACGATATCCAGCTTCAGCCGCCACCGACCACATGAAGATTTCTCCCAGCCCAGTTGCAATGGGACCCATGGCGGGTTCCACATTTTCCGGCAAATTACTTTTTACTTCCTGGAGTTTGGAGTTGATCAATTGGCGGGCAAAATAAATATCTGTTCCGTCCTCAAAAATTACTGTGACCTGAGAAAGACCGTAACGGGATATAGAACGGGTACGCTTCAACCGGGGTATGCCCGACAAGGTGGTTTCAATCGGGAAGGTAATACGCTGCTCGACTTCCAGCGGGGTGAATCCCGGCGCCTCAGTGTTAATTTGTACCTGGATGTTAGTAACGTCCGGGACTGCGTCGATAGGAAGAACCGAAAAATTATACGAGCCCAGCGCAATCAGGGCCAATGCCCCGACAATGACAAAAAATCTTTGCTGAATTGAAAATGCGATAATCTTTTTTAACATGGTCTCTTTCCTAATGGCTGTGGGTAGCGCCAGACTTTTCAATCTCGGCCTTTACCGCATAACTGTTCACCGCAACGTACTCTTCTCCGGCTTTCAAGCCTTCCAGAACTTCCACTGTATTGCCATCGTTTCCACCAAGCTCCAAAGGCCGCGCTTCCAGCAGGGATCCATATTTAACAAAGACTACCGACCAGTCACGAAAACCCTGAATAGCTTCTGGTTCCACAGCGATTGGAACTTTTCGTTCTTCAAGAATAAGTTCTACCGTGACATACCCACCGGGCCGTAAATTGCGCTTCTTATTAGGAAGGACCACACGCCCGGTCACTGTTCGTGTTTTTTCATCGATGACCGAACTGAGATAAGATAATTTCGCTTTGAGAGTTTTTTGTCCCTCCTTGAGAATTGTCTTTTGTCCCAACCGAACTCTTTTGAGTTCTTTTTGCGGAATAGAAAAATTCACCCAGACCTCGGATAGGTCCGCCAGGAGGAAAACTGCATCATCTTTTTTGACCGCCTCCCCAATCGTTAAATGTTTCTGAATAACGGTTCCATTTAAAGACGCACGTAATTCATACTGGGTAAAATTCTGGTCATCTTGTTCCAGCAATTGGCTCACCACTTGCGGACTCAAACCCAATGCCAGCAGTTTTTGGTTGGCGGTTTCAAGGTTGAGCAAGCCCATCTCCATAGTTTTTTTCTTTTTCCGAAGAGACCACTCGCCATCGTAGGCAATCTTTTCACGCAAAGCGATATAGCGAGCCTCGGCGCTTTTATAATCCTCCAATGCCAGTAAGTACTCCGATTCGGAGGTGATACCTTTTTCCAGCAATCTTTTTTCTCTGCTGTGAACAGATTTTGCCAGTTTCAATTTGGCATGGGCGGGAATGAGCAATTCCCGGCTTTGTCCAATCACCAGGTCTTTGAGCTTACGGTAAGTTTCTTCCGGATCTTGTTCCTGCTCAAGTAGATCCAGCATAATCTGGGTGCTTTCAAAAACTCGTGTTTCCCGGTCGAAGTCAGCCAGGGCCAGGTCGACCTTCTTGGAGGCGGTCAGATAATCGATCTTCATCTCCGCTAATTCCCGGCTCTCCAAAATAGCGATGATCTCCCCGGTAGAAACATGGTCGCCCAGATCCTTAAACACTTTTTTAACTACGCCATCAACTCTCGGAACAATGTGGACCAACTTTTCTTCGTTAAGTTCGATCTCGCCGGGTAAACGTATTGTTGTAACCAGTTTCGCTGGCCCAGCTTTTTTAAAAACCAGACCTGCGTTTTTAACTGTCTCTGACGAAAATTCTGCCCGGCCTTCAATTTGAGAAAGTTCCCATTGAAAAGCCTGCCCTTTCCATTTCGCTTTGACAATCATTTCGAAAGAATGCGGTTCGGCAACCACCTTATCTCCCAACAAATATTCTCCCGAAGGTTTAAAGCCAATGGTATCGACCCGATCCAGCCTGTTTAATATGATGTTCATGCCGATTTCATTATGGTTTACAGGCTTACCTCCTGCGTCCATTACATAAACTCTGAATTGTGGAGGCACTCCCTTTTCATATATTTTTACTTCTACCTGAAAATCCTTTTCCACAAAAAGCCAACCTCCGTGTTTTCCTCTAGGAACAGATTCATTATGGAAGGACTCTTCCCCATTCTCTTCATGACCTTGTGGGATTTGTAGATTTTCCATATTCATGATGCCCCAAGCCAGCACCGCTCCTAAAACTAGAATGGCAATTGCACCGAAAGAAATTTTTCCGTTCATGGTTAATTGCCTCCTTTCCCGGTATCCGCGGAACTTTCTCTAGTGACGGGATCAATCCCGGACAAACGCTCCACATTGGTAACCGCGTTATGGTAATTGGCCAGCGCATCAAGATATTGGCTTTGAACATGAAAGTATGTTTTCTGGCTATCCAGAACATCCAACAAACTAAATTTTCCAAAACTATATCCTTCGCTGATAGCGTTGAATGCTTGGCGCGCTCCAGGCAAAACCCCTGTCTTGATTGAGATCACTTTTGCATGTGAAAAAGATACTTCACTGTAGGCCTGCATTAAGGCTCCCTTCATTCTCAAGGTTTCTGCTTTTTGTTCCTCCCGGGCTTTAGACAAACGGTGCTGAGCTTTAGCAATGCCTCCTTGATTTCGGTTGAACCACTGCAGAGGAACAGTCACCCCAAATATCAGAGCGTTATCATCGTTCTCCTCTAACCTGCGGAAACCTCCACTGAATGTAAGGTTGGGAATCGTTTTAGAGTTCTCCACATCCAACTCCGCCTGCCGGTGAGACAGAGCTGTTGACCATTTGGAAAGACGCGGATTTGCTGATAATGTGGGAACTGTCTTCAAAACTTTATCAGGAACAGAAAATAGGTCTCCCAGGGCCACGTCAAACTTTGGTTCTGTTTCTCCCCATAATAGGGACAGTGTCCTGCGAACATTTTGCAATTCCAATTTGACACGCTCTTCCTCAATTCGCATATTGGCAAGAGCCACTTCCATTTTAATTTTTTCTATTGCCGCAACCTTACCTGCTTGAATTCTCTCTAAAACCGCGTCTAAAAACTTCTGGGCCAATTGAACCCGTTCACCTGCCAAAGCAACTAATTGTTGAGCCTTTAGTACATGGATATAGGATTGGGCAACACGGGTTAATATTTCCAGACGTTTAACCTCCTGATCCCATCCGGCTAATTCTTTCGATAAGACTGCCGAGTTTTTTCGGAGATGCCGCTTGCTTCCCAGTTCGACCAACTGGCTCAGCTGAACACTTGTTTCGGATTGGTCGAAACCATTAAAGTTCCCCGAACCCCCTATATTTTCTACCTCCACCTGAAGTTTGGGGTTAGAGGCCAAACCAGCCTGAAGAGCCTGAGCCTCCCGGGCTCGCACTTCATACGAAAAAGCCTGAAGACCAGGGTTTTGTATCAAGGCAATCTGTAATGCCTGAGCCAGGGTTATGGACCCTGTTAATATTTTTGTTGGCTCCTTTTTTTCTTCCGCAAATGAGGTCAACGGAAAAAAAACAGCCAAAACCATGAAAACCCTTAGGGTTTTTAGGATGCAGTTCATTTTTCTATTCCTTCAAATGGTATCCGCCGCACGAAAATACAAAGTACGGATACAATTCACATCGCTACGGGTTTTTAAACCGTAATAAAATTAAAGAGTGGGTTACAGAATCACGTGCGGTGGGGAACGCGAAGAATGAGGACTTTCGCTGGTTCGTGATTTGAAGAAGATGGGTTCTGAGCCTGTAGAGGCGGCAACCCGGGTATTGGGAATTAAAATGAGTGAAGCATGTCCAAACTGATTGAAGGTCAGCCCTTGTTTGAAAGACTTGGAGTTCTTAGCCAGGATAAAAAATCCAGAATCGTCTTCATCCTGTTCTTCAGGTATATTCGAATGATGAAAACGGTCATCAAGATCATGATCGGAAAAATGCCCGTTGACAAGATGAGCATAGGCTTCCAAAGTCGTGGAATGGTAACGTCCCTGATGCTGATGAACGTCTGCACCTTCACTGTGGCTATGTTCTGTTTCAGGATGGTAGTGTATGAACGGGAGTACAAAGAATGGAATGATGACCCCCAAAAGGATCAACTTCCAAAAACTCAAATTATTCCTGTTCAGCTTAAAGGTCATCAACGCAAGCCCTGAATCGGTTTTTATCATTAACTATTGTATCGGATAGTATATCTAATACCTTAAACGAATCCGGTTACAGATTTCAAGCAGGTTTTTCAGTTATTTTTTGTTCGGTTGAATCTT
>JABHBK010000036.1 GCA_018673915.1 Nitrospina sp. | reverse complement strand
TCGCACAGGGAACCTACCAACAGCTACTCGAGCGCAGTCCTTCTTTTAGGGGAATGGCTAAAACCGGGGAGGGAGACCAGCACAGATCAAACACTTGACAGTTTGACATGAAGCTTTTCGCTGAGTCTCAAAAGAATGTTTTTTTTTCACAGAAGGTTCATAAATTAACTGAACGAAGAACATTTTAAATTTATTTAGAGTTTTGAAAGACATGAATCAAAAAAACATTTTATTTGTAATTTCCCACTTTAATTCATCACCCTCAATTGAGCTCGATATTCTTGGAATACGAACAGGAGGATACCATCCGATTTGTTGTTTATTCTCACATGAAGAAACACTGTTCGAAAAAAATCTGAAAGACGCCGGAATCACGTGTATAAGGATTCCTTATTCTGGCAAGATTTCTGCGTTTTCAATTTTTTATAATTTATGTTGCCTTATTCTAAAATATAAACCTGAAATAGTGCACTGCCACCTATTGTGGGCCGGAATGTTAGGTTTAAGTGCAGCTGTAGTCTGTGGTGTTCCAAAAAGAATTATTCCCCGCCATTATTCTGATATGCATCACATTTACTACCCCAAAGGGGTTTGGTACGATTGGTATTGCAATAAACTAGCCACTAAAATAATCGCTACCAGTGAAAACAGCTTAGAATCATTAATAGATTTAGAAAAGGTTTCTCAGGATAAAATTAAGCTAATTGAGTATAGTTATGATTTTTCAATTTATGACAACATAAAGAAAGAGCGAGTTCAATCATTATTGAATAAATACAACCCCGACAAGCGAACACCCGTTATTGGAGTAGTTTCCAGGTTTGTCTCCTGGAAGGGGATTCATTATATTATTCCAGCATTTCAAAGAGTTTTAGATTTGTTTCCGAATGCCATTTTAGTTTTAGCTGGCACTGAAGGGGACTATAGTGTTGAGTTGCATCAAATGTTAAAATCCTTGCCCGATAATTCCTATATTTGCATTAATTTTGAAAAAGACATATTAGCTCTTTATAAAACATTTGATGTTTTTGTCCACACTCCCGTCTCAAAAACTGTAGAAAGTGCTGGCTCAGCTTTCTTGGAGGGACTTATGTCTGGAGTTCCCTGCGTATTCACACTTTCAGGAGTGGCAAACTATTTCGTTGAGCACAGAAAGAATGCTTATGTTGTAAATTATAAAAATGAGGATGATATTTATAATGGGATCATTGCTTGTTTAAATGGATTCATGAAAAGCAAGAATATTGAAAACACACAGGAATATATAAGAAATCATTTCGGGCACAACACTAAGGTTGAACAATTACTTAATTTATATGCCGAACCCAATAAGTAAAAGACCTTTTCCCAATTCACATAAAAGTTAAAAGCTGATATTTTTCGGCTGTATCGAGTTGTAAAAATTCATTTAGGAATTGATAATAAAATCCATAATGATGCCACTCCTCATCGTATTGGGTTTTCCATTCCCTGATTATTTATCTGGGTTCCTCCAAACAAGGTGAACCTGTACTTGTTCAAACATTAATTACGCTCTTGGCGCGATAAGTTGCACCTTTTTTAATCGAAAAAATATCTACCCAGTCTTCCTACATTATTAGTAAAAAATTGGAAGCTTATGCCTATCGAACAAGATAAAGAGGAAATCTAAAAATATTCCATTAAATCCATCCTAAAAATAAAATGCAGAATAATTCTGACTCGTCTAAAAATTTTTATGCTGAATTGCCTATCTTCATGGATTTTATGGGGGTAACCGATGCAAAAAATTTTCATACTGTTCCTGATGATTGGATGGTCGTTGTTTCTGATATTAAGGGCTCAACCAAAGCCATTGAAAGCGGACGCTATAAGGATGTAAATATTTTAGGGGCCTCTTCTATTATTTCCGTTTTAAATTGTACCCAAAATATTGAGATCCCATTTGTTTTTGGTGGGGATGGAGCCTCATTCGTTATTCCAAAATCCCTTCGCAAGCCTGTAGAAAAAGCTTTAAATGGCACGAGAAGGCTTGCCCAGGCTAGCTTTGAAATGGATCTCAGGATTGGAATCGTGCCGGTAAAAATTGTGGTTAAAGGTGGAGCCCAGGTGCGGATTGCCAAGATGCAGGTTTCTCCATGGGGAACGTTGGCCATGTTTTCTGGAGGCGGTTTAGCCTATGCGGAGAAACTTATAAAAGATCCAGAGACATCCGCAACTTATGAAATTCAAAATGTTTCAGATGACAAGGAAGATAAAAATCTCTTTGATGGATTGGAATGTAGATGGGAACCCATCCATAGTAAAAAAGGTGAAACGGTTTGCCTCATGGTTTTGGCCAGAGGGGATGATGATTTAAGCAATGCTGGGACTTATTCAAGGTTCATAGACGAAATACGAAAAATTTATGGTACACAAAAAGACTATAGCCCCATCAGTCCAAGTCAATTGAAGGTGACATTGAATGCTAAATTGCTGTCTTCTGAAACCAAAGTAAGGACCTTTAATAAAAACTTATTCACACGTCTGGTTTATCCCCTTTTATTGAGAGGAGCATGTGTCCTGGGGAAAATTATTTTTAAGTTTGGGCTTCGAATCGGGGATTTAGATGGAGAGGCTTATTTGAACACCTTGACCAAAAACTCTGATTTCCAAAAATTTGATGACACTTTACGTATGACAATAGATAGCACTACGGAACAACGGGAAAAGCTTGTAGAGTACCTGGAGGCGCAGATGCATGCGGGATCATTAGTGTATGGAATACAAATATCAGATTCTGCTTTAATGACTTGCATGGTTTTTGATCGAAAAGACCGTCATTTACATTTTGTGGATGGGGCTTCTGGCGGATATGCTTTGGCGGCGAAGCAAATGAAAAGCCAAATGACTAAAGGGAAAAATAATTAGATATATGAAACCTGTTGTGCAGGAGGAAAAGACTGGGTGTGGGTTAGCCTGTGTGGCCACTTTGGCAGAGGTGTCTTATGCCGCAGTGAAAAAGAGTGCTCATAAGCAAGGGATATCTGCTGCTGATCCTAAACTATGGTCGGATACGGATTACATTAGAAAGTTATGCACGACTTTGGGAATCAAGGTAGCTAAATCAGAAAACTCCTTTCAAAGCTGGGAGAAACTCCCCAAATGTGCTTTATTGGCAATTAAATAGCACAAGGAAAATGGAATTCCTTTTTGGCACTGGACCGTGTTTTTGCGGGAAAAGAAGAAAAGATATGTTCTTGACCCAAAGAAAAACCTTAAAACAAACCAAAGAACTGATTTTGGAAGGATAAAGCCAAAGTGGTTTATAGAGGTGTTCCTTTAGAACTCTTTATTAATTTGGCTGCTAAACTCCCAGCAATTTCTCTTTGTGCTTAGGATCCAAGCCTTGAGAAAGTTAAGGGAAAATATAATTTAAGTCCTGGAAAAAATATATTAATTCATTATGAAAAAAATAATATTAGTTTTGGCATTGTTGTGGGCTATGCCATCGTTCGCCGGTTATCAGGAAGGAATAAACGCATTTGAGCGTGGAGACACCGTAACCGCATTAAAAGAATTTCAAGCTCTTGCAGAAAGCAACGATGCCAGAGGCCAATATGGTATTGGGATCATGCACGATTTAGGAGAGGGGGTACCACAGAATTCAGAAGAAGCGTTTAAGTGGTACCGGCTTGCCGCCGAGCAGGGCCATGCGGATGCCCAGAACAATCTGGGAGTGATGTATGAAGATGGGGAAGGCGTTTCCCGCAATTATGAGGAGGCAATGCGATGGTATCTAAAGTCGGCTGAAACGGGTAATAGTGACGCACCAAATAATGTCGGAGTGATGTATATGACTGGCGTTGGGGTTCGGCGGGATTTTGTCAAAGCTTCAATGTGGTTCCATATAGCAGGAAAAGGTGACCCTGCAGCGATGAGCAATAAAAAATTTCTCATGAAAAGAATGACACCCGATGAAATTACGCAAGCTGAGAGTCTGGCGAATGAATGGTTGATGATCCGAAATAAAAAAAATGCAGACAAAAAATGAGAGAGATAAGTTTGTTTCTAACAGCTTCCCAAAAGTTCGGATGCACTTATTTCCCAATGCAATTAAATTTCCTCCCTATATCGACAGTTGGATTTAATGTTGTTAAAAAATAATATTTTAAAATTCGTTCTATCTGTTTTTTGTGTTTGGTCTCTGGGTTGCGGGCAAGATTCTCGCGATTCTAAAAATCCAAAGCTCGTCATTGCGATTGACGCTACGTTTGTCCCGATGTCATTTTTAAATGATCAGGGGGACCTGGATGGGTTTGAAGTGGATTTAATTAAAGCCGTGGTAAAAAATGCTGGATTCAATTTTGAATTGGTCAACGTGGAGTGGGGCGGATTGTTTGGGGGCTTGATAACTAAAAAATTCGATTTGGTTATCAGTTCGATAACAATTCTTGAAGAAAGAAAAAATCGTATGGCTTTCAGCATTCCTTATCTGCAAAGCGGGGTATCGGTGTTAGTCCGGAAAGATATTTCCAATGCCGATAGCTTGGAACAACTTGCTGAAATAAAGGCCACGGTAGGGGCTCAAATAAACACCACCTCCTATTATTTTTTGCAAAAATATGAAGGAATAAATATCAAGACCTATGAGAAATTTGGTCACGCGATCATTGATCTAGCTAATAAGGGAAACGATGGTGTGGTTGGGGACTCTGTGCAGGCAAATTATTATTTTAATAAAAATAAGGAATTGACCCAAAACGCAAGGTTTCTGGGGTCCAGACTGTCATCAGAGAATTATGGAATTGTTATGGGAAAGGGAAATATTGAACTGAAACAAAAAATTGATGCTAGCTTAAAAGAACTACTTAAAAATGGAACGGTTCAAAAACTGCATGACAAATGGAACCTGGGAGAATTTGCGGTCGTGCCTTCGTCAGAATAATAAGACGTACTGGTTGGGCAGAAAAAACGAGAGCGCACCCAAATCTTTCTGCAAAATATGTTCAGTTTAACCCCTATTTTCCCTGGATATTTATTTTTCCTGATTTTTGCAGGTTTTGTCGAGAATGAAATAGACAGGGCAAAACCCAGTGAAGGCACTTTGAACAAGCGTGACTCCCAATAAGCCGGGCACGAGCAACCAAACCGGATCAATCCAGTAGCCTAACACAACCCCTATCGTAACAACTGCCCCTGCGACCCCATCATGGATACGTCTTTTCGTATTCATAATAACTCCTAAATTTTGTTTGGTAAGTTTTCAATACTTGTCATTCGCCGCTTTCAGCTTTAATTATCCCCCTATTAGGGGGGATAGTTCAGAAAAAAGGGCGTCCTCGAAAAGAAAGTCCAATCAGGTTTGAAAATGGTTTATATTTCTAACTATATATTTTGGTCACATTAAAGGAAATTTATATTTCAGGAGGTTTCATGTTCCAGATGACAAAAATGATATGTCTTGCAGTGGTGTTTCTGTTTTTTTTTACGGCGAATTTTGATTCAGGTCTGTTGATAAAACCATTTGACCCGCCCACCGTTGAGGCGAAGAAAAAAGATAAAAAATCAAAAAAACATAAGAAGGATAAAGGCAAGCATAAGGGAAAAGATAAAGACAAAGACAAAGACAAAGGCAAGGGCAAGGGCAAAGACAAAGATAAAGACAAGGGCAAAGACAAAGATAAAGACAAGGATTAGTCGGGAAGAGATGGGGCGATTAAACCTATCCGGATATAAGAGTCAGGCGATGATAAGTGCTCCGGCGATACAACCCGTGAGGACCGTAGCCAAAAAAGCTGTCCATAGAGCGCGTCCGCCCATCACAGTAATGTCATAAGCCCGGGATGGGACCAGAGCAGTAAGGCCACCAACAAAAATTCCCACACTGGCGAGATGCACAAATCCACATAATGCATAAGTTAATATAGTTACTGACCTCTGGGTAAACGGCGCGGGTTCGGCTACCTGGGTTTGTGCCAAGGCAAAGTATGCGGATACTTCCGTTTCTACAAACCTCGAACCTAAAATTTGGCTGGCCAGTTGCCATTCTTCAGGACGTAGTCCCATCAAGGCCGAAAAGGGTACGGTCAGCCAGCCCAGCAGATTTTGCACAGAAAGATTTTGCCCGAACGATTTAGCAAGCACCAGATCGACCAAAGCTTCCAGCCCTAATACCACGATCAAAACGGTGGCGATTCCTACAGCCATCTTAACCCCTTGAGAACCCCCTTCCACCAGTGCGACCATCAAATTGGAAGCTTTTTTGGTGCTGTTATCGGTCTGGGGCAAATCCCCCATAGTTTCAGGTACATTCAATTCCGGCAATGAAAGTTTGCTGGCAATAACAGAGCACGGAATGGATATCAAAGACGCGGAAACCAGATGGCCCGCAATTTGAGGGAAAATATCGTGGAGGGCAATAACATAAATTCCCATAACTGTACTGGCTACCGTTGCCATCATACAGGTCATCAAGGTAAGCAGTTCGGAACGTGTCATTTTTATGAGGTACGGCTGAATAGTCAGGCTGGATTCTATCCCAACAAAAATATTTGCGGAGGCAGATAAGGATTCGGCTCCAGATAAAGCCAGTAGCCGGTAAAAAATGCGGGCAAAAAACCGAACGACCGCTTGCATAATTCCTAAATAATACAATCCAGAAATCATCGAAGAAAAGAAAATCACAGAGGGCAAAACCTGAAAGGCAAGGACAAACCCTATTGAAGGGGTGCCATTCGGCATTGCTTGCCCTGGGCCAAGAGCAAGAGGCCCAAATAAGAACAAAGCTCCTGACCCGACCCCCGAAAAGTAGTCCAAATGTTAAACTTATAAAAACCATTTGGTAAGGGGGATATTATGGCGAGGAAACGATTCAGCCCGGAGCAAATCATTGTAAAGCTTCGAGAAGCAGAGATTATTGAGTCGAAGGGC